>CAYPPG010000050.1:0-62434 GCA_964412555.1 uncultured bacterium
GGTAATCCACCTTAAAAAAAGGTTAAATTTGTCTAGACAATGGGGTACACCTTAGGTCCATGATTTTGTGTTTCAAAATACCGATCAGCCATGTACGTTCACTGGAATCACCCAAATAAGAAGAATGGAGAGCGGCGATAAAGGTTTCCTGAACCACATCTTCGGCTAGTTCTTTATCATTAAGCCGAATCATAGCGTATCGGAACAAAGTATCTCCATACTTTTCAATCCATTGATTGGGATTAAACTTCTTTCCGTTCTCCATCATCGAAAAATTTTCCGAATCCGAATAAGATATATGACCAATTATACCGATAATAGGAATGACCAAAAGAAGAGGTTGAATGATATCATACCACCGAAAACAAGTAAATAAAATACAAAAAAAAATTCTAAGCCGATTTCATTTTGATCCCTTTTGCAAAGCGGCCAAACATCTTTGACAATCGGTTACCGAAAGCCATCCGGTGTGAGGAACCAGATGTTTTTTCGTTTGGTGGTTTTGAGATTGGCCTTTCCTTCTGTGATCCTTCAAGCACCGCCACGATCTTTTCTAATGCGGCAATGACCTTTTGGATCAAATCCAATTCCATCCGCCGCGTGATCATGTCTTGATCCAATTCTTGCAGGGTTTTGCGGAGTTGATCGACAGTAAACTTATCCGCTCCATCGATTTGCACTACCCCGTTCTTCTTCAAAATTTGGTATACTTTCGAGACCTTATCGATCAATAATTTCTTTTTCTCCGAAGACTTGATTTTGGATTTTAGTTCATTGTAGTGTGATTCGATAAATCCTTGAGAAAATTTTGAAAACTCATTATTCAGAGTCACTTCACGATCGAAAATGTTCAACTGCGATTTCAACTGACGTTGCAGTGTATCGAAATGAACTCGCACGTGAAGACGCATTTTTTTATACAGCGGTTTTTCTTCCGCCATCATATCAATGATTTCTTTGATATTTTTACAGTACTGGTAAATAGCTTCCGCACAAAATCGTTCTTCCTTGCTCAAGAAATTCAAATGCCCTGTTCTTTCCGACAGCCCAAAAGCAGTATGACGGGATTGAAATAAAAAATCGACGATCCGTTTCGAATTATGAACGGAATCCTGACATGTCCGATAGCGGTCATCTCCTTCGACATCCAACTCTTCCAACAATTTCTGTTGGCTGAACGCATTCCGTATTTCATGATTTTTGAAAATATCCCCCAAAATCTTCGTCACACTTTGGACCACCCATTTCCCATTCACGTACTGGGCGAAAACTTCCTCCTGCCGTGTACCAGGATGTGACTTGATATATTCCCGAACCACGGCATTCTTCATCTTTTCGGCAATCACAGTATTGATTCGCTGATCAACAGCCTGTTCTTCTGAATAACGTTTCCGTGCAATCATAATACCTCTCCTCTTATTTGGAGAGCGCAACACACCACAAATCTTTACATTCAGCAAACTATTTTATCACATTACTGAACAGTATGCAAGAAAAATGTAACTAATTAGCGCAAAAAGGAAGAATATTTTGAAGGGAACATTACTCACTTTATTAGAGTATTCTACATTACTCAATAATTTCATTCTCCAAAATGACCAACTGATCTTGAAAACTCGCCGTAAAGATTACATCCGAATCCCCATCACCGTTCCGGTCTAAGACTTTCAATACATAGTCTTCTCCATCCGGTACACTCGGATCGGCAATAAATTGCTTGACATCTGTGAATACCAACGGTTCCGTTCCGCAAGCAAATAACACTGTCAAACCGTCTTGGCTGCGATGCAAAGCAGAGAGATCGAGCCGCCCGTTGCCATCAAAATCAGAGAATGCAATTCCTTCCACAACACCCGGTGGAAATGGATTTGCCTCACCTATCGGTTCGAATCGGCAGTCCCCATTTCCTACCAGCATTTTCACTGCTCCGCTGAAGACCAATACCCCCATATCCATGATCGTATCTCCATTTAAATCATGAAATACGACATCTTCTGCATTGTTTCCTTCAAAATCAGTATCGGTCCGGTAGATCTGCACTCGCTCGAATTGACCTTCATCATTACGATACACCCATATTTCTTCACCCCCTTGAAATGCTCGCAACGCGAGGATGAAATCGAGGTCCCCATCATCATCCAGATCGTGCCCTTTCATGAACCGAGTCATTCCAATGATTGGAATCTCTTCCTGTACCTGCAATTCCCCATCTACAGCGAGAATCACAAGCACGGATGAACGCGTGCGAATGAGGGCATCGGCCATGACATCGTCATCGATTCGGCCAACGGCCAATGCCTGATACCGCACACCGCGATGTATCTCGATCACATCCGGCAAATCAGCTCCCTGCAGACTCAATATACGATCTACGGCAAAATTATAGGCTCCTTCCGCACGAAGTACCGCTAATCTTTGTTCGATCGAATTCAAGACATAAAGATCATCCATTCCGTCACCATCAACGTCTCCGAATCCGATGTTCGCTGTCCCGAAACCGGTATCGAATGACCGATCATAATCGAATATACCGGCTCGATTTCGATACACATCAATCGTCCCCTCGTCATAATGTGCAACAAATAGGTCGGCTAAATCCTGATCAGTCGGTTGGTAAAACAGTAAATCTTCAGGTCCCATTTGTGTTTGAACAAAGGGTTCTACTGTAAATTCAAACGCATTCGCACAGGATGACGGTGGTAATGTTGTAGCCGTCGGCGTGTATGTAGGAACACCGGTTGGCAATGGTGTGGGTACAGATGTCGGTGACGGCGTGGGAGTAAAGGTAGGCGTAGCCGTTGGTTGTCGGGTATTGGTCATTGTCGGAGTGTGCGTTCGTGTGGCAGTCGGAGTATTCGTCGCCGTATTCGAAGCCGTGCGTGTTGGTGTGGATGTCACTGTCGGCGTCATCGTCGATGAGGGGGTAGGGGACGGTGTCACTGTCGGCGTCGTTGTCGGACTAAAGGTTTTTGTGGGAGTTGGTATTGCCGTATTCGTCGATGATGGCGATGAAGTAGGCGTTTTCGTCAATGGCAAAGTGGCAGTCGGCAGTGGCGAGAAAGTCGGCGTAATCGTATGCGTCACAGTCGGTGTCCACGTAAAAGTCGGCGTAAAAGATGGTGTGGATGTATAGCTTGGTGATGGAGAAAAAGTATTCGTTACCGTTGGTGTCACAGTCGATGTCGGTGAAGGATAAGGTGTGATGTTAGAGCGAACCGCAACAAAAGGAATCACGACCGGCCCATTCGGCGGATTCTCCCCGGCGATTACGACAAAACTGGAATCTTCCCGAATGATCACTTCTTGGATTCCGACAGGTTTGGACCCTGCCATTTTCCAGAGAATGCTCCCTTCTCCGCTTTGCCGTACGATCAAATCATTCAATGTATAGGGACTCACATATTGCTCATGCGGCCGTAAAATTATCGGTGGAATCCGATAATAGGAATCAATTAAAAAAGATGATACTTTGACATGAATTTTTTGAGTTACGGAATGCAAATCGTCAGAAACCTGCACTGTAATCGTCTCAAAATCTCCTGTTTCGGGTATCGCATCACAATCCATTCGATTTTCCGAGTCGATTCGGAAAGGAAGATTCTGTGGATTGTCTATAATTTGCCAATGTAACTCAGCTTTCGGGGTATCCGGATCATGCACATATTCATCCAAATCAAGAATTCCCTGGGTTGCTTCATTTTGCAATAAACGAATATCCGGTATTTCTTTTAAAAATAATGGTGGTGCTGGTGTAGAAGTCGGTGTTGCGGTTGGGGTGAATGTCGGTGTTGGAGTCGATGTGGGAGTCGGAGTATTGATGATGATATCTTCCGGAATTGTGGCGCTCAGCACTTCCGCTGGGCTGGACACTCCCCAGCGAGTGGTCGTGATATATCGGGCCACCGCATTTGGACGATCAAAATGAAGCCGGATCCCCACTGCCAAAGCAATATCAAATCCGTTTCCCGGATCCGTCACTCCGTCATCGTTCCCATCAAACCAATCAGGATAAGTTTGATATATTTCTTTCCCTTCATCAGCCAATTTTTCGGCAAACTTATTCCCCTCATCATCCCGCCACTTTGATATCGTAAAATCGGCGATTTCACCATTTACAACAAGGAAGTTGTTTTCTACAAAGACACTTTTTTCTGTTGTTGACGATTGAACTTCATTGAAAACATAAAATGATGTGGGAGTGCCTATCAATGTCTTCCCCACCGCGGCATAGTTCACCACTCCCGTGGGATCGTTGCTTGAGGGTAATTTCGGATTGATATAGCGTGTTAAAAAGATAGAGTTCGAACCCTCACTCAAGGATGTGAATTGATATTCCTGAGTAAAAACAAAAGTATCGTTTTCCCCTTCATACAAAAATTGTGTGAGTTCCACTGAATAATCGTCCACCTGAAAGTGGCTGAAAAGGGTATCGTTCAATCCCCGGGCAATCGAAACAATCGGCATTCGATTTCCAGGAAACACATCGAGAGAAGATAAGAATTGACTTGTGGAATGAAAAAAACTCACAGAATTATACACTGTCGAGAATTCATCGCGTGTGGAAAGATCGTTGTCCAAGCCGGGAATTTCAATCGATCCAAAACGAGCTCCGGAGTCGGTACCTAACCGCTGATCCCCAAAACTACCATAACCGTCCACTCGAACTCGCAATGAGCCGGTCGCGTTTTGAATTTCCAGTGTTTCCAATTGTGCAGGAACAATCTCGATTTCCCAATAGAGTAAACTCCCTACATTTCCTTCTTTCTCATCGGTGATTTCGAGTGCCCATGTTCCTTCGACATCACGGCCGGCGACGCCTTGAATTTGGTATTCTTCCAAAAATTCCGAATCTCCGGCGGAATGAAGTGGGATTTTCGTCAATCCCAAAGCATTCAATTTGATGCTCAATTCACTCGGAACAGGATGGTCAATGCGAAAACGTACTTTCACTTCCGCGGCGACCGCTGATTGATCGATGGTTATCGGAAACGGTTGTGGAAAACCAGAGGAAGTAATCCTCTGCGGTCCCTCAAATCGGCGTTGAATAAGAGAGGATTCCTGAGAAAAAGAAGAAGGAAGAAATAAAAAAGAGAAAAACCAATAGAGAAAAAAATAGAATGATGCCTTCAACCTAAATCGATCTCTTTCTATCAATAGAAATAACCATTTCATATAGTGCACTCCTTACCATATTATATCGTAAACGATAAGGAATAACCTACTAAAAATAATTCTATTGACCGTGATCGTTTTAGATCGCGTTCGCTTCCTAGGGATATCAATAAATTCTCTAATGATCCGGTTGTGTATACCCTTGGCCCTGCAATGCTTCTTGGAATTGTGGGTCGGAAATCATAAAACTTTGAACATCCGTATCTTCCAATGAGCTGACATCGAAGAGGGTTTTCAATTTTTCACGAATAGGGGGTGGTGAGGCACGTTTTTTCAAAACGGTGAGGATCTCAATAATATCTTCAAAGAAACGATCTTTTGAAAGCATTTCTTTCTTGATAAACACATCTTCCCGATCATCCTGGAACCATCTTTTGAATTCATCGACTGTCGGGAGATATTTTTTACCGGCATTCTCCATCGATAGGATGATTTGCTTTCGAATTTTCACATCCTGGGTATCTTCTCTTTCAAATTGAATTATCTTTTCATCCTGTTGTCCGGCAGTTGTTGTTTCTTTGTTCCAATAAAAGCATCCAATTGGATTTTTTTCATCCGGATCATTGATTATATCGAATATCCATACGCGGTCTGTATATTGTTTATACTTCTCATGAATCTGCGTATTGTATAATTCCCAATAAACTGTATACTGTCCATTCCAGCCGGTTATATCCTTGTGATACACACCCTCTGAAACTAAAATCCTTTTCCAATTCTTCTCGTCCTCCTCCCATAAAGGACGAAGCGAGCGTCCTTCGAACATTTTTTTTGCAAGATAGTTCTCCTGCAGACCTACCAAATCTAGAATTGTCGGCGCTAAATCGATACCGGAAACCGGTGTCTTTATTCGTTTACCCGTATGATTGATCAGCGGAGATGATAGGATCAGCGGAACTCGTATATCTGTGTTGTAATTCGTGAGATGATCAAAATAGACTCCGTGTTCTCCAAAGCTTTCTCCATGATCTGCTGTCAAAACAATGATTGTATTCTGATCAAGTTTCATGCGTTCCATCACATCTAAAAATCGACCGATATGGGTATCCAAATAGGAGATTTCAGCGGCGTATTCCTTTTTGAAATAATCCAAATCACGATATGGAGTGATCCATTTTAACCAATCTTGTTGCCAACCTTCATTCAATAAAACAAAATCCATCGATGTGTGTTTTTCACTTCTCGGATCACCTTCGTAATATTTTTTATGAAATCCATCGACTGCGAGATAGGGAGCATGAGGGTCATAATAATGTAGCCAGAGAAAAAACGGCTTGTTATGTACTTTTTCCAGCCAGTCAATTGCAGCATTTGTAGCAGATGCTGCTGAACGGGATTGAGTGTAAAATGATTTGAAACCTTCTTTTGACCATTTTTTATTAATGCCATCAAAATAATCGAACCATTTACCGATACCGGTCATCTCTTTATCGAGATGATAGACACTTACAATGGCTCCGGTTTCATATCCTTCCTCTCCAAAAATTTGCTGCAATCGTGGAATCGAACCGGCGAGATTGAAATCATTTCCTACGACACCATGCTCGAATGGATATAAGGATGTCAAAATCGAAGCGTGAGAGGGATTGGTTGTATAGGTGGTTGAATATGAATTTTCAAACAATATACCATTCTCTGCAAGTGAATCGATATTATCCGTTTGAATCCATTCATTACCGTAACAATGAAGATAATCCTCCCTCAATGTATCAACAGTAATCAGAATAATGTTTGTTTTCTCATGGATTCGATGCTCAACTTTCTGTGGTTTCGAATGGATAATCGGTGTACCCCATACTGCCCAATCGGCAAAGCTATTTACCTTCTCCCTGCCTTTTTTACCAGGTAATGTCTTCATGATCAAGCTAATATACTGATTTGAAACTTGATCGAGAGGTATTTGTTCATGAAACCATTTTCTATCTTCTTGATTGTTTTTTGGATCGATGTATTTGTCGAATAATTGGATGATGTTCGTAACATCCCGGATGATTGTTTCCGCTTCAATGACAAAACGGACTCCATCGCCTTCTTCTTTCCATGAATCTTGCCGCATGGCAATAAAGAAATCCATCACCGCATCATCGCCGATATAAAGATGATCAAAGCGAATCGTACTGTTAGAATGTTGATAGATCGCCCATTTGTTTTCATCCTGTATCGATTCTAAGTAAGGGGAAACAAAACGGGGATTCGGTGCGGTAATTTGAGCAGTATTCAATTCATTTAGAAGATCAATAATGGTATTAACCTGAATATACTCGATTTCCTTATGGGTTTCATTTTTTGAAGAGGTGCAACTATCGAAGAAAAGAAATGCAAGAAACGCGAAGAGAAGAAATTTCATCTTTATTAATATCATTGTAAATTATTGTGCCTATCAAGAAATCGGGCGGGATCGATTGATCCCGCCCGGTAGTAATTCATTTTTGATCGGTTATTAGTTTCCGATCTCAGGTGTATCGGTATTTCCAACGATAACGGAAAGACCACCACTGGACGGAGCGAATCCACCAACAAATGCTGTTACACCTTCAAGAGGAGTAATCGGCACATCACTCGGTAATGTAACACGGCTCCAAGCACTTACTGTATCGGTAGTCATATTGATCTTCACGATAAAGTATTTGTTGGCCGGTGCAGGTTTCACTGCCGTGACATTCATATCGTCCACACTGATATAAGCACCAGTCGTGACAACCACTTCATCACCGTTTTCAGTATTTCCATCCAATTCACCGGCTGCAACACTGATCGCTCCGGATGGATTGGTTGTTTCACTGAACATGTTCTGTACATAACCGCTCACGTAAGAAACACTGGAAACCTTACCATCGGTGAGTACGGGTTTCAACACACCCAACAGATTGAGGAACGGATCGGCTTTCTTGTTGATATCGCCACTGCTGGCAACCAAGATTTCCAACTCACCGTCACCATTCAAATCTGCTGTTACCACTTCGATACCACCATCACCACGGAACTTCGGAAGGTGGAAACCTTTGAGTCCGGTTACGCGGTCCGAAACACCTGCAATGGTTCCCGCTGCAACTCCGGCATCTCCAATATCCTCGATGTCGATCACATTGAATGTGGTTTGTGATGTCAAACTGTTTGTTTGTGCAACGAACAGTTCATCCATACCGTCAGAGTCGATATCTCCAGCAGCAAGGTTGATACCACCACTGGCATTGTTCACCCATTCGGATCCGGTCAGACCTTGGATTTGCCCAACGAGTTTGTAATGAAGCGGGAACGGCAATCCTGTGTGTTGATACAATCTGATGATTGTCTTACCACCAACACCTTGTGCAACCGCAATTTGATTCGTAGAGGATCCAATGAAGTTACCGATAGCGGTCTTCAATTCACCTTGTCCGTATACAACGCCGCCCGTACCAGTCGATGGGAAGGCATAGAACGGACCACTGATGAACAGCTTGTTCGTCAGATCACGCGGTAATACGACGTTCGGTGCTGTAGCTTGTTCAGTAACCGGACCGAGCGTGATAGCGACATCCAGTTGATCGTCGTTATTCAGGTCACCGGCCGACATATAGACTGCACGATCTACACCACCACCAATCGCCGCATTTTGCAAGAATGCAAGCGGAGCACCGCGGAATCCTCTAATTGTACCATTCACTGGAACTGAGGAATTCGGATCCACGTTTTTCACATTAACGGATTGTATACCACCCTGTCCAGCGGCTACAACAACCTCATCTACGTCAACTTCTTCGATCGGTGGTTCACCACCGGCGACTGCGACATAGTACGATTCTTCATTAACAGTCAGTTTCGAATCCGTAGCCGTGAATACAACTGTTGCAGTAATTCCACCAACAGGAGGGGCTGCAGGTGTAGTCATGGTCAATTGCGCTTCAACGAATGACGCTTGAATATTCGTTACGGTCAGATCTCCAACTACGAAGTCGGTTGCATCAAGAACATGAGCAGTCGGGAACTGAACCGTATCACCATCAGGATCAGAAGCAAGGAAGCTGAATACTAGCGATTGATCTTCAACAGTCGCAACGGTATCACCATCGTCAATTGATACAGCAGCCCCGCCATCCACGCTGACAGACGTTGTAATAACCGGTGGCTGGCTTTCGTTCGTAACGTCAACTGCCAATTCGGTGTCATTCGAAACCGGTGTACCCACTTCCGGAACATTCGTTGCGGTGAATGTGAAGTCGAACGGATCATCCGGATTGTTGTTTCCAGGAATATCCGAGAACTCTACATCCGGTGTGAAGGTTACGGTTGCGTCAGTAACACCACCGGTACCCATCACTTCTTCTAGACTGTAGCCGGTAGAGGTCAATACGGATTCGGGGGCGTCAACGCTTATATCCACATCTTCACCGCCCTCATCCGTGGCTTGTAAGACTACCTGTAACTCTTGTGTTTCTCTAACGCTTACACTTGTTTTGGAAGATTCAGCTCCACCTACTTCAACCGAAACAATCGTTATTGCCGGTGTTGCCGGTTGAGCTGTCACATTGACCAGCAATCTTGTGTTATCCATGCTCATATGCAATCCGTCACTCGCAGTGATATCAACAACATATGTAGCCGCTTCAACCGCGCCAGTAACTGCTTCATATCCCGGTTCAAGCGTCAAGAGATATTGTCCACCGCTTCCGGCGAATGCAGATGACTTGATCGCTTCACTGATCATACCGGTACCGGTAGCACCCAACGTAATTGTTCCGAGACTCGCGTCAGTAGCGATTACATCGACCTCAAGAATCGAACCTTCAGGAATCGTCACTTCACGGACATCCTGATCGGCCGCCAACTGGAGACCTGTTACATCGCTTCTTGCTTCGGTAACACCTTCAACAACGGCGCCAGCGGAATTCGTTTCTGTTGCTTCAAATACACTAGCAAAGAGTGCCGGTTGATTGATATTGATGATATGCTGACCGCTGAATACCTCATTATCGAGATCATCTTTTACAGCTGCAGTGGCAACCAAAATATTGACCGAATCAGCCGTAATTTGCGGATTGATGTTCAGATCAAGCTCACCTGTTTGCTGATCTGTTTGTGTCAATTCGAAATCTTCTTCTGCCGGTGTTGTAGAAAGTCCAAGGGCTTCTACACCGGACGGAACTACGATCCAGCGAATTGAAGTCAGCTCACCCGCATCAAAACCAGTCGCGCTGATCACGGTTTGTGCGCCTGCATCAACAGTAATGGTCCGTTGTGCTTCTGTTTCGAGAGCAACACCTTGATAGCGAGTCGCTATAATCGGTTTCGCATCAAATGTGAAGGATGCATTAGATTGTTTACTAGTTGCATTCCCGATTGTATCCGTCGCACGGATGATGAACTTGAAGCTCGGAGTACTTGAACCACCTTCGGCAGTAGGAATCCTGACATCAAACGGAATTGCAACCGAGTCAGGGCCTGTTAACTTAGCACGTGAAATATCGACTACGATATCGGCCGGCTGTAAAACGATATTATCGGCTGTCAACGCGGCAATACCATAATTCGGGTTGTTGATCACGTCGATTGGACTATCGATCTGATCTGAAACGGTAGCGGTGATTCTCAGTACAGCACCTGCCAGAATTCTTGATCCGGACGGAACGACTTGACCAACACCTTTTTGTTGCGTTCCGAACACGGCACCATATGACATTCCTTCAGGATTTTTTTGAACCACGACATCAAGAGTACCGCTAATCGTCGGAGACTGATTATCGACTGCCAATGGAGGCGTGATTCTCTGTTTTAATTCAACATCATAAACCGTATCATACGGTTTATTACCGGCATCATCGACCACTGTCGGAGTAATATCTGCAACTTTCTTCGATTTGGCGACAGAATCTCCGATATGCTGTAATCCAACCGGTATTTCATATGTCGCTCGAATAAATGACGGAGCATCCGTCTGCTGCGTGATACTCAGCGAAGTAGGTATGACTTCCTGATCAGTAGATATATCACTTAAGTTGATGTTGAACTCTGAGAAGTTAACAGTGACATCCAGTAGACCACTATTCGACGCAATGCTGAATATACCATCTTGACTGACTCCCGGCAGAGTACGGAACCGGTCATCACCTGTTTGATCGATCAACGTATTTGTTGCATCAACGATCACACTTAATGTGTCTCCTGCACGTACTCTGTTCGGAATCGTATCGATCTTATTACCCAAATACAAACCGGGTGCACTTGGGAATCCGACACGACCACCTTTAATACCGTCATCCGGTACATCTGGCAATCCATCAAAGGAATACGTATTCACACGTTGATCTTCCTGAGTCGGTGTTAATGTACGAACAATTGAATCAGATGGAATTTCCCATGTTACTACAGGCGGTGAAACATCAACTGTAAACTGCGCCGAAAGCGATTCTTCAGGTTCAAAGAGTGAATCATTGTCAAAAACGAACACCGTAACCCAGGCAACACGTTTCGCAATCGCACCTTCTTGCACTTTCATTTTTGGTAAACCGACAATTGCATTCAATGTATCCCGCTCGCTGGCATTGTTTGTACGATTGAATCCTACACCGTTTTCCATCGCATCAAAGTCCACTTTTTCAACGGGAGTTACACCGACAATCGGACCATTAAAGACATGGAGACCATTAAAGTTGTCAACACCAGCACGATCTCCAATGATACCAAGGGGGTGATCCGGAATATATTGACCAGTGTTACCGATCAGCGCATGAAGTACACTTTGATCGAAGAACCATCTGCTCGCATCATCAATGTCAGCACCTTCATTCACTACTGCCCCTGTAAAATCAAAGGCAATATCATCCCAGACTGCGCGAATTGTTCCTTGAGGCGTCAACTCTGTAGCACTCGGAATCAATTGATCAACCAGGTTGCTCATACCATTAGGATAGAGATCACTTGCATCCAAGTAGATCGTGTCCGGTGCTTCACCTTCAATGGTTGTAATCAATGCTTCGACAGAAAGCATATCACCAGTGGTAAATTCGAATTGTGCGGAAGCATTGTCCACTTCATTATTGCCTATACCAAGTAGCGATGCACCTTGTGCGGATTCTGAAACGCCATTCACGATCAGATTGAGTTCGACTGCACTGGGACCACGCGCATTAATGGCTATCGGATCATCATTGCCATCATCGTCACGGTCCATATCGTGGTCATTCCAATTACCGAGTGCATCCCTCACCTGAATCCGCACTTCTTGAGCCGTACTTGGTGACGAATCGGATTTGATTTGTACCGCATTGGTTACAAATATAACACTTCTTGTAGCTGATTCCACAAGAAATTTCGTACCCGAGTACACGAGAGGATTTGCATCACTTTCATTTACCCTGACGAATCGTTTCGTATCCGTTTCGAATGCTCCAGCCCAATTTACGAAGAAGTTTTGGAAGTGTGCACCTTCTGTACCATCAACAACATACGTTGCGGCATAAACCAACCATTGTGACGGTAAATAGTTCACTTCCATGCTCTTCAAAATACTGTCTGAACGTGAAAGCGCATTCACTTCCTCTAAGGATGTAAGAGGAACAATATTCTCTTGATACTTACCTTTTACAAGTGTCGGCCCTGTATCATCGATTTCCAAACCGGTAGAACCGTATTTAGCTTCACCTGTATTAATATTGGTATTTTGCATCTCGTCTGTAACATAAATAACTATTGTTGAACCTTGCATCAACGCATTTCCTGGCAAACCGGGATTATATGTATAACCCCAATTTGATTTTTCACTAGGATTGGCATCCGGAGTACCATTATTATTATCATACGTTGAAGCAACTTTTTCTTTGCTATCGGTAGCCAATTTGAATGTCATGACTACCTGTTGCGGTTCATCAACCGGCGTGAATCGGAATGCATGATTGCCATCCGCTTCACCGGAGAGGCTATCGTAAGCAATTCCATTTGTAATGCTTGCGTCGACACCATCGAAAACTCCGGAGACAGTTTGTTCAACACCATTATTGCCTTGGGTATCTATCGCAAGATCTATCTGTGATTTTGCAACGGGATCTTCCTTCACCCACAGTGTTACATCCAGATAAGTACCTTTCTTCACTCGTGTCGGTCTTACGATAACGTCACCAGCATAGACTGCAGGTACATAATCAACCCATGGCTGTTGCTGCACTGTGGTAGAAATGGCCAAGGAAGCATCACCTACAGCATCATTCACTTTGCGTTTCTTATCGACCTTCGGGTTGATCTCCGGTGCATGACTGTCCACGATGATAGTATCCGAATTGACACTACCAATATTCCCGACAGAGTCAGACACATTAGCGATGAATTTTGCGCTACTATTATTCTGATCTTCTTTGATCTTGATCCCCGGAATGCGAACAACACCTTCCGGAATCTTGGAATCTCTCGGGTTATATCCAAAGTAGGCGACAACATGGAAGTTCGAACTTTCGCGAATCAACTGTGCCGAGGATGCCCACGAAGGACTATTCGCATTCTCCGCATTGTACATACCACCGGCTACGCGTGGTCCAAGACCATCGATTTCCCAATAATACGGTGCGATATCACCATTGTTGAAAATCGAGTTTGCAACAAATTCCGCTCCATTTTCAGGAGTGACGTTTGGATCGACATGCACCCAAGAACCTAGAGGTGTGATTGATCTGACATTTGCTGCGGTCAGTTCATTTTTCTCAGCGATACTTAAGCCGGCCCTTTCGGCAAGACCGATCAACGGGCTGCCAGCATAACCGCGAAGCTTCCCAGCATCAGTAAATGTCGCTTCCACAACCACTGTCGCTGTAGCAAATCCTTTTTGTGCTTTTTCCGCGGCGGAATTTTCTGCACCCAGATCTCTTGGGTTGATTATTCCGGAAGTCACTTCCTTACCGTTTTTATACCATTTGACGGATGTAACCTTCACTTCCGGCGGAGAAACGTCAGTAATGACGGGAACGCTTACAACATCTTCACTATCTTCAAGCGTCTCCCCGGCGGGATCAACGGCAGAGAGTGTCACTTCTACTACATCACGATTCTCGATCACGTCATATCCTTCGACTTCGACGATCCACGTTGCATAGTAGAGACCGGCCAATGCTTTTGTAGAACTGGGTTGTAAGGAGGATTGTCCGCTAATGTGCGAAAAATCAGCAGTTGGATCCAAAGTACTAAAGACAGAGTCATTCACGTTGTAAATCGCTTCCAATTTTACTTTATCGCCTGTGCTTACAATGGTTGTAGAATTCTTCACCGTATCGGAACCGGACTGTCGTTTTCGCCCCACTTCAAAATATGGAGTGTTAACGAAGTTTCCTCTTCGTTGATCGGTTCCGTAGTTATCCGTCGCCAAATTAATAAACATGGAGGCTGACAAGATATTGGTAACCACCTGTGGAGCAGTCTTATCAATTTGGATAATGTTGTTTTCCGCACTGTTTTGATTCTTAACCGCGTCTGTAACCCACACTACAGCGGTACCTTGTAATTCATCCGGATCGGATGGAACTTTGAATTCCCAGGTAGCGAGTAATTTTGTGTCACCCGAGATCAACTGTGTTCCAAAACGATTAGCCGCACCACTGGGCCAGCTCGGTTTTTGCAATTCAGTGAATCCAAAGTCTGACAAGTCCGCCAGTACGGTAATATTATCAGTACGATCCTGCCCAAAATTGTCAAGATCGAATGTCGCATTGAATATTATATCTTGACCCGGGCGTACTAAATTATCATCCAGAATATCCCCGCTCACAAAGGACTGTTCCATGAAGTCGGATATTTCCACATTCTGCGGTACGGTGGAATCATGGTCGATTGTGTTGTCACCCGGCGGCACTTTCACTTCACCCACTCCAAGCGTACTACCGGTTGCATACACAATTGCCTGCGTTGCGCCTGCCATTAATTCCGTAGTGAATTTCGATGTGGTAAATGTTGCCCATAAGATCGAAGCATTCGTCGCTTCAACAATGGTTTGATCGCCTCCACCAATACCGATCACTCGGGAAGCGGAAGGATTGATGACACCTCCCCCGAAATTCTGTAAATGCATCTGAACCGGATAACCTGTTGTATTGGTCGTATCATATTTCTCTATTGGTGAAGTCGAATCTTCATCCCGGTCAATCTTGATCACTACTCTCATAGTTGCATCGTTCAAATTCGTCGATGCTCTACTGATCAATCTTGCAGCAGGCAGCGAACCCGAAGTACCCTCGAAGTCACCCGGAACAGTTTCCGGATGGACTCTGGCTCCGTCAGGAATACCCATTTTTTCTGAGAAGATCACGGCTTCTACAAGTTCGGGTAATGGTTTGATAAATGCCGCCGTCGCAACCGGAATTCCCACACTGTGAACATTTCCTGAAAGGTCACGCGAAGTAATCGTTACGTAACGAATATCTTCATCATTTTTCGCATCAACTTCGAGATCCTTTGTGGAATCAATCAAGAAAAACCATGTCGCAGAAATGATAGCCCCATAAGTAGCACTACCGACCTCACGGTTCGTTTCATCGTATATTACTCTTGAAACATCCGGCGGAAGATCCGCAGCATAATCCAAATCATCCACAAAGTCGGTAAAATCGGCAGAAATTGTTTTGAATAATCTACCATATTCCGTGCTGGCATTATCAATTGTGTAAGAAGCTTGCCCAGGTTCGCCTGCCGAGTATCTCGTCAACAGATAGGGAAACGCAGCCGAAGCACCACCGACAACACCGTCAGCGATTCCGCCTGACCATGCCAAGTACTGAGGATCTGCTTCTCCAACAGTTAGGCTAGTCGGTTCTTGGAAAGTGGCAGAAATAATGATCATGTATCCCGCTTCTATACCGGTAGCTGATCCGACAAATTCTGACTGCCCTGCTTTCGAATTTACAAAACCACTAGCGCCAACTGCCTCCTTGGCTAAAGCACCAACATTAATGTTATCAACACTACTGTAACCCTTAAATATAGATAGTTCATTAATATTCTTGTTTAATGTATTCGTAATGAACAAAATTGTTGATGCCGCTTTTCCCAAACCACTCACTGTCAAAGTGGATGACAGCACTCCAGTGTTGGTGTCACTATTGGGAACATTAAAACCGACTAAAGGCCGGCTAACATCGACAATAATTGCATTACTTGTTGCCGGATGAACAGTGTCGGGGACAGGATGTGCGTCAAAACCAGGATAGTTTATTAATTTGTCACCAATGGTTACAAACATCGAAACATCTAGTGCACTTCTATTCGCAGCGATCTGTGGTATACCGGTGTCGTTTTCAAATGTTGCAAAAGCAACATTTTCGCCTTGCTGCAATTTGTCGCTACCTGTATGAAAGGTTGCATCGACAAGCGACCACCCTGTCGGTAGCGCACCAGCAGCACCAGTTATCCAACCAATTCTTGGGCTAGCAATATCAAATTTAAACTTTCTGTTTAAGTAAGAGATACCACTTTCACCTTCAACAATGTCATCATCATCATCATCCGTTCCTTTAGCAGCCGTAGAGGTCGGTTGAAATTCCACAACCAAACGAACTGGACTTCCACTTTGATCATCTTGGATCCCTGCTAACCCACTACCCGTTAAAGCGGCAGTACCTTTCGTAACGTTCAAAATTCCATTTCCAACTTCGCCTGAAGGTGAATAAATATTAATTGGCGCCTCCAGGATTTCAGATGCATTTCTCAACAGTCCGAAGGGATTGGAATCCGGTGTTTGATGCCAATAACCGGAAGGCATTCCGGTAACTGAGAACGTAGCCCCTAAGACCACAGGCGCCGTATTATCAATCGAAACGGTTGAACTATTTATTTGTCTATAGACCAGGTTATCCTGATCATCATTTGTCACGGAACGATTATCCGTTGCAGAATCAATCGTGGCGTTTTTCGCCCAGTCCGCAATCAAGGTCTTGTTTTCAAAAGTCGAGTAGGAAAACGCCGGATTTCTTGCATCGTCGGAGACGGAAACAACAAACGAAGCCGATAACACTGTTATACTATTATCATTCGAAACAAATAAAGTAGCAGAAGCACCACCACTGATTCGCCCACTCGGAATATTATCAATTGCTTTGGGACCGGCTGATGAGGATCGAATTTCATTCGTGTTAGGCTTATTCAATGAGAACAATCCTACATCATTGATATTAGCATCCGGCAAAACGGTCACGTGTAGCCATTCCGCGTATTTATCACCACGTTCACCACCAGGTAGCACATGAACGGTGACTGCCGCGGTCGCGTATTTTGACGCCGACCCGATTTCACCCCATTCTCGTCCAAAGGCGTCTTGCGCTGTTACACTGGAAATGAACGGATTGGAAGTATCCGCCGCTCCAATAACCGTTGAATACGTAGCGGGTCTTGCATCATCCGCAATAAAGACTTGAGACGTAAATCTGGCAAAAGTACCGGTCGTAATCAGAGCCGAGGAAATTTGAGTACTGACATCGATGATCCCCACATTCCCTGCAGTCAAGTTATTAAGTCTAGTGAAATTGAATTGTCTCGATGCGCTCAAGATGTTATCGTCGGCAAAATCGATTCTTTCTTCTAAACCGTCTTCATAGGTATCATCCACGGTAAAGACGTTCTGGCCGTCAACCAGTAATTCACCTTTAATATAAGCGACACCGCCGTAAGACTCATTGTTTGCATCGAGACCTGAGAGACCCGAACCGGTCGCACTCAGGATCAAATCATCCGTTCCGCCGCCGGAACCAGAAGCAGAATCCTCGAAATATTCATCCGGTTCCCCATCAAGCGTGATGTTGGGGTTGACTTCGAATTGCATATGAATCAAGTCGTCGGAACGAACATTAATGGGCTGCTCATCCTCATTGATAAGATGAGGATATCCAGAATTGGCCACTTCAAGCGGAATGGCAAAGTTTATATCATCAAATGGGTCCAATGGGTCACCTGAAATCTCCCATGGATCCACTTCATCCATATTTTCGAACAATTCGCGTGAAACCGTATCGGTCACACCAGTAATGGCGATTCCGGATTGCCAATTGCCATTGTATACGACAGCCGGACCCGAGTTTTCGGTTTCTACACCCACGAGATTCGATGGGCCATAATGATCTGCCAAGATTCCGCCATGGATCGCGACGGTTGCGCTCAAACTCTTTGCCGTAGCCGCGCCGTCCGTTGCGCTCACAACCAATTGGCTCGGTAAATACCATACAACGACAAGAGCGGAGGCGTCATTCGGCGTATTGGCCAGACCCAGATTGCGCGCATTGAAGCCAACACCTGTCACGTTATTGGGATGAACATTGGAAAATTTGGTAGCGGCCGTCCGATCCGATGCAAGCGTTTCGTTATTTGTAAACTGGTCTTGATAGTGGAAAATATCCGCGGAAAAATCGGCTGTCACCATATCAATGATACGGTTCACGTAGGCTGCGCTATTATCGCCCTCCGTTTGAATTTCCGATACCCAGCTAGTGGTCACATCCTCGATCACCGTGACTAGGACCATCGGTTCGCCGACTTCCATATTGGCAATCACGGGTTTCTTGATCCAAACGGATTGCATGTATTTACCCATTTGGCTCGCGGCAGTGGATAACTTACCATCCCCGTTGATGTGAGCTCGATCACCATAAAAATCATTGTCCGTATCGGAGGCAGCCAGGATGGCTGATGCAGAACGCAATGAATGATTTGCCGTATTGAGCTCTCCCTGCCGATAGAAATCAAAACTCAGATCTCGAAACACCATATCCCCCTCGGCCTGCGCCGGTTGAGCGGTGAACGTCACCGAGAAAGCGGCAAAAAACAAAAGAAGAGAAAACCAACCCAATGAATGAAATAAAGTCGTTCTACTCATGATATCTCCTTTACCTGGCTGTTTTTTATCTAATTTATCTACTTGAAAAATGTTTGTACACATTTTTTTCCCTCTCATCGATTCTTTTCCCTCCAAAAATTGATTTTTGGGTCTCTCACATGGCATACCAATCATCTTTTTCATCCTTTCACTTTTCAACTCCGGCCATCGCCAGCCGGTATCGATTAAAAATGTATCTATAATTTTGCTCCATTCGGACATACTTTCCTAGCATCATTCATGCCAAAGTCACCATATGAAGCGTTTTCCCCTAAATAACTTATATTCAATGACTTATAAAACTTTCTCTTCAACACTTCCTTAAACCCTTCCCCATAATTCGGAACATCTTTTCCATGGGGATTCAAAGTCTCTTTACACCCAACATCAACAAAATCAACACATTAGACTTCTCTGGTCTTTTCGTTCCATGCTGGAATGATTACCCCTTCTGTCAAAGTACCTATCTTTAATGATTCCAGACAATTTCACAGTAAACAGAGCAAATTTAACATAAACCGGAGTTCTTGTCAACATGAGATTGAAAAAAAAACAGGGATACTCAATATTTTTTTTAAATTCCCCCGAAAAGGAGAAACAAAAACCATAAAAAATATCCTTCGAACGAATTCGATGGGGTTCCTGACACGGAAATCCAACATTCGGTTACTATTTTTGCCACTTACTCCCGTATAATCATATATCACACAATCTACGCTTTTTCAACTCTAATCCCAATGAAAATACATTTTTATTATTAAATTTTCATGTGATCAAATCGATTGGCCCTTACTGGTAGGTGTTTGATTGGAGAGAAAGGGAAGGAGCTCAAGTAAAAAAATGATCTGGAAAATCGGATAGAAAGTGAAATGAGTCCAAAACTCGGACGCTTCTGTTGATATTCACTTATTTTCGCCGCGAGTCAAACACCGGAAGAAGGAATGAATAAGCCCTTCATCCAAATATCGTTCAATTCTTGCAACCGCATGGTCCCATTGAAGGTATCGATAACCGCTTTTTGGCCTACGATCACGCTCTGAATTCTTGGAACAAAAACGGTGTCGGCCGGATACTGATCCACTTGTTTTTCACCGGATTGTGGCCAGGTGGCATGATATCCGTGCGCCTTTTCGATTTCTTCCAAATGGTCCAGTAAAAATTGTATAAAATCCTCTGCTTGTGCAGGATGAGCGGCATCCAGTGGGAGAGCGGCAGCGATTACATAACAGGGGGCAGTCGGTTTATAATTATAAAATGTTATTCTCACCCTCAACTGCTGTTTCAAAAACTCCGGCAATGCCACATAGGATGATCTTCGGGCAAAGGTGTAGAAGGCATTCGATTCGACAAATGCTGAAAGATCGCTCACTTGGGGTAATTCCATCATTTTTTCATCCACATCTTTGAAAAAATTGCGTTTGAGATTCAGGAATCCACGTTCCAAGACTTCTTGGATCTCTTTTTGAGTAATATCCATTTCTAGAGGGACCGCTTGGATCAATTCTTTCTCATATCCTCTCGCCAGTTGTTGAGCGGCAAGACTATCCGCAACGGACAACGGATATCCCGTCAAAAAGAGCAAATGAGGCTTCGATTCGGGCCAGAGGCTTCTCATACCGGAAAGATCCGCCCAGCTCGAGGGATTCTTCTGGTAATTTTTGATGGCTTGTTCTTTGATCACCATCAGAATCGGATCGAGCAGCAACGGAACAGCCCAATAGGAATCCGGGGCGCTTCCTGCGTAAGCGGAATCCAACACTCGTGGTAATTCGCTGGCCGTCACAGACACCGGATAAAACGCATTGGGCAGGGAATGGAGTTTTTTCTGTACCAGCGAGGGAAAAATGACCACATCCGTCTTAGCCAAATGGCTACGGAGTTCATCCGAAGAGATATCGGCGGTGATGATTTCTGTCGAGGTATTCAGAATCAAGTCCGGAACCGCGGCCACATATTCGCTTGCACTTTGGATAAAGACTTCCGGTTTCAACTCCCCATCGATATTTAGAATCTTCAAGGTTAATTCTTCGGGGGGTTTTTCTTCTTTCCCACAACATAAAAACAGCGAAATCAGCGCGCAGAGCGGCAATAAATAAAGTGCAGAGTGTTTGATGCTGTAAGAAAATAATTCGCTTCTTTTCATCGTGTACATCGATCCTTTCTGTGCAGTGATAATGTTCGATTCCATGCAAACGTCTTATACGATTGAATCTGATCATTTGTTACGAATAAAAATAACACGGTGGCAAAAAGTATGATATTCCTTCATGTGCAGACAGGATGTCCGCACCATATGAAACCAGTGTGCAGACAGGATGTCCGCACCACAATTTTTGGCTTTTTGCCGTTGCATCAAAATAATGATGAAATAGAAAATGGAAAACGATCACATACAAATGCGTGAATGAGTATAATCGCCTATGACAGGAATGAAAATCCCATTTAAAGCAAACCGTACTTTTTTCCTTTTTCCCGGATGGTTTTCCGGCTGGCGCCGGAGACATGGGAGGCTTTCGATATGTTTCCATCCACCTTTTCCAACAGGACGGAGAGATATTTCCGCTCAAAGGATTCCACGGCGGTATAAAAGGGAGTGGAAAGGATGGAATCATCCGAGTCCGTTATTTCTACACTGGATTCATCATTCATTAAAAGGGAACTGTTGAATATGATATCCGATCCTTCGATCGTGTCTTTTTCCGAAAGCGCGATTGCCCGGTCTACAACGGTGCGCAACTCCCGCACATTTCCCGGCCATGAATACTGCAAGAGTTTTTCTGTTGACTTCGTGCTGAACGAATGGGGAATATCTTCGTAAAACTGAGCATTTTGTTCCAGGAAATATTGAGCCAGAAGAGGAATGTCCTCCCGCCGTTCCCGTAACGGCAGGATATCGATAACAAAACCCGATAAGCGGTAAAATAAATCTTCCCGAAACTTCCCTTGTTCCACCAGCTGGTAGAGGGGGGCATTGGAGGCGGCGAGAATCCGAACATCCACAGGAATCATGGTGTTTTCTCCCAGCCGCCGAACTTTTTTCTCCTCGATGACACGTAAAAGTCTGGATTGAAGGTATGTCGAGGCGTTGCCGACTTCGTCCAGAAGCAAGGTGCCGCCGTGCGCAGTTTCGATCATACCGATGCGGTCGGAAGTGGAGCCGGTAAAGGCGCCATGTTTGTGCCCGAATAATTCACTCTCCAGAAGAGTATCGGAGAGAGCACCGCAATCGATGGGGACAAAACGTTTATTTTTACGGGGACTGGACAGATGAATGGCTTGAGCGACAAGTTCTTTTCCCACGCCGCTTTCCCCTTGAATCAATACAGAACCGTTCATTCTGGAAATTTTGGGAATGAGATTGAATATTTTCCGCATGGCGGGAGATTTCCCGATGAGGTTATGGAAGCGATTATCCTTATGATCGGTTCCCCGAAAGGTAAATCGGCGTTTCACACGATCAACGTTCAATAGGATTTCTTGAGGCTCAACCGGTTTGATCAAATAATTCAAGGCCCCATACTGCATCGCTTCGACAGCGCTATTGATCGTCCCGTAGCCGGTGATGATCATGATTTCCGTTTGGGGATGCCGGGATTTTGTTTCTTTCAACAAATCCACGCCGTTCATGCCGCTCATGGAGAGGTCTGTCAAGATGAGGTCGAATTCTTTTTCATCGAGGATGGAAAGCGCATCGCCCCCGTTAAACGCTACATCGACGTGATTTCCCTCTCCTTTCAGCAGATCGTTGAGAGCGGAAACCATGTCCGGTTCGTCATCTACAACAAGAATTCGTAAGGGTATATCGGATTGCAGAGTTTCCATAGATATTCCAATCCACACATTCAATCAAACGAAGAATCTATACGACTCTCATCCCGTTTTTCGTTCCTGTGTCAGGTTGAGATCTTCTGAAATCTCCACATGATCCGAAACGGAGTCCAGAGTAGGTAAGCAAACCGAAAACGAGCTGCCTTCTCCCACTTGACTCTGAACGTGTATATCCCCTCCTAAATCCCAGGCGATACTTTTGGCAATGGTCAATCCGAGTCCGGTTCCCTGGCCGTTTTTCTTGGTGGTATAAAACTGATCAAAGATTTTATCGAGTTTATCCGGTGAGATACCACATCCTGTATCTTTCACAACAATCCGAATCCCTTGATGGAACGGTTCGATTTCCACGGTGATCGTCCCACCCTTTTCCATACTCTGAATGGCATTCAAGATCAAATTCAGCAGGCATTCTTGAATGGCGTTGTGATCGATGCGATAAAGCGGAATCGGTTGATACTTTTTTTTCACGGCAATTTTTCGCCATTCGAATTCTTTGGAAAACAAGATCAACAATTCATCGACAATCTTGCCGACATCCATGATTTCCGTATTGCCATGAGAAACGCGGGAAAGATTGAGTAAATTATCGATAAATTCCCGCGCCCGGCCGACATTTCGATTGATGATCTCCAAATTATTTTGGATGGTAGGATCGGATGATTGCGCCGCACGGTCGATATTGAAAGCTGCCGTGCGGATCATGCCCAAAAGGTTGCGCATTTCATGAGCCACGCTGGAAGCCAATTGACCGATAGAGGCCATTTTTTCCATTTGGGTCAAATTCGTGCGCAAATGATCAAAAGTGGAAGAGTGAAGTAATTTTTCTTTTTTCAATTCTTTTAAAACCGGAATTTGAGTCACCATTGTGATATCCCTCAACTGAATCCCAAAAAATGATTATCCGACAAACATATTTAAACTATTTTACTTTCATTATTGATTTTCAGTACTATTCAATTTATTACATATCCCTCCAACACTCAAAAGATCACTCCCACTTCTTGAAACAATTGACGTAGACTTACTGTATATTATTCACAAAGCCGTGTCAACAGTTTTTGTATCAATATGTTAGAGAAAAAGTGGTTCCAGCGGTGCTGACAAATGGAACAAATGCTCCATCCAAATTGGAACCGTTTTGCACACACACCCATAACTCTCAACTTTACAATGACTTATTGACGGAAAGCCTTTTCCATTCACTTCCGAAAAAAACAAAAGTTCTAAGACCAATTATAATCCAAGTTTTTTGTTTTGAGAATGTTATCTACGCATGTGGAACAAGTGTGACACATGCGGAAAAATCAGACCACTTTCTTTTACTGGTTACATCCCGATTTATAACTATAATGAATTTTCACATTCAACAAATTAAACAAAAACGTAAAATAACTTTACACTCCAATATTATTTCCGGATATTGGTTAGTTTCTTCTTACTTGCATTTTTTTACATGCGCGTCGTGAAACATTGATTCTCGCTTAACAAGATTCGAAAATTTCAAGTGAAATATCCCTTAAAACAGCTCAATTTCCATAAAAAATCTCTCCCGCCACAGATTGATGCTGGGGTATTAAAAATACTTCCAATTGATCCAGATAAACGGAGAGTTCACCCTCCGTTCCTCCCACAATTTGAACCAGCGGAACAATACTTTCTCCAGGTGAATCGTAAAGAAGCACCAGCCGCTTATAATTCCCGGTAAACAATTCACTTCTCATCGTTACATTCATCGCCATTGAACCATCCATAGCACTATCCAGCACAGCCAAACCCAACGAGGCTCCGGCCGATTCAGACCGGGCGGAAATACGGATCAGCACCACCTGCTCTCCTACCTCCAAAGCCGGAAAGAGCAGCATGTGAACCTGCCCTTCTGTAATGGTAACCGTTGCACCATAGCCATCCGTAAATTGCCCATCACCGATCGGAATTTCCCCCATCTTCATTGTTCCGCCGGGAGCATCAGAAAATCCACCTGGGCGTTCTTCAAATTCATCCGCCGAATCCATTTCGAAAACAAACGCCGGAGTAAGTTTTGCTTCCGGTGTCCAATTCGGAGAACTCACAGGTGTTGAAGTAGGAGGGGGAATAACCGGAGTACCGGTGGGAGTCAGACTCGGGAAAGTATCAACCGAAGCAGCAATCCGGAAACCAATAAAATTCGATGAACTTCCCGGCCATGCCGAGGAACGCACGGCCGATCGTACCCGGCTCGGTACATCAAACCAGCTGCCTCCTCTAGACACACGCTGTGAGAGGTTCTCTTGATAAATCGGATCGATTTGCTCATCTTCGGAATAAGGTACATATTCATCCGTGCACCATTCCCCAACATTGCCGCTCATATCAAATAAACCCCAAGAATTGGATTGCAACAATCCGACATTATGTGTCATCAAAGCCGCATTGCCGAAATACCAGGCAAAATGACCAATCTCAGTATATAGCGGATCATCCGACCAATAGTAACGGGTATTTGTCCCCGCCCGGCATGCATATTCCCATTCTGCCTCTGTCGGCAGCCGGAAACCATCCGTATCGAGATTGACTGTCCAATCAAATTCATCATAAGCCGGCGTCCGCCGCGTCAATCGGCTCAAAATATTACAAAATCTGGCACAATCGAACCAATTCACCTGCTCGACCGGACTATTATTCCCACGAAATTCAGAGGGATTTTCTCCCATGATCGTTGCCCATTGCGCTTGCGTAATTTCAAATCTGCTGAGTAAATAATCGCGTGTCAATGTAACCATATGCGGGGGGCCTTCATTCTCTTCTCGCGCCTGCTCATGAGCCGGACTTCCCATTTCAAATGAGCCGGCCGAAATTTCGACCATTTCCAGTGAATTCGCACCTTGCGGTAAACCGGGGATTTCAATGGTTACCAGGGATATGGGAGTCGGGGTATCCGTCGGTGTAGGTGTGAATGTATTGGTGGGCGTCGGCGCAGAGGTCGGACGCCGGGTATAAGTGGGCGTCATCGTTGCCGTCTGTGTCGGTGTCGATGTTGGAGTAAAAGTCGCAGTCGGTGTAAATGTCGGCGTATAATCGAAAGGCTCCAATCGGGAAGAAGCGATTCGGAAACCGACAAAGGGGGCTTTACTTCCCGGCCACGAAGAAGAACGCACAGCCGAACGCACCCTGCTGGGTACATCGAACCAGCTGCCACCACGACCGACTCTCGACGATAAAGAGGATTGCGAAATCGGATCGATTTGAGCAGAGGCCGGATAGGGCTGATACTCATCCGCACACCATTCCGTTACATTCCCGCTCATATCGAAAAATCCCCACGGATTCGGAATTTTCAATCCAACATCATGCGACTGCAAATCCGCATTTCCAAAATACCAGGCGTATTCATTGATATCGTAATACACCGGATCATCCCACCAGTAATAGCGCGAAGTTGTCCCAGCGCGACAGGCATATTCCCATTCCGCTTCGGTTGGCAACCGAAAACCATCAGAATCGACATTCAACGTCCAATTCGTCTCCTCATACGCATCCATACGACCTGTCATCCGGCTCAATGCATTACAAAAGCGAGCACAATCGAACCAACTTACCTGCTCTACCGGGCGATTGATTCCATCAAAATTGGAGGGATTTTCCCCCATAACCACCAACCACTGGGCTTGCGTAATTTCATATTGACTCAGCAGAAAATCACGGGTAAGAGTGACTCGATGCTGAGGCCCTTCATCGTTTTCACGATCTTGTTCATCTTCCGGACTGCCCATAACAAAAGAACCTGAGGGAACAAGAATCATTTCCAAGGGCAGCGCTTCATTTTCCAAGCCCGGAAGTTCGACTTGTATCGACGGAAGCGGGGTAGAAGTCGGAGTCATTGTATTTGTCGGTGTATACGTCGGAATAGGGGTATTGGTAGGGGCTTGAGTGGGAGAAGATACCGGTGTGGGTGAGGGATTGAAAATTCCCGATGAAGCAATTCTAAACCCAACATAATTCGATAAACCGCCCACCCACGCGGAAGAACGAAAGGCGGATCTCAGTTTACTCGGTACATCGAACCAGCATCCCCCGCGCGCGATTCGAACGGAAAGAGTTTCTTGATGGATCGGATCAATTTTCGGTGCAAGCGTATACTCGAAAAATTCATCACCGCACCATTCGCGTATATTTCCGCTCATATCGAACAGCCCCCACGGATTGGGGGGCATGAGTCCCACGTTTTTCGATTTCAAATCCGAAATTCCGGCATACCACGCACGTTCATCGATTTGTTTGTATGAGGGATCGTTCCCCCAATAATACCGACTCGATGTTCCTGCGCGGCAAGCATACTCCCATTCCGCTTCTGTCGGCAAGCGAAAACCATTGGCATGCAAATCGACCGTCCAATCGTTTTCATTGTACGCCGGTTTCCGGCCGGTCATTCGACTCAATTCATTGCAAAAACGGACACAATCCAGCCAGCTGACTTGTTCCACAGGGCGATTGATGCCTTCGAAGAAGGAAGGATTGTTTCCCATCACGGCATTCCAGTGAGATTGTGTGATTTCATATTTCCCAAGTATAAAATTCCGAGTCAAGGTAACTTTATGCTGAGGCCCCTCATTCGATTCCCGATCCTGCTCAAGAGGTTGACTGCCCATAATGAATGTGCCGGCCGGAATGATAATCATCTCCAACTTCCGTGCTTCCGCCGGGAGACCGGATAATTCAATTGTAAACGAAGTAAAAGGAGTCGGCTGAATTTCAGGAGTATAAGAAGGTGATGGAATGTCATCATATGTTGACACCGGTGTGACTGTCGGGAGACGAGTAGCAGTCTTAGTGGCTGTCGGAATCGTAACAGGAGTGGAAGTATCACTTGGTTCAACAACCGGAGTAGAACTTGCTCTTGGAGTCAATGTATCAGTCATTGTCGGGCTTGAAGTAGGAGTCGGCGTCGAACTCGGGGCCAGAGTTGAGGTTGATAGAGGAGTTGGCAACACACCAGGATCAAAACCGGAGTTGAGGTATACTACATTTTGTGCTGTAAAATTCCCTACAAATAAATCCGGTTTCCCATCCCCATTCACATCTCCGAACAATACCTCTTCTGTTTCATCCTGGCCTGTACCAAAGATTTGTACTGGAGTAAAGCGACCGGTACCATCATTGAAATAGAGATGATTTTCTTGCCCTTTATTTCCTACAGCCAAATCCAAATCGCCGTCGTTATCCGCATCTCCAAGAGCAAGCGAGTAGGTTCCATCTGTTCCAGGTCCAAAGGGAAGGCTATCCTGAAAATGTCCACTTCCGTCATTTAAATAAACAACATTCTGTTGCCACAAGTTTCCAACAACGAGATCCAAATCCCCGTCATTGTCTACATCTCCGGATGCCAACGCCAAAGTGTCATCCCTGCCGGTTCCGAATTCTCGCTCGCCGGCGTTAAAATTACCGGCTCCATCATTTAGATAAACAGCATTTTGTTGGTTATTCGCATTCCCAACGGCGATATCAAGAAATCCGTTTCCGTCTACATCGGCCAAAGCAAGTATCTGGGTATAGTCTCTTCCTGTGCCGAAATTTCGTACCCCAGCCGTAAAGTTCCCGTTGCCGTTGTTCAAATATACTGCGTTTTGGTTGAATCCGTTACCAACGGCAAGGTCTAAATCTCCATCATTATCCACATCCCCAAAAGCAATAGCAAATGTAAAATCAATCGATGAACCGAAGCTGCGGCTTCCACCACTGAAATTTCCATTTCCATCGTTTAAATATAGAACATTTTGTAGGCTGGCGTTTCCGAGTGCAACATCCAAATCTCCATCCCCGTCTACATCACCAAGCGCAATGGAATTGGTTCGAGTATTGGCTGAACCGAAGAATTTGCCACTACCTTCATAATTTCCATTGCCATCATTGAGAAACACGGAATTTTGCGTGGTAAAATTCCCAACCGCGATATCAAGGTCTCCGTCCCCGTCTACATCGCCGGCGGCAAGAGAGCGGGTCGTATCTGTGCCAGTACCAAAATTCCGAACCTCAGCAAAATTGGACATGGCAAGTGGGTGAAATGGAATCCTTGATTTGAGATTATTTCCTATTTCTTCAGCATGGGATGATAAAAAAGAGACAATTAAAACGAGAATCACCAAGGGGAGTATCAAACGAAATTGCATGTATCAAGCTCCTATCACTATTTCCAGATCATCAAATAACGAATGGAATTTATCGAAGCCGTGCTTCCCAATAACCGGGTTTTCGGCTCATGTGAGCAACCGCGGTAACTTATTGGTTTCAAGAGTATTTCGCTCTTATTTCCTGTGAAATATCTTCCATCCTGCGACCTCTCTCCTCGTCCTTCAATAATTCGGTCACCCTTCTTTCTACTTCTTATTCCCATGCTTTCTCGATTTCAGGTTCCATCACAGCGGAATTCTCTCCCAAATCTTCAAGAAGAGATTGAACGAGTACTTCCTTTTCTTCTTGTGAC
Source organism: uncultured bacterium (assembly GCA_964412555.1). Lineage (GTDB taxonomy): Bacteria > Hinthialibacterota > Hinthialibacteria > Hinthialibacterales > Hinthialibacteraceae > CAYPPG01. The sequence goes on from CAYPPG010000050.1 coordinate 29,277, forward strand.
AATCGCAATGCTTCCTGTTCCACTTTTTCAAACAGAGTCATTTCGAATCGCTTCTTTTTCTCAACGCTATATTGCATTGTACAATTCTCCAGTAACCTGCGTTATGGGAATGATTTTAGGCAGTTATTCCGATACAAAAAACGATGCATTCTATCACATAGTTACGGATTATAAGGAACCTTGTATAATCTGTTTTTCTCTTATTCGTGATCAGCGTAGTGCAAAACAAAATTCTCTGCGAAATCCGTTTGCGTGCAAACGGAAAGGTCGAAGATTTCTATCCCGAATACTTTCCCCTCAGTATCATAATCAATAGTGATAGGCGTGTTCGGAATACGCTCACTCCGTTCAACAATCCCTCGTACGCCGGTATCTTCGCCGAAAGTCACATACAATGCGTCTGCTTCTTTGTCATATCGAATCTTCATGTGACACCTTTCTCAAAATACAGTAATAATACGATACACATCATCGATCTTTGTATATACTACCGTATAAAGTCGTATCCCAATGATACCATCCACTTCCCGCTTATGTGGGCTTGTCCCTATACGATGAGCGGAAAGAGGACGCTGCAATGCTTCTTCCACTTCATCTTCAGTAATATCTCGCTGGCGCATTCGTAACCATGCGTGTTCAGTATAGTCGACTTTCATTTTATTTTGTATTTACAACAATTCTATAATCGTATACATTCTCATGAAAGCAGTGATGATTCTGGTCAAAACAGCATGTAAATCCACCTCGAAATCTTTAACCCAAAAAGTGAAAATTGTAATGGTGATGATTTCATATTTACACAATCGTTAATAGGATTACTTGCCGTTTTCTTCACGAATGTCCTATGCAATACTGACTAACGTGCATATATTAAACCATTTCAAAAATCACTCCCCAGTGGATCGATTTGAGTAAAGCAAATCTCAAATAAATGTGGCTAACGACTTGATCCAATCCAATCCGTCTATCATGATAGGCAAACTGTTTGTAAAAGAAACTCATAGAAAGCAAGAAACATGAACTGTAAGAAATTATCCAGAATATTGTGCATACCCTTTTTATCTCTTGTCCTTTTTACCCCCCAAACTATGGGTGTCCGTCTCGAAACCTATGTTACCGCCCATCAAGTTGATTCTCTCTTCTCAACGCAAGAAAATCGCGATAAAGCTTTACTCACCTTTCAAGAAATCGGCATCGACAAAGTCTACCTCGAAACCGTCCGCTCAGGATACATTCCCAATGAGCAAACGCTGAAAGACACCATTGCATTCTTACAGAAAAACGGAATCGAAGTCACCGCCGGTGTGGCGACACTGGCGGGGCCGGATTTCGGCACAAAATCGAATGATTCCCGCATTTGGTTGAATTATCAAACTGAAAAAACACAGCAGGATCTGTCGAATCATTTCCGGCACATCGCCACACTTTTCGATGAAATCATGATTGACGATTTCTTCGCCACCAACGATACCAGCGAGATTTCGCAACAAGCGAAAGGAAATCAATCATGGTCTGAATACCGTCTGGACCTCATGATGGATTTCGCCAAGCGATTCATCCTTCAACCCGCTCGCGAAGCCAATCCGGACATCCGTTTTATCTTAAAATACCCGCAGTGGTACGACCGCTTTCACAAATTCGGATACGACGTGGTTCGCGGCCCGGAAGTGTTCGAGCGCCTTTGGGTTGGAACCGAAACCCGCAATCCGAATACTGTCCGCTATGGGTATGTCATGCCGACACAGGGATACATCAACTTTTCATGGCTGCGATCCATCGCAGGTGAACAAGCCGGTGGCGCATGGTTTGACTTCGGGGATTGCACGCCGGAAGTATATCTGATGCAGGCGTATCAATCCGTGCTGGCCGGCGCGCAGGAAATTATCTTGTTCGAAGCGGGCAGCGTTATCAACAAAAATCCCTGCATCGAACCATTTTTGAAGCGCCGTGACGCGGTAAAAGCGCTTGGTAAAATTTTAAACAACCGAAACAAGTTGGGATTGATGGCGTATAAACCACCGAATAGTGACGGGAGTGACAGTGCAGCAAATCTGTATGTATATGATTACCTCGCCACACTCGGCTTTTCACCTGTTCCCGTAGCGGAAGTTCCGGACAATGCCTCTGCTATTTTTCTCCCCCGGCAGGCCGCAGATGATCTTCAAATTCTGGAAAAAGTTCATAAATGGATATCGAAAGGTGTAACGCTTGTCGTTACTCCGGATTTTCTTTCCGCTCTCAGTGACAGCAAGATCACCGAACAAGCCGGCTATGAATATCCACTTCAACTTTCAACCAATTCATTTGGCACTGAAAAATTGAAAATTGATGACCGGACCATCGAAACAAATCAACCCATCCACTTGCGCAAAATTCCATCTCCAACACAAGCAGAAATCCTGTGCTCGGGAATTACAGCCGAAGGAGATATTCCCATTTTTACCCAAAAAAAATTCGAAAACGGCAGTCAAATTCTCGTTCTCAATCTCAGCACATTTACTCATGAGGAATTTGGTCCGGGCAAAGAAGAATTCCTACCCCCTCGGGAATTGACAATCCAAAACTGGCCGAACGAAGTAGTCAATCGCATGCGGAATAAAATTCCTTATTCTCATCCCTTCCGCATAGAAGCGCCAAACAATGTCGGCATGTACTTTTTTGAGGGAAATTGTCTCGTTTTGGCGAATTTCAACGATTCATCTGTTCGTATCACGATCTCATTCCAGAAAAAAGAACCTGAACAGGCTCTTTCTCTGAATGAAACTTTTCCCCACGATCAAGAAACTCGACTTCAAAAAACAGGAAGCCAAAGTGAGATTATGATTCCCGCTTGGGAATTAGCTGTTTTGAAATGGATGGAATAATTTTCGAAATTTCGGACAATTCGAAAACTGCTTTCTTGAACGATTAATCATACTTCAAGAGTACTTTAATATGTTTTCCCGGATCCCGTTGTAATTTCTCGTAGATTCTCTCCGCTTCCTGAAACGGCACATAATCGGAAATAATCGGCCATACAATCGCTTTTTTTTGTTCAATACTATAAAAAACCGTTTCTTCTTCACGATTTTGATCATATTTACACTGCGGGAACACCAGAGAAATGCCTTTTTTTTCACACATTGAGCGAACGCTTTCCATCGTGTCTTGATCATACATTCCCGTTTCTGCCACTAGTCTTCCCTCCGGAGCGAGGCAGTCAAGTGATTGATATAAAGCGGCATCCGAACCGGATAAGTCGATCGAAGTATCGACCGGTGATAATTCCACCGTCCAATTCACTTTTTTGCACTCCTCGGTAGACAGAATGAAATGTGACCCTAAACGTTGTGCCACTTTCAAACGCGAGGGATTCGGATCAACAGCAATCACCACCCGAGCGCCATTGAATAACGCATATTGAAGAGCCATCAATCCGATAGCACCCATACCAAAAATCGCGACACGGTCCCCAAAACGAATATTCGCAGCATGAATGCAACGCAATGCCATTCTTCCCGGATCAAGAAAGACTGAAAATTCTTTTTTAATCCATTTCAGTGAATACGCTCGATGTTCGGAAAGGATTTGAAACTCAGCATGGATCATCGGGCCATGAACCATGTCCCCCACACGAAAATGATTGACAAGATTCCCCACCTCGATCACTTTCCCAACCCCCCAGCACGAAGGCACAAAAGGATAAGAAATCTTACGATCAACGCATCGTTCGTTCAAAATTCGTGAATCAAAACCATGCCGAATACCGGTTAAATGAGTTTGAATCAGTAGCGATTTTGCATCGACGGATTTTCGTTCGACTTGACGAAACGAAATCTTCCCTGGAGCGGAGAAAAAAAGTTCTTGACTCATAAAATGATGAAGCGGGGAGTCATACTACCCGTCCTTATCCCATTGTTTGATAAAAAGCGATATGAATATAAATCTGATTAGTGAGTTCCGGAATGGGCAAATTGTTCCAAGGCAGAGCAGGCTTCAGCCTGAGTTTGATAGATCGGAATGAAGCGATCCAATCGCCAATCCTGAATTGCCTTTGCAACATGAGGCGGCAATCCAAACAACACAATTTTACCGCCTTTCATCCGAAGTTCCTTATGCGCAGCGAAAATAACCCCCAGTCCACTGCTCGTAATACAATCCACCTCTGCCATATCGACCGCAAAAAACAAATAGTCTTCATCGATCAACGATTTAATGTTGGATTTGAACTTTTCTGTCTCATCAAAACCGACAGTCTCGGACAATTTCAACAAAACCACGTTGCCCACCATCGAGAAATTCATGGTTTTTCTTCAATCCTTCTTTCCGAGTTCTAAGACCCTTGAAACAGTGATATACTAATAAAGATACACGGTAAAATATAGGTTACCAATTAAAATACTATTATAACCCATTACCGCACAAAAGAAAAAACCGAATCGCGGCATTTTGAATAAAATAGAGAAATACCAAAATAAAATGAACACAATCGAACCAATTGAAATTGCTAATTCAACAGCACAATCGCATGATGAAGGTAATTCATGAACTCTATGATTGGTAAATTGTTGATTCTATTCGGTTTGATTTTGATCGTGTTGGGAGCAATCCTCATGATCGCACCCCATATTCCTTTTTTGGGAAAACTTCCCGGCGATATCCGTTATGAAGGGAAAAGTGTGCATTTCTATTTTCCAATTGTAACCTGTATTGTCATATCCGTACTTCTCACATTGATTTTCAGTTTTTTTAATTGGATGCGATAATCGACTCAATAGAATGGATTTAACTCTTTTCAACTATTTCCTTCCCGAAGAACTCATCGCTCAAGCGCCAGCTGAAAAACGGGACGAATCCCGTTTGCTCCTGGTAAATCGGAAAACCGGAATTTTCGAAGATAGAGTTTTTAACGAGATCCCCGTGTATTTATCACCAGGCGATTTACTGGTGCTCAATGACACATACGTCATTCCAGCCCGTTTGATCGGACGGAAAGTTCCTGGCGGTGCAGCAATCGAGATGTTGTTACTTGAGCGATATACCGAAAGCGAATGGCAAGTGATCGCCTATCGCGCTACCCGGCTCAAAAAGGGAAGTCAAGTGTTTTTTTCAGATTCTTTGTCCTGTGAAGTATTGGAAATTCTTGGAGAGGGGAAATTCAGGGTTCAATTTTCTTGGACGGGAAACTGGGAAGAGACACTGGTGAAACATGGCAAAATCCCACTCCCCCCTTATATTGGAAGAACTGATGGAGAAATGTCCGCAATGGACAAAGAGCGTTATCAAACTGTTTTTGCACGCCCGAGAAAGCAATTGGAATCGGCGGCGGCTCCTACGGCGGGTCTTCATTTTACAGATAATCTGCTTGAGGCATGCAGGAAAAAAGGAATTCACATTTGCACTGTCACCTTACGCATTGGTTTGGACACATTTCTCCCCCTTCGAGTCGACCGCGTGGAAGATCATCGAATGCATTCGGAATCGTACTTCGTTTCGGAAGAAACCATAGAGAAAATCGAACAAACTCGAAAACAGAACGGTAAAATCGTGGCCGTTGGAACAACGGCTGTACGGGTTCTTGAATCGGCTACTTGCCCGGACGGGAAAGTTCAACCAGGTGATGGCAGGACAAATTTATACATCTATCCTGGCTACCAATTTAAAACCGTCGATGCCCTGATAACCAACTTCCATCTGCCCCGTTCCACTCTTCTTTTGCTGGTTTCTGCATTTATGGGGAATGAGCTTCGGCAACGAACTTACAACCACGCGGTGGAGCAACGGTATCGCTTTTATTCTTATGGAGATGCAATGCTTATACTGTAACTCCCTACTTTTCACATTTCGTGTAGGGGCGGTTCGCGAACCGCCCCTACGGTAATTCTCCATTTTTCAAGCTTCCCTCCAGACTTGTGAATTTTAATATGTTATATTATTCATTGTCCATGTGAAAGGAAAAATCCAATGAATCGTCTCTATGCCCGTCGTTCCATTGAACAAATATTGGAACATATGCCGATAGAATCTCTTTCCACGAAACGGCAACGACAATTGCTTTGCGACTATATCGGAAATTCCCTATTCCCGGATTTAAGGAGCCGCCTTTGGGATATAGAATTGGTCGAAGAGGATCATTTCGCCGTCCACGGAAATATAACCTCCCCTTTTGATCTAAAAGCATTGGAGAAAGCCAGTGAAAAATTGGGAGAATCGTGCGACACCAGTAGAGTCGACATTCTCCCGAATCCGGAAGCCAAAGGTCATTTCGGCACGGTTATCTGCGCTCATTGTCCTATATTTCAATCCCCTCAAAATAGTGAAAGAATCGATTCAGTCCTGTACGGAGAGTATTTATGCCTTTTGTTCCATGAAAAAGAGTATTCACTTGTGTATTCTTCATCCGGATACATCGGCTGGGCACAGAATATAGATTATCATCCCATCGACGCAAATGAGTGGACAACTCAATTGCAATATGATCGTGTATTTTTTGTTGCCCCTTGGTCGAACGATGGTGTATATATACCCAGAGGTTCTGAATTGCCTTGGCTGCCTTCCGGTGAATGCCTTCTTCCCACAGGTTCCATCATATCCACGCCCTCTAAAATTGCAGTTCGCTTTTCACTTAAACGCAGTCAGCAGCGCGCGGCGCTGGAAGCTATCGCACGTTCACTACAAAATGTTCCCTATGTATGGGGTGGCATCACACCCGATGGCTTTGATTGTTCCGGTTTTACATCATTCGTGTATCGCAACATAGGAATCTATTTACCACGCGACGCCGATCAACAAATATTGATGGGGAAAATATGCGCCATGCCCGGGATCACACAAGGATTGATCACAGGGGATTTACTCTTTTTTGCCGGCGAATTCGGAGGAATCACTCATGTAGGCATGGCTATAGGATCGGATGAGCTGATCCACGCGGATCAAGAATCGGGGGTAACGATTACCAGTCTAGAACAAAATTCAAATTTGCGCAGACGTTTTTTACTTGCCAAACGGCTCATTCGATAAAAATTTCTTTCTCGTGTTGGAACGTTGTTCTTTAAGGGTTCGGTGTTACAATAAAGTTTTTAAACCATATGCAAACTCAAAATAGAATAATAATTGGTGAATCCTTCAAATTCGGAAAGAATCTCCCCGGCAGTTTTACTTGCTATACCAAAATAAAAGGAACAAGCTATGCGGTATCTGGAATTTGAAAAACCCTTACGCGAGATCGAAAGCAAAATCGAACAACTCGAAGTATATGCCTATTCTCGCGAGATTGATCTTTCCAGCGAAATACAACCGTTGAAAGAAAAACTTTCTTCACTGGTTGAAGAAATCTTCACGAATCTGACACCTTGGCAGCGTGTACAGCTCGCCCGTCATCCGGATAGACCCTACTGTCTTGATTATTTGAACTATATCGCGGAAGATTTTGTCGAACTTCATGGGGATCGCAGTTTTCGCGACGATCAGGCAATCGTCAGCGGTTTTTGCAAAATCGGTGATTATTCGGTTGCCGTTATCGGCCATCAAAAAGGGAAAGATACGGATGAGAATATACGCCGGAATTTCGGGATGCCTCATCCTGAAGGATTCCGAAAAGCGCGCCGTATTATGGAAACGGCGGCTCGCTTCCAAATGCCGATCATCACTTTTATCGATTCCCCCGGTGCTTTTCCCGGAATTCAAGCGGAAGAACGTGGGCAACACGAGGCCATCGCGAAAAACTTGGAAGTCATGTCTCAGTTTCCGGTTCCGATCATTTGTATCGTCACCGGGGAGGGGGGCAGTGGTGGAGCGCTGGCTATCGGCATTGGAAACCGTGTGCTGATTTTGGAGAATGGATATTACGCGGTTTGTACACCGGAAGCCTGTGCCGCGATCATTTTACGGGATCGAACCCGCGCATCCTCCATCGCAGGAACCATGAGGATCGTCTCATCTGACTTGAAAAATTTAGGAGTTGTAGAGGACATCATCCCAGAACCGTTGGGAGGAGCACATCGAAACCCAGAGGAGTGCGCCCAAAATATCAAAGAAGCGATCATCCGTCATTTAGATGAATTGATCGCTCTCAGCCCGGAGGAAATCGTGGAAGACCGGTATAAACGCTTTCGCCAAATGGGGGTCTTTTACGAAGCGCAGATGGGTGGGATCACAGTTGCCAATGAGTCAACCCAACTCCAAGAATCATGAGCGATTACAGAGATATCTTCAATGCAACAATTCATATAAGAACGGCTACCCTTCAAACAATCAAAAGAAATAATATCGTGTAAATATGTGTGCAGAAAAAATAAACCTCAATATCGATGAATTAGAAAATCTGACGGGAGAATTCCTTGTCGAAGACGATTCTGACATGGACGCCGAGATCAATCCGGGAGAATTTCCCCTTCTTCCACTTCGTGATATGGTCATCTTTCCTGGTATGATCATCCCACTTTTCGTGGGACGTTCCAAATCGGTCTCTGCCCTAGAAGCCGGAATGCAGGGAGATAAACGGATCGTATTGGTCGCCCAAAAACAGGTGGAAATCGATGAACCGGATCAAAGTGATCTTTATGCCGTCGGCACGTTGATCAATATTTTGCAATTGCTGAAATTACCGGATGGTTCCATCAAAATGTTGGTCGAAGGATTGGAACGAGTCCGAATCGAAAAAATCATTACTAAAGATCCTTTTTTTGTCGCCAAAACATCCCCGATCAAGGATCATATGAAAAGGGGGACGGAAATCACAGCCCTCCTCCGCCATGTTCACGAGCTCTTCGAATCGTACGTCAAAATGAACCGCAAGGTTCCTCAAGAAACGCTTCTCTCCATCATGAATGTCGAGGATCCGGGACGTTTGGCTGATACGATTTCTGCTCATCTAACGATCAAAGTCAGCGAAAAACAACGTCTTCTCTCCAGCCCCAATCCGACGACACGGCTCAAAAATCTCACGAAGATTTTGACCAATGAAATTGAAATTCTGAAGATGGAGCAGAATATCAAAAATGAGGTTCGCAAACAAATGGAACAGTCTCAGAAGGAATACTACCTTCATGAGCAAATCAAAGCCATTCAACGCGAACTGGGGAAAGAAGGCGAAGAGACGGAAGAATGGAGTAAATACCGCAACCGGATCAAAAAAGCCAAAATGAGTGAAGAAGCGGAAGCGAAAGCGCTGGAAGAACTCGAACGGCTCTCTGTTATGCCTATGCTTTCTCCTGAAGCGACCGTCGTTCGCAGTTATCTGGATTGGCTATGCGATCTTCCGTGGTCCAAGTCGACCAAAGACCGTTTGGAGATCAAAAAAGCGGAAAAAATACTCAACGAAGATCATTACGGTCTTGAAAAACCGAAAGAACGAATCTTGGAATTCCTTGCTGTACGCAAACTCAAGAAAACCTTGAAAGGTCCAATAATTTGCTTCGTCGGACCTCCCGGGGTAGGGAAAACTTCGCTAGGCCGTTCGATCGCACGTGCGCTGGGTCGTAAATTCATCCGCGTTTCATTGGGAGGTGTACGAGACGAAGCCGAGATTCGCGGTCATCGAAGAACCTATATCGGTTCCATGCCGGGCCGAATCATCCAATCCCTGAAAAAAGCCAAATCCAACAATCCCGTCTTCCTATTGGATGAAATCGATAAATTAAGTGCCGATTTCCGTGGTGATCCCTCTTCAGCCTTGTTGGAAGTCCTCGATCCGGAACAGAACTGCACTTTCAGTGACCACTATTTGGAAGTGGAATTCGATCTGTCCAATATCATGTTCATCGCAACGGCCAATGTAACTCACCCTGTGCCACCGGCTTTGTTGGACCGCATGGAAGTCATCGAAATTCCGAGTTACACAGAAGAGGACAAATACCACATCGCCAAGGACTTCCTTATCCCTAAACAAATTCGCGAGCATGGTTTAGCTCGTTTAAAACCCGAATTTACAAAACCGGGAATTTTGCAGGTCATTCGCGATTATACACGTGAGGCCGGTGTGCGAAACCTAGAACGGGAATTGGCTTCCGTTTGCCGCAAACTCGCCCGAAAAGCCACAACCGAAAAACTCAAGAAACAAACCAGCTTGACACCGAAATTCGTAAACGATCTTCTTGGAATCCCCCGTTTTCGGGACAGTAAACTCGGGCGTGAAAACGGCATCGGTTGTGCAACCGGATTGGCGGTAACCAGCACCGGCGGAGATGTGCTGCTCACAGAAGTATCCATTATGGAAGGAACAGGGCAACTGACGTTGACAGGCAAGCTAGGCGATGTCATGCAGGAATCCGCCAAAGCCGCCTTGAGTTACGCCAGAGCACGGGCAAGACTCTTCCACCTCGTTCGTGAATTTTATAAACGGTTCGATATTCACATTCACGTTCCGGAAGGAGCCATCCCGAAAGACGGCCCATCCGCCGGGATCACTTTGGCGACTGCTTTGATTTCCGCTCTGACGGGTAGACCTGTGTTGGACAATATCGCGATGACCGGCGAAATTACCTTACGCGGAAATGTGCTTCCGGTTGGAGGAATCAAGGAAAAGGTGCTTGCCGCCCATCGTGAAGACATCACCCGCGTTTTATTGCCGGAAGACAACCGCAAAGATATTCCGGATATTCCAACACATGTGAAAAAACAAGTAGAAATCATTTTTGTGAAAAATATGGATGAAGTGTTGCAAGTCGCATTGGTCCCCGAATCCTAAGAAATCATCTACGAAGAACTCATAAGCATTCTTTCTTATCCGATCCTGCAAACCATTTGACATATAACTCTATCACCATGAAGAAAACAATCCCTTGTATCGACTTGCAGAAACTGATTTCGTCACCTTGAAGAAAGGCCAAAAACACGCTAATTTCTTATAGTTTGACCTTTTATTTATAATAGTAACACGGTTCGGCGATTGGCTGGACCTTAACTGGCAGGAAAAATATATGAGAAGGAGAACAAATAATGGCAGAACGATGTTTTCACCCAAGTATTGAAGGCGCCCAACATGGTCCGAAAGGATTGGAAGGATTCTTGGATTTTGCTAAACAATCCGGCGCCGAAGGCGCTCAACCTTCCAACTTCATGATCGAAGACGGCAAAGGCGGTTTTAAAAGCGCACAAGAAATCAAGAATGCGTTCGAATCCCGTGGCCTGAAAATGGATGGATTTTCTTCTCATTGCCCATTTTGGGTTCATACAACCGCATGGACTGGAAGTCCAACCGTCCGCCCATTCCTTCCCGGTGACATTGCCCAAAAATCCCCCCAAGAAATCGAACAATGGGCGGAAGATTACATCTTGCGATTCATGGATTTAATGGCTGAACTCGGCATTAAAATTTTACCCATGTTCTGGGGAACCGCACTAGGTTGGGAAGTCGCGACCGGATATCCATGGGGATTCTTTGCAGGACCAGGATATGACTTCATCAAAGAGGGCCAGGAACGATTCGTCAACAAAACGAAAAAGATCCGAGAAAAAGCAAATTCTTTGGGATTATACATTGCCCACGAAATCCATCCGGGAACCGCAGCCATGAACGCAGACGAATTCAACATGCTCGTCGACATTTGTGACGGCGACAAATGCCTAACCGTCAATGTCGATCCCTCCCACTGCTGGGAAGGGGAAGACTGGGAAACCCGTTTTCTCAAGGTCGCAGACCGTTGCTATGGATGCCATGTGAAAAACCATGTAATCCGTCCTGGATTACCCCTCCGTTCCTACTTCTCTGATTGGCAAAAGCGTGCCATGCAATTTACTGACATTCCGACAGGCAACATCAACATGATGCGGTTTACCGAGCTGATGATCCTGGTCGGCTATCCCCAACGCTACTGCCAGATCATGGGAACCCAAACCGCCCCGCTCGTCGTCGAAGCCGAAAGTGCCTATCGGGATCCGGATGCCACCAGCGCCAATGGAATCCAATACGTCCGCGACAACCTTTGCTTCCCCATCGCCACCGGCTCATTCGAAGATGGGATGGGCGCCGATAAATAATTAGAGAAGTATATCATTGAATATGTTGAAAAGGGGCACGGATACCGTGCCCCTCATTCTTGTGACGAACCATGAAAAATTCACCGATTAAAAAAGAACGTAAACGCCTCTCTACCCAACGCCGCTGCCCTAAGCCATGTTCGTTGGTTCCCTTTAAATCGGACCTCCCTCGCCGGAAAGCCATTCCTTCCTTTTGGAGTCATACTTCCCAAGAAACAATTTGTCTCCATCTGGGCGAAAATCCTTTCCCTCCAACAGAGCGAATTTTGAACGCAATTTCCGAAACCGCGAAGAATGCCAACCGTTATCCGGACACAAATGCCAATAGACTGCGTGAAGTGCTCGCTGAATATGCCGGTCACAGTGTAACTCCGGACAATATCATTGTCGGCAACGGCTCGGACGAGCTCATCGATCTAACCGTTCTTACTTTCATGACTGCAGGCAAACGGATTGCGACTTTCGAACCGACTTTCTTCGTTTACTCTTTCGCCGCCAAGCGCCATGGTTTTCGAGTGTTGACTATACAGCGGAATCACGATTATTCACTTCCTGACCCAAATGATCTATTTGAATCACAAGAAGAGGAATTGGAAAACATCTCCTTATCCTTCATCGCAAATCCGAACAATCCTACTGGAAATCTCTCCTCACGCGAAATAATTTTAGCTTATATTGAAAATATGCCCGGTATTGTGGTTGTTGATGAATGCTATTTTGAATTCTGCCAGGAAACAGTGGTCGATAAGATCAACGATTTCAGCAACTTGATCGTTTTCCGCAGTTTATCCAAAAGTTTCGGCCTTTCCGGACTGCGCTTGGGATATGCCGTCGCAAGCAAGAATCTCATCGAAGCCATAAACCGCCATGCCCTCACCTTCCCCGTAAATGCTCTCGCTCAAGCTGCAGGAATCGCCGCTTTGCAAGACAAAGAAGTCTATTTCGAACGCATTGATGAGTTGAAGCAACAGCGCGAATACCTTCGTGAAGAAATCTCGAAACTCGGCTTCGACGTCGTCCCCTCCCATACCAATTTCATCCTAGCGATTTGGCAATGGGAACAAAAAGAGATGATACTCTCTCAAGAACTGGCAAATAGAGGAATTTTAGTCTCCGATCAAACGGGTGCTTTGGGAACCGGAAAACAGGCTATACGAATCGCGGTGGGAACGAAAAAAGAAAATAGCAGCGTTGTAAAAGCACTATCTGATTTATGCCAGCAAGGAGATAAATCATGATCGTTAGATACACTCCCACAATATCATATCAAGCATCCCATCAGCATCACCTCACCCCCGGGAAACAATACCTTGTGATAAGTATTGAAGCTGATTATTATCGCATTTTGAACGATGAGAATGAACCTTATTTTTATCCCCCTGAACAGTTTGAAATCATCGATTCTACCGAACCGGTTGATTGGATCACAGAATACGACGAGGAAAAAGAACGATATTCATCTCCACCGGAACTTGCTACGCCGGGTTTTTTCGAAGATTATTTCGACGGGGATCCGGGAGTAATCGTAAAATTTGAGGATTGTCTCCAAAAAACTCTTATGAAATTCAACGGTATCAATTTATAGAGTGGGTAGAGCAAGCGTCCTCGCTTGCAGTATAAAGCGTTCCAGCCTAGTTCATGCGTTGAAAGATGCGGGTAGGATGCCCGCGCTCCGACAAATTTTATTGTGATTCTACTGGGGATAAGGGTTGTATATTGGTCATTTTATATTTCACGGCCACGAGAATAATGAAAATTACCTCGGCGATCATATAGCCGAGAACATACATTCCACCACCACTTCCGAATCCATAACTATGCAAACCGGTTGCAAGTACGAAGTTCACCCCGTACCACGTCATCAAAATCAACCAAAATCCGAGGATTGAACAAATGGCTGTTCCAAAATTATACAGCCAACCTGCGTAACGAGCGTGTAAAATGGCGATGTATCCGAGAAGGGCAATCAACGCCCACGTTTCCTTGGGATCCCATCCCCAAAAACGCCCCCATGATTCAGCCGCCCACACCCCGCCAAGGACAGTACCGGCAAAGAGAAATACGACGCCGGCCTGCAATACACGATACAGGAATAAGCTCATCTTCCCGAGCAAATCGCGGCGATGAGGTAGGTAGAAATATATTCCCAAATTGACATGCGCAAGTCCCATCGCCAGTGCAAATGCGCTGTAACTAAGAGTGATCGTCAAAACATGAATGATTAACCAATAATTGCTTCGTAAGACAGGAACGAGTGGTTCGATATTCGGATCGAATGGTAAGAGATCGGCCAGAATCAACATGCCGACACCGAGTGCCGATGCCACGGTTGCAAACCAACGTTCCCGATAGACCAGTTCAAAAGCAAGCGCAAATGCAATAATCCCGCAGCCCACAAAAATGACAGATTCATACATGTTCGACACCGGCGGCCTGCCGGAAACCAGACTGCGAAGCAGCAAACCGTACACATTCAAACCGAAACCGACACAAAAGACACCCATCGCGCTCCAGTACAATGCACGTTTCGGAACCGCAAATGAGAATAGGAATAAAAGAAAAGCCAAAAGATAAAAAATCCACGACTTCAAAAACGGGCGAAAGTGATTGTAATGAATCTCGCGGTTCATTTCCTTCGGCGCAGGATACAGTTCCGAATTGAGTGCCGCCAATTGATTTTTCAACTGAAGTCCGGCCCGTTCAAAAGCGCTTTCATTGCCCTGGCGAACCGCCGTCAACAATTGACTGTAGACCGCGCGTATCGAATCGACAGAATCCTGCGGATACCCAGTAATATTGGACACTAAAAACCAATCCGCTTCTTCATCGGAACCGGGAGGAGGCGGAACGATCTTCAATGCCTTCCCGTTCATAATATCCTGGAAAAGAGACAATTGATGAAAAATACTTCCGATTTCCGATTCCAGGCGGTTCCATTCCTTGCTTGGTTTGTTTCCGATGCGCTCGAACCATTGCTGCAACCGGCCATTGGATGCGAGTTCATTGTACGTGAAATATTTTCTGGAGGTATCGAATCCCAGTTCTTCTTTCACTGGCAAATAATCGATCCGCACCATCCGTTCTTCGGTCCATTCAGGAAAAGCCATCATGGAAAACAACATGGCGACATGGTCGTTTTTCTCGAATCGCCATCGGCCAGTGATGGTTTTCATCGATTCCCCTGCATATGTGTCGAGGGGTTTCACACGGCCATTATTCAATACAGGAAGATTGCGGACATGTTCAAAGTTGAAATGATTTGGTGGCTCGACCGCTTGAAGAGAAAAAACATTTGCAACAATAAAAGAAAAAAGAAGCCAGATTCGTTTCAAGATACTACTCCTTCATGATCTGTAAATTGAGCGGGCCGTTTAATCGTGGAATAATTTTTCAACGTAAACATGACAATCATACCGAGCGTCAGCACGATCGAGCCGAAATATTTCACCCACAAACCGGGATCTCGTGCGACACTAAAGATGGAAATATCCGGGCGGCCGCCTGTACCTTTTTGATAGCTGGATTGATAGACCAGAAAATTGTTGTAATCCAATGGATTGTTCATATAAATTTTTTGCTGCTCCTCGACCTGATTGTCGGGATCAAGCAATGTTACGTAGCTTTCAAAGCGCGCGGGACGATTTGTACCCGGATAGTTGGGTGCATTAAAATCATTGAGAAGTAATGTAAAACCAAGAGGAAATTTTCTCTGTCCCAATTCCACGACACAGGTTTCGCCACCGACCGCTAATTGAGCCGGCATGTTGAAGCGGATATACTCATCAGCAGTTTTCCCATTGTATTCCACACGCACATGGGCCATCGGATCGCTGTGCATTCCTTCCATATTTTTTCCTGCATCGACAATTTCTTGCGTAACTTTACCATTCGAATAAAAATCCAAAACCGTCAATTGAATGCTGTTCCAGGTCGTATCGAAACTATCGCCTACTTGCACTTCACCGGTTTCAAACTTCCCTGCCACATTGGATGCACGATAAAAAAGTTCTTGATCCGCCGCTAAGAAAATAGTGACCAAATTCGACGTTTCTGTATCATCCTCTATCGGATAGTTGAATTGCCCCGTCAATCCACTGTAGGATTGTTCGTTTCCATGAGAAGAACCGAGAGTTGGAAAAAGGGAAAAAGCGAGATGGCTCTCCTCACCCTCCGGGCCATGAATTTCGAATCGAACAGCGGGATTCAACTTCCCACTTTCATTATTCACCAATTTACCCTCCCGCACGGCAGCACGGGGGACAAATTCGTCGAATTCTACAATGTACTGAGCACCTTGATACTCCATTGTAACGGGCGTGACCATCAATTCTTTCAAGGGAATGGTTTTCACCGGGTTTTTGCCAGGATCGAGAAGAACAACCTCTCCTTTCGGTTCATCCGGTGCTTCTACCGGTTGTGGTGGATTCAGTTTCTGCAGTAACTCTTCTTGAGAACCTACCCGTTCAAAAACGATTTTCGCCATCCCCAGATCGAGCGTATCACGGCCGGGATGATCCAGCATTAACCATTGCGGCTGCAAACCGGAGGATTGACCCCCTTGAGAAAAAGCAATACGAATTGCAGGATGGCCGGGCTGCCCATCGTTGGTCACTCGATCGATTGTTCGAGGATTAAAAAAGTACTGATCCACATAACAGGCTAGACCGGTATCACTGACCGGATAGCGAATCTCTTTTCCTGCAGGAACCCCCTCATCGAGAAACCAAGGATCAAATTCTTCATGGACATCCAAACGTGGAATCGAAACAGACAAAACGGCGTCATTCAAGCGGATGAAGCTGGCGCTTTCCCCTTCCTGCAAAGCCAATGTTCCTTCGATACCGAATTTCCGGGTCATAAGAGAACCGATCAATATAATGATGATACCAGTATGGGTTAAAACAAAACCGGTGTGACGCTTTTTCCAAGGAAGGCGTTTCAACGCAGAGCAAGTCACGTTGATCCCCAGCATCAGAAGAAACAAATCGAACCATAATGTTTTGTATACGAGTTGTTGCACTTCTTCCGTGCTTGTGCTAGATTCATAAAAAGTTGCCCAGCTCAACATCGCGCCGAAAATGACGAGCAAGATCACGGCAAGCTTGAGTGAAGCGAAAAAATCAAAGATTGATACAAAGATAGATTTCTGACTATGATTCATGTTCTATTCGTTCTGTGATTGAAAGTATTGAGATGACTCCGCGAGAAATCTTTCTAAGTATAGCGGTTCATTGCATGTGTGGTAAGCTGACACTCATTATCGAGTAAGGAAGGGAACACGAAGTGCCTTCGATTTGGTCATATTCCGACTTTGCCAACCGTGGCTTCGGATTGTTCAAACGAAAACTATTCGAAGCGTTGCGCCAAGAAGGATGGATCACCCATTTGGCGGAAGCCACTTTGACCGATCCGGAGTCGAAACCGATGTTGCGCGATCATCTCTTCCGGCATCCAACGGATTGGATTCTATTGATCAATCAATCGGCAGGTCAATTGTACGATTATTTGGAAATTCCAACTCCGAATCGGCCCTTGCCGCAAAAAAAAATCGTCTGGTATTTGGACGATCCGCAATTTTTTGTCACCCATCCTTTCGAGAAAGAGGAATATCTTTTTTTGTTTGATGAAACGTATGTCGATTTTCTGTCCCAGCGCCATTCCGGCTTCTGCGGCTTCTTACCGCTGGCGGCGGACATGAACCAGGCGGGGCAATTCAATCCGCAGTTTACATGTGAGGTTTCTTTT
Organism: uncultured bacterium; assembly: GCA_964412555.1. GTDB lineage: Bacteria > Hinthialibacterota > Hinthialibacteria > Hinthialibacterales > Hinthialibacteraceae > CAYPPG01. The sequence goes on from CAYPPG010000050.1 coordinate 46,980, forward strand.
GTAGGAGGAGTGATCGATCAGTCGGAACGGCGGATACAATTGAGCGAAGAAATGCAAGAATATGTCGACCGACTAATCAAACATAAGTTAAATAACCGCGAAAAATCGTTCCATGAACTCGCTTTGGAGTTCCCGATATCCCCAGGTAAACAAATATCCATCACCCCGCAAGTCGCTCATTATCTTTATTGGGAAACAAACAACCGCTACCGGATTCAAGTCCTCGAATCGCTGCAAGAGTTCGATCTGCACATCTACGGCAACGAAGATTGGGAAATATTGCTGCAAAACTCTCCTTTGCGAGCAAAATTCAAAGGCCGAGCCGATCCGATGAATGAACTTCCCGATATATTCGCTTCTTCCGCCATCAATATAAACATCCACAGCGTTCAATGCCGAGGTAGTTTGAACCAACGGGATTTTAATGCCCCGATTGCCGGTGGATTCTTGCTATCCGATTGGGTTCCGGCGGCGGGTAAATATTTCGATCCTGGGAAAGAAGCGATTTATTGGAGCGATACAAATGATTTATACGCGAAAATCAACTATTATTTGATGCATCCGGAAGAGAGAATGGAAGCCGTTGAACAGGCACGGCGGCGGGTGATGAAGGAGCATACTTATCAGGATAGGGTTAAACAACTGATTCGGCTATGAGTTCATTTATATTTTTTAAATTTGCATCTGAATCGGGATTGGCCAGGATTGTTGGATTTCCAGGATGAAAGACATGATAGTATTTTATGTCGATTCGATAATACTATCATTGGCTGCTCATCACTCGTCATTTTTAACCTGCTTATCAATAGGAACATCCTGTTCATCCCCCCATCCTGGCGATTCTGATTCAGACATAATTCTTGATCTCAAGTCGCTTCACTAGGCTCATCAACAAAAGGACACTCCTGCTCCCCTTTGCACAATCCGCATTCATCTTTCAGCGAACAACTCTTGCGGTACTCGCGCATATGGGAGAGCAGTTCTTGTAACGCATCCTCACGATCCAGAAAGAAACGAACGTAACAAAGCAGTTTCTGGCTGGTTTCCGGACTCAACAAGTGCTCGATGTTGCAGGCATCCACAAGCGCTGTTTCTTCATTCACTTTGAGGATTTCACGGAAAAAGGTTTCTAACAGAAGATGATTCCCGTAAATCTGGCGCGCCAGACTCTCCCCCTTGTCTGTCAATTGAAAAAAGTGATTCTTATCCTCCGTTAAATATCCTTTATCGCGCAATGAAGCCAAAGCGACAGATACGCTGCTACGGGAAATCCCCAGACGAGTCGCGATATCCGTGACCCGGGCATAGCCCGAATCCTTGAGCTGATCGCGCACTGCCATGAGATAGTGCCCCATACTGTGAGTCACTTCGGGAGGAGAAAGAAATCCGGGAATACCCATGTTGCCCTCCTTCACTGAATCTGATTGAGATTAAATTTTATGGATTTGAGTAACCAAGCCCGGATTTTCAATAGAATCATCCATGATTTTCATTATATCATCAACCTGTTGCTGCGACAGTATCCCGGAAGGAGGCGGAACCACGAAAGGCATCATCTTGTCCGCCAAATCCGACCGATTCAAATGGCTCATTTCCGCAAAAAAAGTAGGGGTAACAATACCTGGAGATGGAAGTGGTTCCACCATTGCAATTCGTTCCTTATCCGCGAGAAGGGGGTGCATTCCTCTCTGCACACTGGGCCGAAAACAGTAGGGACGCAAAAATGTACAATCCTTTATTTCGACGCCGTCCGAGGGGGGAAGAATCGATACGATCGCCCGATTACCCTCTTTGCAATGTGTTTTAAAAGGCAAACCTTCTTCAGGTATTGCATAATTCAATTTATCATATTCTTCACGAATATTTTCAACCACTTTATCAAACATAGCCCTCAAAGTTTGTTTGATATTCTTTTCTTGTGCCGCCTTGAAAGCGGATGCAAGATCATCAAACTTATCCCGGCCAACCCTTGAGGTTTGCAAACCGGCAAGAGTATGGCCTAGATTGATATTCTCTTTAGGTTGAAACGACCCGGGATAGGAGGGAGTGGTTGTCGATTGCAGGATCATGACCGGAATCTTGATTTTGTGAAGTTCAAAAAGGGAATACGCTAAAACGAGATGATCATAAATTTCTTGTGTTGTGTGCGTAAAAAATACCAACCACCCAATTTCCCCAAGCTGCATATAGGACCAATTTTGATCCCACTCTTCAGGTGTTTCTTCCCGCACGGCCAGTACGATCACCGGCAACATTCGTTGAGCGATATCGAAGAGCTGGTCATACCCCTGGATCAATTCGTGAGCACCGCAAAACAAAAGCGTATGTTTGTTGTCATCCGCTTTATCCGCTACGAATTTCAATCCCCCGGTGGTACTATCCGTATGTTTGAATTGCGTCAATCCCCCCGATCCAACCGCCATGTCGAAGTAAAGTTTCTTCATAGCCGGAGTGAAAAGAATCCGTTCCAGGTTGGCTTGTCTGGTTATCGCTTTTAAGACGTTTTCCATTTATGATCTCCTTATGTATCACCGCCGTCCCGGCGGCACGTATGGAAAAGCCGGCAGGATGCCGGCGTTACATTTTCTATTAACGGATACAACCGTTCGCTGCCGTGAAAGATGAATCTGCACGCGTTGTAAGATGCGGGCAAGGATGCCCGCGCTCCGGCTATAAAATAACATTTTTCCAGCGACGGAGCACTTTGGTTACTTCCTTCTGCGCCTCCTCGATCAAGGATATCGGTTTGGGACCCATAAACTCCATGTCTTCTTTCACGTTCCTGGCCGCCCGTTGCGAAAGATTCCTGAAAACTTTCTCTTGAATGTCTTCACTTGTTCCTTTCAACGCGACTGTCAATGTCGTGCGATGCACTTCCTGTAAGGCCTTTTTGAGAACAGCATCCTCCAGTTCCAGCAAATCTTCGAAGGTGAAATACGCTTCTTTGACCTCTTCCGCCAATTTCGGATTTTGTTTTTGGAGTGTCTTTAAAATATGTTTTTCTGTTTTGCGGTCGAGGTTCCCGAGCATTTGCACAAGTGCCGACACTCCGCCCGGCGATTTGCCTTTTTGATGAAAGGCCTGCATGAGTTCTTTCACTTTATCGTAAGAGTCAGCCATCGTTTCGTGCTTCTTCTAAGACTTCAAATTCATGCGGATCGAAAAAGCGCTCGATCTCGTATTTTTTTTCCGCTGTTTCCAGCCAGTTTTGAAAATGTTCATTCATGGCATTGTTGATCAATCTTTTTCGGATCTCCTCGCGTGCTTCTTCAAGGGTCTGCTCATGATCCGTACACCAAATAACATGATATCCATTGGGCGCCTTTACAGGATCGCTCACTTCCCCTTCATCCAAAGCAAACGCCGCTTCTCGAAAGAACGCGAACAAATTGGGGTGATCACGGTCGATGAATCCCAAATCGCCACCCCGAGCGGACGTTCCTTGTTCATCGGAATACTGACGGGCAAGGCCGGAAAATGTTTTGGCGGGAGTATCCCCGATCATCTTTCGCAACTGTTCGGCTCTTTGTCTCGCTTTCTCCATCGCCTCTTCGCCGCCTTCCGAATCCGCTGCGATAAAAATATGACTCACACGAATTCGTTGCGGATAACGAAATTGAGCGTGGTTTCGATAGTAGTAATTCTCGATTTCTTCCTGGCTCGGATCATATTTCGCTTCTTCCATCTTTTGAAGTTGGAACGCTTCCATTGCCAGTTTGTCTCGCACTGTTTCCCGTAAGCGCTCTTCCGAGACTCCCAAGGATTCCGAAAACTGTTCATACTGCCCTTGCGAAGTGAGGGTTTCTTTGATTTTTTCGACTTCCTTTTCCACTTTCTCCGGCGAGGGTTTGAATCCTTCTTCCTCGGCGGCATACTTCATCACATAGATATCGATGAGAGTATTGTACAAGTTCGGTGCGATTTTTTTATAATGTTCCTGGCCTTCTTCGCTGTCGAATTTCAGCCCGGCTTTGGAAGTGGCCAGTCGGCCCAGGAGATCCAATTCATCGATATATACAGGATTGCCTTTAATCTTGGCGATCATCGGCAAATCCGGCTGTTGCGAGCAGGAGATCAATCCTGCTATACATATTAGCGCAATGGCGAAATATCGCTCAGTAAGTTTCATAATTACATTTCCTTATGGGTAATTGCTGTAATAGTGGATTATAGAAGCAAAATGGAGATGAACGAACTAGAATGAATGAAAAAATCACGGTATTTCTCCCCACATACAACGAACGGGAAAACCTTCCCGTTATGGTGGAGCGATTGACAGCGCTCGGTTATGATCTTTTGATTTTAATCGTGGATGATTCCTCACCGGACGGAACCGGCGAAATCGCGGATCAATTGACGGAACAATACCCCAATACCATCCGTGTCATCCATCGGGAAGGTCCGCGTGGACGCGGCATTGCAGGAATATTGGGTCTTTCGGAAGCTGCAAAGACGGATTGTGATTTCGTTGTCGAGATGGATGCGGATTTATCACACGTGCCGGAAGAAATTCCTCGATTGATGCAAGCAGCCGAGAACGCCGATTTGGTCATCGGTTCACGCTACATCAAAGGAGGTGAAACGGAAAATTTCGGCTTCTTGCGATGGTTGAATAGCTCTGTCGCACGCTGGTTGAGCATAGTAATTTTGGGATTACGGTTTACCGATCCCACTTCAGGATATCGTGTATACCGCCGGGAAGCCCTATCAAAACTGCCATGGGATAAAATGATTTCCCCCGGTCCTTCTGTAGTGGAAGAAACTCTATACTATCTGAAACAAAACCAGGCACGGATCGTGGAAGTGCCCATCCGCTTTGTCGAGAGAACGCACGGAGAATCCAAAATCACGATTGGGATCATACTACGATGGATCATCTCACTTCTGAAAATCCGGTTTGCGGCGATGAAAGCCTAAGCCGCGAAAACCAAGCTCAATCTGCAATCATACGCGTATTGATTGTCATCGTATTCTGCTGGTGCGGTTTGTACGCTGCCTTTTTCATCCATGCCGGCATCCGTCTTGTTCAATATCCCTACGATGTGGACAACAGTGAAGCCTATCTGCTCTACCAGGGCATCCGCTTATCCGAAGGAAAATTTCTTTATCCACCTCTGAGTGAGTATCCGTATCTTGTTGATAATTACCCACCGGTTTACCCCTTGCTCATCGCAACCGGATTTCATTTTCTCGAACCGAATTTCCATTGGCCCCGGTTGTTATCATTCATTTCCATCTGTCTCACGGCCCTTCTCCTGGGCTATTGGACGTATATGCGCCACAAAGAATGGCTCCCAGCCGTTTTAACTATTCTTGTATTTTTATCGTTTTACCATGTGTATAATTGGGGAGCGCTCGCACGTGTCGACATGGTTGGTATTTTATTTTCCTTGACCGGTTTAATCATCTTCAGACGTTTCAATTCCTGGACACTCTCCCTCCCGTTTTTCTTGCTCGCCCTCTTTACCCGCCAAACCCTTTTCGCCGCCCCTTTAGCCGTCTTTTTCTTCCTTCTGACAAGAAACAAAAAGCAGGCATACTTATTTATCGGTACACTCGCTGCCATCGGTATCCTCATCGTTTCAGCCATGATTGCACTGACTAACGGTACCGCCTACAACCACCTAATCCGATACAACGCCAACCTCTACCGTCTCAGCGACCTCTGGGTCTACACCCATCACTGGCTCACAACCTACACCGTCTGGGGAGCCATCCCCCTAGTCATCCTCCTAAAAGAATGGAATAAAAACATAGGGTTGGCTCAAATTAGCTCACCATCCGAAACTACCCTAGAAGACAATCCGGGTACCAAGGGCAAGCCAAAGACAGCCCTTGAAGCAAGTTGCACCTCAACTCTCCTATTCTGGTACACCCTCTTCGCCATCGCAGAAGCCACTCTCTGCGGTAAAATCGGTTCCGCCCCCAACTATCTCCTTTCTCTCGTCGCTGCCACCGCAGCCGGTACCGGAACAATATATTATTCTTTCAAAAAACTGGCCGAACAAAAAACATTCTCCTATGCCACGCTTCCCTTCCTCTTCTTCCTTGTAGCGACAATATTTCAACTCGGGGAAACGCTCCATTGGCCATTGAATCGGGTACTATGGTCTCCTATCCCCTCTCGGGAACAAGAAGCCATCGCCACCCTGGTCAAAAACGAGATGCGCCGCACCGAAGGCGATATCCTCTCCGACCGAGCCGGCATCCCCCTCATGGCCGGTCACCCTCCTGTTTATCAACCCTTCATTTGCACTCAATTGTCACTGCAGGGCAAATGGGATCAAACTCTATTGTTGGACAAAGTCAAAGCCAAACAATTCCCTCGTATTCTCCTGTACTTCGACCTCTTCTCTCCAAACTGGGACCGCGAGCGGTTTACACCGGAAATAATCGACGTGATGCGTGAGAATTATATGCTTAAGAAACGGTATGGGCAGGCTGAGCGGCAGGCGTTCTTGTTCCTTTACGAAGCGAGATGAAGACATTGATTGATTTTCATGCTTCATCAAATCGAACCAAAGCCAAATCATATTGCTAAAATTTGAATTCGATCTTCTACTACTCCGGCAATAATTCCGAAATCAAAAAAATCGGATGGTAAGGTAATTCGGCATTTTCAAACGCTTTCTGTCCCCCCTGTTCGCGGTCTACGATGGCAAGAATGTCGAGGATTTCCGCGCCTGCCTCTTGTACCGCCTCGACGGCTTTAAATACCGAGCCGCCGGTGGTGATGACGTCTTCGATGAGGACCACTTTTTTGCCCTGAATGTCCGAGCCTTCGATTAGGGATTGGGTGCCGTGTTTTTTGGCTTCTTTGCGAACAATGAAAAGAGGGATGGGGTGTCCCATGATTTGGCTTAGGGCGCAGACAGCACCGACGATGGGATCGGCGCCTAAGGTGGGGCCGCCGATGGCTTCGATTTTTGTATCTTTGACGGTTTCAAAAATATATTGCGCAAGGCAATAGAGACCTTCCGGATCGGAGGTCGTTTTTTTGCCATTGATATAGTATGTCGAGGTCAGGCCGGAAGTCAGGATGAAGGGTTTGCCGGGGGGAGCGAATTTTAGGGATTTTTCGATGAGGATTTCTTTCAGGCGTTGACGGAGGGCGTGAAGGAGTTCTTCTTTTGAAGTATTTTCTGATGATAGTGAATTATTAACCATTTGTGTCCCTCTATAAAAAATTATAGGAAAATTTTTACCGCCTGGAATTTCGATATATTATTATTCTCTTTTGTATTCACCATCGATTCACTTTTTGTTTCATTTCATCCAAAGAAATTGGCTGTTCATCCCGCCGTTCTGCGACTACGGCCAAATCATGCATGTCTTCCATCAATTTTTCATAATGGTTGATGGGTAAAATGACAGCGGTTTTTTGGCCTTGATCGTCAATGATAAATTGTTTCGACATTTTTCCCTGATCCGTTTTTCATTTCATTGATTTTTATGGTAAACCCTGTTGTCTTCGGATAAACCATTCTAGCGTCAAAAAGAGAATCATGGATAGGAAAATCCACCATTTTTCGCCCAAGAAACGGGTTTGTTCTTTTTCCACTACATGTTCGGCTTTCGGGAGATTACGGGCTAGTGACTGCCATGCCGGTTCGTTGGCGTATTCTCCACCGCCCGCCTCAGCAATTTCCCGTAGGCCGGATATGTTTTGGCTAAGGTTGTTGAGTTCCAGCGTGGATGGTTCTACCCGGAATTCCGCGGTGGCGTCTTGAATTGCGGTAACGAGAGTATAATCACCTTCATCGACGGGAGTGAATGCCGCTTCATAAAGATGCAACTGCGATTCCGATGGCTCCAGCCACAATGTTTCTTTCCGTTCCGGGCCGTGGACGGTCACTTCGATGCCGCTAACCGTTGTGTCCTGGATTCGATCCTTTGCCGCATAGGAAACGCGGACCGGTTCATCGGTTTGATAGATGTATCCGTCCGTATACAACTGACCCGGCGTCATTTGGAGAGATGGATTGCATTGGAAAAGCAAGGACAACCAAAACGGCGATAAGACATCTTTGCCGGTCAAGAGATTCCATTTCCAGAATGAATTCGTATGCATAATGATAATCCGCCCAAGCCCGAAGCGATGCAGCGAAACCAGTCGAACCGGTTCCTTTATGGAAGTCAACCCCTCAAGTAAGTTCAAACTCCCCGGCAACGGTGCGCCGGTTCGATAATAGGGATATAAGGGAGGCAAATCCTCGGGTGACATGTTCCCGAGCGCCGCTTGAAGCAAAGTACGGTCTTTTCCATCCACCTGGGCGATAACCTGTTGGCGGGCGGAGGCAAATAATTGAAAAAGCGGGGCGGGTAACACTTCTCTCAAATTCGGTGGAGGAGCCGAAGTGTTATGGGGTCCGGGAATCATGACAATTCCCTTTCCATCCTCGACAAAATTCCGGATCGCTCCGGCAAAATTCGTGGTGAGGGCTTGGAAAGGAAAATTATGAAAGATCACCAGGGAAAATCGGTTGAGATCCGCTTGTATGTCTTCCAATGTTGAATACGTTTGAAACTCCCGATCTTTCATTTCCGGTTCTTGACCGGTCTGTCCTTTGACCCATTGGCGGTCGCTGAGGTAGGAAAGACCGTTTTCATGAATGAGGTAGGCATAGGGATCGATTCCCTCGTATTCTTCAAGGACTTGTTTCATAAATTTGAATTCCCAATCGGGTGCGCCAGTCAAAATCAGAATCGGTTCTTTCGATTTGCGTATCCGAACTCCGGATGTAATCGCATTATTGTTTTGGAAGAGTTCTCCTTCTTGAGGGGTGATTTCCGTGTGAAAAAGGTAATCCCCCGGTTCGAGCGGTGGAATTTCAAAAAGTAGAGCCGCCGATTTTTGTTGATCTGACAGGGATACGCTTCGTTCCTGATAATACGTTTCCCCTCCATTTTTGATTCCGCCGCGAACACGGACTTCAATCGATCCCGGGATGGCCTCTCCTCGGCTTTGCAGTTGCGCACGCAAAATCAATGGCTCTCCGGATCGGGCTTTCGAGGGGAGAACAACGGATTCCAGAAACAAATCAAATATTTCGGAGCCGGTTCCAATTCCAAAAGAGTAAATTCTATGGGTGAGTGGATTTATGGACGAATCCGATGCGGAAAAAATCGTGGAAACGTTTGCTTTTGGATTTTTACCACGATTCCATTGACCATCCGTAAACAAGAGAAGGTAAGCGGAACTTTCCGGATCGCTTCCCCGCTGGAACGCTTCTATCGCAGCCGATAGATCTGTATAACTGAAACTCGGCGAAGCGGAAGACGGTATTTGTGAACTCCAAAACGAACTTTCTGTATTGGTGCGGCTCAGTTCGGAAAACAAACCGAAACGGACATCGAAGCCTGCACGGCTCCACTCATCGAGGATGCCCTCGTTTTGCAGATTTTTTTGTACAGTTTCCCAGCGTGAAGATTCCTTGGAATCGATTTCTTTCACTTCCGGTTGGACCGGATATGCCATGCTGACGGTGTCGTCCAGAGCCAAAAACAATGTTGTATTGTAAGAAATCCGATTGATTTCGCGTATGAGCGGTTTGGTGAGCAATAACAATAAGATACCCAAGAAAATGAATCGGCAAGATACCATAAACAGCCGTGCCGCAGGCGTAATCGGTGCGTCAAGACACTTGATCGAATAAAAATAAATCGTAAAACCGATGACGAGTAAGATTAAAAGAATCAACGTGTTCACTCCGTTATTTTTACTGTTGATTAGGTGGCATGGGCAAGGCGTCAACCAGCCCTTGATATTGTATGCATATTTGCATGAGTAGACTTTGTTTACCCTGAATGTTCTTCTTAATTCCCTGAACTTCTTTCACTTTTGAAGTGTAGCCTGGAACACAACTACTGGGGAGAGTAATGCGGAATAGGTTTAATTAGGTAGCAATGGCAAGGCGCCAGTCTGCCCTTGCTTCTGTACACAAACCGGCAAGGATAGACTTCGCTTATCCTTGCTACCCGTCATAAATAAGTGGAAGGGGTACCAAGGGCAACGCGTCAGTCTGCCCTTGCTTCTATACGCAAACCGGCAAGGATAGACTTCGCTTATCCTTGCTACCCATTTACCCATAACGTACAACCCATTGTTTATTTTTTTCTCTTGTACAATAAAATAGACTTATTATACGTTACTACTCTTAAGAGACGATGATGGATTCTGTATCGGTAACCGAACACGGCGAACTTTTCCTTCGCTTTCGCGATGGAGGCGATTTGGCGGCATTCGAACAATTGATGGCGGCATACCATCAACCGGTCTTCAACTATCTGATGCGGATGCTGCGCAAAAAGGAGGACGCTGAAGATGCGCTGCAGGAAGTGTGGCTGCGGATTATCCGGCAAAAGCATACCTATCGTGAGCAGGGAAATTTTTCCTCCTGGCTCTATCGAATTGCCCATAATTATTGCCTGGATCTGTACCGGAAACGAAATTCCCAAACGGATACGGATGAAATCAGAGAAACCGAGGATGGTTTTTCCTTATTGGATATTGTGGCATCCGATACTCCAACTCCATTTGACGAGGCATTGGATAAGGAAACCATGATTAAGTTGGAGGAAGCGGTGAATGAATTACCGGAAGCCATTCGGGAAGTGTTTATATTGCGAATTATCCATGGCGTTCCGTTCAAGGAAATTGCTGAGATTCAACAAAGCCCGATTGGCACGGTTCTTTCCCGCATGCATCAGGCGGTGAAGCGATTGAAGGAATCTGTTTTGAACGATTTAAATATACAGGCGGAAGAATCTGCCTAGATGTAGGATAGGCTCAAAGCGAAGTGAAGCCTATCGATTCTTGTTTACAAATAAATGCGGTGGGCTTAAACCCACCCTACGTGAGTGAACCGATGAACGTTACACCTCTTTTTCATGAAAAAAAGCAATCCGGCTGCTTGGAAGACGAGCAACTGTATCTCCTTCTGGATGAGCCGGAGACGAGTGAGAAAAAACGCGCTTTTTTGAATCATTGTTCGATCTGCGAATCGTGTTTGCACAGATGGCGAGCGGTCAGTCAAATCGAGCAACTGGGCACTCATTTTCAACAACAAGAACCGGATCCTGCCATCCGCTCGCGAGTTCTCGAAGCGGCGTATCAGGAAATCCATAAGAGTAGAGCGAGCGTTTCGCTTGCTGAAAAAGGCAGGCGGGAACGCCTGTTCTCCCCGCAAAACAACGCTGAATCGCAGAATCGCAAAAAACAGGATTCGTTTTCTTTATGGAACCTGCCTGGATGGAGAATTGCCTGGGCGGCTTTGATTTTGGTCATGAGCTGGGGGGCGTATTTACAATTTCAACATACGGAGACAGTAACCCAAAGTCCGAATATCGAATATGTGGATGAAGAACTACTCACATTGGAATACGAGTTGGAAGCGTTACAACAGGAACTCGATCATTTCTTCAAAACGAGTATCGATGAGAACGCATGATGAAAAATTATCTACTTTATTTTATTCTAGTAAGTGTTTGCTTGGCATTGATCATCTTGGTTGCTAAAACTCCTCTTTTTTCGAGAGACGATGAGAGAGAAATACGTCCCCCAAGAAATTATGCTGGAACTTTGCCTCCACGGGAATTTCCACCGAGACGGGGATGGCAGGGCGGCCGTGGTGGTCCTCAAGGCGAAGCACCTCCCTTTGCCCCACAGGGACAAGGAAGAAGGGGCGGACCTGGTTTTGAAAATCGGGGAATGGCCCGCCGGCAAATGATGGAGTTGCGCAAGGAGCATCCTGAATTGGCCGACCTGATTGAAGAATTGCGTCGAATCGATATGCAAATCGATAAAGTAGCGCGTTTTTATCAACGAGCCGATTCGCCGGAAAAGAAAGAAAACATCGCCGCCGATCTCAAACGGTTAGTCGAAAAACAGTTCGATTTGGACCATCAGCGTCAAACCATGGAAATCGAGATCATGCAGAGTAAAATCGAACGCGTAAAAGAACTCTTGAAACGGCAAGAGAAATTCAAAGATGAATTGATCGAAAAACGTTTTCAAGAAGTCACCGATCCGGACTATGTTCCTAATCCACAACAAATCATCCCTTTGAATGAACATTCGGGGAGAGGCCCGGGATGGATGCGGAGAGAACCCGAAGAATCGGAAAACGAATTGAAGCCGACGGTTCCGCCACTTAAACCGTAAGAAAGGAAAAAAATGGAAAAAGCGACGTTCGGCGCAGGCTGCTTTTGGGGGGTGGAAGCGGCATTTCGAAGAGTGAACGGTGTTCATTCAACTGCCGTTGGATATAGCGGGGGCTATATGGAACATCCAACTTATGAGGATGTTTGCACCGATCAGACCGGTCATGCAGAAGTCGTTCAAGTGGAATTCGACCCGGCCGAGGTTTCTTATGAAGATTTGTTGGAAGTCTTTTGGAAAGTCCACGATCCAACCCAATTGAACCGGCAGGGGCCGGATTTCGGCACACAATACCGGAGCGCGATCTTTTATCACACCACAGGGCAAGAAGAAGCGGCGAAAGCATCAAAGGAACGGCTGCAACAATCTGGGAGATTTCATCGGGATGTTGTGACGGAAATATCTCCGGCTGGGGAGTTTTACCGGGCGGAAGAATATCATCAGCAATATCTGGAAAAACAATTCAAGAAACGGTTGCGATAAGCCGGGAGGATCAAGGGAAATATGAATATACGATTGATTGAATTATGGCAACGATTCAAGAGGATTAATGACTTCAAGAAAATCGAATTCGATGAAATCTTGTGTATTTACTGTATATAGCCCTGATACAGCGTTATCTTTGAGAGTTGCGGCTAGAGCAACATCAAAAACTTTTTTGCGGGTTGTTACTGAACGCAGTAATTCCAAAAAAGTTTGAATTTGTGTCTCTTGTTGATGAATAATTTTTATTCCTGCATCTAAATAATCCTGGACAACAATTACTGCCTCTGCAATCGACAGTGGTTTTTCCAGGTTGCTTTTCGTTATAACGTTCAAAAACTCAACCAGAACCTGGGTTGGAAGGCATACAGAAAGATTTCCTTCATCATCAAGTTCATTCATCACTTTTTCTAAAAACACCGCTGCTTTCTCATTGAGTTTGGAATCTTGGTTATGTGCATAAACAAGAAGATTTGTATCAATTCCATACATTCTTATAAACCTCTATCGGAATAAAGTATATCCCGGTCCACATGGACTTCTTCACCGAGACTAAATTTACGCACTTTGAAAGACGCGGACTTTTTTCTTTCAGATGCACTTTTCTGTGAAATATCCTCTTGAATTGATTGAAGAATCTTCTCGATGATGCGGAGTCGATCTTCAACAGATGTTTTTTTGATTTTTCCCACAATTGCTGTATCGATCACGGATACTCTCCTTTCAAAATGCCGAATCTCAATGATGAAATCACGCTCTTTCATTGTCGGTTCCTGTTACAATATAATACAGCATAACTGTATCATGTACTATGATTTCTTCTTCGAGATTTCGATCCCGTCTCAAAAACGATGAAGGCACATAAAAGAAAAACGGTGGAATGAATAATGACAAAAGATGAGCTACTTTCACGAATTTCCAAAAGAAGAACCAACGAACGGTCCTCCTCACGAAAATCTACTTGATAGACCATCATATCCCCATTTCTTTGCACACCTCTTCAAGGGAATATGATTTTCCGGTTTTTTTCCATTTTTCATATTCTTCATCCGCATTGTGAATATCCTCTTCCAACCCCACGTCATTATCCATTTCATCGATAAAATCGGAAATTTGTTGCACTTGTTCAGGGGGAAGAGAGCGAATTCTTCTGATCAGCTCCTCTGTAGCCACCATTGTTTTCACCCTTTACAATCAAATCTTCAAAAATCCTATCATTTTATTCTTGCGGAATCGTACGATCTTGTCAATAATAAATAATGACCGATGAGGAGCTGTTTTCCCGAATTTCCATCAACCAAGCCGTCCGTTTTGACTAGCCCAGCATTCGCGGACGGAGAATCTGGGTCTCGCTGATTCTGAATTGCTGGTTGACGGGATGACGTATGCGGATCTCATGAGTGAATATGACATCTCCGAAGAGGATATCCGAGCCTGCATTGCATAGGGAGCGGAGATGTTACGGGAACGTTACATGGTAATACCAATGGAAATAAATTCATGAAATTAAACAGGATCAAATTCGTGAAAATGCTCAATGAAAAATTCCTGGAATTTATTCATATTTGTACGTTCAATCAAGAAATTTCCCCTTCCCGTGCTTCAAATATGCGAAAAAGCGATGTAATATAACCAAAAATATCTCTAATGGTTACGAAATGGAACATTTGGATAAAATCGATAACTTGAGTCTTATTGAAAACGGTTTTCAACATTTATTGTTTGAATTCAACCAACCCAAACCATGTTTCTTTCGGGTAGCCAGAGAATCACCTCTTATTCTTTACCGTTCAATGATAGAAGTACTTAAAGGTACAGATAATTTTGCCGTTTCGGGACGACCAACAAAAAATTGTATTCAAAAATACAAAATAGGTGAAAAAAGTTGGCAAGAAATTCACAAAATAAAAATTGAAGGATGCAAGCACGCATGGCGTTTTTCCAAACCGAAACTCTGCGATGAACCAACTAATGACTTCAATAATGTTTCTGGGGATAAAAAAACTTCAAATTTTTTAATTTCCTTCTATGATGCTTTAGCAATGGTTCAAACGGAATGTTTTATGATACAATTTGTTCATAGCAAATATCCAAAAGAAAACTTGGTATGCCTACCCAAATTTGATTATAAATTTCTGATGATAATTTATTCCATGGAGGTTTTTGATGTTATTTGATAAGCAAAATGAAATAAGCACTTTTAGGGCATGGTATAGGGCACTTGTTATTGTAATTTCAATTTTTACGGGAATTACGAATGGATTTGCCGAAAAAGCGGGTAAAGACATCACCTCTCACTCGTATCGAACGATGGAAGTCTATTTAGGCGATTTGGATGGAGATGGGGATCTCGATCTCGTAGAAATTTATGGTGAAAACAAAACGCTGGCAGGGATCTTTAAAAACAGTGGGAATGGAGAATTTAACCACGTGCAAACGATTACTCCAACGGATATCCAGTGCGGTGCTCTTACGGATCCGAACTACCATTCAGTTTGGGGACAATGTGGCGCCATTGGAGATCTCGACGGGGATGGTGACATTGATGTGGTTGTCGGATGTGCTGGCGGAATATATCCGAACGGCATGATAGGAACCGATGACTTACGTAAACGTATGTATGTCAACGACGGCAACGGCAATTTTTCGGAACGCGTTATCACGAGTGATTATCGCGATACAAAAATGTTGAGATTGGGTGATATAGATGGGGATGGCGATTTGGATCTCTTTGCCGCGCATGATAGGGAAAGCCTTGAGCCTCTTCGCTATTTAGTATGGGTAGAGGGTAAAACCTCCGGCAGTTTGAATT
>CAYPPG010000051.1:0-60243 GCA_964412555.1 uncultured bacterium
GCTGTAACAGTATTTCAGATGAAATTCAAAACGGGACTTTTTACCGGGCCGTCATAATCTATTCTATGAAATCTGCAATGAACCTTATTTCGGGGGAGTGACTCTCGATTGGCAAAATCATATCGCATCAACGATTGTTGAAGCGGAAAAATCATTTCCGTCGAAGCATCTAATTGCACAGAATATCGCGAATGGTAGTAAAGTGATTGACGATCCGAATCCGAATGTTTCTATTTTCAATTTCCATTATGCTTATCCACCAAATGCTGTTCAACAAAACTACCATCTCAACAAAGTGATCGGATATGATGAAACCGGTTTTCATGGGGATAGCGATGCGAAATATCGGGGAGACGCTTGGGCATTTTTGCTGGCAGGCGGTGGCCTTTATGACAATCTTGATTATTCTTTCACAGTCGAATGCGAAGACGGAACCGCCAGCCAAGATGCTCCGGGAGGTGGAAGCCCTTCTCTTCGCCACCAGCTGCAAATATTAAAGAATTATCTTTACAGCTTTGATTTTGTTAAGATGGTTCCTAATTCATCGATTATAAGTTCAATTCATTCAAAGACAAATACGAAAGGATGGGCATTAGTGGAAGAAGGGAAGGCTTATGCCATATATTTGAGGAATCACAAGAATTCATATCCTCGAAAAGCAGAGATTGAATTGAATATTCCGAAAGGGAACTATAGTATCGAGTGGCTCAATCCGGTTTCTGGAACCATTGATAAGGAGGCGATCCTTGTTCATTCCGGGGATTTGGTTAAATTGGTATCACCTGATTTTCTCGATGATGTTGCGTTGCGAATCAAAAAAAGTGAAGATTGAGTCGGCTTCAAGCAGGCACTTCGGCAATTTTTAAATGCGGGCAGAGAGTTTCAATGACATCAGCTGCGGAATACGTGGTAAGACCGTTTTTGAAAAAGCGGGGGATAAATTGCAGTTCTTTGCCCGATGTGACCAGCGGTTTTTCCACATAACCGGTGCGTTGAAGTTGAGGCAGACCGATATTGGCGAGAAGGCTGTTGCAAAGGCATTTTCGGTTTTCCGTATCTTCCAGCTTTCCCGATTTGCGAAGGTAGGTTTCAATGGGTTCGGATGGACAGCGGTAATGGATACGGCCGGTTTCACTTTTATAGGCTGTGCGCAAATATCCGAGGTCGCAGATTCGTGTACGTTGTTCGTAATGATGTGGATTGGACATACTGTTTTCTAACTGGAATACTTTGAAAGGAAAATCTGTAGGAGATGCTTTGGGATCGGATAGCACGATTGCTTCGTTCGCCAGAATTTTTTCGATTACTTGCTGTTTAATATCTTCAGCGAGACCGGATTCATGACAAAGAGCGAACGGTGTACCGATTTGCACACCCGCAGCTCCTTCTTCAAAAGCCTGCTGAAAACGAAGAGGATCTCCATACGCGCCGGCAAGCCAAAAAGGTAAACCGAGTGCTTTGATTTTCTCCAGATCCACATGATCCTTCTCTCCGTAAACCGGTTCTCCGGATGAATTGAATTGAATTGTGCCGCGTGGAGGGGCATTGTGTCCGCCAGCAGTATGTCCTTCAATAACAAAACCGTTGATTTCCCCTGTTGATTTGCGTTTGAGAGAAATCGCCAGAGTATTGGAAGAAACGATTGCGAGAAAATTCGGTCTTTTCAGCAGTTTTGGTATTTTCCCGATTATCGTTTGAGGGTGGAAACGCATTTGATAATGATCGTCTTTGTCGGTCCCATTGACATGAATCCGCAATGTCGCTTCTTCATGGTTGACATATTTGTCGAGGATTCCTGGTATTTCGCGTGGAATTCCGGCTCCCATCAGCACATAATCGACACCAGCCAGCATGGCGCCGTAAAGGGAGGCAAGGTTGGGCATTTGAATTTTTTCGAGGTAATTGATTCCAACCGGCCCATTGTGCCCCTCTTTTGCCAGGTAGACTTCGACAAAATTGGCCAAGACGGTCAGCTCCATAAGTTCTTGGCTTGGTGACAAAGAGTACATCGGGATACGTTTGAACGACGTTTCGGTAGATTTCCCATTGGGAATATAATATTTTTCGTATACACGTTGGGCGATTTCCTGAATGGGGAAACGAGCCATTGCCCGTTGAAGGTGGCCCTCAGAATCTCCCATTTGTAGGCGTCGAGCGAGGATCGAATCCAGAGCAGTTCCGGAAACAACACCGAGTTGACCCATTCGAGAGACGGCATTCGCTAAGACCCAGTTCGATACACCAGCTCCCATGCCGCCCTGAATGATGATTGGATGATTCATATGAATTGACTGCTCCCTTGTTCCGTAAATCTCATTTCATGGCGTTCATACTAAAAAGGTGAAATTGGAATGATTGAAAATCAATCGATCCCATTTGATTCAATGGGGGACATAAAAAATAATATTATCAAATTACCCATGCTCCCAATCAATACTAGTCTTACATTGTACTCAATTTTCATCAAAAATTCGAGTGCTTGCCATTCTATTTTGGTTTTTATCCATTTAGGCACTAATTCTCTTAGAATCTTTCCTTTTTCTTCGATTCAAATGAGTTCCTAAGCCTGAAATAAGTTACTCGACATTGGTTTTAATTCGAGGGTACAGCAGTCGTTCCCGCCTCTATCAATGGGCAAGCGGGACGCTTGCTTTACCCGATACGAGCTCAATCCATTTCGGGTAGAAATCGTTGTCATTAGTAAAAGGATATCTCTCCAAATTTCCCCAGAAGATGGGGATTATGATTTTGCTTACATCGTTATTTTCTATTATCAATATTGTCCATATTCCAATGCGGTTTCAATAAAAGTGTAGTAATTTTTTTCCGTTCGTGTCCAGAGTGGTGTGTTGATGGGAGCGGCGGTGGGCATGATGACATAGCCTCCTCCTTCGGCGGCACTGTCAATACATTGTTTGACATACGATTCAATTTCTTCCGGTGTCCAATATTCAAGAAAGGAGAGTTCGATATTGCCAAACAGAATCAGCCGTTCACCATAGCGTTGTTTGACTTCTGCTAAATCAACATCGCCTTGCGGGGGGGGTTCGAGAGGATCGGTGGCATCCGCTCCCATTTCTAGGAACAAGTCGAGCAATTGACTGACACAACCGTGGGAATGAACTCGGGCGTATCCGCCATATTGATGAATCAAATCGATCATTGGTTTGTCATAGTTGACAACAAGTTCACGAAACACTTCCGGTGGAAAATAGGGGGGGCTGATGTACTCCGGACCGTAAATTCGCCAGAGGGGACCGGCTCCTTGTTCGAGTTTATCCCGTAATTCCTGGAGCAAACGATCAAGAACGATGTCCATATATTTTCGCAGTTTGGAACGCTCCTGCCATGCCATGATCATGAATGGCTCGAAATCGAGACCGTATGCCATCGCACAAACCGGATCCATCGTGTCACAGAGCATGATGCCGCGATCTCTCATTTGTTTACTGGCCAGATAAAAGGAGTTCATGTCCGTCCCGCCATATTCCCACGGTAAGGAGTAATAGGCTTCGAGGTCTTCGAACGACTTGAATATAGGCTCCATAGTCCACGTCGTATTGAGATCCGTATCGCGGCGTGTCAAGCGATTCATTTCATGGTTAGGCGTATAAAGAGTATAGCGTTGAAAGGTGCTTTTCCCCTCCGTCCATTCCTCGATTTTTTCATTCCAAGGGATTTTATTCTGGGAAGGTTGATCCCAAAGGTAAAGAATATCCGTTTTTTCGCTGATATACGTAAGTAAATTTTGATACGATGGTTGGCTTTCATACCATGGTTCAGCCCCAAAAGGCAATAGTTCATATGTTGAAACAGGAACACGATCGACCGGTTCACGCCGGAGTGTTCTCAAGAGGCGTTCTTGTGACGTCATATTCATCATAAAATCTCCACAGTCTTGAGGAAAAGATTGAATGTGGATTTTGCACGGTTGATGGGAAAAGTCAATTCATTTCGATTAAATTGGGCAGACGAGTTTCCCGAGCCGATCCATAAGATGGTGATTTTCTTCATAGTCCACCGGGCAGTCGATGACAACCGGTTTGGTTTGTTCAAAAGCTTCGCGAAGGGCAGGGGCGAGTTCCGTCGCGGCCTCAATACGGTAGGCTTCGCAGCCAAAACTTTTTGCAAAAGCAACAATATCGGGATTGGAAAAGTCCACATGACTGTCACGGCCGTAGAGCTCGCGTTGTTTCCATTTGATCAAACCGAACGTATTGTCACGCCAGACCATCGCGACGATAGGAACGTTGTAACGTACGGCGGTTTCCAGTTCTTGCGCGTTCATCAAAAAGCCGCCATCGCCGCTGATGCTGAGGACGTTGAGATGCGGGAAACGCAGTTTGGCTCCGATGGAGCCAGGAAGAGCGATGCCCATGCTGGCGAACCCATTGGAGATGATGCAGGTATTCGGTTCGTGGCAGGGGTACATACGGGCGATCCAAATTTTGTGCGCACCGACATCGGAGATGAGGATATCTTCCTTGCCCATGACGTTGCGGATTTCGGAGAGGATTTTCTGAGGTTTCAGCGGGAAACTGGTGTCGTTTGAAATTTCGTCAAGTTCCTTCAGGATACCGTCACGCAACGCTGCCGCATAGCGTTTTTCATTTCTCGGAGTGACTTGTTCCGCGAGCTCATCCAATGTGATGGTAATATCGGCTTCGATGCCACATTCCAATTGGTAATGTTTGTCGACCTCGGCGACTGTGCGGTCGATGTGAACGATTTTTTTGTCCGCGTTGGGATTCCATTTGGAGGGGGGATACTCGACCAAATCGTAGCCAATCGTGAGTACGCAGTCGGCGCGGTCAAATCCGCAATTGACATAATCATAGGCCTGCAATCCAACGACCATCAACGAATGGTGATCCGTGTAAGGAAGTACACCTTTTGCCATAAAGGTATTGGCACAGGGAATGCCGGTTTTTTGGACAAAACGGCGTAATGCAGGAGAGGCTTTATCGCGTAGGACACCGTTTCCTACTAAAATGATCGGATATTTAGCGCGGTTGATGCAGTCTGCCGCCCGCCGGAGTTTGGCGGCTTTCGGTTCGGCGTTTGCGGGTTGTTGAGGAATCAACGGTTCGCCCTCTACATCCATTTTGGCTATATCTTCGGGAAAATCGATGTGAGTCGCGCCGTATTTTTCTGTTTGAGCGATCTTGAATGCTTTTCGTACCACTTCCGGAATAATATCAGGAGTGAGAATGTGGGCATTATATTTGGTAATGGGGCGAAATAGGGAAACCAAATCCAGAACTTGATGGGATTCTTTGTGCAAGCGGTCGGTCCCCGCTTGACCGGTAATTGCAACAAGAGGCGCTTTGTCCATATTGGCATCGGCAACACCGGTGACTAGATTGGTTGCGCCGGGGCCTAGAGTTGAGAGGCAGACAGAGGCCGTTCCTGTCAAACGTCCCTGCACATCCGCCATGAAGGCGGCTGCTTGTTCGCTTCGCGTGAGGATAAATGTCAAGTTGGAATCGAGCAAGGCATCCATCAAATCCATATTTTCTTCCCCCGGTAGCCCGAAAATAAAGGGGGTTCCTTCGTTTTCCAGACATTGGACAAACAGTTCTGCTGCTTTCATCTTTATTACCTCAATTGAAAAATTATTATATTTTAGAAATATTTTTTCTCCGAAAATTGGGAAGAGAATTTATTTCAGGTATGCTCTGTTATAATACATGGTATATCTTAGTCGAGATTCGGCAATGTTATACCGAAAAAACAATCTTTAACTCATAGCGGAAAGATGAAAAAAATCGTGGCAAGAAACAAAAAGAAGTTCAAAAGGAGAAACCAATGGCATTACAAGTGATCAATCCGGCGACAGAAGAAGTGGTGAACACGTATACGGAATATCGTTTGGAAGATGTACAAGAAATCCTAAAAAAATCACATCAAGCATTTCTGGACTGGAAAAAAACAACATTTGCGGAGCGGGCGAAATTGATGAAGAACGCCGCTCAGATACTCGAAGAGAATGGAGACGAGTATGCTCGTTTGATGGCACTGGAAATGGGGAAACCGGTCAGCGACGGGCAGGCGGAAGCAAAGAAATGCGCGTGGGTCTGTAATTATTATGCGGAGAATGCCGAATCCTTTTTGCAGGAAGAAATGATCGAAACAGATGCGAGCCGCAGTTTTGTCTGTTTTCAACCGCTGGGAGTGGTTTTGGCGGTGATGCCGTGGAACTATCCTTTCTGGCAGGTGTTTCGGTTCGCCGCGCCGGGATTGATGGCGGGGAATGCGGGAGTGTTAAAACATGCATCCAATGTACCCGGGTGTGCATTGGCGATTGAAGAGGTTTTTCTGAAAGCGGGATTTCCCGAATATCTGTTTAAATCACTTTTAATCGGAAGTAAGGAAGTCAGCGCCATTCTTGAGAATCCGATTGTGAAAGCGGCGACATTGACGGGAAGCACACCGGCAGGGAAATCGGTGGCTCGGAAAGCGGGAGAAATGTTGAAAAAGACAGTGCTGGAACTCGGGGGAAGTGATCCGTATGTGATCTTAGACGACGCGGATTTGGACGAAGCGGTGCCGATTTGTATCAAAAGCCGTTTGTTGAATTCCGGCCAAAGCTGTATTGCCGCGAAGCGATTCATTGTAACCGAGCCATTACGTGAAGCATTTGAAAAAAAGTATGTCGAATTGATGGATAAAGTCATTGTCGGAGATCCGTTGAAAGCAGAAACCGAAGTGGGGCCGATGGCGCGCGTCGATCTGCGCGATGAACTGCACGAGCAAGTGGTAAGAAGCATTGCAGAAGGAGCCAAATGCTTACTCGGTGGAAAAAGACCGGAAGGTAAGGGCGCCTATTATCCGCCGACCGTTCTAACGGATGTCAAGAAAGGCAGTCCGGCCTATGACGATGAATTGTTCGGACCGGTGGCATCGATCATTCCGGTGAAGGATGAAGCGGAAGCGATTCGAGTGGCCAATGACACGAGTTTTGGTCTGGGCGCGGCTGTCTTTACGCGTGATTCGGCGCGAGGCGAGCGGATTGCGGCGGAAGAACTCGACGCGGGATGCTGTTTCGTGAATTCCTTCGTGAAATCCGATCCGAGGCTGCCATTCGGTGGTGTAAAAGAAAGCGGTTATGGGCGTGAGTTGGCGTCTTATGGGATTAAGGAGTTTGTGAATATCAAGACGGTGTGGGTGAAATAGGATTAACAATTATCTCCATTCTAATGAAAATGTATTAGGTTCATCGTTCAAATAATCATGATAATTCAATTTTTCGAGAAAATCGTCTATAAAAGCAAAGGTATCATGAAACTGGATAAGATTATCATTAACATGAGATTCTATCACCTCTTTTGAAGGCAAGTGCCATCGCTGAAAAGTGTCCGTTTTATCCAGTTGGCTTGCTTCGATAATTTTTTGTAGGCTTCTAGCTCCGTGAATCAGAGGAACATGAAGTAAAAAAAACAGCATATCACGTGAAATTTTTGTTACTTTTTCTTTTTTCCCGAGGAAAGCGCGAATTAAAACCGCTCTTGTCAATTTTGCAGGATCTTGTTCTGTAAATCTCTTTTCTACCTCATACCCCCATTCAAGAGATGGAACTACTAAACAACGATCTAATCGGCTGTGAAAATCCGTTCCTTTTAGATTTTTTCCGTCTTGATATAATGCCCAATCCATGAATTCGCTCGTGTCATTAAAAATTCCACCGATGAAAACGAAAACACATTTTCCAAGTTGTTGCTCAGAATGATCATCCCAAAATTTTCTATCCTGCATAGGTTGTAGAAAAAAAGGTACCCATCCCGCTTTTGAATTTTGGTAAAAAGTGTCAAATTCATCCCAAAGAACAAAAGGGATTTTTCCTTTTAAACAAACGGTTTGTATTTCTTGAAAGGCCTTGATCAATCGTTTGGGACTTTCGAATTGAGATATATTGAAATTCATTGTTTCAAACTCTTGCTCCTTTGGTTTTACCAGATTCGCTATTTTTTCAGCAAGCAATGATTTCCCTGAACCGGGACCCCCAAATATGGAAAATGAAAGGATTGATTTATCCTTTTTGTCGTGAGCGTGATTGTTCAAGCGACTGATCAGCTGGAGGATGGTTTTTGCATAATTGGAATCGGCGACATAATAATCGCCAAGGCGGAGAGTAATATTTTTGTATAATTCAAGTTCACCTCCGCAAACGATCTTCTTGGCAAATTTCCAAGCTCCTGAGGGGGCGTTTTTGTATTCGATGATTTCCAAAACTTTGGGGGATATAGACTTTTTAAGTGTGGGGATGGGAATGTTCGTTTCTCTTTTAAGAAATGATGGATCTTTTTCGGTTGGATTATCATAACCTTCCTCAATGAGTGTTCTGATTCTTGCTAATCCTTTTATTAGATAAGTTTTCATTTTTGTGAATGTTAAAGGTGGCGTTCCAATAAGAATTTTTGCCAGTGATGCAACGATTACATTCCCGCTTCCAATTACAGGATCGTAGCCATTCCAGGAAAATGAGGTGGGTTGATCGCCGGCAAAAATATACAGGTTCTCATAATTCAGAAAATGATTATCTCCCATGCTTGCTGGATGAGGTCCAAGAAATAATATTCCGTCATTATAGATTTGAATAATCAGAGAATGTATCCAACGCGAATTATCATTGTCCCACAATGTTTCATCCGCTTTTAGGTATTCAATGATTCGTTGTTTCATGTCTTCCCAGTTTCCGGCAAATTGAAGAGAACCATTCGCCATATCTTGCATCGGAGAAAACCAAAAACCCGGTTCCAAACTGGAGCGGATGTCCTTCCAGATTGGATTTCTTGGATCATGCGTTCGGATAAGATATTGACGTTCTTTTAGAAAATTTCTCAATTTTGCCTTATTGTTTGATAAAAAACCTTGGTTATGGTCAATGATGATTGTAGGAAAATCGGGATTTAAATTTTTCTTTTCTTTTAACTTATAGGTTTCATATTCCCGTTCACCGGCAATGATGGCACGCCCAATTCTCCATCGACTTTTTTCGTATATTTTTTGTTGAGTTAAAATATAAATAGATTCCGGAAGTTTTGTGTTCTCCTTTTCTATAACTGGTATTTCCGTTTGGATGCCGAATGATTTGAGTAGAACACATAAAGCATCCGGTCCTCCCGGTAATTTTGCTTTCCAGAAACGTTGCGCTTGAATCCAGCTTTCTCGAAGATCCGGTGGGTTGTTATCCTTGCCTTCCACATAAATGAATTGATCAATGCTATGATCTCCGGTTACATAAATGGGTATATTGCTCATCTCAATTTGTCACCTTTTATAGATTATTTTTTTCAATTTTGTAACCAAGGAGGAAAATTGTTTTCAGAGTATGTTTCGCCGTATTCCGATCATACTCTTTTTCCGATTCTGATAATTCTTCATAAGGGACAATACCAGGATGTTCTTTTTTTTCATCATCCCGTTTCGGTCCGTATCGCCAGCCTTCCTGCATCCGTTGTTCCGCCCAATTTTCATGAATGTTTTTTGCTAAGGATTCAATCAATTCGGTTAATTCCGGTGGTAACTCTACTGTCGACGTGTCGAACGGTTGCGGAGTATAGGCCATGGTATTTTTCTATCCTCAATAATATTACAATAGAAAAACAATAAACAATTTTCGAATCATTCGCTAGTGTTCATCACGAAAAAAAAGGAAAAGTTATGAGAAAATTTGAAAAATAGCGCCGGCAAGGATAGACCAGAGAAGGCTAAGGGTTACATAAGTTGAGGTGACTGGTGTGCCCATCGTCATTTTCATCATAAGCAGAGTTTGAATTTTTGTGGCGGGACCGGAGATAAAAAAGGCGAGTGCAGCGCCGGGGGCCATGCCCATGTCAACGAGGACTTGAATGATAGGGATAGTGCCTCCGCCGCATGCATAAAGGGGAATACCGAGTAAGGCACCAAAGAGAATACTGTATCCGTATTGGCTTCCCATCGTTTGTGTGATCCAATCCATCGGAATGAGTTGTTTGATCGTTGCGGCGATACCAATCCCGAGAAGGACGTAAGTCAGCACGAAGCGGCCGGTGTGAGTGATAGAGCGTAACCAGCGATTGAGGAAGGAAGAATTTTTATCCGGTGCTTTCAAGATGGATTCCGAATTCGAGGGGATGAGAGAGCGGCATAGAATTCTTGAATAGCGGATTGTCAGGAAGCCGCCGAGAAGACCGAAACCGACGGCGGCGAATGCGCGGGCTAGGGCCATCGGCCATCCAAAAACACTCCAGGTCATGGCGAAAAGAGTGGGATTCATCAGCGGAGTGGCGCAAAGAAATGCGATTACCGGCGCGGCAGGGATACCGGCAGTTATGAGTGTTGCGGCAATCGGAATGGCTAGGTAGGAACAGAAAGGGGAGAGAACGCCAAGCGCCGCCATGACGGGGATAGCCCAGCGGTTGTGCATCGGTTTCCATTCTTTCAATTGGCGGACCGGCCACCATGCGATCAAGAAAGAGGAGAGAAGCAGGCCGATCAGCAGACCGGGCAGAATGGATTGAAAGAGGGCAAACGCCTCTACAAGGATTTGATAGGTGTGTGTATCGTGGAATAAATCCCGATAGGAACTCAGTAGGTTTCCCATGAAGTGATTCCGGCGGTTTGGTCCATTTCGAATTTCAGGCCGGGCACGCGCGTGCCTTCGTATTTGGTATAATTGGAACGAATTCGTAAATTGGAAAATGTCGCTTTCTCACGTGGTAGTGTCGAGGGGAGAATGCGGCAGATGTTCATTGTAAAAACGGCGGTTCGGTAGGTGTCTACGAGTTTCACAAGAAGAGGGTGACGTCCTTCGGGCAAATGGATTGTTTTCGCGGCGCCACTGGGTAATTCAGGATCCTCGTAGCGTACATAATCTTCATAAATTTTTTCACCACCGAGCCAGACGGCGCAAGATTCATCGTGAGAAATCCACAATTCGGCATCTTGTTCTTTCGGAACGTTCACCCAGCAGAAAGCGTAATAGACATAATCACCGGTATCGCCGTAATAAGCATCAAAATCGATAAAGCAGTCTGAAAAGTGAATCGGTTCCGTCCAGCTGTTTTGATTGGGAGCGCCGATGACATCTTCATCGGGAATGCCCAAATTGACGGTATCAAGGTTGTCACCTTCTACTGCATTGAGGAGCCAGATTCGGTTGCTCATGCCGAAATGGCCACGGTTACCTTGTTTGTTCGGTTCGGTACGCTCGAAATAATACATCGAATCAGCGATGGAATGTTCGCTGACAATTTGAATTTGCTCCGGATTCATTGATCCCAGCCCTTCCCGTGCCGCATCGTATAGATGAGCCGTATCATCAGGATTGAGACCCATCAATCGGGCGCATACCGAATCGACAGCAACCATGTCCGTACCTGCGATGAGCATATTACGGCGGAGAGAAGGATGAGTGCGTGTTTTTCCCCTCTCTTTGCAAACGATGGCATCGACGAGGCAGTAATCGGCAGGTGCGATAGATGCCAAGTCAACAATTTCGAGTTCGACCGAGTTGTGATCGGGCCAATTGCGGTGAAGCTTGGGATCACCGGGATCAGGTCCACCAACTCCTTTATAGGTTCCGTATTTCGCTCCGGCAGCGATTCCAATATAGTTTTTCAAACAGACAGTGATTTGGGGTGTGTGTGTTTTCATGACCGGTACATTGATCAATACATCCGCGTCAAGAATCGACTCGTGTACCCAGTAACTTGGATATTCAGGAAAGTCGATCCAATCCGGAACCGGGGCGTTGCGAATTGCTTGCATCGGGTTGTCTTTCGGACCGAAATCCGCATCGACGATTTCGACCTCGATTCCATCTGTTGCAAGTCGTTCTTGCATTTGGTAATATCCGGCTTGTTCAAAGCCATCGACAATGGGAGCGCCTCCGGAATTGTATTTTGTATTCCGCATGACTGGGGAGAGCCAGCCGCCCCCGCCTTCCGCCACAATATACTGTAAATTGGCTGGGCCATTCTGATGCATCCAGCGGATAAGACCTTCGATCATGCGGGGATCGGTATTCACGCCATTGCCAAGATCGGCAGGTTCAACGACATTCGGTTTCATGACTACTTTAGCCCCTTCGAACAAAAGCGGTTCGAGATCGCCGGACAAATCCAACACCTGATAGACCATTTCGATAATTTGTTCCCAACTAATTTCTTCGGTTAGGGGAATAGGATTGGTCAAACTGCTGTCATCCGAGCGTACGAGAGCGACTTTTGTCGAATATTCGGGTGGTACCCCATCATTTTTTAATTGGGAAACCGGAATCGCTTTGACGGTGGAGGGGCTTTGAAGAGTAAAAGCGAGATCAAGACCGATGAGGATAAATAGACAAAGAGTAAGAAGAGAATAAATGTGGATTTTTCGGAAAGATTGAAATGTGCAGTTCATGTTGAAGTCCTTTGAAGGCTGATTTTCTAACAAAGCTTATTGGAATAGTAAACATTTTTCAATGCTTCTGGATAGACAGACTATATCAAACAAGACCGTTTTTGTCATAAAAAATCGTAACGGGCTGGGAGGTGAGAGGAGCAAATCAGACAAGAAAAACCTTGGGATAGAGTCGCTTAAGGGGATTGCAGTGTCAAAAGCCAATCCGCCACTATTTCTGACTGTTCTTGAGTTAAACTGAATGATTGCATGGCTCCCATCGGTTGCTCACGGATATTGAGCCGTGTGGCGGTTTCTGCGGATGGATTTTGCAGCCATTCGATCAGCACCTCTCGGGAATGCTTCGCAGATGCTTCCAGCGGACCTCCGATTCCTCCTTGTGGAGCGCCTTCCCCGCTGACTGTATGACAAGCCAAGCAGGTTTTTTCCACAAAGATGGCTTCGACTTGTTCCGAACCCGGACCCAGCGATGAAGGTGGTTTGACCTCGAAAAGCGATTGAAGCGCTTCAACCAGCAAATCGACTTGCTCTTCGGTTAATTGAACACCGGCCATTTCTCCCGTCGGATCATCACGTATCCCCAATTCAACCGCCGTTTCGGCGTCGGGTTGTAAAAGAAAGGCACGTAGCGTATCCACATTTCGGCTGGCGACCGATTCCAAACCACCGCCCGGATCGCTGTACCCCACTCCTTCCATACTATGGCAAGCGAGGCATCCCAAAGAAGTGATACGTTCTTGTGCGGAAAGAGGTTGAAGATCGATGGGTTGACTGGCTTGATAATGCGCTGAGAGTGTAGAAAGAGATAAAACTGCTGGAATGCCAGCGGCGAGGTAGAGTGGAGTTTTCAAATAAGTCAACAACGTGAGGGAACGCAGTTTTGTATACACATAAAAGCCGGCAACGGAACCACCCACCAAAATTAGAAACCAGACGGCTTTGTCTGCCCATGGCGGCATAGGGACATAATGAGGGGTTGGGTGAAGGTAAAGAACGATCCAGCTCAAACTGACACTCAAAGCGGCAAGTCCGAAATGAATCATTTTGTCTCCCAAAGACAAGGCCCCCATGGCAAGTCCACTTCCGGCGATAATTCCCAATGCGCCCAGAGCGAAAATCACCGATTCGTTTCCCGCCATGAGACGTGACCAAAAGACGGTGTTCTCTTCTCGGAAAAGCAATAATCCATTCCAACACACCGCCAAGGTGATCGGCCCGATGATCGCCATCCCAGCTGCGCCGAATCGGCTCCACCCCGGTTTTTTACGGAGTATCCCAAACAACATGATAAGGCCGGAATGGAAAAAAAGTAAAATTCCTAATTCGGTCAGGATGAGTAGAACTTTCTGCATCTCGAACTCCCTATAGGGTATGCGCGCTGTTTCAAATAATTATTATTATGATTCCAACTGGCTGTGGGGGAAGGACTTTGTGATGAAGCAGCGTATTGAAGTTGTTTTATCCGTTATCGAGAATGTTACGTATTTTTTGGAGTAGGGTCGTCGGGGTAAAAGGTTTTTGCATGAACTCAATCCCTTCTTCGAGAATTCCATGTTGCCCGATCGCATCATCCGTATATCCCGACATATAAATCACCTTGATCGATGGCCGGTGAGGGATGATGGATTCTGTGAGTTCCCGTCCGCTCATGTGTGGCATGATCACATCGGTCAGCAGGAGATGGATGGGATCTGAAAATGTTTCGCTGATTTGTAGCGCCTCTCCTCCATAGGCCGCTTTCAAGACTTGATATCCGGCTTCTTCCAAGATTCTGGAAATAAACTGACGAACGATTTCTTCGTCTTCAACAAGTAATATGGTCTCATTTCCTTTATAGAGATGGTAAGAATCGGTTTCTTGACGAGGCGAAATAGAAGACTCTTCTATACGCGGGAAATAGATCTTAAACGTTGTGCCATGGTTCGGTTCACTGTAAACAAAGATATTTCCTTCACTTTGTTTGACGATCCCGTACACCATGGATAAACCGAGACCGGTACCTTTTCCTACTTCTTTGGTCGTAAAAAAAGGATCGAATATTTGTTTTTGTATCTCTTCGTCCATTCCGCAACCGGTATCGGAAATCGCGATCATGACATACGATCCAGGCTGAATTTCCACTCGATGCTGTATACATTTTTCATCAAAATCCACATTGGCGGTTTCGATTGTCAATTTTCCACCGGTAGGCATGGCATCCCGAGCATTGATAACGAGATTCATGATTACTTGTTCAATTTGGCCTGGATCGGCTCTTACCATTCCTAATTTGGAACCGGGAATGGTTATCATTTCGATGTCTTCTCCGATCAAACGGCGTAATAATTTGTCAATATTGAAGACGAGTTGGTTCAAGTCAATGAGCTCCGGTTGTAAAACTTGTTTTCTGCTATACGCCAAAAGTTGTCTCGTTAATGATCCCGCCCGTTCTCCGGCTTTTTTGATTTCCTGTAGACTTATATAAATGGGATCCTCGGGAGAGATGAGTGACAATGTCAAGTCGGAGTATCCCAAAATTGCCATGAGTAAGTTGTTGAAATCGTGAGCGATTCCGCCGGCTAGTTTGCCCACTGCCTCCATTTTTTGGGACTGAATCAATTGTTCTTCCAGACGTTTCTTTTCAATAATGTTTTCAAATGCGACGGCTAACTTTTGATCGGGCAAGGGAAATACCCGGATGCGAAATGCCCCTTCAAGGCGTTGATCTTTATAATAAAGATCTTCCGTTTCAAAATTCATCCCCGTTTGCAGTACACCCAGAAAATCGTCTGTAATTCCTTTCTCCTTGGCGGTTGGCCATATTTCATTAAATTCTTTTCCAAGCCACTCCTGGACTTTGATACCGGTTAACCGTTCCGATTCGGGATTTCCATATACCAAAAGCAATTGGTTCGGTGGCTCGTATCGATAAATAAATAAACCGGAGGGGATTGTCTGAACAATATCATCAGATATTTTGAGTGTTTCAATGACTTTTTTTTCTGCCTTGATGCGTTCGGTAATGTCGATACCGATTGCCCATGTCGCCCATCCTTGGATGGGAACTTCATTCGAAATGTTGGACCAGGAAATTGTTCGTTTGCTGCTGTCTTTGCAGGTTACGTCAAATTCAAGGTTTCGGAAATCCCCTTTTGCTTTTTCAATTGTGTCAAAAACCTTTTTTCGATATTGTTCATCCGGATACAACCACTTCATGGCATCCGGATTTCCAATGATTTCTTCGGCTTTGAAACCGGTGACTCGCTCACATTCCTGATTCCAGGCGATGATATTTTGTTCGTCGCCGAATGCATCCAACAAAACCGGCATAGAAGCCACGATGGAACGCATTCTTTCTTCGTTTTCCCGGATACGGGTTTCCGTCTTTTTCCTGTTTGTGATATCCTCCATGCAGCCATTGATTTGAATGATGTTTTGGTATTCATCGTACAATGGAGATGCCGTATCCCGTATCCATTTGACGATATTCTCTTTTGTGATAATACGATATTCGATATTCAAGTCCGTTTTTGATTCCCGGTGTTGTCGAATTTTCTCCCAAACACGTTGTCGATCGTCGGGATGGATGATTTCCGTAAAATGGGAGGGATTTTGAATAAAGACTTCTTTGGGGTAACCGGTCAGTTCTTGAATTTTGCCGGATAAAAAGAGATTTGTTGAATGTTCATCCGGCAGAGCGGAATAGACAACGGCAGGAACGTTATGGCTAATGATCCTATATCGTGCTTCGCTTTCTTTTAGCGCTTGCTCAGATAACTGTTGTTTAGTCTTCGCGCGATAAATCATTTCACTACTGGCGCCGGCAGTCACCAAGACGAATGCCATTGTTTGAAAGCTTTTTATGGGATTTGTGACCGTTGCTTGTATCACACCAATGGAGATTATAGCAGTTATTACAAATATCGTTAAATAGGTTCTTTTAGCAAAATAGAAAGCCGCATAAAAGATGGGTAACAACAATAGTAAGAGAGATTCATCTGCATATGTGAACGAAAATTTTCTTTGAAGCAAGATAAGTAGTGATCCAAACAGGGAAGCCGATAAAATGTGAAAGAGGATAAAGGAATAACGCGAATTGAAAATGGCTCGTATCATTGAATAGCAGCCCCTTCAAAAAAACAGATCAAATCATATTGCAGAGGTGATAGTAATTTAGTTACGAATTTTTTTAATTATATCTCATTTCGGGTATATACCGAGTGATGGGATAGTGGATATATTATTGTTGCAAAATACATCAATACCATGGTCCTCCATTTGCGCGTCGTAGATGTAAATCGTCAATGACGGCATTGCTCTTTCGATGGGTTAATAAGAAAATGATCAAATCCGCAATCTCGTCCGGTTGAATGAGTCCACTTGGATCGAGATCTGGGCGCATGGTTTTCACCATATCCGTATACACGCCGCCGGGATTGATGGCGTGAACACGAATACCATAGGGTTGAACCTCTTGCGCCAAGACTTTTGTAAAACCCATCAACGCATGTTTCGAAGCTGTATAGGCCGCTTGAGTCTCGTATCCTTTGATCCCGACAACAGAACCAATATTGATGATCGTTGCGACATTCGAACGCTTGAGCAGCGGCAATAATTCACGACAGAGAACAAATGGAGCTGTTGCATTGACAGTCATCAACCGGTTCCATTCTTCATGGGTTGTTTCATAGAATGGTTTTTTAATACTTGTACCGGCATTGTTGATGAGAAAATCAAGGGATTCATGTCGCTGGCGAATTTCGTTCGCAAGAGTTTCTCCTCCTTCAGTGGTGGACAAATCACTCACGATTACATCCGCCTTTCCATTATTGTTTCGGATTTCTGCTGCAACGGATTGTAATAATTCTTCCGAACTGGCACTTAAAATCACTCGTATTCCCTCATTGGCTAACCGCATTGCTATGCATTTCCCGATCCCGCGGCTGCTGCCAGTTACCAAGGCTGTACGATTTTTAAGGTTCAACAGATTACTCATCACTCGAAATCCTTTTTTGTGGATTATCCGCTTTGATGGCGCAGATGAAAAGAATCAAAGGCATGGCCAAACAACAGTAGACCGCTGCGTGATACGTATGAGTCCATTCATATGACAAGCCAAATATGAAAGGGCCGATTGCGCTAGCAAACACCATACTCGATAAATTCAGACTGCTGATTGCCCCCAAATGTTCCCGGCCAAAGAATCGAGGCCAAACCACGGTCATCATCGGGCCGAAGATTCCATTGCTCGCTCCAAATCCTGCGATGACTCCGACTTGCCCCAGCCAACTTGAAAAATAGGGAACTCCGAGGATTCCCATGGCTAGAGTTGTCATCATGAATATTAGCAAATGTTTCAAACGCACATGATCGCATACCCAGCCGAAAATAAAATTGCTGATGATACTGACAATAGACATGGGCAGGAAAATCGCAATGGCTTCCTCCCGGCTCAGTCCAACTTGTTCTCCGACCGATACGATATGGAATGTCACGGCTGTGATGATCAACGATTGTGCAGACAACGCCAAATTGAATATCCAAAAGGAGTAGGTTTTCCTGGCTTCTTCCACTGTATATTCGCGTATTTCAACCGGTTTGACGCTATTGGCATCAGTGCTTTGTATATTTTCTGTTACACCATCCATTCGGAGACCGCATTCCTCGGGATTATCGCGTGAGAAGAGCCATCCAAGAATCGCCATACTGAAAGAAACCACAGATAAAAACATCCAGGTTCCTCTCCAACCATATGACTGAATCATGTGGTCGAATCCCAACGGAGCAATAGAAAACGTAAAAGTCACAACGACTCCGCTGATACCGGATACCAATCCCCGTTTTATGTGAAACCACTTTCCTAACATCGACCGGGTGGTCATGCAGAGCAATCCTTGACCGGAATACCGCAAAAACAAAAAACCAATCAAGATAACCAGAAAACCTACGGTGGATTGGACCCCAGCCTCATTGCTGAGTGATAACCAACCTGCAATTCGGTCGCACTGGCTAAGATAAAGCAGGATCAGAGCCAGACCTGAGCAGGAGATCACGATCATAATGCGCGCACGGACACGATCGTACAACCGTCCGCCCCACGGCAATAACAGACTGCTCAGGATTGTCCCGAACATATAGGCTGTACTGATCTGCATGCGGGACAAATCCAAGGCCTTGAGAAGATAGTCCGTGAATACACTGACACCGATGGTTTGACCGGGAACGCTCATCACGGTTCCCACTGTGCTGACCACCAGTATGATCCATCCATAGAAAAAAGGAAAACGTCGCGGAGTAAAGGGGAAATTCGGAGAAAAAAAGGTTGACAAGTTTTATTCCTTTTATTGATGTGCCCGAGCGATATCCAGTTGTGCTTCCCGAATAGCGATCCGCATCACTCGCGGATTTCTCTCTGTTGCTTGATTCAATTCTCGTTTGGCTTCCTCGACATTACCTTGCTCCTTCAAAAACAGTGACATCAGATAATGCCCTATGGTTTCGCGGCTTCCCCTGTATTGAAAATCCCCTGAGGTCAATCGTTTCGCATGTTCCTCTACTTGCTTCAAGAGTTCCCCGTATTTATCTTCGTGTCCCAAGGCTCGATGGGCCAATGCCTGGTAAAATGTCCCGATATGGGTTCTATGATATTTCTCGGAGATGATGTCTTGTAAATACTGTTCCGCTTTTTCTCTATCATTCATTGCCAAATACACTTTTGCCAAGTTCCAAAACACGTGAGCACGGAAATCCGGGGTTCGTGGCGCTACTTCCAGATTCTTCGGATAAGTGCAGGCTTCCTCATAATAATGCAAGGCTGTTTGATAATCCTTCTTCTCGAACGCCAAATCTCCTAATTTCTGGTTCACTTCCACCCAGGCGTGGTGGATACCGTATTTTCCTTCCCAACTATGGAAATGATGGCTGCTCAATTTATCATAAACACTCTGCAAATAATTCTCTTTTCCCGAAGCCAGGCGCAGATCGATCCAACGTGAAATCAGATCATCGCGGGAATTGACAACATCCATGTTTTGTTCGAGTAAAGCGAGGCGTTTCGATGCCTGGATGTCGATGTCTTCCGCAACTTGATCCATTTCAAGCAGGATTCGTGGATCCGCTGGAGCCAATTCATGGGCTTTTTGATAAGCCGAATATGAGGCTTGGGGATCGTTTTTGTAATGCCGTTCACTATAAGCGACGTTGCGCCACGCATGAACAAGTTGATCATCGATTTCGACCGCTTTTTCCCAGTTTGCGAAACCTTCTTCTCGCTGGCCTTTGGCATAGAGTAAATTCCCTAAAAACAAATGCGCCTTCGCATCATTTGGATTTCTCCGGATTGCCGACTCCAATGCTGCCTTTCCTTCCAGGCGATGAGGATTCGTATAATCGACCGGTCCTTTTCTTGCTCTTTCGTAAAACGAATCCGCCACGTTTTCTTTACCGGTTAGTTCTTTATAATACCCACGGAAATAATTCACCATCGGATTGATTTCGGAATCGTTCTTGCCGTTCGAATACAGCGCAAGTACGGCATCCGCGTCGCCATACAATCCTGCATTCGCATACGCTGTGGCTAATTCAAGATAATTTTGTACTGCATCGCGCATATACTCGGTCCACACGTTTTCTTCTTGCTGGGATTTATTTTTTGTAGCGAGGACTTTCTCATATCCCCCCATGAAATGAAGAGGATCGAGTTTCATGGATTCAGCAGCAGCTTGTTTTGCTTTTTCTGTCTTGCCAACATGTCGATAGGCGGCCGCCAGCAGGGCAGGGAGGTCGGCAAATTTTCCATTCTGGCATCGTGCTTCTTGAAGTTTCGCAATCGCACCTTCAAAATCGCCCCATCGTAGATCGATTCGAGCTAAATTGTAGTAAGCTGACGAGAACATGTCATACGAATAAGTCGCCCGGTAAAACTGGTTGTATGCTTCCTGGAAATTCTGCAAGCCGGTATACGCCATGCCTTTTCCAAAATAGATTCGCGCATTGTCGTAATCTCGCTCCAACGCTGTATCGAAATACTCCAATGCCTCCTCCCATTTTCCATCTTTCAATGCCAAAAAACCCATTTCCGTATTCACACGTGAATCGCCTGGATCAGCCTGCAATGCTTCTTGATAGTAATTCCGGGCGGAACGAGTTCTTCGAAATTTATCCAACCATTCTCCGGCATGATAGCGTTCATCCTGATTCATCTTCTTCGGATCCCCGGGGTTGCGGAAACCTTCCGGCAGTTCCACTTCCTCCGGTGGATGCTGCTGTAACTCGATGCAAAGGTTGCCTTTTGAATCGAATACGGCCAGATGCAAATCGTAGATGGTCGCATCGTCTTCCACCTTTATTTCAATCGTGTATGGTTTGTCAGGAGAGATATCCGTTACAGCTTCGGATAGGATCGAATTTGTTTTTGTATTCGCAAGAACCACCTTATAATTCTCGACTTTACCTGTTGAATACACACCGGCGAACGCATTGCCATCCTGTAGTTCCGTGTTGATGGCAAAATCTTTGGTGGCTTGACGAAATCCTCGTGTATCTCGCACCGGATACCAATAATCGTGAATCGTTTTGACTTCATTGGGGGCCATCCAGTGGTAATCCGGTTGGTTATCACTCCAAGCTCCCGCCTGCGGCTCGAAATACGGACCTCCGCCTTCTGTCAAAATATCTTCCCAAATTCGACCGGATGGCCCTGATCCCCATGTCCATAATTTTTTCCCGGGCATGATATGGTGATTGGCAACATGCACCATTCCCCCTTGTGCACGATGATCATATGTTCCAAACCAATCCGATGGATTGTTGAATGCAAAATAACTGCTCGCATTCGGTGAGTTCTTCCACCATGTCAAATCTACTCCGTTGTGGATCGGCCAGTTCAAGAACTGATGTTTCCCATGGCCGGTTACCATATCTCCAGGATACTGCGCCTGGGTCCATTCATTTGCATGAGTGGCCGAGGTGGCCCAGAACTGAAACGAATTATTATGATTCGTCGGATTGATCAACTTATAATCGCATCGAAGATAACTTCTATCGGGAAAGATTGTCATCCCGACCAACCAACGCATGCGGAATATGGGTTCTGTTTCACCGACCCACACTGTTGCGCTGCCATCCTCATTGTGAATAATGCGGTAATCGACGGGCAAAAAACATGAGGGCCGATGGCCATGGGGAAAGTTCCATTCAATTCCACCCGATATCCACGCCCCGGTCATGCCAATGAGGCCCGGTTTGATGGTCCGTTGCCAATAAAACCAGACATAATCGTTTGTATTATCGATTGCACCATGCAGCCGCCCACCGATTTCCGGCAAAATCAATACCTTGATATATTCATTTTCAAGAATGACGCCGGTATATGTTTTATTGGCTTTGTTATTCGTCAATACGTCTTGTAGTGTATAGGGATAAATATCGTTTCCCGCATCGAAATAATTCGAATGAACTTGCACATCCCCCACTTCCCATGTTGGAAGAATCATTTCTTCCGCATATGCCTTTACCTCAGCTCGGACATCCGCCCCCATCCCGATTAGTGTTGCAAACAGAAAAAAAATATTGAATTTGCGCATGGATAACCTCCGGCAGATTTACTCATACATAATCATGGCTTGTTCTTTAAAATATTCAAGAATTTCGGTTTGATGAGAGTGATTTCAAATTTTAAATTATGGGTAAATAATATTCTTGCACAACCGATGTTTATCCATCCTGTCATCGGTTGCATGCCAGCTTCCACATTGGCAAAAGAGAAACCAGTGACAATGGATTGAATTATCCGGTCAACCTGATAAAAAATTCTTATTCCAAACTCTTTCTCATAAGTTGAAGATTTTCCTTTCTGACGTTAGTCTATTGAATAATTAGAATGCAAGGCTGTTCACACATTCAGATATTGGGTACCATGGGCAAGACGTTAGATTTGCCCATGGTGATGAGCGTCATTCAACAAGGGTAGACTTCGCTTGCCCTTGGTACCCATTGTCGGTATCCATCGGAAAGGAACAATCCATCATGAGAAGAAATAGCTGGTTTCACGTCTTTTGTTTTTTGACTATTGCCGGTCTAATCGCCATCGGATTCACCAACTGCGGTTCGGAAACGGAACCGGAAGTCACCGCTCCGGAACCACAAGAACCAGAAGAGCCCATTGTTCTCTCTTACAGCATCTTTTTCCCCCCTTCCCATATTCAATGTAAAACCGCCATTGAATGGGCGGGAGAAATCGAAAAACGTACGGACGGACGTGTTAAAATCAATGTCTATCCCGGCGGCTCTCTTACCAAAGCCCCCCAATGCTATGACGGTGTTGTCAACGGTATCTCCGATATAGGTATGAGCTGTTTCGCCTACACTCGCGGACGCTTTCCGTTGCTTGAAGGCATTGACCTGCCGCTCGGTTATCCTTCCGGTATGGCCGCCACTCAAATTGCGGATGCCATGGTCAAACAATATCAACCGAAAGAAGTGCAAGACGTTCACGTACTCTACATCCATGCTCACGGTCCCGGTATGTTGGCGAGCAAAAAAGAAGTGCAATCCCTTGAAGACCTGCAAGGTTTGAAGGTCCGCGCTACCGGCCTTTCCTCGAAAATCGTGGAAAGCTTGGGTGGTGTTCCCGTTGGCATGAGCCAACCGGAAACGTACGAAGCGTTGCAAAAAGGCGTTGTCGAAGCCACTTTCTGTCCCATCGAAACATTGAAAGGATGGAAACAAGGTGAAGTAATCGAATACGTTGTCGACACTTCCGCCATTGGCTACACCACAGCCATGTTTGTTGTGATGAACTTGGATGCGTGGAACAATTTGCCGGAAGACATCCAGCAAATCATTACCGAGACCAGCGATGAGTGGGTTGTAAAACACGGCGAGGCCTGGGACGTCGCTGATGAAGAAGGCCGCGAATTCGTGAAAGAATTGGGGCATACTTTTATCACTTTATCGGAAGAACAACAACAAAAATGGAAAGAAAAAGTCTCTCCCATTCTTGAGGAGTATGTCAAGAATACCGAAGAACAAGGTTTGCCCGGAAAAGAATTTCTCAACGACATTCAAGAAAAACTGTCTCAATTCAAACAAAAATCTGTTTCTCAATGACCGTACCTGATTTTCCACAAACATCTATGAAAGCATTTCTGCTTGTCTATGAGCGAAGCTTGCGGCGATTGATTTTTCTGCTCAACATCATTGCAGGAACCGGCATCCTGGTTATGATGTCGGTTACCTGCATCGATGTCGTCATGCGTATCTTCGGCACGGCTCTCATCGGCGCTTATGATATTGTAAAATTGACCGGCGGCGTCACCATTGCCTGCGCTCTGCCTTACACAACTGCCGTCAAAGGGCATGTCGCCATCGAGTTCTTTTTTCTTAAACTGAACAGAGTCGGTAGAATTATTGTCGATACCGTTTGTAGAACGATTACAATCATTCTCTTCTCATTTTTCACCTTGCGCTGTATCACCTATGGGAATGAACTTTGGCAGAACGGTGAAGTGACCTCCACTCTCCAAATCCCCACTTTTTGGTTGTTGTATGTAATCGCTTTTTGCTGCGGAGTCGTTGTGCTGGTCATTTTTGATCATTTATTACGGCCGGGGAGGGAATTGATCAAACCATGACTCCAATCCAAGTCGGTATTCTCGGTTGTATTCTTCTCATTCTCCTGTTGATGAGCAGCATGCCAGTCGCGTTTGTGATGGGTGTCATTGGCTTTGTCGGTTTTGCAGTAGTTGTTTCCCCCCACGCTGCGCTCAGCATGATCACCGGTGATCTCTACGACACCTTTTCTTCGTACAGTCTTATGGTTATCCCCCTCTTCGTGTTCATGGGGCAGATCGCCTTCCACGCCGGAATCAGCCGCCGCCTTTTCAACACTGCCTATCAATGGCTCGGTGCACTTCCGGGAGGTTTGGCCATGGCCACCGTCGGCGCTTGTACTGCTTTCGGTGCAATTTGCGGTTCCGGTCCCGCTACCGCTGCCACCATGGCGTCTGTGGCTTTGCCGGAAATGAGACGATATAAATACGATATGGAACTGGGCAGCGGTGCCGTCGCCGCCGGCGGCAGCCTCGGCATGCTGATTCCTCCCAGCGTCGTCTTTATCGTGTACGCTATCATGACCGAACAATCGGTGGGCAAACTCTTTATCGCCGGAATCGTGCCCGGTGTACTGATCGCATTGCTCTTTTGCTTGACAATATACTTAAATTGCAAACGCCGTCCGCATTTGGGACCCGCTGGCCCTTCGACCACACTCCGTACCAAAATCGCCTCCCTCGGCGGAGTCTCGGAAACCATTCTTCTTTTTATCCTCGTCATGGGCGGAATGTTCGCCGGCTACTTCACGCCAACCGAAGCCGCCGCTGTCGGCGCAGCGGGCAGCCTCATCATCGTCCTTGCCAAGCGAAAACTCACTTGGAAAATCCTAATCCGCTCTCTCGAAGAAACCGCCCGTACCTCCTGCATGGTTATCGTTATTGTCGCCGGAGCCGTTATGTTCGGACGCTTTCTAGCCGTTACCCGCATTCCCTTCGAGTTGGCGACCTGGCTTTCCAATCTCCCTTTGCCTGGATGGATGATCATGGGCATGATCATTTTCTTTTATCTCTTCAGCGGTTGTTTCGTTGACGCACTGGCGCTGATCCTTCTCACAATTCCGATTTTCTTTCCTGTCGTGCAAACCCTTGGCTACGATCCGATCTGGTTTGGCGTCATCATCGTTGTTGTCACCCAGATGGGGGTGATCTCCCCGCCCGTCGGCGTTTGTGTCTATGTCGTCAGTGGAATCGAACGCGATGTTCCTCTGCAAACCGTCTTCAAAGGGGCGTTACCATTTCTCTTTGCTTTGATTATTGCTTCTATCCTTCTCGTCGCATTTCCGCAATTATCCCTATTTCTCCCTGAACTCGTTCATTAAAATAGAAGAAAAAACAACGGAGATACCACCATCGTGACTGAACCCATTCGACGCTACGGCCCCTTTCAACGTATCCTTTTTTGTACCGATTTTTCATCCAATGCGGATTTTGCCTTCGAATTCGCCGTCGATATCGCCGCCCGTTCGCCGGACTGCATCCTCTACCTCTTTCACGTAATTCCCGAACCGGAAGCCCAGTTCTGGAAAACTTATATCTACGAAGTCGAAAACATCGACGAAAAAGCCAAACAAGATATGGATGCCAAACTGTCGGAATCCTATCTTTCCCGCATCCCAAGCGGTATTCGCTACGAAGTCGAATTCCGCATCGGCAAAGACTACATGCAGATTCTCGACTTCGCCAAAGAAAAAAACATCGACCTTATCATCATCGGCCGCCACGGCCAATCCGCCTTCGGCAAAGTCCTTTTTGGTAACGTCACCGAAAAAATCACCCGCCACGCCGAATGCCCGGTGTTGATGATTCCGTTGAGCTTTGAGAAGAGGATGAATGGTACTGCGTAAAATGTTATAATATATCTGTTTTGATTCTGTAGGATGGGTTTTGCTTTTTCAACCCATCGATTAATAAAATAAACAATGGTCAACAACAACTTCAACTATCTATACACCTGGATTAATAGTAATGATGAATGCAACAGAACTTATTGAAATTGTGAATCGTGGTGAAGATTCACGCCATCAATTCAAAGAAAATATCACCAATGCTACTGCATTGGCATCGGAAATGGTTGCATTCACAAACTCATCGGGTGGTATGATTTTTATTGGAGTCAAAGATCAAGGCGAGATTACGGGACTTTCTTCATCCGATATCAATCGCCTGAATCAATTGATTTCAAATGCTGCTTCCCAAAATGTGAGAAATCCGATAAATCCGGAAACAGAGAATATCAATATTGGTGATAAAATCGTCATGGTCGTGGCGATTCGTGAGGGAATTGATAAACCTTATTTGGATAATAATGGTGTAATATGGGTAAAAAGTGGAGCAGATAAACGAAAAGTCACTTCTCGTGAAGAAATACGCCGTATATTCCAAGAATCTGACTTGATAAATGCGGACGAGATTCCAGTTACGGGAACTACACCAAATGATATTGATATACACCATTTTGGACAATTCTACCTCAAACATTATGAAGAAGATTTGAACCAAATTGACATTCCTTTCAATCAATTGTTAGAAAATATGAATCTCGCAAAAAAAGGTCAGCTGAATCTTGCCGGATTACTTCTCTTTGGGAAAAATCCACAAAGAAAAAAGCCATCATTTCTAGTAAAAGCAGTCTCTTTTTTTGGTGACGATTCCACAGTCAATGAATATCGCGACAGCGAAGATATCGATGGCAATCTTCGGCAACTGTTCGATCGATCCATTTCTTTCTTAATGAGAAATATCCGAAAAATCCAAGGAGATAAAGGATTTAATACACTCGGTGATCCGGAAATCCCCCGCGCCGCTTTGGAAGAACTTGTAGTCAATATGCTCATCCATCGTGACTATTTCATAAGCGCTCCCTGGAAAATCTTCATATTCGATAACCGAATTGAATTGATCAGCCCCGGTCATCTCCCCAATAATTTGACCGTAGAAAACATAAAATTAGGCGTTTCGAATCTGCGCAATCCGGTTATCGCATCCTTCGCCACCAAAGAACTCCCCTATCGCGGCATCGGAACCGGCATTCGCCGGGCGCTCAAACTGTATCCGGACATCAACTTGATCAACGATATCGACAATAATCAATTTATTTGCTCAATCCGTAGAATAGAATTATCTTGATATCTTATGAACCTCTTCCAAATCATCGCTATACTCCCCCACTCGCCTGATTAGCGTCTCTCTCCCCATATTCATCCTTGATCGTTGGCGTACCTTCAGCAAGGGAGTGATCCCCATCCTGACCTGGGGCGGCCTGCGCGGAGGCATCTCCGTCGCCTTGGCCCTCTCGTTACCCACCGGCCAGGAACGCGACATCATCCTTTCCATCACCTACATCATTGTTCTCTTCTCCATTATCGTGCAGGGACTGACCATTAAAAATGTCGTGAAACGAATGACTCCTCAATCCGATTCGTCTACCTTATAAAAAACGTAGGGGCAGACCCATGTGTCTGCCCCATTATGTTTCTGCACTATAATCTATACTACATCACTTCTTCCGCGTCCTCTTCTTCGCCGCCTTCTTCACCCCCGCCGACTTCAATGGTAACTTCACCATCTTTCCCGTCTTCGCCGATTCATACACGGCCAAAATCAGTTCCAGCGGCTTTCGTCCTTCTTCTCCATTGATCATCGGTTCGCGGTCTTCAAGGATCGCCTGAATGAAATCGGTGATCTGCATGACATGCCCTTCATGCGTAATCGCCTGCGCATCTGCCGCCCCTGTGCCGCGGTCTTCGATGGCGATCTCTTCGTCTTTCTTCTCACCGATAATTTCCCGTAGCGAAATCCGGTTCTTTTCGACAACGACGGTTCCTTTCGTGCCGCTGACTTCCAATCGTTCATTCATCCCAGGATACACCGCTGTCGAGCCGATAATCGTTCCCAGCGCACCGTTTTTGAAGCGCAAAAACGCTTGCGCCACATCTTCCACCTCGATGCGCTCATGTGCCAGCGTATCCATCTGTGCGAAGACCGTATCGGCTTCCCCCATCACCCATTGCAGCATGTCGATGGAATGGATTCCCTGGTTCATCAAACAGCCGCCGCCGTCCAGTTTCCAAGTGCCGCGCCATCCGCCGCTGTCGTAATATTCTTGATTGCGGTACCATTTAACATAGGTTTCGCCGAGTATCAGTTTTCCCAATTTCCCTTCTTCGAGAATCTCCATCAATTCTTTCATTCCCGGGTCGGTCCGCCGTTGCGAAATCACACCGAGTTTCACATTGTTCTCGCGGCAAGTTTGGATCATCTTATCGGCTTTCTCCAACGTGATTTCAATCGGCTTTTCCGTCAACACGTGCTTGTTTTGTTTTGCCGCTTTTATCGTAATATCACCATGCAAGCCACTTGGTGTGCCGATGGAAATCGCATCAATATCTTTTCGCTTTAGCAAATCGTTCGGATTGTCATAAGCCGCCACATTGAAAGCATCCTGCGCTTTCTTTAAATTCGGAACTTTCGTTACATCGGCCACCGCTACCAAATGCGCCTGCGGAATTTGTTGAATACTTTCACAATGGAAATACCCGATAAAGCCTAACCCGATCACCCCCATGCGCACTTGCCGATGCGGCATCCCCGCCTGATCGCACACTCCACGAAACGCTTCCACCGCTTCCTCAAATCGTTCAGGCCCGGAAAAGCCGGCAAACTGCCCGCCTTCCATCAAATGCGGTTCCATCGTCGCGAATCCGGAAAAACCGCGTTCCTTCAATGCCGCAATCAATTCCGGGATTTCCCCATCGCCTTGACCCGCCGGAGTGAATTTCCCCTCGAAGGTACAATCCTTGATATGCAGATGCACGACATGATCGACCATCAGATCATACCATTGCGTAAAGGCTTTCGTTCCCGAATGCACGAAATTCGCGGGATCGAAGATCAATTTGAAATTCGGCGAGTCGATCGATTCCGCCAAATCCCGGCAGTGAATCCCATCTTCACCGTAGATATTGGCTTCATTTTCGAGTAGAAGGACAATCCCTTCTTTTTCCGCTCGGTCCGTCATTTCTTTTAATCTCTTGA
Source organism: uncultured bacterium (assembly GCA_964412555.1). GTDB lineage: Bacteria > Hinthialibacterota > Hinthialibacteria > Hinthialibacterales > Hinthialibacteraceae > CAYPPG01. The sequence goes on from CAYPPG010000051.1 coordinate 29,010, forward strand.
TGACGGAGGCCCTATGTTTTTCCGGCGAATCCCCCTTCGGAAAATAAAACGAGAAAATACGGATTCGCGGGCAGTTGAAATAATGCGCCATCTCGATGGCTTTCTCATATCGCTCCCATTCTTTCTTCCACGAACTGTTGATCTGGATTTTTCCCAGTGGGGAGCCGATTTCGGATACTCCCATCCCATGTTCCCGCAACAAGTTCCTGGCACGCGTCTTTTGCTTCGCGTTCAAATCGAGAATATTGGTACCCCACAAATTTCGTAATGCGATATAATTCAAATTCATGTTCCGCATCTCTTCGAGCTGCGTTTCAAAGTCTTTTGCGATCTCATCACCGAAGCCGCTGATTTTTAGCATCGTCTTACCCCTCTCTTTTTAATAGATACTACTTTTAATCGAATCGCTCGACATCGAATAACCTGGGTAAGGCAGGCGTCCTCGACTGCCTATATACCCGAAAGAGTCTCAATCCATGTCGTGTAGAAATAGTTGTTATTCGCACTGTTTCGTTGTCTATTTCCAAACAATAACAGTTATACCATAAAATGAAACAAAATTTAATAGTTCCTCATTCAATTCCACAAAAATTTCATGGATCTATTGGCGGATTGGAAGTGTAAAAAAGGACTTGCTGTGATCATGGCCGATGTAGTCAACCCATAAAAAAAGCAGGGGCAAGACTTTGCTCGCCCCTGCTTCTTCTTTTTGTTGAATCTACAACTACTACTGAAAACGTTTCATGATCAATACAGCATTATGGCCGCCAAATCCAAATGAATTGCTCAGAGCGATTTGAACAGATTGTTCGCGAGCTGTATTCGGTACGTAATCGAGGTCACATTCCGGATCCGGTGTTTCATAGTTGATCGTGGGTGGAATGATTCCCTCTTTCAAAGTCTTGGCAACGGCAATGGCCTCTACGGCCCCCGCGGCTCCCAACAAATGGCCGGTCATGGATTTCGTGGAACTGACCGCCAACGTTTTGGCGTGTGAACCGAACAAATCCTTGATTGCCTGAGTTTCGAATTTGTCATTCAACTCGGTCGAGGTACCATGAGCATTGATGTAGTCGACTTGCTCTACGGGCAGTTTTGCACTGTCTAACGCGCTTCTCATGGCTTCCCGTGCTCCGCGTCCTTCCGGTGACGGCATGGTTATGTGATGTGCATCGCCGTTCATGCCATATCCGATCACTTCGGCGTAGATGTCCGCACCGCGCCGTTTGGCATGTTCCAATTCTTCCAGAATTACAATTCCCGCTCCTTCGCCCATGACGAATCCATCCCGGTCATTCTCGAAGGGACGGCTGGCTTTTTCCGGTTCGTCATTCCGTGTCGATAACGCCTTGGCGGAACAAAAACCACCGAATCCCAGCGGAGTAATCGCTGCTTCCGAGCCACCTGCCAGCATGACGTCTGCTTCATCGCGCTCGATGATCCGCATGGCATCGCCGATAGCATGGGTGCCCGTTGCACAAGCCGTGACGACCGCCGTGTTCGGACCTTGAAATCCATACCGGATCGAAACCAAACCTGAAGCCATATTGATAATCAACATTGGGATCAAAAAGGGACTGATCCGCCTCGGCCCCTTTTCGAGAAGAATCTCTTTTTGCTTTTCGATCGTTTCGATTCCGCCGATTCCCGATCCGATCAGAACACCGGCTCGTTTCGGATCTTCGGCCTGCGCATCCAATCCCGCTTGTTCCATTGCCAAAGCGGTTGCTGCCATCGCATAATGGCAAAACGTATCCATCCTGCGAAGCTCTTTGGGATCGATATAATCTTCCGCTTTGAAATTCTTGACTTCCGCGGCGACATGGGACGAATATTTGGTGGGATCGAATTTCGTTAGCAATCCCGTACCCGAACGTCCCTCAATCAACGAAGTCCAGAATTCTTCCAGCGTATTCCCTATGGGAGACACGACTCCCATCCCGGTAATCACTACTCGGCGAGACATAGAATAAAACCTCCCTTATTTTCCGTCACGCCGATACTTTCGTCTTGATATACTCGATTGCATCGCCAACGGTCCGAATCTGCTCCGCTTCGTCTTCCGGAATTTCATCGATCTCAAAACTTTCTTCGAACTCCATGACCAATTCGACGGTATCCAGAGAATCAGCCCCTAAATCACGGGTAAAGGATTTATCGGGGGAAATTTCGTCCCTATCCACTTTGAGCTTCTCTGCAATAATATCGATAACTTTCTCTTCAATATTCTCTGCCACGAGCGTCTCCTCCTATTCCTGTTTTCTTAAGCGTATGAAACCACTAAATCAAGCGGTTATGGTAATTATTTTTTCTCTAAAATCAAGCAGCAGTGTTGCTTACATCAATAATCCACCGTCGATAGAAAGAACCTGTCCGGTAATATATCCGGCTGATTCCGAAGCAAGGAATCCGATTGCCGCTGCCACTTCCTCCGGTTGTCCGTATCGCCCGAGTGGAATCGTTTTCAGCATCGTTTCTTTTACATCTTCTTTGAGTTCAGCGGTCATTCTGGTTTCAATGAATCCCGGTGCAACCGCATTGACGGTGATCCCTCTTGAAGCCAATTCTTTTGCAAACGATTTCGTCATTCCGATCACTCCGGCTTTGCTGGCGGCATAATTGGCTTGTCCGGGATTTCCCATCAAACCGACCACGGATGCGACATTGACGATTCGTCCGCTTTTGGCGCGGATCATTTTTTTGGCGGCGGCCCGTGACATATAAAAAGTTGCATTCAAGTTTACCCGAATGACGGCTTCCCAATCATCATTTTTCATACGGATCGCCAAGGCGTCACGTGTAATCCCTGCATTGTTCACCAAGATATCAATCTTTTCGAATTGTTCGACACAGGCTTCCATAACTCGATCTGCATTTTCCGGATCGGCGATATCCGCCGCCATCGCGCTAGCGTCGATACCACGGGAGCACAATTCTTGCTCGGTGCTTTTTGCTACATCTTCATCAATATCGACGATAAAAATCTTGGCGCCCCGGTCGGCTAGATATTCAACGGTTGCCCGGCCGATTCCGCGACCTCCGCCTGTTACAAGAGCGACTTTCCCATCAAGACGAAATGCCATAATGTCCCTTCACTTTCTCGATTTCTTCCAATGTGCCCGTACTCAAACACGAGAGTTCATCGCAGCACGCTTTGGTCAATCCTTTCAACACATTTCCCGGACCGCTTTCCACGGCTTCCTCGCACTCCCGCTCGACATGTAACATCAACTGATTCCAACGAACCGGTTCGCAAAATTGTCTCACGAGATGTTCCCGGATTGTTTCCGGTTCCATAACCGGTTCCGCCGTGTTGTTGGAAATCCATGGTATGCCGGGATTTTGTAATTCGATCGTTTGCATAAATGCATTAAAGGAATGTTGAGACTCTTTCATTAACGGTGAGTGAAAAGCACCACTGACATCCAAAGGCAATACGCGTCGAGCCTTGTGTTCCTTTAGAACCGGTGTGATTTTTTCAATCGCTTCTACTTCCCCTGAAATCACGGTTTGTTTCGGGGAATTGTAATTCGCCACTACAACGATACCATCATTTACATTTTTGCAGACTTCTTCGATGATATGAGGATCGAGACCGATTACGGCGGCCATCGTTCCTGCATTCTTTACTTGTGACATCAATCGGGCGCGCTCTGCGATGACATTCAATCCTGTTTCGAAATTCCAGGCGCCGGCCGCAGTGAGAGCTGCATATTCTCCTGCGCTATGCCCTGCGGTTAATGCGGGTTTTAGCCCTGCATCATTCAATATCATGTAAATCATGTAACTCAACGTATAGATCGCCGGTTGCGCATAGAGCGTCCGTTTCAACGAGAACTGATCGTCATCCGAAACGACTAGTTCTTCAAATGACCACTCCAAGACGTGATTTGCCCGTTCGCACAGATCACGCCCGATGGGAGTCTCCCGAACGATATCCAATCCCATTCCTTTGGAATGAGAACCTTGTCCCGAAAATAAAAAAGCAATCGCTTGTTTCATACTCTATCCATCTAACCGGTGAATTGCCGGTAGTATATATTATTTACCGATGGAGGCACCCATGTGAATACGATCCATCGGTTTTCTTTCATTCAGTTAAAATTGGACAACACCCGCAGCCCACGTCAAACCGCCGCCGAACGCTACAAGCAACGCTTTATCCCCTTTCTCTAAAACCCCCTGCTCCAACGCTTCATGAATCGCAATCGGAATCGTTGCTGCCGATGTATTTGCATATTTATCGACGTTGACAAAAAATCGTTCCATCGGCAATCCCAATCGTTGAGCGATCGCTTCGATGATGCGGATATTGGCTTGATGGGGAATCACGACTTTTACATCCTGAATAGTCAAATGACATCGATCCAATACATCATGACAGGTCTTCGTCATCACCCGTACAGCATGTTTGAAAATCTCACGGCCGTTCAAATACAAATAATGTTTCTTCTCCCGAATCGCCTCTTCGGAAACTGGAATCCGCGATCCTCCACACGGCAAATACAACAATTCCGCCATTCCTCCGTCAGCTCCTAGAACAGTATCGAGTACACCGGAGGTTCCGTTGGATTGTATCAAGGTTGCACCGGCTCCGTCACCAAATAAAACGCAAGTGTTCCGGTCCGTCCAATCCACGACCTTTGTCAATAAATCGACGCCGATGAGAAGAATATTGTTGTACCTTCCGGATTCGATATACGCTTGCGCAATGGACAATCCATAAATATATCCGCTGCATGCTGCGGATAGATCAAATGCCAGCGCCTTTTTTGCGCCGAGCCGTTTTTGAACGACACAAGCCGTTGCCGGCCAGGCATAATCTCCGGAAATTGTGGCGACGAGCACTGCATCGAGGTCGAGAGCATTAATTCCACCTTGTTCCAATGCTTTTTGGGCGGCCTCCACCGCTAAATCGGATGCGGCTGTTTCCTTATCGGAAACATGCCGTTCGACCATGCCAGTTCGTTCTCGAATCCAGCTGTCTGATGTATCGACCATTTTTTCCAAATCGAAATTATTGATCACCTTTTCCGGCACTGCCATGCCGGTAGAAACTATATGGGCTTTAACCACCGAAGGTACCCCTTTTCTTGATTGTTATACTGCAACACAAGCGGCTTCCAGCGCTTGTTGGATTTTATCTAGTGGACATTTTTCTGCAGTTGTTCGTGCGGCACGTATTCCATTGGCTATGGCGCGTGGCCCAGAGCGTCCGTGACCGATGAGACAGTGGCCGTTGACTCCAAGCAATAATGCTCCGCCATAGGCCGTATAATCGACTTTCGCCATGGTTTCATGGAGCAATTCAACTCGATGCGCCCGATCTGTGTCCTCCCCGAGAACCAGATCGGTTTCCATTTTTAACGCCTTGGAAAACATTTCCACTAAACCTTCACCGAATTTGAGGATCACATTTCCGATAAATCCGTCACAAACAATGACATCCACTGTTCCCCGCATGATGTCCACACCCTCGATGTTCCCAACGAAATTGATTGGTGCCTGCTCCAATAACTTTGTTGCAGCGAAGGTCAATTCATTTCCTTTGCTTTTCTCTTCTCCGATCGAAAGAATTCCGACTCGCGGTTCGGATACTCCAAATGCCTGGCGGCAATAGACTTCCCCCATCGCGGCAAAATGAAGTAAATGAATGGGTTTACAATCAACAGTCGCACCGACATCGATAAGCAATGAATAGCCGGTGAGGGTAGGCATAGGCGCGACAATTCCCGGTTTGGAAATATCTGCAAGGCGTCCCAAACAAAAAATCGCGAAAGCCACTGCCGCGCCGGAATTGCCCATGGACAGTACGGCATCCGCTTTTTTTTCTTTCACCAATGAGATAGCGGTTGCGATGGATGAATCGCGCCGGTTTTTCAAAGCAAAAGAAGGGGATTCATGCATCCCTACTACAGACGGCGCATCGATTATACGAACGGGAAGTTCAGCACATGGCTCTTCCAATACTTCTTTTTGTCCCACTAAAAGGATTTCCGTTCCTTGATCTTCGGACAAGAATTGACGAACACCTGCGAGGATATCCTGCGGTGCCCGGTCTCCACCCATTGCGTCTACTGCCACTCTCATTGCTGTTTCACTCTCCCTACATTAAACGATTTCGGAATCTCGATAAAATCCGCAATGCGGACACACCCGATGCGGCATCTTTGCTTCACGGCAATTGGGACATTCCACCAGCGATTTCGGTTTTACGGCGTGATGGGCGCGCTTTGTTCTCGTTTTAGCTTTCGACTTCCGATGTTTTGGATGTGCCATGACGATATCCTTTCAAACATATATTCTTTACAGTTTTATTCTATTACGGAGCGCGGGCATCCCTGCCCGCATCTTTCACTTTATTACGGAGCGCGGGCATCCCTGCCCGCATCTTAACCTTACAAATTATATTTTTCCCGATAATGTTCCTTCAACCTTTTTTCGACATTGAGAGGCACGAAACTGCTTATATCACCACCTAGCATAGCAATTTCACGAACCAAACTAGCCCGTAAAAAAATATATTCTTCACTCGGCGCTAAAAAAATCGTTTCGACCTCTTCCGCCAACCGGCGATTGGTCAAAGCCATCTCGAATTCATATTCAAAGTCCGAAATAGCCCGCAAACCACGTAAAACGACATGCGCTTTTTTTCGCAGCATATATTCAACCAGCAAGCCGTTGAAACAATCAATTTCCACTCGCTCCGAAAAATCCCGAATGGATTCTTGAAGCATTTCCAACCGCTCTTCCAGGGGAAAATACGGTTCTTTCGATGGATTGGAAACCACAGCGACAATTAAATGTTGAAAGATATCCAATCCACGTTCGATTAAGTCCAGATGACCGTTCGTGACGGGGTCGAAACTTCCCGGATATACGGCGACGCAATCTGTCATGAACGGCTTCCTCCGGCTGGTTGTACGTCTATGGATTTATCCTGTTGTCACAAGGATATTTTCAACTTCCGCCGTTTCATCCTCTATAACAATCATGGAGGTTTCAACAGTGAAATCACTTGATTGGTTCTCTGGAAGAACCCGGCTTATTTGTGTTAAGATACAAACCGTACAGTATAACCGAAAAATAATCCTTGACCACACTTCAAGATCAAGGATACAAAAAACCAACAAAAACTTCTTTCCTTGGTAATTGTATACCGCCGCCGGCTTTGCGGTTCTCTCTTGATACCGCTATGGGTGAATTGACTGTATGGCCTTCAATCTTTTAAACTTATGTTCCTTTTGCCTTCTATAACACAAGTTAAATAGGATAATTGAAAAAACGTAAAGAATCAAGCGTCGCGTTCCGTCTGATTTTCAAGCCATTCTCGAATGATTTCACCGGCCTGATCGATCTCTTCCTTTGTTGTATAAAGCCCCAAACTGAATCGCACACCTTCCCACGCTTCTTCCTCACTCAATCCCATTGCCGTCAAGATCGGTGAAGCCACGGATGATCCAGATGAACAAGCCGGACCGGAAGAACAACAAATCCCCAATCGATCCAATGCGCTGACTACGCGTTCACCTTTTAACTCGGGAAAACGGACATGCAAAGTATTGGGTAAGCAATTTTCATGGGAAACTGTTCGTATGGCTCTGGTCCCGCTACATGACAACGATTTCCAAAGGAGTTCCCTTAATAAATGCAGTCGATCGATTTCATTTCTTCTATTTGTTCTTATACAAGAAGCCGCTTCTCCAAAACCGGCCGCGCCGGGAACAAAGACTGTTCCTCCTCGCATTCCCCCTTCTTGGGAACCCGGAAAAATAGGAACTAACTTCCATTTCTTTCGAAGTATTAACGCACCAATTCCTTTCGGTCCATACATCTTGTGAGCGGAGAGTGAAATAGCGGATACCCCCCACTGATCAAAATCCGCTTTTGTTCTTCCAGCCCATTGAGCGGCATCGGTATGAAAAAAAGTGATTTCCGGATCCAATCTCTCAGTAATTTGTTTAAGAGGCTGAATTGCCCCCGTTTCATGATTTGCCGTCATTACCGATACGATGTCATACGGTTTCCGCTCCGTGATAAATTCCGGATAAACAACTCCTTTCGAGGTGGCGGGAATTTCATGCACTTTCGCTCCCCGCCGCTTCATTTCTTCTGCACAGTTGCGCACACAGGGATGCTCAAGTGAACCGACAGCAACCCGGATGTGAGAAGGCCGGCGTCCTTCCTGGACCAAATAGTCAAAGCGCCCCAACAAAGCCAAGAAATTGGATTCGGTTGCCCCGCTCGTAAAAATCACATCATCCGCATCCGCCTGAACCAATTCGGCAATCCGTTCGCGTGCCGCCTCCAAAGCGATCCATGCTTCCTGTCCGGCTTGATGGCGGCTGGATGAGTTTCCGAAAGTGGATTTCCAAAACGGCTGCATAGCTGCTTCCACTTCCGGTCGTAGAGGCGTTGTGGAGTTATAGTCCAAATAGATTCGTTTCAGTTTCATGGTAAACGACACGGCAGAAATTCAGGTAGCCCACCCCACTTTTTTTCCTACCGCGTGGATGACAGGTTTCAATTTCTCCATCATTTCCTGGAATTGCATTTCGTTGAGAGATTGCGCTCCGTCGGACAACGCTTGAGATGGTTTGGGATGAATTTCAATGATCAGACCATGCGCCCCACAAGCGATGGACGCCAAACTCATCGGTAAAACCAGATCACGACGCCCGGTTCCATGGCTGGGATCGACAATAACCGGCAAATGGGTCAGTTTTTGCAAAGTCGGAACAGCGTTGAGATCAAGCGTATTGCGGTATTTGGTCTCGAAAGTACGAATTCCTCGTTCGCACAGAATGATGTTTGGATTTCCCCTTGAGGCAATATATTCCGCTGACATCAGCCATTCGTCGACGGTGGATGACATACCACGCTTCAATAAGATCGGCCGGTTCGTATTTCCCAGTGATTTTAACAGCATGAAATTTTGCATATTTCGCGCACCGATTTGAATGATATCGGCGTATTTGGAAACCAAATCAAGGTGATGAGCGTCCATCAACTCGGTAACGACGGCTAAACCATGTTCATTTCGAGCCTCGGCCATCAGTTTCAAGCCTTCTTCTTCGAGTCCTTGGAAACTATAGGGTGAGGTCCGCGGCTTGAAGGCTCCACCTCGTAAAACAGTGGCTCCGTATTGCTTGGCGATTCGAGCGCATTCCATGATCTGGTCATGATTCTCGATCGAACAAGGACCGGCCATGACTGTGAATTCCGGTCCGCCGACCGTAATTTTCTTTTTGCCTTCCTTCCATTGGAATTCAACTTCGACAAGGGTATCCGGCCGGAAGATATCCTTTTTCACCTCGCGGCATACAAGCTTGTACGGTGGTAGAATGAATTCAACCTTTTCCACCCCTGGCTGACTGAGCAGACGTTCGTAAAGACCCTCTTTTCCACGTTCATCACCGACCGCCGCCAAAACAGTCAAATTGGTGCCATAAATAGGATGAACGGTATATCCCCCTTCTTCGATAATCTGCTCGACACTCTCGATTTCCGCTTTCGAAGCGGTGGATTGCATTGTAATAATCACAGCAACACCTGTTTTTCTAAGATTTTGAAGCAACACATTTTTTATTTATGATTACTGTAAAAGAACAGAATCGTCTACACAGACGAACTATATATTTTATTGCGATATGGGGATTAATGAAGATGGAAAGAGAGAAGGATATTCATAAAGTATCATGATCGAAATACTCTTCTATGCAGTATTCGCTTTTTGCATATTTGTGGAGCCCCCCTGATTTTTTTTTGTGAACATTTTTTCCATGGATTCAGTCACGATGAAATGAATCCCACTTTCTTTCTTTTATTCATAATAGGAATACTCATCGATAGAGGATTCGAGATGAACCCACTCCGAAATATCCCAGATACGGGTACCGTCAGAGCCACTGGTGGCGAGTTGTTTTCCATCCGGTGAAAAGGATACGCTTCGCAAACCTGATGTATGGCCAGTAAGAGTTTGTAGTAATTCCCCGCTTTCGGAATCCCATAATTTTGCGGTTGTATCCTTGCTTGCTGTGGCAATGATGTTGCCATTCGGAGAAAAAGACGCATCGGTTATCCAATCTTCATGGGATTTAAATAAATGGATTTGTGTTCCGTCGTTCGCATCCCACAACGCAGCGGTCCGATCCCAACTCGCTGTCAATAGGGTGCTGCCATTCGGAGAGAAAAGGGCTTTCGAGACGACATACGTATGATCAGGAATCAACAAAAGTTCTTCAGCGGTTTCTACATCCCACAACCGGACGTTGGTATCTGTGGTTCGGTTTCCATCACCGCTGGCTGTGAGAATCTGCTTTTGATTCGGTGCAAATGCAATGGAGCGGATAATGGTTGAATGACCTTCGAAAAATCGGACTTCTTTTCCGGTTTCAACATCCCATAATTTGACGGAACCAAGTCCACCTCCGGTAACTAAATATTTCCCATTGTTTGAAAGTGCCGCAACATAGAATTTTGAGGGGATATTGAAAAATTGAATGAGCTCACCATTGTCGATTTGAAACAAGGCTGCGTTTCCATCAAAATAACCGCTCAGAGCATAGGGGTGATTTGGTAAAATGGCAAAATCCGTGATCCTTATCAAAAATTCATTTTGAATCGGTGTTGCCAGACCGGTTTTCGTATTCCACTCGTAAACGACTGCCGCCTCCCGAGAATCCAAATTATAGGTAATGAGTTTGTTGGATCCTGTAAAAATAGAAGCATGAGAACTAGTCGCGTGATGATAAATCGTAAAAATTTCTTCGCCACTGTCCCACTTCCATAATCTGATGGCACTGTCATCGCTTGTGAAAAGCAGTTCACGCTCATCGGGAGAAAAAACAAGTTCATCAATTGGCAAATCGGATGCCGTAATGGTATTCACTTTCTCTCCGTTTCTTACATCCCAAATGATTACATCTCCTTCTGATTTTTCGATGGCAATTTTGTTCCCCGAGGAAGAAACGGCAAAGTGTGGAGAATAAAAGTGTTGGATTGAAGAAGAGTGTTCACCATGATCAAATGTATAGAGTTCTTCACCGGTTTTGATATCCCACATAGTAACGATACCTTCACCGCCGCCTATAAAAACGATCTCTCCATCAGGTGAAAATGCGACGGTTTCCGTGACAAATTCATGTTGGTAGGTATTGATGCGTTCACCGGAATCAATATCAAAGAGAATTGCAACCTTTTCCTCCGTTGCTACTGTTAAAAGATATTTTCCATTCGGAGATACAACCATCTGTGTGGGGTAGCCATGAATGTCAAAGGTTCTTTTTTCCTGCTGTTCACTTTCATTCCACACCATGGTGATGGAGTTCCAATTTCCGGCGAAGATTTGGTCTCCATTCGGCATAAAAGCCAATGAAATTGCTCTATCGGAAGAGGCTGCATAGGTAAACCGTTTTTCACCACTTTCAACATCCCACATTATGAAATGATTATTTCCAATGTTGGCTAAAAAACGTTTTCCATCCGGTGAAAATGCCATTGGTGAAATGATTGTTTTCGGCTGATTTTTAAGTGAAATGTGATCGGTGAGGTTTCCCGTTTCACGATGCCAAAAAAAGAGTCCATTGGAGTTAGCCGTAATGATGCTTCTACCATCGGAAGAAAATGTGACAGCATGAAAAGGATCATAGCCTAAAATAGTTTCCCCCGATTCTCCTTTAAAAGGAAAAGGAAGATCGGCTGAATCGCTGATTGAGCCGAATGAGAAAAATACAACTAGAAAAAACAGGACGGGCCGATTTCTATTCATGATCGATACCTCCAAAAGAATTCGAAGATTGACATTGCTCCATCATCATGAATCAATCATCTGAAGGGTAGAGCAAGCGTCCCCGCTTGCACGATAAAGCAGGCGAGGATACCTGATCCATCCTCGGGAAAAGGATAGTGTATCCTACAACATTTTTCATGAAATACGAAAAATAGATGTAAAAGGATGTAAAAAAACAAAAAAAATGCGCCAGTTTTTTGACTGGCGCCAACGGGGCACAAGGCCCCCAGGGTTGAGGGCGATGAGGGAGGAGTTCGGAAATCTCAGATCAGGGAGGGAATCCGAGGCTCCTCACACATCGTGTGGACGCTAAGTTGTGGTACTCCTTCTTTCTCGCACCAAAGGTCGAGAATTTTAGACACGATCAATACTCTGAAAATTGTGTCGTTTTAGTTGATCGACGTATTCATCCAATTGTTCGAGTGTCGGATGGCGGTCGGTAATTGTATGATTTTGTTCGACCGGTTTGATCAAATGATCCGACTGATCGTAGTCACGTGGATCAACCTCCGTATATTGTAAAAATCCTGTATTCTCTTTTTTCGTTTCTTTTTTCTTTTTATTCTTGTTCGGCTCCCAGTAATACACGATGTAGATGGCAAATCCGATTGCGGCACAGATAGTAAACTTGGTTGCCGGGGATACCGAATATTCTATGAATTCCAACAGTCGCATTCGCTTTACCTCTTATCCTTGTTCGCCTAGATAAGAGAGCAAAGAGAATGCCACTTCTTTCTGACAGAGTGTAACTCATTGATATTATATAGCTTAGTGATGTTTTGTCAAATTGAGAATCAAAATGCGAGATAGGAACGAAAGTCCTGTTTTTCCATTTGGACAGGAAAAATGTTCCCTCCACCCTGTAATAAGAACTCAAATTCGCCAAAGCCATCGCTCGTGCATATTCAAATAAGTAAAAGACTTACAATCCAATTGTACAATAAAAACACTCAAAAAAGCAAGGTAGTTATTCAATTAATGCAAATATAAAACCTACCGCATCATTTAAATCCATCGACAAGGCAACGTTGCTGACACCATAGCGTTTTTTTATTCTTCTTCTGTTTTGTCATCCTCTTTGGAGGAATCGCTGATTTCATTATCGGGAATATTCGCAAGTGCTTGATCTCGTTTTGCTTCTTTTGCTTCCGGAAGTTTGCCAATGGCCGCTACGAAATCCCCGTCTTCCAGCCGGATCATACGAACTCCCTGCGTATTTCTGGAAATAGCCCGAACTCCCTCTACGCTCATGCGAATTGCCACTCCGCCTTTGGTGATCAGCATAAACTCGTCGTCGTCGAAGACTTCGAGGATGCCGACCACTTTGCCATTCCGTTCTGAAGTTTGAATATCTTTCACACCTTTTCCACCGCGCCGGATTTTGCGGTACAAAGAAATACTTGTTCGTTTCCCGTATCCAAGTTCGGTGATCGTTAATAAATAGGCATCTTCATGGCAAACCACCATTCCAACAACGTGGTCATCTTCATCCAGTCGTATTCCAATTACCCCACGGGCAGTACGTCCCATAGGACGGATATCCTCTTCGGAAAATCGAATCGCCATACCATTGCGGGTTGAAAGAATGATATCGTCTTCCCCGGTTGTCATCCAAACGCTGAGCAAACGGTCACCCTCATCGAGACTAATGGCATTGATTCCACCTCTGCGTGGATTGGAATATGCAATCAAATCGGTTTTTTTGATGACTCCTTTTTGGGTAGCCATGATGAGATAGCGTTCTTCCACAAATTCCGGAACCGGCACCATCGCTGTGACCCATTCTCCCGGTTCCAATTGCAAAAGATTGACAATCGCTTTGCCTTTCGATTGACGTCCGGCTTGTGGGATTTCGAAGACTTTCAGCCAATGCACACGTCCGCGGTCTGTGAAGAAAAGCAAATAGTGATGCGTGGATGCAATAAATAATTGTTCGACGAAATCTTCATCTTTGGTGCCCATCGCTGTGATTCCGCGGCCGCCGCGCAATTGTTTTCGATAGACCGATGTCGCAATACGCTTTACATAGCCGGTATGGGAAATGGTTACGACCATATTCTCTTCGGCGATAAGATCTTCGATTTGCAAATCCGTAGAATCGGCTACTATTTTTGTCCGGCGAACATCCCCGTACCGTTTTTTGATTTCGAGGAGTTCTTCTTTCATGATGGACATGACCAGTTCGGGAGTACTCAAAATTTTCCGATAGTATTCAATATCCTTGAGCAGCTGCTGGTATTCTTCTTCCAGTTTTTCGCGTTCCAGAGCGATAAGACGCTGGAGTTGCATTTCGAGGATGGCTTTGGCTTGGATTTCCGTCAATTCGAAACGGGTCATCAAACCATTCATCGCTTCCGGCCGATCTTGCGAACTGCGGATCAATTGGATAACTTCATCGATATTATCGACAGCAATTCGTAAGCCTTCGAGGATGTGCGCACGGGCTTCGGCTTTTTCGAGATCATACCGGGTTCTTCGTACGATCACTTCCCGCCGATGTTCGACAAAATATGAGATCATCTCACGTAAGGTCAAATATCGAGGGTGGTTATCGACTAAAGCCAATAAAATAATCCCGAAGGTTGTTTGCATACGAGTATGTTTATAAAGTTGATTCAGGACGATTTCATGGTTTTCTCCGCGTTTGAGTTCTATAACAATTCGATAACCATCGCGGTCGGATTCATCGCGTAAATCGGAAATTCCTTCGATCTTTTTTAAGCGAATCAATGCAGCGATTTCTTCAACGAGTTTGGCCTTATTGACCGTATACGGTATTTCCGTAACGACGATAGCCTCTTTCCCTTGTGAAAGTTGTTCCTTATGGGTAACGGAGCGCATAACTGCCCGTCCGCGGCCGGTGGTATAGGCTTCCGCGATTCCTGAACGGCCACAAATATAAGCAGCGGTAGGGAAATCAGGACCTTGAATGTATTTCATCAAACCACCGGTATCGATTTCGGGATCGTCTATCATGGCAACAGTGGCATCGATGACTTCACTTAGATTATGAGGGGGAATATTCGTCGCCATCCCAACAGCGATTCCGGAGGATCCATTGATTAACAGATTCGGGATTTCGGAAGGTAATACAACCGGTTCGTCCAGTTGTCCGTCGAAATTCGGGATGAAATCGACGGTATTTTTCTCGATGTTGGTTAAAAGTGTTTCCGCGATGGAAGAAAGGCGTGCTTCAGTATACCGCATGGCCGCCGGATTGTCTCCGTCAACCGAACCAAAGTTCCCCTGACCGTCGACAAGAGGGTACCGGTAAGTGAAATCCTGTGCCATTCGCACAAGAGTATCGTAAATAGCCGAATCACCGTGGGGATGGTATTTTCCCATCGTTTCTCCGACGATACGAGCCGATTTTTTATAGGCGGCGCGGGAGGTAAGCCCCAATTCCCGCATCGCGTATACAATGCGCCGTTGTACCGGTTTTAAACCATCACGGACATCGGGTAAGGCGCGTTGGATGATGACCGACATCGCATAGCTGATATACGATGTTTTCATCTCATCTTCAATGTTGATCGGTTTGATCCGTTCGTTTTGAGCGTACATCTACCAGGCTTCACTCCTGATTTATATGATTTGAATGTTATCTCTTTCAAGAATATACATTATCAAAAACGGACTTCTGTTTTTGATAGGTTGGGCGAGTTGGGGAGATATGATAATGTCCAACCTCAACCGCAATGTCGAATTCGACGCCATAAGAATTGATCTCGGATATCGACAAAAACCAAAAAACACAATCTCACTTGCTGATATTTTACTTTCCAATGAGTTATTTATCAATGGAAACATCGTTTTGTCGCTCCATGAGCCTATGGAAAATGAAACAATTACAAAATTCTATTGAATGTCACATTCAAAAGAAAGAAAAAATGTGATAGCCTATTTCTTGAGAAAATTCTGTTTTTAGTAAAGCATCTGGCAAGGGAAAAGGGACTTAAATTGGTTCTCATCCAATTTCAACTATGTATGGAATACACACAATGGTTTTCAACATCTTTTTCCCGCTTATTTTTTTCTTTTGGTGGATAGGGGAGATTCAGTGTCATTACGCTTATACTCAAAGCTATCCTTTCCAAACGTATAACGTGGAGCACGGGTTGTTGCAATCCTCGATTTTTGCCATCACTCAAGATCGATTTGGGTTTCTATGGCTTGGAACGGAAGCGGGGATCGCGAAATTTGATGGCCTCGAATTTACCAAGATTGAGATCGACAACCGGAATTATCAAGGATTTGTTTCCTGTTTCCATCGAGACCAAGACGGAAGAATATGGGTGGGGACCGAATATGGTATCTATTGTATGGAAATGGAGGGCGAGAATCCAACTGAACAACAAAGTGCGTTTTATACCCAAGAGGTTTACGATATAGAGGAAGATGGGGAAGGGAATATTCTAATTGCGGCGACCGATGGTGTATTTCTTTCACCTCAAGGGAATTTGGGGCGTACGCGAAAACTCGATGAATTCGAGGATCGCGAAATTGACGTGATTCATATCGATTCCTCTAATCGCTGGTGGTTTGGCTCCAACAAAGGTGTAAATCTATATGACGGGAGTCAATGGCATTTTTATTCCTTAAACATACGGGAAGAAAGAGAATGTGTACTATCCATGTCGGAGGATTTCACAGGAAATGTCTGGATAGGAACAGTGGATGGTGTATATTGTTATGACGGAAAGAATTTTACCCTATACACTCGTAGAGATGGATTATGCTGGGAATATGTTCAAGTCATACATACTGGTCCTTTTGGAAAGTTGTGGTTTGGAACCCCCAAAGGGCTATCCCGTTTTTCAGAAGGGAATTGGGATACCTTTCGACTCGAGAACGGGTTGTGCCATAACGACATTTTGAGCATTTATCGAGATAACCAAGACAATTTATGGTTTGGAACCCGAATAGGCTTGATCCGGCTTGGGAATCAGGCTTTTTCCTACTTCGACCGGAAAAATGGATTGGCGGAGAATACAGTGTTTCCGATTCTCCAAGATCGAACCGGTGATTATTGGTTCGGAACGTATGGGGGCGGAGTAAGCCGATTTGATGGAGAAATATGGGAAACCTATAACACGGAAGACGGATTGATCCACGATTGGGTGAGTACGATTCTTGAAGATAATAGTGGGAATTTTTGGTTTGGATGTATTAGTGGTGTATGCAAATATGATGGAGATTTATGGCAGGATTTATCACACCAAATCCCTTCTGAAATGACGTATGTGCATACAGGTTATAAAGATTCCGAAGGCCATTTGTGGTTTGGGACCAAAGGGGGAGTATGCAAATATGATGGAAATCAATGGACATTTTATACGGAAAAAGAAGGATTGATTTCCGATGAAGTTCTTGCGATCACTGAGGATGCACGGGGACGAATGTGGTTTGGTACCCCAAGGGGTTTATGTCACTTTGATGGTGATATTTGGGGAAATGTGGCAAATGACCATGAAATTCTCAAGGGCGTTATCATCAGTCTCTTCGCCGATTCGGACAATGTGATTTGGATCGGCACTCAAAACAAAGGCGTAATTCGACTTGAGAGGAATCAGTGTCAAAATTTTACCACTGACAATGGATTACCTGATAACACAATCTATTCGATCATCAAAAGAAAAGAAGTATTCTTTTTCGGAACCAATAAAGGGATTGTCCGTTACGGAGGGAAGAAATTCATTACCTTCACGGAAAAGGATGGCTTGTCATCGAATGAAACCTGTCGCGGGTCTGTTTATCTTGACAGAAACCAAACGATTTGGTTTGGAACCGTTGGTGGAGTGACACGCATGCAACCGAGGTATCTCAAGAAACCGTTTGTTTCTTCAAATGTCTATATCAAGCGTGTGCAGTGTTTGTCGGATAATCATGTTGTAACCCGAAACGAACGTTTACCCTATAATCAAAATTATTTTAAATTCGATTATGTAGGCATCGATTTTTCGCATCCGTCCATGTTGAAATATGCATACAAACTTGAGGGAATCGATACTCATTGGTTGACAACCGATAAACGCTCTGTGATTTATTCAAATTTATCACATGGCCATTATACTTTTTGTGTCAAAGCGCAGAATGTCTATGGGAGGTGGAGTCGGCAAGAAGCCGTTTTTCCATTTGCCATTCAAGCGGCTTTTTGGGATACATGGTGGTCCCGTTTTCTCCTGGTGCTCTTGTTTATCGCTTTCATCTGGTTCATTTTTTATGAAATCTCCAAACGGAAATATGCCAAGAAATTGGAAACGTTGGTAGAAGAACGAACCAGAGAACTCAAAATTTTACGTGGGATTCTTCCAATTTGCTCCTTTTGTAAAAGAATCCGTAGTGATGAAGGATATTGGCAGAGTGTGGAACATTATATCACCCGGCATTCCAATGCCGATTTCAGTCACAGCATATGCCCGGAGTGCATGAAAGCACACTATCCTCAATATGAAAATTCAATCCAAGAAAGAAAAAAGCATGAAAACGAATCCTGAAAACAACTTTTTCCCAATTTGGTTCGTTTATCACAACACGAATCGTTCTGGCAGTTATAATTCATAGGAGGAGCTTTTATATGAAAAATTTCCTGTTTTTCCTTCTTCTCTCAATATTTTTTTTCTACCCGCAAGGCTCACAAGCCGATTATTTGGGATTCAGTCCAGAGAATTTCAATACTCTTCAATTTATTTTGAAAAGCCGCAGTATGATTGTTACAGATCATGAAACTCTTCCGCTCTATCCCCCTTTGCAAGTGGGTGAATCGGAAAATGTCTTCTTGTGGCAAAAAGTATTTGTGGATATCGATCAAGAAAAATTATTGTCCAAGGCAGTGATCAGTGAGGAAATGCCTGCTGATTTCTCTCAGCCGTCGGAGGTCTTGGTCCATAGCCCGACGAAAATCACACGTATTGACCACACCCGAAAACTTGTGTATTTTCCCCGCCTTGAGTATTCACAACTGGAGCAAGTAAGCCTGATTTTTGCCGGACGAATGTATGAAAATCATCTACTTTCTCCCCTTATTGAGCAAGCGAGTGATGACTATCAATTCGATGAGGAGGGCGAAGGATATTTTCTTGAAGTTCCTGAAATGTCCGGTGTGAAACTGAAACTCGATGAGAATGATCGTGTGATTCGCCTTCAAGATGAAAAGCGCACCTATTTTTATGACTGGAAAGTCAAACAGCCAGAACATTTTGCCTATGTTGCGCATTCGGTTCTCGAAATCAGTGAACGGAAAACGATGATTCGGGTGGAAATGTGGGTGGAAAAGATAGAACTGAATCCAAAATTACCTGAAAACCTTTTCGAAATTCACTATCCGGAGAATTATACCGTTCGAGATTTGGGCGAATTACTCACGCCGCCAAAATTTTAGCGACGGTTACGCTTAACTATTTACAATCTATGCTTATACTATGAAAAAGGTATACATAATTCTTTCCCAACTTGAGATAATGAAATAGTATTTGCACACAAAAAGGAGGTAAGAAATGAGCACAGGTTATCATGAATCGATAGAGGAACTTTCGCAGGAAGCGAAAGATATTCACCGCGCTCTGGCTTCTTTGATCGAAGAACTGGAAGCCGTCGATTGGTACAATCAGCGTGTGGATGTCAGTAAAGATGAAGAAATCAAAGCCATTATGGCGCACAATCGGGATGAAGAAATCGAACATGCGGCAATGACTTTGGAGTGGTTGCGAAGAAACATGTCGAAATTCGATGAAGAACTCAAAACGTATCTATTCACGACCGGTCCTATCACAGAACTGGAAGATCATGAGGAAGATACAACCGTGGAAAACCCTTCATTGGGAATTGGACAAAAAAAGGAGAGTCGATAATGGTTGATATATTGAGAAAATCTTTTGCCCCAATTACGGAAGAAGCCTGGAACGAGTTGGAAGAAAATGCCAGAGATTGTTTCGGTGCCTTACTGACAGCCCGGAATCTCGTTGACTTCAACGGCCCGAAAGGCTGGGATTTTGCAGCCGTCAATACCGGTCGGTTGGATATCCCTAAAGCACAAGAGATCAAAGGATTGTATTGGGGAACCCGGGAAGTCCTGCCGTTGATCGAGATTCGTGTTCCCTTCAACCTTGATCAGATGGAACTGGATAGTATCAGCCGCGGTGTAAAAGATGCCGACTTTGAAGCCATGGAAGAGGCGGCTAAAGTTGTCGCCGATTTTGAAGATAAACTGATCTATCATGGATTCAAGGAAAATAAGATCAAAGGAATTCTCAAGGCATGTTCCAATAAACCCCTCAAAGTCAAAAATGATCCCAAAGAGATTCTCACTTCGATCACGAAAGGGGTAGAAATTCTTCGGAAACAAGGTGTTACCGGCCCCTATACCTTGGCAGTCGGCGATGTTCTTCACGACTTGATTCTTCAAAATACCACCAGTCATGGATTCCCCCTCAACCGAATCGTCAAGGATGTGTTGGAAGGGGATATTATCTGGAGTCCGGCGCTGGAGGGTGGTCTTTTGCTTTCTCAACGCGGCGGCGACTTCGACCTCACGGTCGGAACAGATTTGTCTATCGGATACACCAGCCATGATCGTGATAAAATCGAGTTTTATTTCACGGAATCATTGACATTTCGAGTGCTGGAACCGGCAGCAGCAGTGCCTTTAGAATTGTAAAATGCAATCATTCGATTATTTTCCCAAAAAGGTTGCTAAGTAAGCAACCTTTTTTTCTGCCTATATACATCTATTGACAAATAATTTCTAACAATTAATCTAAATTCAATTTTTTTATATCAGAATGGATCAGGGATGAAACGCATGGACACATTGCAAAATGATATTCAAGTAATCGTACAATATGAAAGAATGGAGGGTGAATATCGTTGTCTTGGTTTCAACGGAATTCCTACGATCAATCCTTGTCTGATTGTTTTCGCTCCTCCCCATTCAGACAGGGCAAGAAAATATCAGCAGGAATTACGCAACGCTTTTTTAAGAACTTTGTACAGTCTGCCGGGATATACGAAAAAAGCGGAGGTTCCTTGCAATGGTACTATATGTTCACCATTAAAATGCCATGCTCATAGTGTGTTTGCCTGCCAAAAACTTTTGATTATTGTCGGGGATCACCAAACCCAACTCTCGTTTCACAATATCTTTGATGATTGGCTCAAGAAAGGATTTGCAGAAAATTATAAAATTTTACCGGTTTTTCCGAAAGCAGCGATGAGTCGAATCTCAACGTTAGTACCTCAACAACTGCATCATATCAACGTAGCTTTTTGGGAACATTCTATCCAGGAAGTCATACCTACTATTTTAGCAACGGTCGGATTGAGCACAGATGAATTCAAAATATTTATCAGTTATAAAAGAGATGATACGGAAGAACTGGCGAATGAACTGTTCGATCAACTGAATCGTAATAATTTCGATGTTTTTCTAGATCGTTTTCGAGTAGAACCAGGAGTCGACTTTCAAGAACGTCTTACAGAGGAACTGGCAAATAAATCAATGGTCGTTGTGTTGGAATCTGAACACATTCTCGATTCAGAGTGGATTCGATACGAAATCGATTATACGAAGCTTCATCGTCTGGGATTGATAGCGTTGCATTTACCAAATGGGCAAACCTTTAACAACATTGAAAACGAGCAGCGTATGGAACTTGGAAATAACGATATTATCGGTCAAAAAAAATCAAGAACATTCACCAACTCCAACAACATATTGGATCGAGTCGTATCACGAATTAAAAAAGAACATCAAAAATCATTCATGTATCGACGGTTATTTTCAAGGATGGCCATGAAAGATGCTTTACTACAGAACAATATAACGATACACGAAATAACGGGAACTGGATTTCTGGTTACCAAACAGGGAGGGAAGGTGTACAAGATATGGTTAACTCCCCGTCCTCCTGCAACGTTGGATTTTCATCGAACTCATGTTGAATATACACCAAAAAACGATATTGGAATTATCATTGGGCCAATTACTTCGCTACTGGCAAGAAATCGTTTAAAAATCGATTGGCTTTCCCAGGTTAGCCATATACAATATTTTGATGAGGGAGAAATGTTGAAAGTCGCTGAAAAAATTGCCCAAGGAACAATATGATGAATACAACGGTTACTAAAAAAGGATGTTTGCAGGGAAAAACGATTTTCCTTTCGGCAAGCATACCGAATCCGGAACGAAACCCACAATATCTACGCGTGAAAGACGCACACATTAAAGTAGAAGAAGCGGTGATCAGTTTGGCCCGGGCGATTTTTGTGGAAGACGGCCGTCTAGTCTTTGGCGGGCATCCGACCATTTCTCCGTTAATCGCCATGGTTGCCGGTGAATATTTGACTCCCCAAGTCGCTGAATCTCATGATACTCATTTTGGAAATGAGAAAGAGAAAAATCATGAAAGTGTACTCATTTATCAATCGGAAGCGTTTCGTGAACATACGCCTTACGCAACCCTCCAACTCTTTCAACTGGGTTTTGCATCGATACGATGGATCGGAACGGTCGATGATGAGAGATTCGATCCCTCCGGCTCCTCACCACCATGCCCCAAAAGCATGAAATCCATGCGAAAGCGAATGCTGGAAGAAACCAATCCTGCATCCATGATTTGTATTGGTGGAATGGAAGGAGTCGAAGAAGAACTTGAAATGTTTCTTGAAATCTGTAAAGGAAAACCGGTTTATACACTTGCAGAAACGGGAGGGGCGGCCGCAATTATCGCAAAAAAATCTCAGAATCAAAAATATGATAAATACAATAAACTCATTCGAACAATTGATCAGGAAATCATCAATTCATTGAAAAAACAGCAGTCACAAATGAAAAAAGAGTACGAAGATATTGAATCTCCTTCGCTGGATCATCCCGATTTTTTCTCAGAATTGAATGGAAAAGACTTTTCCGAATTTATTCCTTTCCCATTGATCATGCAAAATATCGTAAAAGAAATATCCGGTAATTCTCATTCATCTCCTAGCGAATTCACACAATAAGTGAAACCAAGAAAAGGCATTGTTCTTTATTTGTTTTTATAAAATCAATCTTTCATTGTTTATCTTTCGGTCGTATCCTCTTCACAAATTACAAGAATGTGCAAAGATAACTAAGTCATATGATATGAATTACTTAAGAGATTAGCTCTTCAAAGCAATTATGGAGGTTCAATCATGCGTACTACCCCCATCGGTCTCGCCATGCTCAATGACGAGCGGGAACATGTTTGGCGTCAAAACAATCCGGAAAATATGGCGGTTGTGAACGCCTGGAAAGATTTTATCGAAAAAAACGTAAAAAATGTGGATGGGTCAGCGCCGGAGATCATTGCCGGTAGTGAAATCATCACCAGTACTCGTTCCGCCCAGAAAGTGGGAGAAGAACTGTCCCGCGCCAACTGCAAACAAATCATCATGCTGTATAACGTCTGGAACTTCCCCTTTCTCTGCTGGCCGTTCATCAACAGCATCGGCGATATCCCCATCCTCAGCCTATCAAACAACAACGGGGCGTATCCGGGCAATGTCGGTTTGCTGGCAACCGATGGAGCATTGAGACAGGCGGGGAGACGAACTCATCGCATTGTCGGTGATTTGGACGATCAAAAAACCCAGCAAAAAGTGTTGAGTTGGATTCGCGCCAGCCAGGCTCGTACCACGATTCAAAATGAAGTATTCGGCTGCTATGGCGGCCATTCAATGGGAATGGAAACCGGCTTTGCCCATCTGACTCCCACCCTAAAATGCTTAGGAACCACCGTTCGCCAGATTGACCAACTCTGGTTGGTAAAAACGATGGAGAAAGTCAACAAAGACGAGGTAAAAAAAGGACGGGAATGGTTCGAAAAGTTGCTGGGAGACCGTTTATTGTATGACGGGAAAATGTTGAGTCCGCAAACGCTGGAAACCCAAATTGCCCTTTATCTTGCCATGCAGGAAGTCAATGAAGATAAAGGTTTCGATTTCTGCGGACTGAAAGGGCAGCGGGAAATGACGGAACACGTTTGCCTCGGAGACGTTCCGGAAATGCTGATGAACGATCCATACGACTGGAACGGACCGAAAGAATCCACCGTGTGCTCTACAGAGGCGGATGCTTACGCGGCTGTCACGATGCAGTTGATGAAATACATTACCGGCGGGATGCCGACATTATTCATGGATGTGCGTCTGTACCACCCGAATCTGGATATTTGGGATTGGTGCAATTCCGGCAATCACTCCAGCTGGTTCGCCGCAAAAAGCATGAATCCGGAAGAGAATTTCAAGAAAATCACCTTCCATCCGGCATTGGAATTTTATTTCAAGGCCGGCGGCGCATCCGTGGAATTTGACGCGGCACCGGGAAGTATGACATTTGCCCGTTTGGGATTATGGGACGAAAAACCGTATATGGTTATCGTTCGCGGCGATTCGGTCGAACTACCGGCGGATCAACGCAAGCAGCTCAACGATATGACCAATCCCACCTGGCCGCATGTTCATGCAAAACTCGAGTGCACATTCGACGAGTTCCTCAGTGTGTTCCCATGCAACCATGTCTTGGGTGTCGATGGCGATTGCGTCCAGGCATTGGTCTATTTATGCGAAATCGCAGGGATCACTCCCGTTGTCTTAGGCAAATCGAAAGAAGGACTGGATACCCCCATATGGGAACGCGTGCGTTAATTTGAAAAAAAAGGGTACCATGTGAATTCGTGGGGGCGGTTCGCGAACCAAGGTACTGTATAAATTTGTAGGGGCGGTTCGTGAACCGCCCCTACGATGATAAAGGAGACGATGGGAAATGAACGAACAGTTTCTTCGTGGACAAGTGATCCGTATATTGGATGACCAGCGTTTGTTGATCAATCTCGGCATGGAACATGGAGTCTCCACCGGAGACCGTTTTTTTATCTATGAAGAAGGAGAAGAAATCAAAGATCCGAAAACCGGTGAAACATTGGAAATGCTGGAGTTGGTGAAAGCGCAAGTCGAAGCGATTCACGTGCAAGACAAGATCACTCTGGTTTCCCCGTTACTGGAAAAGCTAGGCCAAAAGCAAACGGTTTTATCCGCAACCCTCGCGCAAGTCTATTCGAGCGAAGCTCAAAGCGAAGATAAAAGCCGAGGAAAATTGAATGTGCGGAAAGATCAGATGACGGGGATGTTTCAATCCGGGCCAATAGCCGTAGGTGATTCGGTAAGGTCGGAAAAAGCGAAAGGCTCGGTACCTGTCGAAGAAGTACCAGAGGAAAAGGAGAATAATACTACCAAAGAGAAACCTTCGAGTTGGTATTGAGTTTTTTGTTTTTATACAATCATATGGGTGAAATCCACGGTACAATCACTTCCGCCCCTATCTCCTTGTATGTCTCCCGCAATTTTTGCAGCATCACATCATCTTTGTACGTTCCGATAACAGCTCCACCCGAGCCTGCGAATTTCGAAGTCGCCCCCACCGCACGCGCCCGATGGACAAGTTCCAGATCAGTCGATTTCAATTTATATAAGGAAGAACGAAGATCGAAATTCTGATTCATAAGTTTACCGAGCCGCTCCTGCTCTCCATTCTCGATAGCTTCTTTGGCCTGCTCCGCGAAATCGGCAAATTGTTTCATGGCATCGACAATGACAGGATCGCCTTGATCGAACCGCTCCCGGATATTGTTATGAAACACTTCCGAACCTTCGCTGAGTTGGGCGTCATAAGCAATATAAATGGGGGGAAGTTTCGCCGGATCGAGTGGCTCATAAATACCGTACCCTCTGTTTTCAATAAGTTCTTTATTGAAATCCATGTACACGATCGTTTCGTAAGTCTGGATAACACGATCTTGCAAACCCGCTCCGATACCGAGTTCGTCTTTTTCCGAGGACAAGATGATATTCGGTTGGATTTCCTTCGGGATATCTACTTCGAAATACTGCATCAGAGCGCGTAATGTTGCGGTGATAATGGCACTGGAACCGGCAAGCCCGACACGAGCGGGAATATCGGATTCGTATTCTATCGTAAAATTGCGTTTCGGAAGATACAGCCCTTGCTCATCGCAATAATCGGCAAAGCGCTTGATGATGGCACGGATCAATCGAATACCGCCATAGTATCCATAGAGTTTCACACCTTCCCGCAGTTCATCGATGGAAGTCCAAACGGGACGGTCGATGGTGCTCTCTTTGATCTCCAGATTGGCAGAGGGATAACAAAGTACACGCGCGCGAAAATTGCGAACGGAAATAGAAATCGTTTTCCCGAAATACCCGTCGGAAGGATTTCCGATCAGCCCCGCCCGCGCATATGCGTATGTTTCGATGATGTGTCTCATGGGGATACTCCTGTTCTTTCAATAATTTATAATCCGATTCGGGCGATGGTGTAGCATGGGCAAGTTCGGTAATTTACCCCAAAGGGGTTAAAGATGCTAGCCAGTGGGCATCGCCCCTGGAATTGATCATTGAATATTCAATTCACCCTGAAGGGGTGATAGAAAAACCTAGTATAGCAGAAGGTATCAATACAAATAATCCCATAACCGTTGAGTCACTCCCGTTTCTCCGGTATCCAAATACCGGGAATGGGCGAGTCCGGCAGGACGGGGATTGATATCTAAAACATAGGCCTCGACCGGCGGTGTTTTTTCCGAATTCCATTCCAAACGGATATCCACCCCGAGTAATCGACAATCAGGGAAACAGGCGGCAGCCCTTTCGGCCATAGATAAAATTTCATTCCAATGATCGTCATCGAGTTTGAAAGGCAAATGAGTTCCTTTCACAACGAATTGCAAATCCATAAGATGTTTCAATTCAATGATACTTCCACTCAATCCGGGAGAAGAAATGAATTGACCTTTTTGGGCGATCATGAGAAAGCCGCTTTCGGCAAGACCACCCGCAACGTTTATCCGTAAATCAAAATAAGTCGCCTCAGAATCCATTGATTCCACAAACAGTAAATTGCCTACTCCCCGGCGAATAAGAAGATCGTCTTTGCGAAGAATATTTTTAGCGCATTGAATCAAATCGGGATGAAGAGCGGTCAATTGGCTCCAATCCCGAGGACCGGAAAACGCTCCGGTTTCGCGCCCTTCTGTTCCTCGATTGGGTTGAAGGATAAGATTGATTTCCTCTTTTATATCATTTTCGAATAAGGAGTTGAATGCTTGTTGTAATTGTTGCTGAAGACTTGTGGAATCTTGAGTGGAATCTCTTTCGATCAAGATGGCTTCTGGAGTCAATACTCCCGCTTTTGTCCAACATTGGAAACATCCATATTTATTATCCGCCTGTGAGGATACCGGATAGGGATTGAGCTGAATGTATTTCTTGTGAGAAAAGCGTTCACTGAGTTTTTCGTGCCATTGTGAAGAGATGCACAAGAACTGAACACTATCGATTGGAATGGGATCGGACAAAGAAATCTCGGCGATGTCATCTGCTTGTTCATTGAAACAAATACCACGGGTAATGCGCAAAGAATCATCCAACCATGAATGATGCACACAGATCACCGCAATTCGGGCATTGGCATGGTTGGATAAATCGTGCACATAGGCATCGATCATCAAGGGATAGATTTCGTTTCCGACATTGGGCAAATATTCTACGATGATGGCGTGAATCCATTTATCTTTGAAACGAATAATCGGTAATTGAAATGTATTAATTTCACGGATTTGATATGTTGCTAGATCGGGGATGATCTTTAAAGGAGGAGAGAGACATTCTCCATATATCGCTTCGACTGCACACTGCCGGACTCGATTTCGAAATGTTGCCTGTCCGCATGCACCATCTAAGATTAATTTCTCTGTTACCGGTATTTCTTCCAGAAGAGAAGACACAACAGATTCATAGGTTGAATCCAAATGATGAGCGATGGATTGCAATAACTCGGAATCCCCGCTATGGATTCGTTTTCGAATTTCTTCGATGGAACCATAACGAGTTTGCACATCCAGCAGCAGCCGTTTTTGAATCTCAAGAGAAAGATCGGTCTTCATTCCCGCTATATTAGTTGTAGTTCATCCGCATGGGAAGACCGCGGCTATGAAGATATTGTTTGATATCCGGAATGGTATACGTTCCAAAGTGGATCATAGAAGCAATAATCGCCGCCTCCGCTTTTCCCTGATCGAACACGTCGTAAAGGTGTTCCGGCGTTCCCCCACCGCCACTGGCAATGACCGGAATGCCAACGGCCTCGACTACGGTTCGGGTCAATTGCAATTCATACCCGGCTTTCGTGCCGTCTGCATCGATACTATTGACAACGAGTTCTCCCGCTCCTAGCTCTTCACCACGCTTGCACCATTCCACTGCATCGATTCCCATCGCTTTGCGGCCGCCGTTGATGAAGATTTCATAACCGGAAGGAATTTCAGCTCGCGGTTCCACTTGTTTGACATCCATGCTGAGAACGATGCATTGGCTGCCGAACGCCTTCGCTCCTTGAGCAATAATTTCCGGATTGAGCACCGCTGCTGAATTGACGCTCACTTTTTCCGCCCCAGCAAGCAAGGCTCGCCGCATATCTTCGAAGTTGCGTATCCCACCACCGACAGAATAGGGAATAAAAATTTCTTCCGCAGTCCGGCTGACTACCTCGATCATGATATCGCGCTCATCACTGCTGGCGGTGATATCGTAAAAGACAATCTCATCGGCCCCTTCGACATAATATTTCTTGGCCATTGCAACAGGATCACCGATGTCGATATTGTTTTTGAACGCAATACCTTTGGTGACTTTTCCACCGCGAACATCGAGGCAAGGAATTATACGTTTGGTAAGCATAATGACCTTTTCCACAAATTAATTATCATGGGTACCAAGGGCAAACGAAGTCTGCCCATGCTTCTCAACTGGGTACCAAGGGCAAGCGAAGTCTGCCCTTGCTTTCTCAACTGGGTACCAAGGGCAAGCGAAGTCTGCCCTTGCTTTCTCAACTGGGTACCAAGGGCAAGCGAAGTCTGCCCTTGCTAAAAAACCGTTATGGATTCCACCGACAAAAATTCTCAAGCATCCTCAACCCCACTGGCCCACTTTTTTCCAAGTGAAATTGCGTGGCGACAATGTTTTCATGAGCCACTGCACTGGCGAACCGTATTCCGTATTCCGTCTCTCCAATAACGAGGGAACGGTCCGCCGGTTCGCAGTAATATGAATTCACAAAATAGAGTTCCGATTGATCAGGTACATCCTCAAAAATCGGATGTTCACGAACATGAAAAACCTGATTCCAGCCGATTTGTGGTATTTTCAGGCCGCTTTCAGGAAACTTTTTCACGTGTCCTTTTAATAATCCGAGACATTCTGTACCATCTTCATCGCTATACTCGAAGATGATTTGAATCCCAATGCAAATTGCCAAAAATGGCTTCTTTTTTTGCTGCGTTTGAGTGATGACAACTTCATCCAGCCCATCTCTTTTCAGTACGCTCATTGAAGCTCCCGCCGCCCCGACTCCGGGAAAAATCATGCGTTCGGCACCTTCAATGACAGCGGGATCTTTGGTGATCGCCGCATTAAATCCGAGATGCCGCACCGCACGCTCCACGCTGGTTAAATTTCCACCTTCATAATCAATGATTGCAATCATAAAGATTCACTCGATTCCTTTTTAATGTCATTTGATTATGACTGAATTCCGGCAAGTTCACTGCATAACAGATGATAAGACTGGTAGGAAAGAATAGTTTAGCGCAATTTCACCTTTTTCAAAGTTTCTTTGAGTGTTTCATGCGTTTTACGAATTTCCGGCTTGGAAAAATGCTTGCGAACAGGCGCAAGAAGGTCTGTCACGCTTTTGGCCACCGCTATTTTGAGATCAAGGGGATGAAGTTCTTTTTGAGCGAATATTTGCTCCAATTCTGAATAGGATGCGAGTTCCAGGTCTCCCCCATGTTCTTCTTTGCGCTCGATATGCAAAGGACCTCTTCCCAATGCAAAAATCAATCGATTGGCCCAATCGAGCACCGGATTGAAACCGACTTCCCCTTCCGGACAAAACGCTTTTTTGATTTTCCTCGCAATGACATCCGGTTCGTCGGTAACGAAAACCGCCGTATCCGGCTTGGATTTGCTCATTTTCATCGCGGTCCAGACTTCCTGCAAACGGCTTTCGTCGATGGGCCACATCGGCGGTTTCCCCAAACCGCTCAAAAGATGGTGATGAATGGCAATGGGGGTTAGTTGATTTCCTTCCTGATCTTGCAGAGGCATCGTTTTCATCTGATTTGCGACATCCAATGCAACGACGTGAGCTTTGCGTTGATCTTGCCCGGCATGGGCGAGGTTGACACCCAAGGTATAAATATCCGCCACCTGCATGGGAGGATAAACCAATTTGGCAAAATCGACGGCCTCGCCTTCATTGCGTCCCATGATCGTGATGGATCGCATAATGCGCTTGAGGGAGGTATTTTTACAAACCTCGATGAATGTGGTCCAAAAATCCGGGTTTTTTTGGTACAAATCGGAACCGAGAACGACATTCACAGAATCGGGATCGCCGCCGACCGCCTTCAAACAGGCTTTCAATCCTTCGGCAAAATACCCATGGGCGAAAGAGCGAATCAATTCAATATCCCCGCCAAGTTTGTCATTGATCCAGCTATGCCAATCGGCTAGAAAGATCGTGCATTCTACGCCGGCTTTCTGGAAGTCCGCCACTTTCGCCATGCACTGAATACCGGTCCCGAGATGGATTTCACCGGAAATTTCAAAGCCGATATAGTGGCGCAAAGGAATGTCTTTTTCCAGATATTCCCGTAATCGTTCCGGAGTGAGTACTTCTTGTGCATTGACAGTGATTTGGTGGAAACGTTCGTCGATGTTCATTTTTTATTGAGAATAACCAAAGTTTTCAGATTCACGTAAACCTGTAGAGGCTGTTCTATAAGAAAAATCCAGGGGGGAGGATTCGAACCTCCGTAGTCCGAAGACGGCAGGTTTACAGCCTGCTCCCTTTAACCACTCGGGCACCCCTGGATAATGGAATACGGTTTTATGTTGATTGGGTGGAGGTCAACCCCAAGAATGAGAACAAGTCAAAAATTATTCTCACAAAGAATATATTTTTATTTCCTCCCCGCTGAATGTCAAGGCGGATAGATGGATTTTTTGAAAACGAGTGAAAGAAAAGTGTCCGTACCTCTACACATCTATATATTATATGTAATACGAATAATTGGCGCCTTATAAGATGCGGGCAGGGATGCCCGCGCTCCGGCTTTTATGTAAATTCTTCTGTCTAATCCAAATATCGAATCAAAATACCCACAAGCAACGCAACGACCAAAATCCAAAAAAAGAGACCGAATAGAAAAATCAGGACCTTCCCGATTTTCAAAGGATTCCCGTCGAGACGGCCATAGGAGAAGACTGATTGCCAATGCGATGAGAAGAGTGTCAATAGCCGGGTACCTTTGACCCCCCTGGAGTCGGTTAGGTGTGACCCGT
>CAYPPG010000052.1:0-13413 GCA_964412555.1 uncultured bacterium
TTTGAATTGTGCTTTCGAGACAATCTCGAAGATTGAATTTCACCGGGCTAAGTTCAAGCATACCTGCTTCGATTTTAGAAAAATCCAGGATATCGTTCAATAAATACAACAAGGAATCTGCCGACTCTTTCACCATTGCCAAATAATCTTGCTGTTCGGCAGTCAGTTCCGTCTCCAACGCCATTTCCGTCATGCCGATAATCGCGTTCATGGGTGTACGTATTTCATGGCTCATGTTGGCAAGAAACTCGCTTTTCGCTTGATTCGCCGTTTCCGCTGCTTCTTTGGCTTTCCGTAATTCTTTTTCGGACTGAACACGCTTCGTGATATCCCAAAAAATTCCTTGGATACCAAGGATGACTCCTTGATCATTGTACACAGGAGTTTTGACCACTTGTACAAATATCGTATCGCCATTCGGTAACTGGTGTTCTTCGACAACTTCAAATTTTTCACCGCTTTCGATAACCCGTTTGTCATCTTCACGATATTTACTGGCCAAATCGGGAGGGAAAAAATCAAAATCTGTTTTCCATAGAATTTCTTCTAAGGAACGGTTCAAGGTTGAACAAAATCGTTGATTTGCAAAAGTAAACTTACCCTCCGTATTTTTTCGAAAGATATTATGCGGGAGGGTTTCAACGAGCGCATGATAAAACGCTTCTGAATTTCGCAGTTCCTGATCGGCCAATTTATGGTCGGTTATATCGATCGAGACGCCCAAAATGGCCGGTACGTCAGAATCTCCAATCTGGAATGGTATTTTCGTGGTTTGAAGATACCGCGATTCTCCTTTTGCGTTTGTTACCTTTTCTTCCGGAATAAAATACGCTTCATCTTTTTCGATTACCCTCATATCATCTTCATGAAAGCGGTCTGCTTCTTCATCCGACGGAGCGAAATCCTTTTCCGATTTTCCAACAAGTTCATCCACTGTGGTTCCGTAGGCTTCCGCCACCGCTTTGTTGGCAAGAAGAAAACGGCCATGAATATCTTTCGCAAAAATAAAATGAGGAACAAGATCGATAATTTGCCGAAGATTGGATTCACTTTCCCGTAGAGCTTCTTCGACTTTCTTCTGCTCGGTGATGTCACTACCTGTTCCTATAGTACCGATAATCCTGCCGTCTTCATCCCGCAAAGGCAATTTCATTGTGGAAAACCATCGGGTTATCCCCTGATGATCGACTACTGGTTCGATTTTGCTGATAGGCGTACCGTTTTTGATGATCTCCTGTTCATCCTCGAAGTAAACTGTGGCCAGTTTTTCGGGGTGGAAGTCGAAATCCGTTTTTCCCAATGTTTTTTTCGGGTGATCGACTCCCATAAGAACCGCATTGGCTTTACTGCACAAAATAAATCGGCTGTCAAGATCT
The DNA here is from genome assembly GCA_964412555.1 of uncultured bacterium. Lineage (GTDB taxonomy): Bacteria > Hinthialibacterota > Hinthialibacteria > Hinthialibacterales > Hinthialibacteraceae > CAYPPG01. The sequence continues at coordinate 1,377 of CAYPPG010000052.1, forward strand.
TTCGCGTAAAACAACAACGGCAGGGTATCGATAACAGTTCGGAGTAAATTGCATTCCTCCCGCCATTTTTTCTCGTGTTGTTCCAACTCTGTTATTCGATTTTGTAAAGTACGGATGGTTTCAACAAGTTGCTCGTTATTCATGCTGTCATCATTCATCGCTTATTCCTCAACCAAACAGAAAATTCATTGAAGTGAGAAGACTCATCCACAAAAAAACAGAATTTTATATCATATTTTTCCCAATAAAACGAGTGGGTTGAACATTTTTTTTTCAAAATGATCGCATTCCTTGGAAGAATCACCGATTTTTATTCTTTCTTCCTCGAAGCAAATATGTTCTCTCGTTCACAATGTCAAATGACAAAGTAACCCTCCTTGAATTGTATTTAATTCACCTCGGGTAGAGCAATCGTCCTCGCTTACACACGCAGGTAGAACAAACATTCCCGCTTGCATTACATGACAAGAAGGAAAATTCCTACTACATGAGTTCTTCCTCCATGAGAAAACAGCGAACCTTATGATCTTCCTTCTCGATAAACATCTTGCATTTTCTTTGATCACAAGGGGTAAACCGTTTCTCACAACGGGGATGAAAACGGCATCCTTCAGGGAAACGGGCCGGATTCGGTACCGTTCCCGCTATTGGATTCAATTTCGAATGCGATTGGAGATTTCGATGAGGAATGGAACGCAGAAGCCCTTGCGTATAAGGATGCAGTGGATTGGAAAAAATTGCCTCGACCGATGCCTCCTCCACAATCTGACCGGCATACATAATCGCAACGCGGTCCGCCATTTCCGCAATCACGCCGAGATCATGGGTAATGAGGATAATGGATGCGTTCATGCGCCTTTGCAAATCCTCCATCAAAGCGAGGATTTGAGCCTGAACCGTCACATCGAGAGCCGTGGTCGGTTCATCTGCGATCAATAAATCCGGATCACAAGCCAACGCCATGGCGATCATCACCCGCTGCCGCATCCCGCCGGATAGTTGATGCGGATACTCCTTCGCCCGGCGGGCAGCAGCCGGTATGCGTACTTTCTCCATCATCGCCACGGCGGCCTCGAAAGACTCCCGCCGATTCATCCCTCCGTGAATACGAAACACCTCCGCAATTTGTTCCCCCACCGTAAAGACAGGATTCAGAGATGTCATCGGTTCTTGAAAAATCATCGAAATTTCATTCCCTCGTATTTTCCGCATCGCATTGGAGGATAGCGAAAGCAAATCTTGATTTTTGAAGATGAGGGTTCCGGAAACGATACGCCCCGGTGGAGAAGGAACCAAACGTAGAATGGAAAGCGAAGTGATGCTTTTCCCACAACCGGACTCCCCCACTAGCCCCAACGTCTCTCCCCTGCGAACTTCGAAATCAACTCCGTCAACAGCACGCCCGGCACCATCGGATGTATAAAAATAGGTACATAAATTATCGACTTTTAACAGTGGTTCACTTTTGTTCATTAGAATTTAACGAAACCAGGGAAAAGGGCAAAACATCAGATATACTCTCAATACATCGGGTACCAATGGGTAAACGAAGTCTACCCTCAATGTCATTAACTTAAAGGTAAAATCAAAGAACTTACCCCAACGGGGTTTAAGAAGACAGCCAGTGGGCATCGCCCCTGGAAATGGCAACCTTACAATACTACCCTGAAAGGGTGGCAGAAAAAAACTGGCAAACTGGCCATCTTCTGTCACCCCTTCAGGGTAGAATTTTTTGTTTTTTCAACTTCACCAGGGGCGATGCCCGCTGGCTTTCTTCTTTCACCCCGTTGGGGTTGGATACTATTATTGTCGCTAAGTTAATGACATTGAGTCTACCCTTGCCACTCCGCAATCATATCCCCTGTTATCCGACGCGCTTCACCCGCAACATTCGAAATATCATCCAACGTATATTGTTTGATCACCCGATGACGCTTCACGCTTTGTTCCAGAAGACGCGGGATCGAACCGAACGAGATTTTTTCGTTGAGATAAGCATCCACAATCACTTCGTTCGCCACAGAGAGATAGGCTGGCATTGTCCCCCCGGTGCGAGCGGTTTCATAGGCAAGTGATAGGCACGGAAAACTCTCCAAATCCGGTGGAAAAAAAGTCAATTGAGTTACATCCAACAGATTCAAGGAACGCCCGGAACGATTGATACGGTCCGGATAGGAAAGCGCATACTGAATCGGTGTCCGCATATCCGCATCCCCTAATTGAGCGACAATCGAGCCATCGACAAATTCCACCATCGAGTGAATAATCGATTGAGGATGGATGATCACTTCGATTTGATCGATTCCCGTTTCAAAGAGATGATGGGCTTCTATCACTTCCAAACCTTTATTGAAAAGTGTGGCGGAATCGATAGTGATTTTCGCCCCCATATCCCAGGTCGGATGGTTCAACGCTTCCGCAACCGGCACATTTTCGAACTCAGGCGGTTTCCGTCCGCGAAACGGGCCGCCGGAAGCCGTCAAAATGATTTTAGACACCTCTTCCTTGCTGCCGGATTGAAGACATTGAAGGATCGCACTGTGTTCACTATCAATAGGAACGATGGAGACGTTGTGCTTCTTCGCTTCCTCCATCAACAAATCCCCCGCCATCGCGAGAACTTCCTTATTGGCTAACGCGATATTCTTGCCCGCTCGAATCGCCTCGAAAGTCGGATGAAATCCGGCCGCCCCGACAGTGGCAAGGACCGCCACATCGGCTTCACATTCCCGTGCGATTTGAATCATGCAGTCGGGACCAGAGCAAAAAGTTGTATTCTTGTATTGCGGCTGTTCAGCAAATCCCGTTGAAAAATGGTTCTCCACAATACCGGCGTATTGGGGATGAAACTCTTGAATCTGCTCTTCAAGCAACGATGAATTTCTTCGTGTAGCCAAAGCAACCACTTCGAATTGATCCGGATGTGTTCGCACCACATCCAGGCATTGGCAGCCAATGGAACCGGTAGAACCGAGAAGGATTAATTTTTTCATGATTTCATACTGTTCGAGTAAATAAGAGACTTGATTAGATGGAAGTTATATCTTCCAACCGGATTGAACAAGGGGATAGGAACAGGAAAAAAACAGCAGAAAGACAAGTTTATTTCAACCCCAATTCATGAGCACGCTCTTTGATGATCGCCAACACACGCCGGATGGAATCCAATCCCACTTCTTCCAACTGGATTTCTTCGATCCGGTAGAATCGGTATCCGGTCAGTTCATCACTCATGTCAATCGATGCCGGATCGACCATACGGCATAAAAAGAAAAGATCGATTGTATTATAGATCATCTCCCCCAAATGATATTCATTCGGCATGGAACAGAAATAGGTTAAATCGGCAACTTCCAGATTCAATTCTTCACGAAGTTCACGCCGAAGCGCATCTTCCGCCGTTTCCCGAAAATCGATAAAACCACCGGGCAAATCGAGAGTTCCCGCCGCCGGTTCCCGTGCACGCCGAGTCAATAGAATCCGTCCCTCCCGGTCACGGATAATCCCAGCCACAGCCCCACAACAATTAAAGTAATAAGAAAACCCGCATTGATCGCATCCGAACAATTTTTCACTGCGCGGCACGAAAGTTTCATGCCCGCATTTCGGGCAATGCCGAAATACTTTCAATATTTTCGCTGAAAAATCCATAAAATAGTATTAATTCATTTTCATTTTTCGATATGAGTAATTACATAAGGTTCCTGAAAGATCCACTTAATGGCAATACTCGCATCAATCACGTACTGTTTCATGATCAAATTTTGGCATCTCTTAATTGCCGAATATATAGTGTGCTATCGTCTTCCATGGGTCCAATTTCTTCACTGAAAACCTTGGATAACCGCTTAAAATCTTGCAGACTTTTCTTTCCTTCTCCTAACGCCTCTCCCAATATCGTTTTCGCTTCATCTTCCAAAGTTATTCTTTCTACTTGAGCGCGAAGTTCCAATTTTCGCATTATGTCTACATCAACATCTTTAAGAAGTAAGTCAGCCACTTTTCATCACCATCTTTCTCAAATTCAGCTCCGCAAATGAGCATTGCTTTATTATACCTTTTCTTCCACATTTTTCTCATCCTTCAATCCCTCATCCCTTTCTTTGCCGGAAACATCCCGCCCATACAACGCGCCTAACAACTCCGCGCTTTCCTGCGGAGTAATCTTCCCCTGCTCCAAAAGTTCCAAGATCTTCTCGCTTGCATGCCCCAAATCCTCTTTCCCGGCTGTCTGCCGATTCACGAAATGGGATAACATGTTGAGGACGGGATAAACGAGTAAACCGCCGATTGTCAAGATGAGCACTTTCACAAAAGTGGTAATAATAGGAGGATAGTGCAAATACCGCCACGCGCAAAATGCCATCCCGAAACAGCAAATCAAATTCCCTGCCCGCAGCCACGCACGTATCCCATCCATCCCCGGAATTTTTTCCTGCTCTGTCAAATGATTCCCGATCCACTTTCGGTAGAGCATGATTACATAGGGAACCGCAAAAAACACGAACATGCTGCCCGGAATGAGTTTGGTCATAATATCCCATTCCCGAACAGATAACGATTCTGCCATAGGATACTGCAAATAATTGATAATCACCACAATCCAAGCCATGACACTGATAAAACTGACCAGAAGGGCTTGAGGAATGCGAATCCCCAAATACCGGCGGTAAATCGGTGTCAAAATCAACAACAATATAGGCAATACAACGATACTCAACGTGAACCAGCTCAAAAAAGTTTGAGTTTGCATATTTATTCGTCTCCTCGTAATAATTTGGCGGCGTCCTGCGCCGTGATTTCGCCTCGTTCCAGGCGTTCCAATATTTCCAGACGGCCAATCGGGGATTTCCGATTCCCCAATAAGTCGTTCACCAGGTCCAATCTCTTACAAACCGTTGGATACGAAATTCCCAATTCCTTCTCCACTTCCCGAATATTGCCCCGATTCCGCAAAAACACCATCACAAAATGCTGCAAATCCTGCGGCATCCGAAAGAAAACGGGGGCTTCAATTTGGGTATCGATTTGAGTATGGCACTCAGTGCAACTCATCCGGCTGACAACAAGTTCCCCATCGCAAACCGGGCAGCGGGAAATGAACTTTTTCGGCATGGATTTCCTCTCTTCATGTTTTTTCTCCCATCATATTTTCAAATCCAGCAATTATATTGAATTATTCAATTAATACATTGAAATTTTTAACTTGTCAATGGATAATATCAATATCGACATTCACAAATGAGCATGAATCACTAAGTCTCTTTCTTCAAGTACATTCATTGAGAAAATCTATTCACTTGGAAAAGTAGCGATGTGAAACATGATTGTTTGCATTCTGGCTCGTGGCAGTTACAATCATTCATTACTTCGCAAATATGAAATCAAATTGTATTGCTATGGCCGATTTATATTCTCAACGCACCGTCAAAACGGGGATTCAATCCGATAAAGATTCGGATCAATATATCCCCCTCAATCCAACATTACTGCATCCATTATCCTCCTGTCCGTTTCCTCTTTTCGTGCAGGATGCGGGAAAAGAGCAATTTGTTCCATTTAGTGATACCAATGTGGAAATCAACCATCAACATCTGCAAATCCTGACTCAGCAAGGCAAGAAACCGGTCTATGTCCCAGTCGCCTATTCCGCTCAGCTGAATCAGATGTTGACCGACAACATCTCATCGATCTTGGAAGATGATAGTTTGCCGCCCGATGTGAAGACGGAACAGTTTTATACACTTTCCACATCGGTGGTAAAATCTCTTTTCGATTCACCGCCGGATATTGAAACCTTTATCAAAACCGCGAAGGTTGTCAGTGACGGACTCGGCGACTTGTTGATGACCGGCCATCAAACCATCCGAAAACTCAGCGAGCTACGCTCGATGGATTACTACACTTTCACCCATAGTTTGAATGTGACTGCATTTACCGTCGGTTTCTACAATGATCTATATCAAAATAGCAAGCCGGAAGTGATCCGGGATTTGACGCGCGGCGTGCTTCTTCACGATATCGGCAAGTGTGATATTCCCGATTCCATTTTAAATAAAAAAGGGAAGTTGACGGACGAGGAATGGGAAATCATGAAGAGCCACACGACAATTGGTTATGAAAAACTAGATTCCGATGAAGAACTTTCGGAAGATTCCCGTCTTGTCTCTCTCTGTCACCACGAAGCCTTTGACGGAAGCGGTTATCCTGAAAGAATCAAAGGAGATACAATCCCCCTGACTTCGCGTATCTGCAAAGTCTGTGATGTCTATGACGCGCTAACCTCGAAGCGGGCTTACAAAAATGAAATTAAACCTTTCGAAGCCTTGCAAATGATGAAAACAAAGATGGTCTCCCACTTTGATAAAGATCTATTGATCCAATTCATCCACTTTCTTCGCAAAGTGTACCAATTGGGAGAATGATCCTTTCCGGACTGATAAGCATGGAAGATACTCAAATACAATCCCCTCCCATATCCAAAGAACTGCAAGAACTGTTGATCAAGGAATACTTGAAGAACAATCTGGGTGCATCTCGTGAAGACCTGTTCTTTCGCTGTAAAAATGGAAAAATTGTTTTCGAACAAATTTCCCAAATCTTTGATATTTTCGACCTGGATGATTTACTCGAATCGTTTCCCATCTTACAAGAACACCGCTTACAAGATATCCCCCTCGATGAATTGGCGAAAGACCAAGATGAGCGTTATCAGGAATGCCTTCTCTCCGCCAAGAACTCGAAAAAAATCCTGGAATATCTTGCCAATGCTAAAGTGAGAACCATGAAAGCGGGAGAAAAGAATCAACGCTTTCATCAAATCCGTCGCTTGGAAAAAGAGTGCAGCCTGTTTTCCAATGACATCGTGGAAGCCAAAAGAGAATTGTTGAGACTAATGGATTCGGAAGCGATGCGAATTACAGGTCCGGTTGTCCAACCTCCGGTTATCCGTTTATTGGACGCAACGATGGGATTGATCGACAGCCATTGCATCTTGTTGGAACAGGAGACGGAACTCTCGAATCACTTTTTCGAATACACACAAACTCTCATAAAAAAACATTTCAAAAATATCAAATCGAGAGTCACTCCCACAACCGTTCAAACCATACTCAAAGTTTATAAATTCATCGAAAACAAAGGAAAAATTTCTCCTTTCGATATCAAACAAGCCAATTTCGAGATGTTTGAAGAAAGCATGAACCAATTCCAGGAAGTACTCAGTCAAAAACGGGATAATATCGAACAATTGTCGAAGTTGGTCGGTTTTCTGGATACCGTTCTCAACAAGCTGACTGAAAATGTAGACGAAAATGGAAACCTGCCCAGCCGGCAAACTAAAAAAAAGAAAAAAGAGTTGGTTGGAAAAGAATCCGGAATGAATATCATCGGTCGTCTGAAGGATCGCTTTAGGTTTCGCCGTAATCAGTAATTCACTATGATACGATAAAGTATCCTCAGAAATTGTATTCAGGAGCAGCCAATCGATAACTCGTACTTCGTTCTCATTTGAGTGAAAAACCATGATTGATCGTGTTAGCAGAGACGAACCGAATGGCACTGCTATCCTTCAAGCATTCCGGAAGGCGGATACTATGAATTATCCTCGAAAATCCCATGAAGAGCTTCTGCGGAAGCTGCATAAGGTACGAGAATAAATATCACATATCCATACTCTAACCGATTCGCTCTGTCCAGTAACCTGGTTTTCGGCTATCGTGAGCAACTGCTAAAATCCAAATAGCATCCGGTTGTTCACAGTAGAATAAATTGAAGGGAAAATATGAAAGATGATATTTTCTAATGGAACCAGCACCATAAAAGGTTTTGATTCCGATTTTTGGATTACGAGACACAGTCTCTTCTGCTGAAAAAACCACTTCTTGAAATCTTTCACCTAAACCGGCTCTCTGTTGTTCGTAATACAAAGCGGAACTATCAAACTCTTGTGTGGCTTCAGGATGATAATATATCGGTTTCACGACTTTTTTTGCTGAATCTGCTGAATCTGCGTGCGAATCCGTTGATGTACATCTTTCGACGGGATCATCTTGACTTTCTTCGACTTCAGTTCTGCTAATCGTCGCTCTGTTTCCCGCCCCCATGCCTCGTCGATTTCTTTTTCTTCTTCGGCTGTGAGTTTTTTTCCTTCAAATTCCCGCAAAGATATTGCCATGATGGTGCACTCGTTCATTTTTATTTGTTATTTCCCATTATAGTGGATTATATCTGACAACATAGTGAAAGTCATATTTTGGAAATAAGGATGGACGGCAAGGGCCTCTTACCAAGCAACGTCCAAAACCATTCTGAGACGTTATTCATGATCCGCTATTTGATAACTTGTACTGCGCCCCCCTTCGGGATTTTGCATGAGTATTCCATACTCTATGAGTTCCTGAATATCTCGTAACGCTGTATCCTGGGAACATTTTGTCAGTTTGGCGTATTTACTGCTGGTCAATTTACCGGTAAATCCTTCAGTCAAACGATTGATTATGGTGCGTTGCCGATTATTGATCGGATATTGGTTGGCCCGCTTCCAAATTCGGTCTTTTAACAAGACTTCATCCAGAGATTCTTCCGCTCGATCAATAGCCCGGCCAAGACACGCAAGAAACCACTCCAACCAGGGAGTAATATCGAGTCCACCTTTTTGGCTTTTCTCAAGATGGGAATAGTAATCTTTCCGTTCTTGTTCGATCTGGGTTGACATACTATAAAAACGTTCTGCACTGCCATCCGCGCGAGCAAGTGCAAGATCGGCTATCGCACGGGCGATACGGCCGTTTCCATCTTCAAATGGGTGGATAGTGATGAACCGGAAATGTGCAATTCCGGATTTTAACACCGGATCAATCTCACCTGTTTCATTGAACCAATACAGAAACGTTTTCATTTCCTTTTCCAGTCGGTTCGCATCTGGGGCTTCAAAATGTACTTTTTCGCGGCCTATCGCCCCGGACACAACTTGCATAGGTCCCGCTTTTTCAGGCCGCCATGCACCAACAGTGATTTTTCGCAGCCCGCTATATCCTGTCGGAAACAATGCAGCGTGCCAGCCAAACAATCGATCCTTCGTCAAAGGTTCTCCATAATTCTGCGTTGCATCCAACATCATTTCGACCACTCCATCAACATTCCGATCCACGGGTGTAAGTCCGCCAATATCAATCCCAAGTTTTTGAGCGATGGAGGATCGAACCTGTTCCACATCGAGAATCTCGCCCTCGATGGCGCTTGATTTAACCACTTCTGAACTAAGAATCTTCAAATTCGCTTCTGAACGTAAGGAAAAACCAAGGCTACCCATCCTTCCAAGAAGAAGCCCCTGATGATGCCGTATATCGGCAAGCATGGCTAACCGATTCATATCCCATGTCAAATTCGGCCAATCGGCTCGTTCATGAATATACTGCATAATCACCGTACCTTTTGCGGAGATTATACTTGTATTCTCCGCAATGAACAATGATTCACCATAAAAACACTCGTAAAATGAGCAATTTTTTTGATAAATTTTGTTTTTGGGATGATGAAACAATTGATTACTCGAAGATATCTTTGACCGCAATAGACCAACCGGCAACAACATCCCCCAGTTCCAATGTATCGTTTTCTGTTAATATGACGATGTCCGTACTAGAGCGAAAAACCGTTATGGTTCGGGTTGGCGGATTGACAGTAATAACCATTTGAGTTCCGGATCCTAGCCAGTCAAATACTTTCTCTTCGACTTCGGTATACACATCATTAGGTGAAATGACTTCAACAACAAGATCCGGAGCGCCTGGCCAATATCCCACAATATCACCGACTTGTTGAATTCGTTCCCGGCAGACAAAAGCAACATCTGGGGCACGGACTGTATCAGGATTCGATGCGATCTTGAATCCTGTTTCAGCAGCATAGACGGTACCCAGTTGTTTTTCTTTGACATACTGATGAAGAGGAGCGGATATATTCATTATAATTCTTCCATGTTGAGAGCCGGGTGGGGACATTTTTTTGAGTTCTCCCTGAATTAACTCATAGCAGAAATCATCGTTCGGCATCCGAATGAGTTCTTCCGCAGTCATTTTTTGTAATGTGGTTGTCATCGTATCACCTTAATTCAGAATTCATTCGATTGGATAGTAGTTCAAAAGCCTCTATTTATTTTGGGAAAAAAGCCTATATCAAATGTAATCGGTTCTTTCATGAATATACCGCATAATCTCCGCATCTTTTTCAAAAATTATACTCTCTATTCATTGCCTAGACAATAATGGAGGTATATTCAGACATACATTCATATGTGTCGCTTCTGTTGCTCACACCTTCTTTTCTCCTTGCTATACTCTTACTACAATCATCTATCAGGATAATAACCTAATCCGGATAATGTTTTTGAGATACGTTCGAAACGATTATGCCTTATGCAATAGGAGAAAGAAATGGTGAAATACATTTTGAAATATGTAGGCGTATTTGTTTTGGGGATCATCATCACATACTTTGTGATGAGACAATCCCCACAATGCATCCCACTCCCGGAGGGCAATTACGTCATGGATTCTTATTTCATCTTTCACGATGAAGACTTCGGGACGAGGATTTTAGAAAGAAGCCGAAGTGGAATTACCAGCAAAGTTTTTATTCCCGGAAGCCATTATCACAAACTGTTGACAGAAATGACCAATCCGGAAATATTGAATTATGGAGGGGAAGAAATTCTCTTTATGCGGTCCGTTCATTTCGATAAAGATTCCATCGACATTAAACCAAAATTTTACAAAGTGATTGCGGATGAGCTGGTGGAACTGAAAGTTTCTTCCACAAAAGAATGATCTACCGTATTGCTAAAATCGAAAAATAAGAAGAAAGATACTTTATGCCTTTTATTCATCCAATAACAAAACAAGAAATCCGTGACTTTTTTGTCGGGGTGATCGCTCCGATGTTCACTCCCGCGAACGAGGACGGCAGTATCGATATTGCCGGTTTGCAGGATTATACGAAATGGTTGGTCAAGAATCCCACCGTGACCACTCTGTTCTGTCGTTCCGGTGTCGGCCGAATGTACTCGTATTCTATCGAAGAAGCGAAAAGAGCATTCGAACACGTTTTGGAAATTGCCGAAGGGAAAAAAACGGTATTCTGTGGAACAAGCGGTGAATTCGACGGGAACTTCGACATCAAGGTCGATGCCTCATGCTATATCGATCAAACATTGAAGTTAAGCGCCTTTGCGAAAGAGAATGGAGCAGCGGCTGTCGTCCTGGTTGTTCCTGCGGGTATTCAGATTACAAATGGCTCTACGGTTCATGAAACGATCCTTCATTTTTTCAAAACGATTCATGAGAACACGGATATTCCTATCATTATCTATAATCCGCAGAATCTTCCGGCTGAATATCATACGACTCCTCGATTGGTCCGCGAGTTATCATGCCTGCCAAGAATTATCGGGATGAAACTCTCAACAACAGATATGTATTGGATGGGGGAACTTATCCGAGCGGGGGAGGGAGAAGATTTTGTGATGGTTGCCGGTTCGGAATGCGCGTATTATCAGGCGGTAATGACGGGAGCCATCGGTGTAATCGGGCAGGGATGCAGTATCTATCCTCATATTTTACGGCGAATATTGGATGCGATCGATGAAAACAACTTTGCCGCCGCACGCCGGGCGCAATTTGACGTGAACCACGCGTTGGAGGGATTTCAAAACCTGATGCCGGATATCAGCGGATTTGCTTATCTTCGGAAAAAAGGTTTAAAAGTCTCCCCTTACTGCCGTGACGGTACACCTCCCCTCGATCAAGACACAGTCGAAACCATCTATAAAAAAGTCGATCCAATCTGCCGTGAATACGCCTAGACAACTCTTTACAATAGAATCATTTACTTTATGTTCGTTTGACCATACAGTAGCGAATAGCATCAAGGGCTAGCTGGAAACCTTGGTACCCCAAGGACAGACTTCGTATTGCCCTTGGCACCCGATCCAAAATGGGTAGCAAGGGTAAGCGAAGTCTACCCTTGCGGAATGGCA
>CAYPPG010000052.1:13513-56550 GCA_964412555.1 uncultured bacterium
CAAGGGTAAGCGAAGTCTACCCTTGCGGAGTAGCACTAAGTAGCAAGGACAGACTTCGCATTGTCCTTGGCACCCGATCCAAAATGGGTAGCAAGGGTAAGCGAAGTCTACCCTTGCGGAATGGCACTAAGTAACAAGGACAGACTTCGTATTGCCCTTGGCACCCGTTCCAAAATGGGTAGCAAGGGTAAGCGAAGTCTACCCTTGCGGAGTAGCACTAAGTAGCAAGGACAGACTAACACTTGTCCTTGCTACCCGGATTATATTTCAGGAGTACAAGCCATGAGAATTCTACAACACGCCATGTATTTGGTTACGATATTGACTTTCGCCATGTTGATGGCTATTCCTTCGCCTTTTGCTCAAGAAGCGATTTCTCTCGATCGTGAAATTGCCGGTGAATTGACACAGAATCAACCGGCTGCTGAATATACCTTCAATGCATCGCGGGGGGATATTTTGGAAATCCTGTGGGATATCGAAGAGCGGGATTTTGAGATTCGCCTCTCCCTTCTCGACGTATTAGGGAATGTCGTAGCATCCAGCGGCGGTACCAACTATCCCAATTTTTCAGGCGTCTACATGCAGGTCGAGATTCCTTTGAACGGGAGTTATACCATCCGGCTGGAGGCCTTTGATTTTTCCGAATCGGTTCCGTACACGCTTCTAATCACCGAATTCCCTGGTGATGAACAGCGCCGAACCATCGGACTTTTCGAATCGAAGAGCGGGATCATCGGTCCCAATCTTGATCAGGATGAATTTCTCATTGCATTGCGTCGGGGAAATCCGGCTTTGTTTATTGTCACTACTCCCAAAGACATACTCGATTCGCTGGTCGCCGTCATTGATCCGCAGGGCAATGTCGCCGATTTGAATTATGATTTTTTTGGATCGATGTCGGCTGTTTTGTTCGATCCCGAGGTCAGCGGCAATTATTTGATCATCGTAGCGGGACAATATGAAGGAGCAGCCGGCCCCTATACATTGGTTGTCAATCCCGTTCCTATTTTCTCCGCACCGTTCACCAGTTTGGAAGAGATTGTCATTCCAGGGGATGTCTTTGCTTTTGAAGTGGAAGTGAAAGAAAGCAAAACATATGAATTCATGGTGACCGGTGTCGATGATTTTCGCCCCTTCATCGTTTTGATGGATGCCAACCGGAACGTCATTGCCAGAAACGTTCCAAACACCGAAATTGCAGTGACCAGCATCCCCGGTTTTACACCCTTGCAGGATGAGACTCTTTACTTATATGTTATGGGAGAAACCACGAAATCTGTCGGTCCATTTCAAGTGGATGTAACCGAAGTGGAGGATGAAGAAAACGGCATTCAATTACATTTGAACAGCCCATTCTCCGGGGTGATCGGCCCCGTGGATGATGTCGATGAATTTGTATTTTCCGCTGAAGCGGATCAACCCTATTCCATCCTCGTCGATCCAACCTGGCATTCACTGGATCCGGCTGTTCGCATTACCGATCAAAACGACACGGAAGTGTTCTATAACGACAATTCCGCCAATGGATTGTATTCTCTTTTGAGCAATATCACATTTCCGGCTGCCGGTGATTATACACTTGAAATATCTGCATCTCCCGAACAACAAAACAAACTGGCTTTGACTGGTGTCTATGTCATTGAAATGGCAACTGGTACACCGTTCGATCAAGCACCGCCTCGCATTGTAGAACGGAACATTCAAGTCGAATCCATCGCCGGCGGTGCACAAATTCAAATACCAACCAACGCGATATTCGACGATACTTTTCCCCTATCAGCGACATTGACTTTGGATCACAGCGGTAAAGAAATTCTTTTCGACATCTTGAGAGATACACCCACCGAGTTGGTTGTTGAGTCACCGCCGGATGAAGTCTTTTTCCTGGTCGCTTCCGATTCTGCGGACCGCCACAGCGCTTCCGGTGTTACGCTTCCGCCGCCATCCGTCATTGCGACTCTGGAAGGAACTCCTTATGGAATGGCGATCGATCGGCAGAACAATATGTATATTACAGATGCCGACATTGGCGGTGTGTACCAAGTGACCATAGACGGTGCTACAAAATATGTCCTGCTCGATCAAGGTTCTGGAGGTGGAACGCTAGGTCCGAATGCCCTGGCAATTGATCATGAGGATAATCTGTATCTCTCCAACGGATTTATGCACTCGATCGTCAAATTTTCGCCACTAGGGGGAACGGAGGTCTTCGCGGAAGGACTGAATTTCCCGGTCGATATCGCCTTTGACGAAGAGGGAGTGATGTATGTGGCTCAAATCGGTTCGGATACTATCGATAAAATCTATCCGGACGGCACAATCGAGACGTTGGTCACAACCATTCGCAATCCCAATGGATTGGCGTTCTCGCCGGATGGTCAATTGTATGTTTGTAATAATGATCAGGAAAACAGTGCGGTGTATCGTATTCATGAAGATGGAACAGCGGAGCCGTTTGTTACCCAGTTCGCCGAATCACTTCAAGGAATGGCATTCGATCAAGACGGTTACCTTTACGTCGCCGATGGCATATTAGGGCTGGTTTTCCGGATCAGTCCGGACGGTGATTACCGAGTCTTCACACGCGGACTTTCCGGACCTGTCGATCTGGCTTTTGGTTATGGTGATAACGCAAAAACTCTTTTTGCGACGAATATGGGGATCGAGGCGGCCGGACTCTATCCCACACAGGTCATTGCGATTCCTACCGGCCGACGAGGAATCCCCCTTCCATATGGTACTGTAACGGATGTCGAAAGTTGGATGCTCTATTGATATAAATTATTTAAGCAATTGAGGAGGGAATCGAATCGTAACGAAGCATATTTAGTGAATAGGCCACTCCTGGATCGCGGCTTCTTCAACAGTTTCAACTTTCACATATGCCACATGAGCGATACCCGACCAGGTTCCAATGCGTACGCCGCCTGATGGAAATTCGTTCAAGGGATCTTCTGCCGTCAAAATCCAATCCGGTTCGTCGTCTTCATATCGCCAGACTTTGGCCCGAATGACATTGCCAACCGCTTGGATTGATAACCAATACCATTGATTACTGACTGGCCTCGGGACGACATCGCGGGTTGCGTAATACACATAATCTTCTTCTTCTCCCCGCAATTCAGCATCGCCGCCACGAGTGAAAATGAAAAAGGAAGTCGGACCGTCTTCCGGTACAACATCGCGCGGTCCGTTGTCATCGCCGTCGTATTCCACTTCATAACAATTTTCGGGATCTTGTGAAAACGGGTCATATTCCTGGCAGCGAATCCCGATGTGAAAATCGCTGTCGCCCTCTTCTCCACTAATGAGCCGATCCACAAACAAAACGGTAACTCGATAATCGGTAAGGGATTTCACTTCATCGGCTTCCAAGCCGATATGGACTGTACCGCCGCCACCGTCTCCGCCTAATACCAATACGCCGGGGCCATGTTCGGGAACGTCATCGGCTTCATCCGCCCAAACCAAATCCGCGTACTGCCACCACTGCCAATACATTGGATCCTGTCCGTCTACACTGTCTCCCATAAAATCATCCTCGAAAACGACTTCTCCCATTGTCGGAAAAGCAATAATCGATATTACAATCAGCCATAAAACAAATGAAAAACCTTTCGTATTCATGAGTATCCTCCTGGATAAGAAAATGAAAACAATAATATATGATCGAATGTACGATTGATGCAACATACCATATTTATGATTGCATGGCAACGGATAATTCTTTCTCCCCTAAAGAATTCCAAGTTTTTACTTCTTTAACTGGACTAAACAGCTGGTTTTGTATTATCTTAGAAAAGAGAAAGAATTGCATAGGATCATGGATGGAATTCCAGGTAATGATTTTTATAATAGTAAATTTCAACTCCGAAGAGTGAATCATGAAACAGAACAAAAGAGATCAAGGTTTTACGTTGATCGAATTGATGACGGTGGTGACGATCATTTCCCTGCTGGCGGCTATCGCTGTACCGAATTTTCTCAATGCCTTGACGCGGGCGAAAGTATCCCGTTCACTGGCGGAGCAAGAACTGCTTGTGTGGTCGCTGGAATCGTATTTTGTCGATCGGGATACATATCCGCCGAATGCAGAAGAGATGACGGTGTCGCCCGGCGATTTGCTTCCTTTGACGACGCCGATTCCGTATCTCTCCAGCCTGCCTGAGGATATATTTTTACATCCTGCCGATGCGGATCGTCATGAGTTTGTCGATAGGGAGCGAAATAGTATTACAACTTATTATTATCTGAATTTCATTCAGGCGGAGGGGGAAAGTATACCTGTGTCTCCTTACGGTCATAAAGGAAGCGCCAATTATCTCGTGTACGGGTTGGGACCCGCTTATTCCACCGATTTCAATCCGCAACAACCGGAAACTTTGGTGACATACGATCCAAGCAACGGTACAACATCCCGAGGGTATATTACTACCTTTGGACCTTGATCGATTGAAAACAACGAAGAGGACTGCAATGGCAAAATATAAATGGGATAATCTGATTTTATTCGTCGAACAATTATCATCCGCTGTGGCTCTCCGATTACCGGTCGATAAGACAATCTACTCGATGAGCGGGGAGGCGCTGGACCGCGGGTGGAAACGTACGCTCGAAGATATTTCCGAATCGGTTGCTTCCGGGAGTTCGCTGGCTGATGCGATGGATGGCTATCCGCATTATTTCCCCGGCATTTTACGCCAACTCATCCGGATCGGTGAAAAGGGCAATGTTCTCCCCACGATGCTTCTCTCCATCAGCCATTATCTTCAGCTGGCGCGGGATATTCGCCACAAATTGCAGAAATGTCTAGTCTATCCGTTTTTGGTTTGGACTTTTTTGTTGGCGGACTTTGCCATTCTCTGTTTATATTGTCTTCCGAACTTCAAGGATATGTACCATCAAATGGGAAGGGAATTGCCTGATATAACTCAGATTTTTCTCAGCCTCGGACCATCTTTTTTAATCTTGTTTGACGGGTTGATCTTTTTATTGGCCTGGCTGGCGATTGGCTGGATCGGTTCGGATATCGAAGGGAAATCCTCTTTGTCTCATACGATGAACCGGTTTATTCGCTTTATTCCGTTTTTGGGGACTTATCATCGGCATGCCAATGCGGCGGAATTGTGTGAAGTGCTTGGGATTCTGGTTGAAGGAGGCCATTCCGGCACAGAAGCGGTTTCCATTGCCAAAGAATCGTACCGGAATCCGGCGTCGGTGTCGGCTTTGGAAGAATTGAATGTCGCGGTATTGGCCGGCAAGCAGTACGTTGAGAATCCGGGAAGAAGTATCATTCCGCATACGACGTTATGGATGTTGGCACAGACCGATTCGAAGGGATCGCAGGAACTTGGGAAGTCTCTGCGTAATCTGGGCCATTATCACCGGCGTCAATTGGATATGCTGACAAATATCATGCGGGAAATTCTCGAACCGCTTTTGCTGCTGGCAGTGGCGCTGGTTGGGGCATTTGCGTTGGTTTCGATGTATGTGGCGTTGTTCAAGAATATGATGGTCATTATGTAAGAGGAGTTCAATAGTGGAGCCGGAACGGATCATACGCGCGGTGCGGTCAATCCAGTGGGGAAGGATATTCTTCTGGATTTATGCGGCTGTGGTGGGATTGTTGATTTGGCATTTCATCTCACTACAAATCGCTGCCCTCGCTTCGATTTATCTTCCTCCCGCAGAGGTCACATTGGGGATGATTGCCTTCCTCACCTGCGTTTTTTTCGTGGTGAGTATCCTGACCTTTCGCAATGAGTCTACTATCCACTCCATGATTACCTTTACTTTTTTGCTGATTATCGGAGTCGGGATCAGTTTTGGATATGATGCGATCACCCTTGAAAATTCATTGACGGGCGCGGCTATTTTGACTGGCTGCCTTATGGCTTTTTGGGTATTCAATCAACTGCCGTTTTTTATTATTGTATTTATCATTACGTTATCTGCTGCCTTTTTCTTTCTTGCCATTGTCCCCTTGTTTTTTTTAGGGGGAGGGGGAACATCGATGAGGGGGCTTTTTCCTACCGGCCAATTATATGCTTTCAATCCCTTTCTCATGTTTTTCATTCCTTGTTTGATTTTTGGATGCGCCTATTTTCCGCGGAACATCGAATTGCGCCGCTATCTTGTTCCGCTTGCCGATAAACCTTATTTTTCAACGCGCCGAAGCGAGGAAGAAGGATTTACTCTGATCGAATTGTTGATCGTGATTGCCATTATCGGTATCATGACAGGGGGGATGCTGCATTGTTGGGGGTATGTGGTTCATACTCAAGTTGGGCTGCAGCAGCGGATTCAAATCACGGAAATCATGTCGTCGGAAATGGACGCGGTATTGGCGCAAGCCGAATTGCCACCTCCTTCACCCGAAAATCATCCCTTACCAATTGCTCTTTCCGAATTTTCGGAACGGATCAAAGCGAAGGGCTACTATCTTATTTCTGTAACCGATGAGCCGGATTTGTTGAAAATTACGGTCCGAATGACGCATGAAATCGAATCACTAGGAAAACGGTATTACCGTTTGGTTGCCTACCGGCGTGCCGATAGGGGCGGTCAAGAATGATGAATTCGAAACGAGCCTTTACTTTAATAGAATTATTGATCGTCATCGCGATCATTGGCGTGATGAGCGGGACGGTTTCGAAGTTGTGGTTCGGGATGGAGAAAATGAAGAAATCCACCCACCGGAATGTGTTGTTTACCTGCCAAGGGCAACGAGTTCTGGATCGGATAAAGAGTGATATTCGCCAGTCTTTGCAAGCCGATTTTCCTCCCGGTTCCCTCATTCAGCTGAGCCAACTTTCCGCTCAAGGAACACGCCGTGAAATTGTGTATTTCATCGATGAAAAGGAACTGATTCGTGAAATCCGCGAGGAGGGAACGGAAGCACGGCGTTTCAAAGTCGCCAATCTGGAAGAATCTTGGCTCGAAATAGAACGATTGGACAGCAGCCAACTCTGGTTGGTGTGGAAGCAGGAAGAACATCAGCGGCCGCTCGAAATTCGGCTGAATCGTCTGGTTTCCATCGTTACGATAAAAGGGTGAATTCGTGAGAAACAAACCGTCGGAAAAAAGTTTTGTGACGCTACCGGTTATTCTTCTGTTTTCGGTGATCGGCTTATTCTTGCTGACCTCGCTGGTCGGAAGCATGACCTACCTTTCCCGGCAGACGCATCGAATTTTGTTGACCGAGCAGGCGGAATATCTGGCGGATTCCGCGATCGAACGCGCACTGCTTGTATTGAGTGTTGTTCCGGATCAAACGCTGGAAGATGAATTTCGCGAAACCATCGCTCCGATTTATATCGATCAGGATCCGCTTGAAGAACAGGACAATCAACAGGATACACGTGCTATTTCGGCCCGGTGTCACTATCGTGCGGAATTGATGAATCCTGAAAGTCTCGATCTCGATATTGAAAATGTCCAGTGGGTTTATCGCATCGAAGGGAGCGCGGAGGTTCCGTATCGGGATACGGTTTTGGCGGTTCGGGTGATGAAATATTGTGTTATGAATGAAGAGGGGGAGTGGCGGGCTTTTCCGGTTGGTATGGGGGATTAGTTGGAATGATGGATCATGAAAAGCGATCTTTCCAACGCAGCTGGGCAGAGCTCTCCTGTTGGGGATTCTCATGATTTTGTGACTAGCCTACCTTATGTACCCCAAAGGTTGGGGGGAGATAAATTTTATCCCGTTATGGGGAGATCGGTGATGGTGGGATTCGCGGTGCTCATCCCCCCCAACGTTTTTCATAGATTCGATTTTTTTGAGTTGGGCGCCCAACGGAGGGCGGCGACTACTTTTGGAACCTGCGGGGCCATTCGGATACGCACGCGGTATCGCCGGTTTCCTTGTTTGGATACCTGTACCACCAAAAGAGGAACCGGGGCCGGCATCGCAGGTGGTTCGTTCCGGGGAACGAAGCCGGAGTTCATCGTGATGCACTCGGGTTTTTTTTAGGCTGAAGGTATAGGATAGACACGGGGGTAGACACGTAGGTCTACCCCTACACATTGAAGGGGTAATCCAGCGTGATTGCCCGTTCGTAGGGGCGGTTCGTGAACCGCCCCTACTATATCTACACCATAGCCGCTGGAAATCCTTTTTTGGACCGCTGAACCGGGGCGGGTTGCCGGGGGGTTGTTTATCTCTCCGGCTGGCTGGATTTCCGGTTGTAGTCTTGGTTCGGTTGTGACGGTTTTCGGCCGAAAAAAATGTCACTTCCCTCTACTATTAGTAAACATACCGCATTATTTTTAAATTAATGTTGGCAGAGAAATTTTTATGGTTGTGTAAGTGTATATTTTTGGATGGGTAAGATGGAAAGTGGCGCACTTTTATTAAATCTTTTTTTGTGGGATTGATTGTCTGAATCTGGATTGGCCAGGATTTACAGGATTGGGGGGATAGGCGGGTTTTCATTCATTCTCGTTTGAATCACGAAAGCACGAAAATTTTGAAGGACACGAAAGAGGGAGATGAGCCGGTGGGGTGGGTTGAATGATAATGAAACCCACCGCCGTTTCTCCTTCATAGATTTCCGTCAAGTTGGCTTTGCTGGGTTTTCATATTGCAGTAATATATCGATAGAATATGGTTGGTGAAAGAAGATAGAATGATGAAAGTATTCATAAGTTATTCACGAAAAGATAAAGCGTTGGCCGATAAGGTTGCGGCTGCTTTAGACGCTGCCGGTTTCGAAGCGTGGTATGACAAACGGGAAATCATGCCGGGGGAAAACTGGGCTGAGAAGATGGCAGCAGGATTGCGGGAATCGGAAGCGATGGTTGTCCTACTCACGCCCCATGCGCTTGAATCCGATACGGTCTACCGCGATATTGAATATGCCTTAAGCGAAAAAGCCTACAATAAGCGGTTGATCCCAGTCTATGTCGGCGAACCGTCCGATCTGCAAGCCGATAAGGTTCCGTGGATTTTTAAGCATCTGAAAACGGTGTTGCTTCCGGAGAATGGGAGGAATGATGAAATGTTGAGGCGGATTCCGGAAGCGATTCGGGAAGTGGCGTGATGGTACAGGATAAAAAACGATTCGGAGATATTACGGATATATAAGATGGCACACTTTGAGCGTATTACTTTTCAAAAAGACATTATGGGTGGCCGCGCCTGTATCCGGGGAATGCGAATCCCTGTTTCCGTGGTTGTGAGCCAGATTGCGCATGGGGCTTCGTTTGAAGAGGTGCTTCGGGAATATCCTGATCTTGTTGAGGAGGATATTAAGGAGGCGCTGGAGTATGCAGGTTGGCTCGCGCAAGAGCAAGTAGAGGTGTCATAGGCATGGAATTGCGATTCCTCGCTGATATGGGAGTATCACAGTCTGTAGTCGAATGGCTTCGTTCTGAAGGATATGATGCTATCCATCTGAGTGAGGAGAGATTACAACGTCTTCCAGACCCTGAGATATTTGATAAGGGATTAAGAGAGAAACGCATCGTCATTACGTTTGATCTTGGATTTGGTGAAATTGTTGCATCTTCGTGCTATTTAACAAGCGTGATCATCTATAGGCTTCGTGATGCACGGGCAAGTCATCAGGTTGACCGGCTTCGGGCTGTGTTGAGTATCGTGACTGAGGAACTTAAGTGCGGAGCCGTTTTGGTTATTGAAGAGACAAGGCATAGATTACGTAGCCTTCCGATTGGTGAATAATAATTGATTATTTTGCATGAGAAATTTATATACGTGAACGGTTCGTGCGGGTGGCAAAGACGGGGCATAAGGCAGCTTTCAGTGGTTTTTGAGGATTGTAAATGATGGGTCATAAAAAGTGACCCATCCTATACTGCTGAGGACCTTGATCGAAGGGGGAGACAAACTGACGAATATTTATCGATTTAGCAAAAACGCAAAAAGGAGATGCATTATGGCAGAACAACATTTCACAGAATTTGAGAAAAATATAATAAAAGCCATAATCAAAGAACAAGAAGGCAACTGCTTTCTTTACAATATTATTTGGCCTTCTCTACCTGACTGCAATATTCTTCTTAATCCTCAAACGAAGAAAGCCCATTTTCGGTTTGGCATTGAACAGCCTGATCCAACACAAGAAGATAGTGAACGTGTCATACGTAGATCAAAAGAACTTGAACGTTTAATCATCAGTATCGTTCATCTTATAAGATATTTGATAGATCATCGTTTAATTATTCCTCTTCAGGTTAACGATGAAAAAAGGTATGGCCCATACGGCCAACTTCCAGTAAATCAGGAATATACTATGGATTATTCCTTTTCTGATCCGCTCATATCAAATGAATTATTCGATTTTCTGAACATTCAACTTTATGCTTCACCAAATCTATTGAGGTTAGAGCGCTATGATTTCTTAAGCGAAGAGGAAATGCGGTTCAGAAAACAATCAAGAAATTCATGGATTGGAGTTGGTATAGCCATTTTCCTTTCACTCGTCGCTCTATACGCTACATTTCAGACATCATATTCCACAGGAGAAACCCTCGATAAGATATTTCAGGCTTTGGAGAAAAATAACTCCATAATGAACGATATGGCTGGATCATCCAAAAATGCCTTGAAAAAACTTGATCAACTTAATAAGGAAACAGTTCGACAATCGAATCTTTATGAAGAATCTATAAACGCATTGATAAAAGTTATCCCTAGTTCATCAGAAGTACAACTTGCAACCGATAATCCTAAATAAAATGGGGAAAACGAACCGCCAGGATCGATTCCGCCATTTCCTTTGTCCAATTGCCGTTGTCTACCCGGAAAAGCAGCTGAATATGGATGCTTCACTGATCGTTGAATTCGTGTTTATCGTGATGTGATCGAACCGTGTTCCGTAAATTGTATATAGAGAAATAAATAGTGGAGGCGGCGGGAGTCGAACCCGCGTCCGAAAATGCCCGTAAGGGGAGTCCTACATGCTTAGTCTCTGCTCAAGTCTTACCGCCCAAAGTGCAGAGACGACTTTTTGGACGGCCAGCCTTCTTTAAGGTTCACGCAACGGATGAAGGCGGTCCGTTACGCTATCCCCGTTTTTATGACGCCGGTCATCCGATCAACAGGGCGAAACCGGATGGGGCGCGCCGCCTTGTTAGGCAGCGAGAGGTAGTTCTGCGTAATCGGCAGTTAAATTTTTTCCGCCTGTTTAACGAGGCCGACGGAAACCTCGGCATGCACTTCCCAAACGATTACATCCCCGTCGAAACCGGAACGCCCCCGTTTGGTGTGTACTTCAGGGACAGGTGAGAACGCCTGTATTACCCATACTATATAAGGTAGACTGTATTGCCTGTATTACCTTCGCTGAATTACATGTAGAAGTATAACCGCTCCTTTTCAATAGTCAACAAATTTTTATTCATCGAACTCTAACGTTTTCTGTTCTTATTGTACCATCAATCTTTCGTACCGATATCGTCCGTGAATACGCTTTGAATCATCTGATCCTCGATCCGTTCGTGTTTTCGTAATGCTTTCACCAATTGCTGGAAAGATTCACAGAGTTGTTCGCAGGCATCACAATCCGAAGGGGGTATCGAGCACATTTTTTGGGTAAGTGTATCCAAGTCATCGAGGAGGATTTGATGCTCTTCTTTCAAGGCTTGGACAGTGGATTCTTTCGACGGATTTTCTTCAATGACGGGTGTCATGAATCCGCCGTTTTCTTCGAGTTCGAAGTGTTTCTTTAGATGATCGTATAATTCAGTGCATTGTTTTTGCATGTCTTTTTGCCAGGCGGTCAGATCCCCCTCCGGCTTGTTTTCGATCGCTTTCAGCATCTGGCGGGTCAATTGGGTGATTATCCGGTGTTCTTCCAATGTCTGCCGGATGGTTGCATCCAATGGTTTGGTCGGTTCGGCACTCATAATTATTCCACTCCTCTATCGCGGGAACGTACTTTGGAACGTATACATATTTGGTACGCATTTTTGTACATGCCGCCGGGACGGCGGCGGTACACATTGGAGCGCGGGCATCCTTGCCCGCATTTTTAACACATGCTTCCAAGACAGCGTACCACTATTCTTGCTTCGCACGATCAGACTTTCAATGGGGAGTAAGCAGTGTCCTATATTCCGATTCGATGTGATCAATCATCTCTTCGAAACGGAAACACAATTCGACCCTTTTTTTTGCTTCTGTAGTGAATTGTTTTCGAAGCGGTTCATCCTCAAGAATGGTTCGAATCGCTTGCGCAAGCGCCTTTGCATTTGCTGGAGGAACAACGATGCCTGATACTCCGTCTTCATTCACCCACCGTACTCCGGTCGGCAAATCAGTCGTGATAAGCGGGCATTCATTCATCATCGCTTCCAGCAATACATACCCGAAAGCCTCGTTTTGGGAGATAGATGGAAGAACAAACACATCCGCGGCTCGATAGAGCGCTTGTTTCTCCAACTCGCTCACCTGCCCTAATAAGTGAATCGACTCCGATTTTGGTGATCGTGAAACCATCTCTTCCAGTTTCTGCCGGTCTGGACCGTCTCCGGCAATCAGCAAAGTCGCATTAAGTTCGGGCATCGCTTCAATCAAATAAGGTAACCCTTTATACCCCACCAACCGCCCGACGAACAAGACGATCTTTCCAGGATATCTTTTTTTGATCTGTTGGATCAGCTGCGCATCATCCTTTTCAGATGGAGGAATGCTCAAAGGAATAATCGAGCAGCGGTCTCTGTGTTTGCTAAGTGATTCGGATGAATTCAGCAGTAGTTCCGACGTCGGCCATATACGATTGCATCGTGAAAGAAACCGTTGCTCGAATGGAGAAAGAATTTTCATTAACCACCGCTGGCGCACGATGTCGCTATGCCAGGTGCATACAACCGGTATATGTTTTTTAACTTGAAAAACAGCCAGCCAAGCGAGAGGATAGGGCATATGCACATGGACGAAATCGGGGGACAACGAGCGCAAGCGCCGAAAAAAGCGGCTCGGGATCGGCTGCGAGAGGATCGTTCCCCAGCGGGGAACTCGAATGATCCGGACTCCGTGGATCATCTCGCAGGTTTCGAATCGTGCATCGTTGCACACGAGAACCGTGACTTTCCAGCCTCGCTTCACCAACGCTTCGCTGACATCGCAGACATAGCGCTCGATCCCGCCGGTCCATGGGGGATAGGCTTTATTCAGCATCACGATGTGGGGTGAAGATGTATTCATGATCTGGGGTATCCTATGCATACTTCTTGAAAAATCAATGCTGCTATTGATCTTGTTTCTGACTATGGTTCAAACAACATTCCATACATTGCGTTTCTCGATGTTCTGTCTATGATTGATAACAAACTCAACTAAAAAAAGAGAGAAAAAACATGTCGTCAGCAGTAAAAATATCGGATAAATTGCTTCAAGAGGCTAAAAAATACAGCCAAATTGATCATCGATCTATAACCAGCCAAATTGAACATTGGGCAAGGATCGGTAAATGTGCGGAAGAAAATCCTGATCTCACCTATGACTTGATAAAAGAGATTTTAATCGGTGTTTCGGAATTGGATGAGGGGGATAAATCAGAATATGAGTTTCACGATACAATCTAAGTGATGGAAAGTTGGTAGACATGAACACTCCCTGTAGGGTAAAATTAAGAAATAGCTTCATTTGCAATTGAGGTTCGTATGAACACAGTTACATCAAACATGCTTCAGGAAATGACCGATAAAATCGTGAAAAGTGTGAATCCACGCAGGGTGATTCTATTTGGTTCTCATGCAAGGGGAACTGCTCAACCTCAATCCGATGTGGATTTTCTAATCGTGAAAGATGAACCTTTTGAATCCGGGAAAAGCCGACGACAAGAAATGGCGAAAGTATGGCGTATACTTGCCCATTATCCGGTTTCTCAGGATGTGTTGATCTTTTCTCAAGATGAAATTATTCGTTGGAGCCAATCCAAAAACCATCTTGTTTCCCATGCTTTGGAAGAGGGGATAGTCCTTTATGAGCGAACATGAAAACGCTCGTTTATTATTGGAAATGGCTCCTTCTTTTCTCGGTAATCAATATACCATTCAAAATAGTGAAATTCCTAATACACTCCATCATATACCTATTTTCTTTTTCTCCTATTTTTTATGGAGGCAGCGAAATACGATGACACATCCCCAAACCTTTGGTGAATTGAAATCTTCGGGGTACCGCTCCCGTTCCGTGAAGGAGGAAATGCGGGAAAATCTTGTGCAACAGTTGAAAAACGGGGGGGAATTTTTCCCTGGGATTATCGGATATGAGAATACGGTTTTTCCTCAGATCGTGCATGCTATTCTTTCCAAGCACGATATGATTTTCCTCGGTCTGCGCGGCCAGGCCAAGACAAAGATGATTCGTTTATTGCCATCCCTGTTGGATGAATCGCTTCCGGTGGTTGCCGGAAGCGAGATCAATGACGATCCTTTTCATCCTATCTCGAAATATGCAAGGACACTTTTACAAGAAAAAGGAGATGAAACACCGATCGAATGGATTCCTCGGGAACGGCGGTTTACGGAAAAACTGGCTACACCCGATGTAACCATCGCCGATTTGATCGGGGATATCGATCCCATTAAAGCGGCAAAAATGCGGTTGGATCTGGCGGACGAAGAGGCCATTCATTTCGGGCTGGTGCCGCGCGCCAATCGGGGGCTTTTCGCGATCAACGAACTGCCCGATCTTTCGCCAAAAATCCAGGTCGGATTGTTCAATATCATGCAGGAGCGGGATATTCAAATCCGCGGTTATTCTCTGCGGCTTCCGCTCGATGTGTGCCTGGTGTTCAGCGCCAATCCCCAGGATTACACGAACCGGGGGCGGATCGTGACACCGTTGAAAGACCGCATCGGTTCGGAAATCCGCACCCATTACCCGCTGAGCCGAGATGAAGGCATGGACATTACCGATCAAGAGGCCGATATTGCCGGGCGCAATGGGCAACAAGTCGTGATCCCCAGATTTATCAAGCAGATTGTCGAAGAAATCGCACGCGCTGCACGGGAGAGCAAGGATGTCGAGACCGCATCCGGTGTCAGTGCCCGTTTTTCGATTACAAGCATGGAACTGCTGCTCAGCAGTGCAGAGCGGCGAGCTTTGATGAACGGGGAATCAGTCATTTGCCCCCGGGCCAGCGATCTCATGCATGTCATCCCGGCGATGACCGGGAAGATGGAACTTTCCTATTCCGGTGAAGAACGCGGGGCGGAACAGGTTGCGCAACGGTTGATTCGCCAGGCGGTGCGGATTGTGTTCACGGAATATTTCGGCCATGACGACTGCCAATCCACGGTCGATTGGTTTCAGCATGGAAACGAGACGTTCTTATTGACGGATTCATTGCCGGCGAAAGATTTGGTCGACCGTGCCAAAAAAGTGCGGGGTATGCTCGGCCGTGTGCAGGCCTATTTAAAAGAAGAAAATATGAAACATACCGAAGTCCTGGCCTCGGGTGTCGAATTCATGTTGGAAGGATTATATGCTCATAAAAGATTGAGTAAGACCGAGATGCAAGGACATGTGGCATATGGGTAATTATTATGCGTACATTTCGATATACACAATTTACCGGAGACGATGACGACGATTTGATGGCCGATGCGCAGGAATTGCTCGATTTGTTGAAGGATTATCTGTTCCTGACCGACGGCGATGTGCAGTCCGCTCTTGATATGTTGAAGGAATCCGGCGCTTTAGGCGATGGGGAAGAAGCCGATCAGCTGGCGGACCAGCTGATGCAGCTGTTGGAAAAAGCCGGATATGTCGATAGCGAAGGCAAACTCAAGAAACTTTCCGACAAGGGTCTCCGGTTGCTAAGTGAAAAGACGCTTGAAGAGCTCCTGTCATCCATCCAAAAGAGCCGGTTGGGGCATCATGAAACGGCCAAGAAGGGGACGGGGGATGTTTACAATTACGAAACGCGGCCGTGGGAATACGGTGATCACCTTGATCTCGATATCTCCAAAACGTTTCAGAACGCCTTGGTTCGTAACGGCGTCGATTTCCCCATCGATCTGGAAAACGAGGATCTGGAAATCATCGAAAGCGAGCATCAAAGCCAATGCGCGACGGTGATGATGCTGGATATCAGCCACAGCATGATACTGTATGGAGAAGACCGGTTCACTCCGGCGAAAAAAGTCGCCATGGCTTTATCGCATTTGATCTGTACCAAGTATCCGCAGGATTCTCTTGATATATTGCTCTTTTTCGATGAGGCCAAGGAAATCGCTTATGAAGAGCTGCTTTATGCTCAGGTCGGCCCGTTTTACACGAATACCAAAGCGGGTTTGGCATTGGCTCAGCGCATTTTGTCGCGCTATACCTGCGAAAACAAGCAGATCATCATGATTACGGACGGCAAACCGTCTGCGATCCATCACAAGGGCAAAATTTTTCGTCATTCTTGGTGGGATCCATGGATCATACACGAAACCCTGCGCGAGGCGGAAAAATGCCGGAACAAAGGGATTTGCATCAACACATTTATGCTGGCTCGCGATCATATGTTGATCGAATTTGTGCAAAAACAGACACAGATCAGCAAGGGGAAAGCCTATTTCACCTCTCCGCAGACGCTGGGGCAGTATTTACTGGTCGATTATATGAACCAGCGGAGGAGGCGGCATTTTTAGTTTTTGAATTCCTATTCTTTTTGCGTGATTTTCTTTTTTGGTTTTCGAAGATGTATTTGAAGCGGTTTTGGGGTATTGGGGTTGAGTCGGCTATTTGTGATTTTGACGGGGGAAATTGGTTTTGCTCTTCTTTGTTTTGTATGTTGTTTGGCTCTTCATTTTTGTCCATAACTTCTGTTGAATCAGTTTCTTCTGATGGATCCTCTTTTGGGGAATGGGTGAATTTGTGCACGCTCATATAGAGGCGGATGGTGCTGGAATAGAGCCGGTAGAACGATTGGGTTTGAGGATCGTTGACGTCGTCATCGCCGGAGATTTGCTGTGACATGCGGGTAAGCATGGATTCGATGGTGCGGAGTTGGGTTTGGAGGAAATCGGTGTTGATGGTTTCGAGTTCGGGCATGTTGATGGTTTTGGGGATTGAGCCGGTCATTTTTTTTGTCTCGCTTTCGCTTGAAATTGAAGTGTCTCTCTCTCTATATAGGGAGAGAACCGCAGAATTTGGGAAGTAATTGGTTGGGGAAAAAAAGTATGGTCTTGAGTTTGAGTGCGAGTCAGCATGGGTAGACTTCGCTTACACTTGGTACCCTTCAGTGGGGATTATTGTCTGAATCGGGATTGGCCTGGATTTTCGGGATGGGGATATGAAAGTATTTCATGACGATTCGATAAAACGGTCCTCGGACGAGGATTTCTCGCTAAAAGTAGTATGACTTTCAATAGAGGATATTTTGGTCATCCTTGAATCTTGAGCATCCTGATTCAGGCAATTTTAGGAGTGCACAAGTACATGATTCTTCATTAGCTAAGGGCCAAAAACATCGATATCCCCAGTGCTAATCAAACCATTGGTGACGTCGAACGGGAAACCGTAGTTCAATACCTTATCAGGCCCCACGGATCGAATATGCCAAGCCAGACCGCCGGGAATCTCCAAACTGTTATTCGCCGAAGTTTGCAAATTGCTATTGGATGAATGCCAATCGGAGCGAAACCAGGCTTCTTCCGATTCCCGTTCGACGTAATGGAAGAAACCTCGGGCCGGCGCTTGGGACGGATCGAGGGTATCCGCGAAAATATCCCGCGGGACGGAAGCAATATACGCAAACGGAGTTGATAATTTTCGCAAACGAGGTGCCGGAACGTTGCTCGGAGGATAATGATTGTTATCCAATCGGTACTGTTCCAAGGCGGTGGATTGCGCCTTGATATCCGCGTAGACACGTGCGATTTTGGCGCGGGTTTGCGCATTCAAGAAATTCGGCACGGCAATCGCGGCGAGGATACCGATAATGGCGACAACGATCAGAAGTTCGATCAAGGTAAAGGCTTTTGAAGAAGTTTTGTTCATGACTTTTACTCCTACATGCTGTGTTCAAGAAGAAATATAGTTCAAATATCACATTATAGACTTTATGGGTAGGGGTAAAGCGATGAATGCTGATTTCTCCTGTGATGTGCGGTAGGTTGTTTGATATTTCATAGGAAGCGTTATTCTTGAATTACAGATGTATAGTGACATAGAATGAGAGAAACCTCGTCAGATTTCAAGAATCAAAAGGGTAGTGAAGGAGGCATTATGAAACGTAGAAATTTCCTGCAATCAGCAATCGCACTAACAGGTGGAATGGCAATCTCGAATCCGGCTTTGGCCCAAGATGCAACAAAGATCACCGGCGCACATCTTCCCGCTTGGAAGGGAGTGAATTTGCTCGAGAAATTCACGCTGCGAAGGAACAGCCCGTATCGGGAAAAAGATTTTGAGTGGCTGGCCGAATGGGGATTCGACTTTGTCCGTCTACCGACCGATTATAGGTGTTGGACCGATGCGGACGATCCGAAAAAATTGGATGAAAACATGTTGAAAGAGATCGACCAGGTTGTGGAATGGGGAAAACAATACGGCATTCATGTCAACATCAATTTGCATCGCGCTCCCGGCTATTGCGTGAATTCACCGGAAGAACCGCTTGATCTTTGGTCTTCGAAAGAAGCCGTTAAGCAGTTTTGTTTCCAATGGAGAAATTTTGCAAAACGATATAAAGGAATCTCGAATGAACGTGTCAGTTTTGATTTACTCAATGAACCGGCGCGGATCAAAGAAGAAACATACACGCTGGTCATGGCAGAGGCGATCCAAGCGATTCGGGATGAAGATAAAGACCGCTTGATTATCGTCGATGGATTGCAATGGGGGAGAGAACCGGTGATGTCGCTGGCCGATTTGAGAGTAGGACAAAGCACGCGGGGTTATGATCCCATGCAGATCAGCCATTACAAGGCGAGCTGGGTAAACTCAAAAAATTGGCCTGAACCGACGTGGCCGTTGAAACTGGGGGATGCGATTTGGGATCAACAGAAGTTGTACGAAGAAAAAATCGTTCCCTTTAAGAAACTGGAAGAAAAAGGAGGTGGTGTTCACGTTGGCGAATGGGGGTGTTATAACCGAACACCGCATGATGTCGCGCTGGCTTGGATGAGGGATTGGCTTGAGTTGTGGAAGAAAGCAGGCTGGGGCTGGGCGTTGTGGAATTTGCGGGGGAGTTTCGGTTTCGTTGACAGCAGACGTGAAGATGTACACTACGAAGAATTTCAAGGACATCAGTTGGACCGGAAGATGTTGGAATTGTTGGTGGAGTTTTTATGAATTTCTTTGGAACGAAATGGCGATTCGTAAAGTGATTACTGATTTTTTATTAATACAATGAATCCGATACTGGCGGGAGAGAGTGTATTTGCATTTTTGCACTGTTGGTAATTCCATTTTGCCAATACCGGTTGAAATGGTTGCAGGATTCTCGAAAAAACCGGATGCCTGGTCCGGTCGAGAATCCTGCGAAGCGGTAAGTATCTGTCATCGTAAAAACCCCAATCAAGCATTTCCCATTTTGTAGTTTCCACAAGGCGGTCAAACATGGTGTCCGGAGAGTAATTGCGGCAAAAGACTTCATGCCAGGTTTTATCATTTTTGCTACCGGAATACGTTTTCGTTTCGTCAATTTGATAGCCTCGTTCATAGGGTACTTCCATCCAGATTTCATGAGGATACTGACTTGTTTCCACTGTGATGACCGCTTTCCCCCCCGGTTTCATAACTCGGTAAATTTCCTGCATGCATTCGATATCGCCGTTGCCGGGAATGTGCTCGATGGCGCAGAGTGCGGAAACTCCATCGAAGAGATTGTCGGGGAAGGGAAGCCGTAGCGCATCACCGGCGATGAAATCAGTATTTGAAGGCAATTCATCCTTTTCCATTTTGTTCTGGGCTGCTTTCAAGGATGAAAAGCCGTATAGAGAGCCATCCAATGATATTATTCGTGTTTCATAGGATGACCAAAACAGGGGAAGAGTGTTTTTGCCGGTTCCTATGTCAAGTATTATGGCTTGCCGATTTTTGATAGGTAGACATTGTGATGCAATTTCGGCTTCGCGGTTTTTGTGGTAAGCAAACGCTTCTCGCGGATAGGCTGGATCATACCGATTATAGAAGCGGAGATACTCACTCAGTTTGAATGGGCTGCCTTTTTTCTTTTCTAGCGACGAAACAAACCAAATAGTTATGGATGCGCAGAATCGTTTATACGCATTGAGGTTGGAATTTGCCCATCTTGTCAATTTGATGAATTTATTTCGCCAGTTTGCAATCTTTTCTTTTGTATAAGTTTGTATTTGGCGGACAGCGTTTGAGAGACTTCGATTACCGAGCTCACGGGATTTTTTCAACCATTTTCGTTGTTGACGGTAATCTTTACGGGAGGCAAAGATCGTTTCCATGATTTGACAAATGCCACGATCTGGTTCGCAGAACTGTTCCCGGTGATTGAAGATGCGAACGGCGCGCTCGTACCGGCCGATTATAAAATAAAAATAGCCGAGATGTGCGAGAAGATCGGGAGAATCCGGATGTTCTTCCACGGCACTTTCGAGTATTTGGCCTGCTTCATCGAGTTTTCCTGAAGCGGCAAGTTTTTTGGCTTTTTCGAGGATATGGTTTGGCATGAGGAAGTTTGGTTATATTTCAATAAAACCGTCGACGGGATCGTTGTAGCGGATGCGGTACAGATCGGTTCGGCGGTCGGTCCAGGGGCGAACAGTGCCGTTCAGCCGGTTGCGGCGTGATATTTCGATGTCGATATCGTGGACGACGACGGTTTCGATATTGGGCATGCTTTCCGAAGCTACTGCGTCGCGTGCGAAGGGGAAATCGGAAGGGGTGAAGATTCCGCATTGGGCGTAGTGCATATCGGCGTTATCGACAAAGGGCATCATGCCGGAGCATCCGGAGATCGCGACATAAAGCTGATTTTCGATAGCACGTGCTTGAGCGCAGTGCCTTACGCGCAAATAACCATATCGTTCATCTGTGTTAAAGGGAACGAAAATCACGTTGGCGCCTTTTGCTGCAGCGATGCGGGCCAGTTCAGGAAATTCAATGTCATAACAGACAAGGATGCAGATTTTCCCGTGGTCGGTATCAAAGACTTCGACTTTTTTGCCGGGAGAAACTCCCCACCATTTCCGCTCGTTCGGTGTGATGTGTATTTTATGTTGTTTGTTGATGGAGCCATCCCGCCGGAACAAATAAGAAACATTGTATAAATCGTTCTCTTCAATGGTGAATTGAGTGCCGCCGATAATGTTCACGTTGTATCGGACCGCCAGTTCATTGAACAGTTCAAGATATTGCGGGGTGAATTCCGCCAATTTGCGGGCCGATTCTGACGGATGGGTTGCTGTGACAAGGCAGAGAAGCTGGGTAGTGAACAATTCAGGGAAAACGACAAAATCACTTTTATAGTCTGACGCGACATCGACGAAAAATTCACATTGTTTGGCGAAATCATCGAAATCGGTGATTCTGCGCATCATGTATTGTACGATACAAAGCCGCGAATGAGAGACGGCTTGGAATCGGCGTTTGACTTCATCGACATAATCCAGATTGGTCCATTCCAGAAAGGTGGCGAATCCACAGGAATCGGAATCGGTGGGAAAATAGTTGGGAATGAGACGTTTCAACACGAATCCATTTGCGATCTGAGCGGTGAGGACAGGATCATATATCTTTTTGCTCATGACGTTTTCAACATATTCGCTTGCCGTCATGGTTTCGGCATGTTTCCGGTAGCCGGGAATGCGGCCACCGATGATGATGCGTTGCAGATTCATCTTACGCGCCAGCTCTTTGCGTGCAGTGTACAGGCGGCGGGCGAGTTTGAGTCCACGATATTCGGGATGGACCATGATTTCGATGCCGTACATGGTGTCGCCGTAGGGATTGTGGTTGCGGATATAGCCGTTATCGGACAAATTTTTCCAATTGTGCCAATCTTCGTAGAGATCGAAATCAACGATGAGACTGCTGGATGAAGCCACCAGTTCGCCTTCATATTCGACGCAGATTTGGCCTTCGGGAAAGATTTTTATCTGGCTTTCAATTTGGTCTTTCCCCCAAATTTCCATACCGGGAAAGCACAAATGTTGGAGTTCAATCAACTCGTCATAGTCTTCGATTCTAAGTGAACGCGTTCTGATTTTGGTTTCGAAATCGCGAATATCCACGTCAGGCATGAACAGTACCTCTTTGGTTTTTGCTATTCATAACATTGTATCTTGCATCTTAATTATTCAAGTTTTAGCGGAGAAATCGAGGGAGGAGGCTGTAAAACAACAAGGGTAGACACAGAGGTCTTCCCCTACGCATGGTAGGGACAATCCATGGTAGGGGCAATCCTGAGTGATTGCCCCTTGATAGTGGCATATTAGAATAAGTGTTCAATCAAAAAGTAATCACTTTCCAGTCACTTTGCAGCCTGCCGGTAAGGGGTTTGCCCATGCCTTTGACTTCGATGCCGAAGGAGCGCAGCGTTTCGGTTACTCCGTAGGAATCGGCGCAGACGATGCAGGCTTGGACGTTGATCCCATCCTTCATCATGGCATCGACTTTGGCCTGAAGATCTTTATCCGCTGCCAACAGGCGTGCAGACGGACCCCAGACGATCAAATTAATTTCATCGAACCAATTGTTTCTTTTCGCGGCGTGTGTGTACATAAAGCACACCCGATGAGCGACATCGGGATCGCCACTGGTCCACACGACGGCCAGTCTGGTTGGTTCTTTGGTCTCCGCCGGTTTGACGAAGGCAGTGGTTGCGGCGGCGGTTAGGATGACGGTCAGGGCGAAGAGGGAGAGTTTCACAAAAACACGTTTTGATTTGGGCATGATAGGGGATTCCTTTCTGGTTTTGTATTGTTCGGACAGCTTGGTTGTTTTGTTGCTTTGTATCAAGAGAGAAGGTTTTTGTTCAATGTGGGAAGTGTATGCTTTTATGCCCGAAATTTTTGGAACTATTGAATAACTTTCTAGTTGTCAACAATTTATTCGTTTGCCTGCTTTAAAACGGCATCTATGACATTCTGACTAATGATAAAACTCTTTTTTCGTAACAATTCAAGGTCGGGTTGAACCATAGACAAAAGTCCTCTTTCTTTTGCTTTCAGCAATATACCGATCGTTCCTATTTTCTGAATGCCCAACTGATTTAATTTACGCCGTCCTTTCTTTTCATCCATCAAAATCCAATCGGCGTTCATTTCGCGGGCGAGAACAATAGTTTCCGCTTCACCCAAATCTAATTCATCCAATAGAACCTCAACTGCCAAACGATCTTTTACTCTTACTGTTTCAATCCAATTTGGGATTGGGACTTTTTGTTTTGCTCTGCCTTTCTTTTGTCCACTCACATAAGTTTCATCATATACTGCTTGAGCAATGTAAATTCTTCCAAAAATCTGTTGGAGTAATTGAAATCGCTGAATCGATGACAATCCAATTAGAGGTGTCGTGTTGGAAACAACAATCATATCATTTTTTTATCTCAATACTCGCTACAGCTGCAAATTCTTCATTCAATTCGTCAGGTGAATAATCGATGTAAGCAATACCGCGTGCCCGAAGCAAGTCTAAAAATTCAATCCGGCTCATCTCAAAAAGATTTGCTGCTTTTCCTGATGAGATTCGACCTTCTGTAAATAGTGATAAAACAAGCCATTCCGTCACACGCTGTTGGATTTCAGTTTGGTTTAAACCGAATTGAAGCAAATTATTGGGGACTTGAATTTCAAAAGTGGTTTCCATTGTCGGTTATTCCATTTTTTTGTTGTGATATTCATATTACATGTAATTCCGTAATCTGCCAACCACGTTTTCACTATAGAAATAATCTATTCACGAACGCACTTCCGTTCCCAATACCCGGAACAAATTGGCGATCTGTGAAGCAAAGTGGGTTTTGGCTGAGGCGAGTTGCTGCCGGGCGGAGGCGAGGACGCGTTGGGCATCGACGACGTCCAGGAAACTTGTCAATCCTTGGCGGTATAATATTTCCGCTTGATGAAAACTGCGTTCACTCGCTTCTACCGCTTTTGCCAGGGAGCGTTGGCGATCGAGTGATGATTCCAGAGCGGCAAGTGATTTTTCCACTTCTTCGACGGCGTCCAATAAGGTTTGCCGGTAATCGGCCAGTGCTTCTTCCGCCTGTGCTTTGGCAATATTGAGCCTGGCTCGACGGGCGCCGCCATCCAACACGAATTGTTGGATGAGAATGCCGATACTGTCGATAAACAACCCGACAGTCGGTTCGCCGCTGATTCCGCTTCCGCCGATGCTGATTTGTTTCGTCAATTGGAAAACAGGATAAAATTCTGCCTTTGCCACTCCAATTTCCGCCACTGCTCTTTTGAGTTCCGCTTCGGCTTGGCGAACGTCGGGGCGCAACTTCAATACTTCCAATGGCACCAAATGGGGGATTCTACCTTGATAGGTTGGGATTCCGCTTTCTTCTTGTGTCAACAGATCGTTGTATGCGCCGGGAAACCGGCCGGCGAGTACGGCGATATTATTACGCGAGTTGATGAGGGATTCTTTCAACGGAGGGATATCCGCCTGCAGCGAAGCTACGGAGGCTTCCGCCCGTTTCAAGTCGAGTTCCGGCGCCAATCCGGCATCATAGCGGCTTTGTACGATGGATAGTGTTTTTTCCTGCAATGCCACGGATTCTTCCAGCAGGAACAACTGCTGTTCGTTTCCTCGCATGCGCAGATATTCACTGGCAATGTTGGCGCTGACAGAGAGGATTGTTCCGCGCAGTTCTGCGTTGGCTCCTTCCAATTCGGCGAGTGCTGCTTCGATTTCTTTGTCGTTTTGCCCGAAAACATCCAACGGCCATGCGAATGAAAAGGTGCTGAAGATATTCCCGCCGGCCGCGTCGTCATCGCTTCGAGTCTCGTCGTGGTAAAACATATCGGCATCCAGCCCAAGATTGGCTTGGATTTCATCCCGGGAATCCACAAGATTCAATCGTTCTTTGGCGATGGTCAACCGTGCTACTGCGCTGGAAATACCATAGTTGTTTTTCAGTGCCTCTTCGACTAGTTGGGTGAGAATCGGATCGGAGAATCCTTCCCACCAGTTCACCGGAAGGGAATCCTTGTTCTTGGTTTGCTCTTTTTGCTGTTCATCAGCGAGTTTGTTGAACACATCTTGCATTACGAAATGATCCGGTGCAGTCACTTCGGGCTGTCTATAATCCGGACCGACGGCGCAAGCCGCGAGTAGGGATACTATACAGGGTATGACAATCGTTTTCCCCCGGTTCATACCGTTAACTCCTCAGCTGTCATTTGACCCTCTTGCTTTGCTTGGTTCAATTCCTCTTCGAGCAGTTTACCGGCATGACTCCTGGGTTTCACGAATGGGGCAATCAGTGAATAACTCAAGGGCGCCAAGTACAGAGTAAACAGCGAAGAAAGTCCTAGTCCGCCGAACACCACCCAGCCGATGGCGCTTCGGGCTTCTGCCCCTGGCCCTTCACTTAAAATGAGGGGCAAACTCCCCAGTACCGTCGAAAGAACGGTCATTGTAACCGGCCGTAATCGAACCTGGACTCCTTCTATGATTGCATCATGCACATTCTTTCCTTCATCCCGCATTTGATCCATGAATTCAACAAGCAAAATGGCGTTTTTCGTCATCAATCCCACCAACATAACCAGGCCGATCTGGCTATAGAGATTGATACTCTGTCCCGTGGCGATCAGGGCGAAGACTGCCGCTGCCAATCCGAATGGAACCGTAAAAATGACGATCAAGGCGCTTCCGATACTTTCAAACTGAGCGGCAAGAACAAGAAACACAACCAAAATGGCGATCATGAAAGTGAGAGCGACTTCATAGGAGTTCTCATTCAAGGTTTGTGCCTCTCCTAAAAACAGGATTCCAATGTCGGGGGGTAACACTTCATTGGCAATCGAGCGTACTTGTTCCATGGCATCTCCCAATGCCGTTCCCGGTGCGAGGCCGATATCGAGTTCGATCGCGCGGCGTTGTGCATGGCGGTCTAATTCAGCCGCTACTCCTGCTTCTTTGATTGTCACCAAAGAAGTCAACGGAATAAAATCCCCTTCTTCATTGGGGATGAAAATATTTAATAGATCGCCCGGATTGTCGGCTGCCCCCTGGATCGAACTCAACATGATTGGCACAGCCTCGTCGGCAATGCTCAAATCGACCACATCGTAGCGGTCCACCATGACTCTCAATGTCTGGGAGATTGCATCGAGGGATACTTTGAGATCGTTGGCTCTTTCGCGGTTGATGCTGAAAGATAATTCCGGTTGAGAGGTATCGAATTGAATCAGAATGTCCTCGATGAAAGGCACTCGTTCTTTTAATGCCGCAGATAGTTTGTCTGAAGCGGTGGAGATATCCTCATAATTGTTTCCGGTCAATGCTATCTCCAAATCCGTGGAAGAACCGCGTATCCCCAAACTGTTTCCTTTGAAAATACGAACCTGCGCTCCGGGTAGTTTGACCAATTTTTCATTGATTTCTTTTTCCAGTTGCGCTTGGTTGATTTCACGTTCTTCCCATGGACGAAGTGTTGCAATGGTAAGAGAGCGATTTTTATCAAAACTGCCAACAATCGTGTAAATATCGTTCGATAATTCCTTGCTGTTGGTATGGATAAAGGATGGATTCCACCTTTTCGGACTGGCGTCCCGCATAGGTAAGAGAAGCGCCATCCGGCCCGGTCAACATGATGTACAATACACCCCGGTCTTCCTCTGGGAGAAGTTCCCGATGAATCTCGAAAAAACCATATACTCCTGCCCCTGCTAGCAGAACTGCGGCAAAGAGTGTCAGAAACGGTCTTCCAAGGCAGGTTCGTAACGTATAAAAATAAATGGAACGCAAGCCTTCTCCCAAGCGGCCTAATCCATTACGGATGGGCATGATCTTTGAACTCCCAACCGAGAGATTCGGGACGCGGGAAGCGAGCATAGGGCATAGCGAGAGCGCTACCAGTGAGCTGATCATCACTGCAAAAGCCAAGACCAATCCGAACTCACGGAATAATTGGCCGGTTTGACTGGGCAGAAAAGCAATGGGAAGAAAGACGGAAACCAGAACAACCGTCGTTGCGATCACGGCGAAAAAGACTTGCTCGGTTCCAAGCACGGCTGCCGCCATTTTATCCAGTCCAAGGCTGCGGCGGCGTTGGATGTTCTCGAGAACGACAATGGCGTCATCCACAATAAGCCCCGTCGCCAATACCAATGCCAGCAGAGTCAATAGATTGATGGAAAAGCCCATGAGCCATATGGCAGCCACTGTGCCGATAAGGGATACAGGCATGGTTACTGCGGGAATCAAGGTTGTTTTCAATTGCCCCAAAAAGATCGCGATGACAACCAACACGATCATCACCGCAATGAAAAGAGTCAATAACACTTCATTGAGAGCGCCTTGGATAAAGACCGCTTTATCGGAAGTCTTAGAACTTGAAAATCTTTGATACGCTTGTTGATTTCCTTAAGCCGGGAATCGACAGCAGAGGATATGGCAATGGTATTGGAACCGGCCTGGCGGATGATCCCGAGTCCGATGACCACTCGTCCATTCAACAATGAATACGATTCCGCCTCTTCCGGACCAAAAAATACTACCCCGACATCCCGGATGCGAACGGTGTTGCGAATATACAATTCCTCGATTCTCTCGGATTCCAAGACCGATGCGTAGGCGCGGAGGATCAATTCCTGATCTTCCGATTCATAACTTCCGGCGGGAACATCGAGCCGTGCATTGCGCAGGGTATTGATCACTTCGCGTACGGAAACTCGTAAACCGGCCATTTTGGCGGGATCGAGCAAGACTCTCAACACTCTCCGCTGATCTCCATCCAGGCGAACATCCGCAACTCCCGGAATGGACAATATGTTAGGAGCGACATCTTTTTCGACTCGTTTGGCCAGTTCTTCTTTGGAGAGCACATCGCTGATGGCGGCCAGGTGGATGATGGAATCCGCATCCGCATCCGCTTTGACGATAAAAACATCCTCGACATCTTCCGGTAATTCACGTTGCTTGCGGCTGACGGCTTCACGTACATCATTTGCGGCGTCATTGAGATCGATATTGGGCTGGAATTCCACATGAATGCGCATGTAGTTTTCTTCGCTCGAAGCGCGAATACTTTTCACTCCCTGTACCCGAGCGATGGCCCCCTCGATGATACTGGTCACTTCGGTATCCATGGTTTCCGGCGATGCGCCTTCATACGTGGCCCGTACACTGACGATTGGGGTATCGACATTGGGGAGTTCACGAACATCCACCCCCATCAGGCTGGCAATTCCTGCGAGGATGATCAATAGATTCACGACCACGATCAAAACCGGCCGGCGAACTCCCAAAGCCGGGAGGCTATTGGCATACGGCATCATTTTGTATCAACCTCTTCAACATATTCCGGGGAACCGGTGATTCCGGTCGCAACCACTTGGCGGCCCGGTTGCAGGCGTTGCAATCCTTCCACAACGACCGGTTCATATTCCGATAAATCTCCGTCCACCAATACATTTCCAGCAGTGCGGGCGGAATCCACTTCGCTTTCCGGTACCGCGCCGTCTTTCACGGCTAATTCATACCGGTTAAGCAGGCTTTTTGCATCTTTCAGTTTGACCTCAGCCAGTTGTACCGCAAGTTTTTCGTCGCGATCATCCAGTTGAACCAGCATGGAACCGGCTTTGACTTTATCCCCCGATTTGAAATAAACCGCCATGACTTCTTCCGACACCGCCGGATAAATCCGCACTGATTGCTGGGCGCGGCCGGTGCCAAGCGCTTCGAAAATCCGGTCGTTGGCTGTGATGACTATTGGAGTTGTTATTACTCTTATGGCTGGTGATTCAGGGACCGGATTTTCTTGAGTATTTTTGGCTTGCGGTTCTATGAAAGATATGACTTTCTCCCAATTCCAGAAGAGGAAAACAGAAATGATTAAACAGGTAAATATGAAGATACGTCCCAAAATTTTACTAACCACCTTGATAAATATATTTTTTTGATGTTACCCTTCTATTTTACTCTTTGACTCTGAATTGTCTTTTTTCGGGGGATATTTAAAGTAATATTTTCATTTGAGTACTTGAGAAAGATGGGAATTGATCTACTCATAGACCATCTATGAGATGCCCTGGGAACAAAGGCAATAGAAATTGCCGTTGATTTTTGTTGTCCTGTAACGTGATGTATTGATAAGTCTGTCGAAGGTTCGTTTACAATTGTTCCTTTCTCTTCTCACTTCAGATTATAGGCTATTTCCTTTCCAAGTGCTTTTCAGAACAACACGCGCTATATGAAATGAATCTTTGAGCGGTTTCCAATGAGAACGTTGATGGGCTTCGTTCGTGTAAATACATTGAACGCCGATTTCTTCGATCTTTAGATACAATTTCGAGGCAAGAAGTGTCATTTCGGTTTCAATGGCGTAGCGTGGTGAAATCAATAAAGGGAGTAGCAGCTCTATGGCATGGCGTGAATAGAGCCGGAAGCCACATTGGAAGTCGGATACGTGTATTCCGGTTAAGAGGGAGATGGTTTTCGAACTCAATGTATTTGCCCAACGGCGGGGAATGGGAACAGGAGCGCTTCTGAAATCCCGTTTTCCGATGATGACATCCGCCTGGGTTTTCTGATACCGCTGCAAAAAATGGGAAATATCTTCAGGATTGTGTTGTCCGTCGCTATCCAATGTGATTACTACCTCCCAGTCAGGTTTTTCAAGGAGAAATTGAAATCCTTCCTTCAGAGCAGCACCTTTTCCACGATTTTTTTTCCAGCCGAGAATTGTCGAATCGGTTTGTTGCATGTACTCGGAGGTTTGATCTGTGCTGCCGTCATTGACAAGAATAATTCGGTCTGAAAAGACACGACACCCTTTGACCACTGGAAGTAGAGAAGAACCACAATTGTAGCAAGGAATGAGTATGGCTGCTGTCGGATAAGACGCCGGTGAATTGTTCTTCATTCGAATCAGGAACCTATTTCCAGTGAAGATAGAAGTGTTGGGTTGAATGATAATGAAACCCACCAATTAATGGCAATTTATGAAATCGTATATGGATAGGGTGGGATTCGTAACCTCATCCTACCCTATGGATTCCTATGAAACCGAATTATTTGAATGAAACAAGAAAAAAAATTGGATTTTCAGGAATTTTCTATTGACAGTTCTTGCTGTTCATGTTAGAATCACTTGTTTCAGGGTTAAATTGCGCAATAGAAACCGTGGGTCGGGACCTTCCAACATTATTTGACATATGAATAAAACTATTCAACTTCAGTATCGGGGAGCAACCAAGCGCTCTTCTATATGGAATTTAATCTTCCGTTTGATTCTACACCAATTACACCCAACAATTCAAGGCTTTTCATTCAGAGACCGCAGATTCAGAGGGCCAATGTGGCATTATTCACGCCGCAGGAGGCCGATGAGTCTAATGAAATAGGCCTTCATTCACTCATATCAATTCAAAACTCCGGAAGGGATAACCGGAGGAATCGTTACTGAAAGTAAAAATAAAAGAATACAAAATTGAATCGGTTACGAGGAGAATACCATGATGAAAAATGCTGCTCAATGTCCTTGGCGGGAGCGAAAGAGTTTTGCGCAAATCCATTCTGTCATCGATATGCCGGATTTGATAGAAACCCAACAAAATTCGTACTCCCTGTTCTTGCAGCAAGATGAATTACCAGACCGTAGGGGGATGACGGGACTGCAACAGGCATTCGATTCAATTTTCCCCATAAAAGGTAGAGATGGTTCGACGCTCGATTTTGTTCATTATACCTTAGGCCGTCCAAAATACGATGTTATGGAATGCATCGAACGGGGGATGACATATGCCGCCCCCCTTCGAATCAAAGTTCGTTTGGTGGTAAGAAGCGGGAAAGAGAAAGATAAGGAAGAATCTCCCGAAGTCGTTGATATTCGTGAGGAAGATATTTTTTTAGGTGAAATTCCATTGATGACTCCTCGCGGAACCTTCATTATCAATGGGGCGGAACGGGTGGTCGTGAGCCAATTGCATCGTTCTCCCGGGGTGACTTTCAATGTGGAAGCCCATCATAGCGGTCAGAATTTGATTCAAGGCAGCATCATTCCCAACCGGGGAGCCTGGTTAGAATTCGAGAACGACTTGAATGATGTGTTATCGGTCATTATCGATCGGCGCCGGAAACTACCGGCAACTGTGTTATTGCGAGCTTTTGGCTATGCAACCGATGAAGAAATCATGAATCTCTTCATCGAGCATAAAGAATTGAAAGTCAATTCAAGGAATAAAGCTCATTTGGTGGGGAGTATTGTCAGTCGGGATATTCATGATCCGGAAACCAACGTACCTATTGTGGAGTCAGGGACGGAAATCACCGATGCCATCTTCGATAAACTGGTCGAAATACGTTGTGAATCGGTTTCTATTGTAGAGGGGCACGAAAGAGATTATAACGTCATTCGCAATACATTATTGAAGGATAATACGAGTGACAAGGATTCCGCTATGTCCGAGATCTATCAGACTTTGCGTCCCGGTGAACCGCCTGCCTTGAAAAACGCTCAGACCTTGTTTGAAAATTTGTTTCTGAAACCGAGACGTTATGATTTATCCCGTGTCGGGCGGTATCGAATGAATAAAAAACTTGGAATTCAGGTAGATATCGAAAATGTAACCCTGACCCCAGAAGATATCGTTGCAGCGGTTCGATATATCTTGACGTTGAATCGGGGAGAAGGGTTTTCGGATGATATCGATCATTTAGGCAATCGCAGAGTCAGGACAATCGGTGAACTTTTGGAAAATCAAATCCGTGCCGGCTTGACCCGAATGGAGCGTACCATTCGTGAGAAAATGGGAATTTTGGATTTAGAAAATGTGATGCCCCGCAACTTGATCAATGCCAAACCGGTTACGACTGCAATCAGTGACTTCTTTGGCCGAAGCCAATTGTCTCAGTTTCTGGATCAGGTCAATCCGTTATCCGAATTGACGCACAAGCGGCGTCTATCGGCGTTGGGACCCGGTGGTTTGAATCGGGAACGGGCCGGATTCGAAGTGCGGGACGTACATCACACTCACTATGGGCGTATTTGTCCCATCGAGACACCGGAAGGACCGAATATCGGA
The DNA here is from genome assembly GCA_964412555.1 of uncultured bacterium. Taxonomy (GTDB): domain Bacteria; phylum Hinthialibacterota; class Hinthialibacteria; order Hinthialibacterales; family Hinthialibacteraceae; genus CAYPPG01. The sequence goes on from CAYPPG010000052.1 coordinate 45,662, forward strand.
TTGATTTCCAGTTTGTCCACCTACGCGCGCGTCAATGAATTTGGATTTATCGAATCCCCATACCGAGTCGTGAAAAATGGTGTCGTGTCGAAAGAAATTCAATTTCTTTCAGCGGATGATGAGGACAATAGCATCATTGCTCAAGCGAACGCGCCGATCGATGCAAAAGGCCACTTTGAGCGGGATTTAGTCTTATCACGATATCGGGGGAATTTTCCACGTGTTGCACCGGAGCAGGTGAATTATATGGACGTATCCCCTCTCCAACTAGTGTCGATTTCGGCGGCTTTGATTCCATTTTTAGAGCACGACGATGCCAACCGCGCTTTGATGGGCTCGAACATGCAGCGTCAAGCAGTGCCGTTGATGAAAACGGTTGCGCCATATGTAGGAACGGGTGTCGAGTACAAAGCGGCCAAGGATTCAGGAGTCGTCGTCATTGCGAAACGGCCGGGGACTGTCGTCTATGTTTCGGCCGATACGATAGAAGTACAACCCGATGATCCGAAAACCGAGAATGATAAAGATATTTATAAACTTCAGAAATTTATTCGATCGAATCAAAATACATGTATTAATCAGAAACCTATTGTCCGGCTTGGAGACCACATTGAGAAAGGATGGGTCATTGCGGACGGTCCGGCTACGGATAAAGGTGAGTTGGCTTTGGGAAGAAACGTTTTAGTGGCCTTTATGTCTTGGGAAGGCGCGAACTTTGAAGATGCCATTATTGTGAGCGAGCGATTGATTCATGATGATGTGTTTACGAGCGTTCATATCGAAGAATTTAAAGTCGAAGCCCGGGATACAAAATTAGGCGAAGAAGAAATTACCCGTGATATCCCGAATGTGGGTGAAGAAGCACTTCGGAATTTGGACGATATGGGGGTGATTCGCATCGGTGCGCCTGTTCGTCCCGGCGATATTCTTGTAGGAAAGATTTCGCCGAAAGGAAAAGTTCAGACGTCGAACGTCGAGAAATTGCTGCGTGCAATATTCGGAAAGCGGGCGGAAGATGTCAAGGATATTTCCTTGAAAGCACCACCGGGAACGGAAGGGACAGTCATCGATGTCAAAGTATTTTCCCGCAAAATGCGGGGTGGAAAGAGCCGTGCCGAAGATGAACGCCAGATCAAGCGATTACTTTCTGATCGAGAAAAACGAATCAAGGAATTGAAGAAAGAGTGGACGGAAAGGATTCATAACACTTTGATGGGGATGGAATTGGCAGGAGATGTTTTGAATCCTACCACCGGTGAAATTCTGTTCTCGAAAGGAAAGAAAATCTCCAAAAACGATCTTAACAAATTGAGCGATATCGATATCACAGAACTGAGCATCGAAGGGGATCCCGTTTTAGACCGGCTCCGAATGGATTATCAAAGAGATATTGAAGATTCGCAGCAACAATATGAAAAACAAGTGGAATATATAAAAACGGGGGATAATTTGCCACCCGGTGTCTTGAAGATGGTCAAAGTGTATGTCACTAAGAAAAAACGATTGTCAATTGGTGACAAAATGGCCGGACGACATGGAAATAAAGGTGTTGTGGCAAGGATTGTCCCGATTGAAGATATGCCCTATCTTGAAGATGGCACGCCGGTTGACATCGTGTTGAATCCGCTGGGGGTTCCGTCTCGGATGAATGTGGGACAAGTTTTTGAGACTCACTTGGGTTGGGCAATCAACAAATTGGGGGTGCACATAGCCACACCGGTTTTTGACGGCGCCAAAGAGCAGGATGTAAAAGAGTATCTCCAGCAGGCGGGATTGCCGATTAGCGGGAAAATGACTGTGCATGATGGAAGAACAGGTGAATCGTTTGCCGAGCAAATCACAGTTGGCTATATATATATGTTGAAACTCAATCATTTGGTCGACGATAAGATTCACGCCCGATCGATAGGCCCTTACTCGCTAGTTACACAACAGCCCTTGGGTGGGAAGGCACAATTCGGTGGTCAGCGATTGGGCGAGATGGAAGTATGGGCGCTGGAAGCCTATGGAGCTGCGCATACTTTGCAAGAGCTCCTTACCGTGAAGTCCGATGACATTGTCGGCCGAAATCGTATTTATGAAGCGATTGTCAAAGGTGAGAATGCCCGCGCTCCCGGTCTCCCGGAATCGTTCTATGTTCTTATTAAGGAACTGCAAAGTCTCGGATTGGGAATTGAGTTGATCGAAGATCAATCCGAGGAGGAAGAGGGGGGTGAAAAGGCAAAGAAAACGGAAGAGAAGGATTTCGTCGAAGCGACATAAAGGAATCCCTCTATTCGTTCTCAAGTAATTCATAAAAGCGGAAAAAATCCGATTTTGAACAATAAGAAAATATAGATAATCAATAACAAAGCAGAGAACAGGCTCAATACGGCCTTTCCGGGAAAATGTGAAAAGGATCGGCTAGAAAAGCAAGACTCGAAAGTGAGGAACTGAGTTATGTGGAAATCCCTGCAAACGCCGGCAGCGAAGCGAAGAGAAGATGAGATTCGCGACATTAACCGTGTACGGTCTATACGGATTACCCTTGCTTCACCGGACCAGATTCGGAGTTGGTCATACGGGGAAGTGAAAAATCCGGAGACAATTGACTATAAAACATACAAACCGAAAACCGATGGATTGTTTTGTGAGCGGATATTCGGACCGACCCGCGATTATGAGTGCGCGTGTGGGAAATTTAAAGGGATCAAACACCGTGGAGTGGTTTGTGACCGTTGTGGAGTGGAATTGACTCAATCCAAAGTGCGCCGAAGCCGGCTCGGAAACATCGAATTAGAGATGCCGGTAGCGCATATATGGTTCTCAAAAGGCGTCCCCAGCCGCATGGCGATTTTGCTGGATGTGTCGATCAAGGCGCTGGAGCGTGTTCTGTATTATGAGGAATATCTTGTTCTCGATCCGGGTTCTACTGGTTTGAATTATCTCGATATCATATCGGAAAGGGAGTATAGCCGGTATCGGGAAGAGTATGGAAGCGATTTCCATGTTGGGATGGGCGCGGAAGCTGTTAAAGAAGTGTTGATGAAGATGGATCTTGATGAGCTCGCCGATGAATTGCGGGCGACCATCCGCGAAGGCCGTTCCAAACAGCGAGTCAAGCGTTGCATCAAACGGTTGAAAGTTGTCGAAGATTTTCGAAAGAGTGACAACCGGCAGGAATGGATGATTCTTGAAACGTTACCGGTCATTCCGCCGGATTTAAGGCCTTTGGTGCCGTTGGATGGGGGGCGGTTTGCGACGTCTGATTTGAATGATTTATACCGGCGGGTGATCAACAGAAATAACCGTTTGCGGCGTTTGAAGGAAGTGCGCGCGCCGGAAGTGATTATACGTAATGAAAAACGAATGCTGCAAGAGGCCGTGGACGCCTTGTTGGATAACGGTAGGCGTGGCCGTCCGGTAAAAGGCTCCAATAATCGCCCCTTGAAGTCTTTGAGCGATATGTTGAAAGGAAAACAGGGGCGATTCCGGCAGAATCTATTGGGAAAACGGGTGGATTACTCCGGCCGTTCCGTGATTGTGTGCGGTCCCGATTTGAAGTTCAACGAATGCGGATTGCCGAAGCAAATGGCGTTGGAGTTATTTGAACCGTTTATCATCAGGCGATTGGAAGAATTGGATGAGGTTACGACAATTCGCAGCGCCAAACGAAAGATCGAGCGCGGGGATCCGGAAGTCTATGATGTCTTGGAAGAGGTGATTCAAGATCATCCTGTTCTCCTCAACCGTGCGCCGACCCTTCACCGCATGGGGATTCAGGCATTTCAGCCGAAATTGGTGGAAGGAAAGGCGATTCGTTTGCATCCCCTTTCTTGTACGGCATTCAATGCCGACTTCGACGGCGACCAAATGGCTGTGCATGTTCCCCTTTCGGTGGAAGCACAGAAAGAATGTAAAGATTTGATGTTGGCGAAGCATAATATTCTGGGGCCTGCAGATGGGAAACCGATGGCTACAGCTTCCCAGGATATTGTATTGGGGTGCTATTATCTTACGAAAATTAGAAAACCGATTAACGGCGGCGAGCCGATACGGATGACGGATGAGCGGGAAGCGGTGATCGCATTCGACAACGGGGAGATTGGGCTGCAGCAAGAGATCGAAGTCCGGATTCAAGGAACTCGTCTTCGCACGACCGTCGGGCGGATTCTTTTCAATGATATCTTGCCGGAAAAACTGCGCTTTACGAATCGGGTGATGAATAAAAAATCATTATCGGCGTTGGTGTTGGACTGTTACAAATTTTACGGAAAAGAACGTTCGGCGCAGTTTTTGGATGAATTGAAAGCCTTGGGATATCATTATGCCAAATTGGGGGGAATTTCGATCGGCCTGGATGACATGATTGTTCCCAAACGGAAGCCTGATTTGCTGAAGCTCGCTCGGAATGACGTTCAGGTTGTCATGGATCAGTTCGATAAAGGAGCGATCACGGATATCGAGCGGTACAACAAAGTTATTGACCGGTGGATTCATACGACGGAAGCGATTGCCGAAGAGATGATGTCCGAATTGGCCGAAGACAACCAAGGATTCAATCCAATCTATATTATGGCGGATTCAGGCGCTCGAGGTTCTAAGCAGCAGATTCGTCAATTGGCGGGAATGCGTGGTTTGATGTCTAAACCGATGAAAAAATTGACCGGTGGGATCGGAGAAATTATCGAGTCCCCGATCGAATCGAACTTTAAAGAAGGATTGACGGTCTTGGAGTACTTTATTTCCACTCACGGCGCCCGGAAAGGTCTTGCCGATACGGCGTTGAAGACTGCCGAAGCCGGTTATTTGACGCGACGGCTTGTGGATGTGGCACAGGACGTCATCATTACAGAAGATGATTGCAGCACCTTGTCCGGACTTGAAGTGTCGTCGATCAAGGAAGGCGATCAAGTGATTGAATCGCTGGAAGATCGTGTGCTGGGGCGAGTGGCGGCTGAAGATATTATCAATCCGTTGAACGGAAATGTCATTGTCACCCGTGGAGAAGAAATCACCGAAGATGCAGCGGCTGCAATTGGACGTTGCGGAATCGAAAAGATTTATATTCGCTCTGTTGTGGCATGTGAATCGCCGCGTGGTGTTTGCGCCAAGTGTTATGGACGTGATTTGGCACGTAGCGAAGTTGTCCGTATCGGTGAGGCGGTAGGCGTTATTGCCGCCCAATCCATCGGTGAGCCGGGTACCCAGTTGACGCTGCGTACTTTCCACATTGGTGGAACAACCAGCCGAATTCTCGAAGAAGCGGAGATTCGCATTCGTCGTAATGATGATGGATTCGGTGGGTTGAGAAACGGAGAGTATGGAATTGTCAAGTATATTAATTTGCGCTTTGTGACGAATCGAACCGGTGATTTCATATCCGTTAATTCGATAGGAAGGCCTTATTTGGTTCGATCCGGTTTCGAATGTCCGGATTTGGGTGGCAAAAGTGAACCGATTGTTCGGTATGAGAATTTGGAAGTGCTTCCTCGGGATAAGAAAAATATTGTCGTCCGAGGAGGGGGAGCCATTGTGCTTCGGAACACGCGCGGGCGTGAATTGGCAAAATTTCCAGCTTTGCCGATTGGAGCTGAAATTCATGTCAAGGAAGGGGAACGTTGTGCAGCCGGCAATCTGATTGCGAATTGGAATCCGTTGCAAGTTCCTCTCATTACGAAACATGAAGGGAAAGTTTCCTATCGTAACTTTAAAGAAAGCGATTTGGTGAAAGAAGACGACGAAAAGATCGTACCGTTAACCGTTTCTCAACCGGAATTGGTGATCGGGAAAGGCTCTCATGAAGAGGTGTACTCACTGCAACCGGGACACCGTTTGCATGTTCATGAAGGAAGCAATGTCAAAATCGGGCAGGTTTTGGCTTATCATCCAACTCCCACGATTTCGCAATCCGAGGGGAAAATACGGTATCGAGATATTATAGACGGTGTAACGGTCCGGCGAGTCCTTGATCCGATTACCAATAATTTGAAATCGGTAATCACAGAATTTGTCGGTGGGAAAGTTCCTCGGTTGTGCATTGTCGATCGAAATGAGCAAGTGATTGAAGATCACACGTTGCCACCGGGATCGATTTTAGTAGTGGAAGATGGAGCAGATGTTCTTGGAGGTACCATATTAGCCCATACGGATCAAGTGGTCGATCAATTCAAGCAATTGGGGACGGGAATTCCTCTGGGAGCGGTGATTCTAGTACCCGATGGAGAAAAAATTCGTCGTTCGGGTGAGGAATTTCTTATCAAAGGCACAAAGGAGAGTGCTTCCGTGATTGCGCGGTGGGATCCGTATTTCAAGGCGGAAATCGCTTCAATGGAAGGGAAGTGTCGTTTTGATCAGATTATCGAGGGAGTGACAATGCGCCGCCAACGCCCGGAAGGGGGTGCGGCATCTCAGATGATCATTATGGAGCACAGAGAAGATAAACATCCTTCTTTGATCATTCATCATCGTGGGAAAGAACCCGAGTATCACTCACTGCCGACAGGGGCACATATTGTTATCAATGACGGAGACGAAATCCGGCCAGGTGACATTTTGGCCAAGATCCCGAAGGAGACCTTTAAATCCAGGGATGTGACAGGTGGTTTGCCCCGCGTAGAAGAAATCTTTGAAGCACGTCGGCCCAAGCCCCGCGATTTAGCCATCATTACCAAGATCGATGGTTGGGTTCGATTGCCGAAACCGGAAGAAATCACGGAAGAAATCGAAAGTAAACTCGACAAGAAGCGAAAACGAGGTACGCGCCTCATATTGATAACCGATAAAGAAGGTGAAATTCTTGCTGCTCATGAAGTCGAAGTCGGGAAGCACTTGATTGTGAGTGACGGCGATTGGGTATCGACGGGCGATAAACTGGTCGACGGGTCCATTGACCCTCATGAATACCTGGAAGTCATGGGGGAACGCGCAACGCAACAATATTTATTGAACGAAGTTCAGGAAGTGTACCGTTTGCAGGGTGTTAGCATCAATGACAAACATATTGAGATTATCGTGCGTCAAATGATGCGCAAGGTGACAATTACAGATGCCGGTGACACTACTTTCCTTCAGGATGATGATGTGGATCGTTTTCATGTGCATCAAGAAAATGAAGCAGTAATCAACCAGGGGGGAAAACCCGCTCAATTCAAGCCGCGTTTGTTGGGAATCACAAAAGCCTCTTTGGGGACGGAATCGTTCATTTCTGCCGCTTCCTTTCAGGAGACGACAAGAGTGTTGACTCAAGCTGCCATAGGTGGGCGGTACGATCATCTATTGGGGCTGAAAGAAAATGTCATTATGGGACATTTGATTCCTGCGGGAACCGGCTGGAAATACCATGAACAATATTATACGGACATTATGAAGCGGGAAGATGAATTAATCTCTGTTTAAAACCGCTTGATAACTGAAAAAAGATCATTTCAGAGAATAAGGGGTTGACGTATTCCTAACGGGATTATAAACTCTACGTCTTGTGTGTAGATGATTTGGGTAGGATTACAAGCCCACGATGAATGGGATGCCTAGGTGTATGGAGGCATCCTAAATTTCGCTAACCGCTTCATAAAAATCGGAACTCACGAAATCTCAACGAGGGTAGAGAAGAGCTATGCCGACAATTAATCAATTGATCAAAAAGGGGCGTAAGTCTAAAAAACGAAAGACCAAAGCTCCTGCTATGCAAGGGTGTCCTCAGAAACGTGGTGTTTGTACGAGAGTTTGGACGATGAGCCCGAAGAAGCCGAATTCAGCTCTTCGAAAAGTTGCACGTGTTCGCCTGACAAACGGAATCGAAGTGAATGCTTACATTCCGGGAGAAGGGCACAACTTGCAAGAGCACTCGATTGTTTTGATCCGCGGCGGTCGTGTGAAAGATTTGCCCAGTGTTCGCTATCATGTCATCCGTGGCGTATTGGAATCCATCGGTGTGGACAAGCGTCGTCGAGGACGTTCGAAATATGGAACGAAGCGGCCCAAGGAATAATTTGGGTGTTTGGATACTATTCTATAAAGTGAGTAGCAATTATGGGAAGAAAAACCAAGGCGGTTCGAAGGAAGATATTTCCGGATCCTGTATACAATAGCGTGTTGATTTCAAAATTTGTGAACTGTCTCATGTTGAAGGGAAAGAAGGCGGTTTCTGAAAAAATTCTGTATGACGCCTTACAGGAGATCGAACAGAAGACGAAGCAGGAGCCATTGGCTTTTTTCCAGGCAGCGATCAACAATGTCAAACCAGCCCTGGAAGTTCGTTCCCGCCGTGTAGGCGGTGCGACGTATCAGGTTCCGGTGGAAGTGCGGGATGACCGCCAACAAACGTTGTCGATTCGTTGGATCATCAATGCCGCGCGTGCTCGGAATGAGCGCAGCATGGTGAATAAGCTTGCCGGTGAATTGATCGATGCGGCGAACAATCAGGGATCCGCCATCAAGAAAAAACAGGATACCCATCGAATGGCCGAAGCCAATAAGGCATTTGCCCATTATCGATGGTAAGAGAAGCAGAAGTAAAGCACAAATAAATTAGGGAAAAGAATACAAGAAAGAACATGGTTGCTGTGAGTACGAAAAAAAATGCGTTGGCCGTCGTTCGGAACATTGGTATCGCTGCGCATATCGATGCCGGAAAAACGACGACGACCGAACGTATATTATACTATACGGGTCGTACTCACAAAATTGGTGAAGTGCACGACGGGACCGCGGAAATGGATTGGATGGAACAAGAAAAAGAACGAGGGATTACCATCACTTCCGCTGCGACGTATTGTGAATGGCATGACACCAATATCAATATTATCGACACGCCCGGGCACGTGGATTTCACGATCGAAGTGGAACGTTCATTGCGCGTGTTGGATGGCTGTGTCGTTGTTTTTTGTGCCGTTGGAGGTGTGGAGCCTCAGTCGGAAACCGTTTGGCGTCAGGCGGACAGTTACCGCATTCCCCGTGTAGCTTTCATCAACAAAATGGACCGTGTTGGAGCGGAATTCGATAGAGTTGTCTCTGAACTCCGCGAGAAACTTGGCTCGAATCCTTTACCCATTCAGATTCCCATAGGGGAAGAATCTTCCTTCTGCGGCGTTGTTGACCTTGTCGAGATGAAAGCGCGTATCTGGGAAGAAGGGGCGGATGATTTTGGAACCACCTATATCGATACGGATATTCCGAACGACTTAATGGATTCCGCTCAAAAGATGCGGGAATATTTATTGGAAACACTTTCGGATATTGATGACAGTATATTGACCAAATTTCTCGAAGGTGGTTATATCGAAACCGCTGAAATCAAACAAGCGATACGGAAAGGGACAATACAAGATCATTTAGTACCGGTTTTATGTGGCTCTGCGTTGAAAAATAAAGGAGTTCAACTGCTTTTGGATGCCATTGTTGAGTATCTTCCCTCCCCGCTCGATGTTCCCCCTATTGTCGGTATTAATCCTAAATCCAATGAAGAAGAAATCAGAGAAGCAAGAAACGATTCCCCTTTTACGGCTCTTGCGTATAAATTGACAGCTGATGCACACGGACGGTTGATATTTATTCGTGTGTATTCGGGGAAATTATCCGCTGGCAGCGCGATTTACAATGCGACGAAAAAAAAGAAGGAAAAAGTCTCGCGCTTGATACGAATTCATGCCAATAAAAGAGAAGACATTAAACAAATCGGAGCAGGGGACATTGCGGGAGTGTTGGGGCTTAGCCATACGACAACAGGAGATACACTTTGTGAGCAAACATATCCTATTCTGCTGGAAAGCTTGTCGTTCCCGGAGCCGGTCATATCTGTCGCAGTGGAACCAAAGACCGTTGCAGATCAAGACAAACTGATACAATGTTTGAATCGAATGGAAGAAGAAGACCCTACCTTCCGGGTGAAAATGGATGAAGAAACCGGTCAAACCATCATATCCGGGATGGGAGAATTACATCTTGAAGTGATCGTTGACCGCATTTTGCGTGAATATGGGGTCAAATGCAACGTCGGAAAGCCTCAAGTTTCTTACCGGGAAACGATTCGGTCATCCGCAGTTTATGAAGAAAAATATATGCGTCAACATGGCGGAAAGGATCACTTTGCCCATGTGAAATTGGAAGTGTCTCCACGGAAGACCGGAGAGGGATTCGAGTTTATCAATGAAACCGATGAAAACCTAATCCCGAAAGAATTTATTTTATCCATCAAGGAAGGGGTTCGAGAAAACCTAACAAGTGGTGTGCTTCTCGGCTATCCCGTTGTCGATATTGGAGTCCGGTTGGTTGACGGCTCTTTTCATCAAGTTGATTCTTCTGAACTGGCGTTCAAAATAGCTGCGTCTATTGCCTTTCGTGAAGCGGTGGAGCAGGCGGAACCGGTTTTGCTGGAACCGATTATGAGCATCGAGATCTTGACGCCGGAAGAATTTTTAGGGGATATCTTAGGAAATCTCAACTCGAGAAGAGGGAGAAGCTCCGGAGTTGAAAAACGAGGAAGCACACAAGTGATTCGTGGGCTTGTGCCTCTCTCCGAAATGTTTGGTTATGCCACGAGTCTTCGATCCCTTTCGCAAGGGAGAGCGACTTATACAATGCAGCTCTCTCATTACGAAGATGTGCCTGCGAGTATACAGGAAAGACTCGTTGGCGGGGGAATGTTGGTCTAGCGTAGAAAAAGCGAAGAGTGATCTGCAAGTTACGAAAAGGATTTGTAACTGAAAGAATCTTTTTGACTCAGTCGTTTTGTAGAAATAGATGTTTCAACGATGATGACATGTAGGTAAAGAACTGAAAGAGTTAATCCATAGAATAGTCCGAGTAGCCGAAACATATTCTCGACTAGAAGATGAACTGGAGGATCTAAAGAAAGATGGCGAAGCAGAAATTCGAGCGGAAGAAACCGCACGTCAATGTGGGAACGATCG
>CAYPPG010000053.1:0-12576 GCA_964412555.1 uncultured bacterium
GCGGGCAAGATGCCCGCGCTCCGACCCACTGGGAGCGCGGCCATCCTTGGCCGCACTTTCATCGCACAGAGTCACTTCCACACACCACCATGCGGGTAAGATGCCCGCGCTCCGACTCACTGGGAGCGCGGCGGGTGCTCCCTGTTCCTGAGGAACCCGGGTTCACTGCAGGACGCGTAGGCGCAAAGTTACGAAAGCCGATACAAATCAGTGTATTTGTCATCCAAGTATTTCAAATACGGCTTACAACTGACATCCTGTCCGCTGATATCCCTGATCAATTCCGGTGCAGTTTTTCGCCGTCCTACTCGATGGACATGCTCCCGCAGCCATTCCAACAAATGGATGAATGTTCCTGCCTCGACCTGGGTCCACAAATCAGGAATATCATTCAAAATCTGTTCAAACAACTGCGCGGCATACAGATTCCCCAGCGTATACGTTGGAAAATACCCCAAACTCCCATGCGACCAATGGATGTCTTGCAAACAGCCTTTCGCATCATTCGGGACGTCGAGACCGAGATACTCTTTCATTTTAGCATTCCATGTTTCCGGAATGTCCGATACCTGCAATGTTCCTTCAATCAGGCCGATTTCAATCTCGAAACGCAAAATGACGTGAAGATTATAGGTGCATTCATCTGCTTCCACGCGGATCAACGAAGGAGATACACGATTGATTGCCTGGTACACTTGTTCAGGCGTGATTTCATCGAGCTGCCCAGAATACTGCTTTTTCAAGGGAAGCGTGTAATGCTTCCAGAAAGATAAACTTCTCCCGATCATGTTTTCCCACATTCGCGATTGCGATTCATGCACGCCAAGCGATATGGCTTCCGCCAACACGGTCCGCCGGTCTTCCGGCCGGAATCCCTGCTCGTAGAGGGCATGACCCCCTTCGTGAATCGATCCGGTCAGGGCGGAGAAGAGATCATTTCGATTGACTCGTGTCGTAATCCGTACATCATAAAGATCGAAATTGGTCGTGAAGGGATGCACCGATCGATCCTGCCGGCCTGCGTCGAAATCATACCCGATATCGCGTAAAACCTGTAACGTGAATTCCCATTGTTTCTGTTCATCCCATTCCTGCTGCGTCCAAGCGGTATCCGGCTGGTTCGGTGAATCGACGATACGCTTGACGAGTTTGCTTTGCTCTTCCGCGAGTTCCGAGAAGATTGATTTCAACGTATTGGTGGTCATCCCGCGTTCATGGCTTTCCAGCAGAGCGTCATAGGGAGACTCTTCATAGCCGAGATAATCCGCTTTCCGCTTGGAAAGTTCCACCATTTTCTCCAAGTTCGGCTGGAAAAGAGAAAACCGGCTTTCTTCCCGCGCCTTCACCCATGACTGAAACGCTTTGCTTTGTTCCTGTGCGAATTCATGAACGAACGATTCGGGCAATTTGGTTGCCCGCTTATAATCGTACAGTGTTTCCGATACCAATTTCGCTTCATCGTCCGTCAATTGATCCGTATTTTCATGCAATTCGTGCAGCAGCTTGCCCATTGCCGGATCGGTGAACATGCGATGGGAAAGAGCGGAAAGCGTTGCCATCTGCTGCCCGCGCCCTTCTGCCGCTTTCGGAGGCATATTGACTTCTTGATCCCATTGCAAGAGCGAAACGGTGGATACGATATCGGCGATTTCACCGAGTTTTGACCGTAAATCTTCAAGTTTGCTTTGCATCACGAGTTCGACTCCTCTGATTTTCGTAAAATTGATTCTTTGGCCTCTTAGGAATACTATCTCTTCTCAAGGGAGATGACAACGTAACATTCACTGATAGTTACTGATATGGAGCGAGGCGGTTCGCGAACCGCCCCTACCAACTTCCAAAACGTAACATTCGCTGATTGTCACTGATACGGAGCGAGAGGACACACCGGATCGATGGGAAATTCTTTGTTCCAAGGATGATCCTGTTCTCTGTAGATGTGTCGCAATAAATTCCGGGTGTCCTGGTAATCCGGTTTCCTCTGCAAGGCTGTTTGAAGCTCTTGTATGGCTAATTTGGAATTCCCGTTTTTGTAATGGGCATATCCCATCATGTAAAATATCTCAGGGTTTTTTTGATGGGGATGGATTCGCTCGAAATATTGCAGTGCTCGCTCAAACACTTCGAATTGAATGTACAACCGGCCCAAGTTGTATAAAGCATAATGATTGGAGGGATCTGACGTCAATGCTTTTTGATAAAACTCCATTGCCCGGATCCAATCGTGTTTGTGTTCATACACAATTCCCATATTGTTGATGGCTTTCACTGACTGTGGATTACACTCATATGCCGCTCGCCATTCTTCTTCCGCCATTTCCAGGTTCCCCCGGCTGTAATAAGCCGTTCCTAGAATAATATGAGGGATATCGTACTTGGGTGATAATTCTATGGCTTTTTTGAGTTCCGTAATTCCCTTTTCTTTATTATGCAGGAAATCTAAATAGAAACTTCCCAGTTGGGCACGGACGAGAGCAAATTCCGGAGCGATCTGGGCTGCTAGTTGAAAGGCTTGAAGAGCTTTGTCGGTTTCATTTCCATCACGCCAAATGACGCCTACTTGATGCAGGATTGCAGCAACCGTTTCCTGTTGATTCAAGCAATGGTATACACTGTTCGAATACGGCTCTCCCAAGTCATGAGGAAAACGATTGAGAATTTTTCCTTTATTCGTTGTTTCAATATAAAACTGATGGTGTTGATCTTTATATCGGACAAGGGAATGAGTGGGCGAATAGAGAAAGATCATCCGAAGTGGAAGACCAATCCGTTCTGCGATCCCCATATACAATAAAGTACCCGCAAAGCAAGGACCTTCATGAATAAACATATCCAATCCTGCATCTGACAAATTCTGTAAAAATTTTGACTTGGGATTATCCGATACCGATTCGTACAAACTGATTGCCATTTTTTCCATATTGCTCTGCGGTGACGCATATCGATCCAGTTGCGAATGCAATTTCTCCGCCAACTGGTCTATATATGCAAGATGCTTTTCAATATCTATCTCCGGATTGATTTCCTTCCCGCTCAGCAACGCCGCATGGAGTATATCGATATCCTCATCCGGTTGTTTCAACAATTCTTCAAGTGTTTCCGGCTGCGGAATAAAAATGAATGTTTTGGGAGTTTCGTATAACGGAGTAGTATTGGTTTCCACTTCCGATTGCGCAGCAAGAAAAGCACAAAGGAAAAAGCAAACAATGAGGCCAAAGGATGAAGTGAGTTTCCATCTTTTACAGAGATGGAAGGAATCGTTCTTTTCTTTTACTTTCGAATTCTGAGAGAGGAGAAACGGAACGCTGAATAAATAGCAAAGCACTAATGAGGTCAGTATTTTGTTGGCGATCGCGTGGTATTCGGTGGTGTGCAGAAAGAATAGAAATAGTGCCAGGAGAACAACGGGAAGAAAAATCATTTTCGCCAATCGTTTTCCATCGATGGTAGGAAGAAAAGAGAGAAAGGAAATATAACTGACGATAGAGAATGCGAGAAGGATGATCGAACGTTTGATTCCTTTGATCCATACGCCGGAAATCGCGAATCGGGAAAGAAATTGAGATAATGAGGATTCCTCGCCCGCCCCCCCAAGGTGGAAGAGGATGAAGGTGAAATGGTAAATAAAACAGAAAATCAGCGCCACACGCACCTGCACCGAAATTGACATGGCTGTCGTATAACCAGGGAACCACGCCGCCAAGAATAGAAAAGGGAAGAGAAAGAAGAAAACTCCCAACAAATCGATATAAGATCCCACTGCATTTGGATTGACGGGTGGAGGAAGATAAGGTCTTATAAAAGTCACAATCGAAGTTTGATTCCAATAAGAAAATAGCGAGTCCAATACGAAAGAGTCTGCCAGAACGAGAAGCAATACTGCCAATCCCAGCGAAAGAGAAGAGATTGAGAATATACGGATTGTCTGAATCAGGATGCCCAGGATGGAAGGATGGACAGGATTTGCTTTACGGGTAGCAGAGCGGAAAAATAACGAGCGCACAGCAACCAATGACCGTCTACTCGAATCGCCGTGAAATATTTTCATGTCACCTATCCTGGCAAAAATGTCTGAATCAGGATGCCCAGGATTCAAGGATGAACAGGATTTGCCTTACTGGTAGCAAATCTGAAAAATAACGAGCGCACAGCAACCAATGACCGTCTACTCGAATCGCCGTGAAATACATTCATATCACCTATCCTGGAAATCCTCAAATCCTGGCCAATCCTAATTCAGACAACAACATACTTGCTAGTAATTGAAAAAACAAACGAAACCCTCTACGATTGCGTAACTATTAAATCCAAACCGGAGGAAACGAGTATGAAACATTTTCAGTATTCAATCTTATTGTTGATTGTGGGTGCAGTTCTTGTTACGGTCAATGTACAATCCGTCGATGCACAAGAAAGCGAGGGAATCGATCAATTGGCTAGTCCTGCGGAAATTCAGAAATTTCGTGAAAATTTTATTCAAGAGTTCAATCGCACTGGTTTGAATACCACAATTGGCGATGCCGCCTTTTTGCGGATTATGGTGGAAAGCACCGGCGCGAAACGTGGTATCGAAGTCGGTTCGTTTACCGGTTTCGGTGCGATCAATATGGGGATGGGATTCGAGCGCAACGGTGGCCATCTCTTTACTTTGGAAATTGATCCGGATACCGCCGAACGCTGTCGGGAAAACATCAAAAAAGTGAGATTGGAAAAAACCGTCACTTGCATCACCGGCGACGCCCTCGAAACAATCCCGAAACTTGAAGGGAAATTCGATTTCGTGTTTCTCGATGCCGCGAAGCGGGATTACTTCAACTATTTCAAAGCGTGTATTCCGATTCTTCAAGTGGGCGCGGTGATTATTGCGGACAATGTTATTCAATCAGAGAGAGCGATGCGGGATTTTCTGGATTTCATGAAGAACGATCCCGATTACGACATGGTCATCATACGGGCGTCCGACGAAAAGAACGACGGCATGGCCGTTATATACAAAATGAAGTAAGAATGGGAATCTCACTGGAAGTTAGGTCTTGATATAAATCCCTTAAGTGATCTTCCAGTTCTTCCAACGATTCTCCTTGTGTCCAATAATCCGGATATTCTTCCAGATAACCGATCCACCATTCTTCGTCTTTGCAATAGACGTATTTAGGATTATTCATAACGATTTTCTCAACTTGAGAAGTTGTATTAATATTTTATGGGTAACAAGGATAAGCGATGTCTATCCTTGCCGAAGAGCGCAAGACCGCCAGGGCAGACCTAACGTCTTGCCCTGGCTACCCTACTTGTATTATGATTATGCCAACCACTCATTGAGATGGGCAGCGACGAATTCGTCGTCATTCAGATGTGGATACATGGCATAGACTCGGTCGATTTCTTCCATTTGTCCTGGCGAAAGGTCTTCATTGGGATTCAGGCACCATCGTTCCTGCATCAATCCTTGTCGGCGCAACACCTCGTGAATGCCGGCGATACAGCCAGCGAATTGATGGGCGGGATCGAAAAAGGCGGCGTTGGTGTCGGTAATCTCGATTGCACGAGTCAAAAATTCCTGCGGAATCAGCGCATCGGATTCGAGATAATTATGCGCTTCATGCAACAATTCCACTGCGCGTTTTGTCCAAACCGCCCAATGACCTAACAAACCTCCGATAATAGGTAGTTCTACTTTTTCACCGGATATGATGAATTGATACGTCGAGACTAAATCAACTGCAATATTATCGTCATTTCCCGTGTATAACGCGATATCACCCGCACGCCCGGTTTCCGCTACCGCTCGAACGACATCCAGCGTTTGATATCGGTTGAAGGGAGCGATTTTGATGGCGACGACATTTTCGATCTCACAAAGCCGCCTCCAAAAATCGATGCTCAATACACGGCCTCCTACCGAGGGCTGAAGGTAAAAGCCCATCAGCGGGATATGCTCGGATACGGATCGGGCATGAACGATTAGGTCTTCGATACTTTCTTCCTTCATCGCGCCGAGACTGAGAAGACCGATGTGGTAACCCAATTCCCGCGCCAGTTTTGCCTCGGATACGGCTTGTTCTGTTTTTCCGCATATCCCGGCAATCCGGACAATGGGATTCTCGGGATTCTTTTGTTCGAATTCTTTTATGGTTTCGACGGCCAATTCTAAAACCGGTTGAAATAAACCGATTTCCGGCTTGCGAATCTCGAACTGCGTCGTATGAACTCCAACCGCGAGTCCGCCCGCTCCCGTGTCTAGATAATAGCGTGTCAAAGCCCGTTGATGCCTTTCGTCGAATTTCCGTTCTGCCGTCAAAGCGAGCGGATGGGCCGGAATGACCAAACCTTTTTTCAGCGAGTCGTAAATGGGGCGAGGTGGAAAAGGATCGTTCGTCATTCTGAACCTCCAACATTAAATTTTTAAGATGATCTTCCCGAAATTCTCTCGATCCAACATCCGTTTATGTGCTTCTTGTGCTTCCTGCAACGGAAACACTTTATCGATGACCGGTTTGATTTTCCCTTCTTCCGCCAAACGGATGACGGTTTTCATTTCATTCATCGAACCCATATAGGAACCATGAATGGTGAGTTGCTTCGCAAAGAGATGCAGGATGTTGAATTGCCCCTGATCTCCGGCGGTGATCCCGCAAATCGAAAGCCGCCCCGTTTTGCGTAGCGTATCGAGGCTGCGCGTAAAGGTCTCGCCGCCGATATGCTCGAAGACGACATCCACACCGCGCCCGTTGGTGATTCGCTTCGTTTCTTCCACAAAGTCTTTTTCGCGGTAATTGATCGTGTGATCTGCTCCCAAATCCACCGCGAGTTTCAACTTCTCTTCCGTCCCTGCGGTGGTGATGACATTGGCTCCGGCCAATTTGGCCAATTGAATGGCGGCGCTTCCGATACCACTGCCTGCTGCCTGAACGAGCACGGTTTCTCCGCATTTTAACTGAGCTCGACTGAATAACATATGCCAAGCGGTGAGATAGACAAGAGGAATCGCCGCCCATTCTTCATAGTCAAGCCTATCGGAGACAGAGATGATATTCCGCGAAGGGGCAACGGCATATTCGGCATACCCGCCTTGGATTTGAAAGCCCATGATTTTGAACGCATCGCAGGCGCTGTCATTATTTCCATAGCAATATTCACACTGTCCGCAGGAAACTCCTGGTGCAATGATGACTCGCTCGCCGATTTTGAGGCCGTCTACATCTTCACCGATTTCAGCGACAGTTCCTGCGATATCGCATCCTAGAATATGGGGCATGGGGATGGGGATCGGACGGCCCCCGAGCCGCACCCAAATATCGAGATGATTCAAAGCGCAGGCTTCCACTTTCACTTTGACCTGGCCGCGTTCAACGTTCGGTTCGTCAATTTCGGTATATTGCAGTTTGTCGATATCTCCATGTTCATAGAAAACAACGGCTTTCATTATTCGTCTCCTTACTGTATATTTCTGTTTTTGTGGGTGTTATGCTATACTTGCCCAATATTCAAAAGACGGTGGTATGCATCAAATTGTCATTCTTAGTGAGTTGCCATGATCATCGTGAGTTGTGGTCATTAAATTTGCCTAATTCCGAAGACGCACGATGTTTTGATGATCCATATTGATCCGAGGATGGACATTGAACACCGCCGGTGATTGCAAATACTTTACACGGATTCCTAAAAAACTGTATGGTATTCCAAACGGGACATTCCGTTAATTCTTTTTGGAGTGTGCAGCATGAAATTCAACCCGAGACTGCTTTTGTCTTTCCTGGCTTTATTGGTTCTTTTTTCTTGTGGAACGACTGAGGAATTGAAAGACACGGTTATGTCATGGTTCAAGGATGATCCGACAAGACGTGGACAAACGCGGCGGATTTCACAAGATGAATTTATGGATAAACTGCGGGGCGCCTGGGCGGGAAAAATGATCGGCGTGAGTTATGGAGCGCCTTATGAGTTTCGCTACCAAGGGAAGATTATGGAGGAAAGAGATATTCGTCCTTGGATTCCAGATTATGTTTCCAATTCGTTGCAGCAAGACGATCTGTATGTTCAATTGACATTCTTGGAAGCGCTGGAAGAAAAGGGATTGACAATATCTCAGCATGAAATCGGGCAGTATTTTGCCCGCACGAAATATAATTTGTGGCACGCGAACGATGCAGCTCGTAAGAATCTTCGTGCCGGCATCGAACCTCCTGATTCCGGACATCCCCGCTACAATCCTCATGCAAACGATATCGATTTCCAAATTGAAGCGGATTTGTTCGGGATTTTATGCCCCGCCATGCCCCGGACGGCGATGCAAATGGCCGATATGGTTGGGCATGTCATGAATTACGGAGACGGAGTGTATGGCGGTATTTTTGTCGCGGGGATGTATTCGGTGGCCTATTTCGAAGATGATCCGGAAACTGTTGTTCAATTGGGATTGGCGTGTATCCCTCCCCGCAGTGAATACGCCCGGCTGATTTCGGATGTCTTACAATTTTATAAAGAGAATTCCGAAGATTGGCAAGCGTGCTGGAAGATGCTGGAAGAGAAATGGGCGCACAAAGATTTTTGCCCGAAAGGACATGAAAAACCCTATAACATCGATGCCAAATTGAACGGTGGATATGTGGCAATCGGCCTGTTGTATGGGAAAGGGGATTTTGAACAAACACTTGAAATCACGACCCGCTGCGGCCAGGACAACGACTGTAATCCTTCTACGGCAGCGGGAATTCTTGGAACGATGATCGGCTATAGCGTGATTCCACGTGAGTATACGATTGGTATTCCTTTGATTGCGGGTGAGGAGTTCTCTTTTACGCGATATAGTTATGATTCTTTGATCAAAGACTGTGCGCGGCTTTCGCGGGATATGATTGAACGCCATGGCGGAACGATCGAACTTCTCGGCGATCGCGAATATTTTGAAATTGTGATTCAAACCCCCAAACCACCGGACACGTTTGAACAATTTACTGAAAACATGTTTCGCGATTATCAGAATGAATGGGAGAATCTCGATACCTTGCGCGCAGAAGGTTTTCAACGCCGGTTACAGCAAACTTTGAATACGTTTGCGAAAGGGTGGACGATTTCTCAATGCGGGATGGATATCCATCCGGAATTGATCGATAATTA
Organism: uncultured bacterium; assembly: GCA_964412555.1. GTDB lineage: Bacteria > Hinthialibacterota > Hinthialibacteria > Hinthialibacterales > Hinthialibacteraceae > CAYPPG01. The sequence continues at coordinate 9,121 of CAYPPG010000053.1, forward strand.
CCAAGGGCGTTATGGTATTTTGGCTACTTATCCCTTAGACCAGGAAACTCCATGTCAATTGACATGGCGGGGAACGATGCCGTCACAAAATCCTTTCCTTCACCTGCTTGTGACCAGTTCCGATAGTGCGCCGAACGCAGATTGGCTATTGCGAGTGAAGGCCAATGATCAGCAATTGGCGGAAAAAGTGATTGGGCCGGTCGATGGCAGAATCGGATGGCATGATTTGAAAGTTGATTTATCTCAATTTGCCGGTCAAGAGACGACTCTTGTTTTGGAGCACATTGCCGATGATTGGGAATTCGAAACGGCGTATTGGGCTGAAATCACGATAGAATAAAGGCGTACGATGGAAGGCACTTTTTATTCCTTGATCCCGCCGCTCGTGGCCATCTTTTTGTGTATCATTCTGCGCGAAGCGGTTTTATCGCTGTTTGTCGGAATTTTTGTCGGGGCGTTGTTTCTATATGATTTTTCACCGCTCGCTTTTTTTCGGGCGGTGGATGATATTATCATTTCCGCTTTTATTGATCACGATCATGCCGTCACCATATTTTTCACCGTTTTTATGGGGGGACTGGTGGAAATTCTCAACCGCAGTCCTTCCGCCGGCCGGCTCATCCGGAACTTGACCGCCCGCCTCCAAACTCGAACGCGAGCGAATACGATTATCTGGTTTTCCGGCATGATTTTTTTCATCGATGATTATGCCAATGCGCTCATCGTCGGGAACACTTACCGTAAAATTGTTGATTTTTTGAAAATATCAAGAGAAAAGCTGGCCTATATCGTCGATACCACCTCCGCTCCCATCACGTCGCTTGCTCTCGTTTCGACATGGATCGGAATTGAGATTACCTTGATCGACGACCAATTGAAAGCGGAGGCGGTCAGTGAATATACGGGGTACGGGTTGTTCTTGTCTTCGATCCCGTATCGGTTTTATCCGCTGCTCGCTTTATTTTTCAGTTTTTTGATTTGTTATCTCGGAAGAGATTTCGGACCGATGCGGAGAGCGGAACGGGATATGCTGTTGAGTGACAATGCGGATGAAGTGGATAGAGCACCGGTATCCGTTGAAGAGAAACTTGTTGATACGCGATATTCTTGGCTGGCTTTTGTTCCGTTGATCCTGTTGTTGATTGGCTCGATTTGTATGCTGGGAGTCCACGGATATTGGAACGGTGCGGCGGTTGATTGGAATTCTCCTTTGCAAACGATTATCAATCTTTTATCGGAAGCCGATCCGTTTTTGTGCCTGTTGTGGGCGACAATGGTATCCTGTTTGATAGCCTTTTTCATTCATCCGTTGTTTCTGGACGAAAAGTTATTGGATGTCTTTTCTCATTGGATGGAAGGCTGCCGGGGGATGTTTACTATCTGTGTGATTTTGACATTGGCCTGGAGTATTGGGGATGTTTGCCAACGGATGGAAACCGGCGATTATGTGGCGGGTCTCTTGGGATCCGATTTCAATCCCTATTATTTACCGTTTTTGACATTTCTCTTTGCCGCAATGATCAGTTTCGCGACCGGCACCAGTTTCGGGACGATGGGTATACTGATGCCGATTGCACTTCCGCTTGCGTTCCGGCTGGGGGCGGCGAATCCGGAGATTATCTATGGAACAGTGGGCAGTGTGCTGGGGGGCGCGATATTTGGAGATCACTGTTCACCTCTATCCGATACTACCATTCTATCGTCCGGCGCCAGTGGATGTCCTGTGACTGCCCATGTCAACACACAGCTGCCTTACGCCATGGTGGTGGCCATCGTGGCCGGTGTTTGTTTGGCGTTTGGGACGTGGGAATCGATCTCGCCCTTTTTAATGCTGATTGCCGGAGGATTGATTTTGTTTGGGATTCTATGGACGTTTGGGAGACGTGTTGAGGTGGAGGCTTGGAGAGAATGATAGTGCACGCGTTGGAAGATGCGGGTAGGGATGCCCTCGCTCCCAAAAAACACAAGGCATTGACAGTTTCATCCATTTTGTTGGAAGATAGAGAGAATTCATCTGAGATAACATTGAGAAGAAAGGATAAAAAAAATGGGAGATCATCATCTGTCTCGACGAGGTTTTATGCAGACTGCAGCAGTGGGTACGTCTGCGTTCACGATTGGCATGGCAAAACAGGCCGTGAGTGCAAGCGATAAGGTGCGCTTGGCGTGGATCGGCTGCGGGGGGCGTGGGTCTTATTTGGCAAGACGTGCTTTGACGGTCGATCATATCGATATTGTTGCTTCCTGCGATTTACGGCCGGAACGGGCGGAGCGTATTGTAGAGTATGTGAAAGAAGAACGCGGGAAAACCATTCCAACATATGTTGATTTTCGTAAAATGATCGAACAAGAAGAAGTCGACGGGATCGTGGTTGCTACGGAAGTGGCCAATCACGGCAAAGTGGTTGTCCCGGTATTGGAAGCCAATATCAACTGCTTCTCGGAAAAACCGATGGACGCCACTGTGGAGATGGTCGATAAAATCACCCTTGCGGCGCGAAACTCGAAAGGGATTTATCAGATCGGATTTCAGCGGCGTTCCGATGTCGGAATGAAAGCGGGAATCGAGTTGATTCATGGCGGTGAAATCGGGAATATTACCTTTATGCAGGGGCAGTGGCATTGGGGCGGTACCGGCCGAGTCGGGGGCTGGGTCGGAAACGTCGATGTATCCGGGGGAAAATTGAATGAGCAGGCATGCCATCATATGGATTTGATGGCTTGGGCGATGAATAATACGGCGCCTTCCCATTGTCTTGCTGTGGGCGCCATTACCTATGATTATGAGGATCCTTACCGGCATCAAGCGGAAAACATGAGTTCGGTGTCCTGGTGGTGGCCGGATGGAGCCATCCTTTCCTATACCCATTTGCACGGTTTGGTGGCGGAAGAATTCCAGGGGGAAAAATCCTGGGTGATGGGCAAGAAAGGCGATCTCGATTTGTTGAAAGGCTATATCTATCCGAGGGGCGGAGAGCCGCGTAAAGTTTCGGATGAAGAACCGGGCTGGGGAGATTCGTCCGCACGTAATGAATTGATCGACTTTGCCCAATACTGCAAAACCGGTGAAACGCCCACTAGCAATCACGAAACGGGACGGATTTCGACCTTGATGACGCTGATGGCGGAAAAGGCCATGTATCGCCGCGATCAAAATGTCTATGGGCCCGGTTTGATCACGTGGGCGGAAGTGGGTTCGACGATTTGAGGATATTTTCAGAAAGGGCAGACTAACGCTTGCCCTTTTTACCCCTAATTATTTTTTGGGGGGAGAAAGAGTGTAAGCGGAATTGTTCTCGTAGGGGCGGTTCGCGAACCGCCCCTACCGGCTCTGAAGGGGTGGCAGAAGACTGTCAGTGAGCTAGGCCTTTTTTTCTGCCACCCCTTCAGGGTGGGATTTCACGTGTTCTTGACCGTTTCCAGGGGCGTTGCCCGCTGGCTATCATCTTGAACCCC
>CAYPPG010000053.1:12676-54453 GCA_964412555.1 uncultured bacterium
GTTGGGGTAACTGACTACTATCATCTTGAACCCCGTTGGGGTAACTGACTACTATCATCTTGAACCCCGTTGGGGTAACTGACTACTATATTCACCTATTATCTTTAATCCCATTGGGATGAATTACTATCATGTCCATCTATTATCTGCGGTTTGACTTCATAAGGAAATCAAGTATCTGTATTTTTGTCATGATTAATATTTCGATTTTAATGAGTAATAATTTGTGTTTCTCGTCTGAACTACGGTTTGTGGATCAAACGGTCGAGAGCGGTTTGGCCGGTTTTCGGCATTGCATGGGGACGCCCGAAAAATGGATGATTATTGAAACGATGGGCTCCGGTGTTGCCGTCGGGGATTATGACAAGGATGGGGATGATGATATTTATTTCGTCAATGGACGGCCGGATCCGCACAGACCGAATCTGCAATGGCGGAATGCGTTGTTTCAAAATCAAGATGGATTCTTCACGGATGTGACGGAGGATGCGGGGGTGGGGGATATGGGGTTTGGGATGTCTGCCATTTTTGGGGATGTCGATAACGACGGTTGGCTTGATCTTTTTGTCGGAAACTACGGAAAGAATGTTTTGTATCACAACAATGGGGATGGAACATTTACCGACATAACGGATAAGGCAGGTGTCGGTGATGCGGGGTATGCGGCTTCCTCTTCCTTTGCAGATGTCGATCAAGATAGTGATCTCGATCTCTTTGTCGGGAACTATATTCAGTTTGATCCTGGAAAGCACGGCTCGTTGCGCGCAAAGTATCATGGCCGGGATGTGTTTATGGGCCCAAGAGAATTTGAGTCTCAACCGGATATTCTCTATTTCAATCAAGGGGATGGAACTTTTGTGAATCAATCCTATCGCGCCGGGATCAATGTGTCCAAAGGGCGGGCGATGGGATCGGCTTTTTTTGATTTGGAAAACGACGGCGATTCCGATTTGTATGTGACCAATGATTCCACGTATAACCACCTTTTGAAAAATCGTGGGGATGGAACCTTCGAAGATTTGAGTGTATTGTCCGGAGCGGGTTTCTCCGATGGCGGGTGGGGAGGCGCGAGTATGGGAGTGAGTACTGCTGATTTTAACAACGACGGATTACTTGATTTGTATATTACCTCCTATGAACAAGAGGCCGATATTTTATATCGTAACGATGGAGACGGGATTCTTTCGGATGTCACGGCCATATTCGGACTATATGGAGCGACTCGAAAAATGGTAACGTGGGGGAGCGGCTTTTGCGATTTCGACTCCGATGGCTTACTGGATCTCTATACGGCGAATGGGCATGTCTATCCACTGGTTGGAGAGATGAAATACACTCCTACAGAAAGAGGAATATCGGTCTACCGAAATCAAGGGAACCGTTTTTTCGATGTCTCGGAGAAGGCCGTTTCTTTGAGGAGGCAGTATCATTGCGGGCGAGGATCGGCTCTCATCGATTATGATCAGGATGGTGATATGGACATTGTCATCCATTGTATGGATATGCAGCCTATTTTACTCGAAAACCAGTCTACAAAAGGGAATTGGCTTCAAGTCAAATTGACGGGAACATCCGCACAGACATTCGGCGTTCGGATCGTGGCACGGAAGGGGGAAACAACATGGACACGAATTGTCGATGGGGGATCCGGGTATCTGTCGCAAAATTCTCAAACTGTTCATTTCGGATTCGGAGAAATCGATCGGTTGGATGAATTGGTTGTGTATTGGTTTGACTGTGAACCGCAAAGATTCGTTGATGTGAAATTGAATCAAATGATCATCGCCGAAAAATAATTGCTACCACAAAATTTTGGAGAACGATGAATTTCGGATTTTTCTTTGGTTATTTCTTTCTCCTATTGTATCGTGCAGAGAGGATGTCCGCACCACAATGTTCTAGCAACTCGGTTAATATTTACTAAACCCAACATAAGTTACTCGACATCGATTTTCTATTCGTGGGTAAAGCAGGCGTCCCCGCCTGCATCAATCGGCAAGCGGGACGCTTGCTTTACCCGTTTCAATCACAAAACATGTCGGGTAATAATTGTTGTCATTAGTATGTTATACTCGTGAAAGGAAATTGCTCAATACAAATATCTTCCTCCGGCGAAAATAAGCCGGGCTTTCTGCGATGGCAATGGCTTTTAAATTTTCGACTCCGGATGGGAACCAGGGGTCTTTACAAGGCGGAACTTCCCACACCCACGCTGGGATGTCGATATTCATTTCATCGCATAAATATTCGATTGTCGAGGCCAACAAGGAATCGAATCGATCGTCATTCAAAGAAAAAGGCTTTTCGATGAGAGATGGATCTTGATAGTAGCGAAAATCGTCAACGAATTCCATGTAGGGAATTTGCCAGTATTCTTTGTTTTCAAGCATGGCCTGTTTTGTATCTTCAACGGTTTTGCATTTCATCGAAAAGTTCCTCTAAAAAGAACTGAGTCGCCGGTTTTATCTGCCTCTTTGGGTAGTATTTCTCGACAATTTGAAACACATCTTCTGCGCATGCTAGGTTTAATTCTTTGATAAAAAACATAAGGTCTTGTTTGTCCATTGTGTCGAATCTTGATGCAAGGGCTTTCATAGACAGAATATATTCTGCATCTGCTACCATAATGGTAAGGTTGGATAAGTTCTGAAATACTTTACGCGGATGTTCTACAAGAAAACCTTTGACTCCATCGTTTAACCAATTCTTATCCAAATTGTATTCAATCCGGATTTCTTTGGCTATTTCACGAATCACATTGGCTGGATGAAAAATGGCGTCTACGTCTTTTGTACTCGGACGTGCATCATACACGAGGCACATGACGGCTCCACCATAAAGGCATATCTCTCCCTTCACATTGCGGATATGCAGTTTGTCATTGACTATATGCAGATATTTAAGAATCTCTTCTTTTTCCATCGTTGATCTACTATTTCAAATTTATTTTAAATATTTTCTCTATGACTCACTTTCACCATTATATAATTCTATGAGAGATTTTAATACTCTAGAGAGGTTAAGCCTTTACTGATCGCATATTTCGTCAATTCCGCAATCGAGTGCATGTTCAGTTTGCTCATGATGTTTTGCCGGTGCGCCTCGACGGTGCGTTCGCTGACATGGAGTGTGGCGGAAATTTCTTTGGTGCTTTTTCCTTCGGCGAGGAGTTGGAGGACTTCGCGTTCGCGGGGGGTGAGGAGGGTGATTTCGGAGTCGTCGTCTTGGGCTGGTTTTTGAAGGTATTTCACCACGGAATCAATGACTTTGGGGCTGAGGTAAGTTTTGTTTTGCATGACGGTGCGGACCGCTTCGGCCAGTTCCTTGAAAGCGCTGCTTTTGGGGAGATAACCGGAGGCTCCGGCTTTGATCATTTGGGCGACGTATTGGTTGTCTGTGTGTACGGACAGGGCGATGATTTTGCATTTGGGGAATTCGTTTTGAATACGGCGCGTGGCTTCGATGCCGTTCATATCGGGCATGCTGATGTCCATGATGACGACATCGGCGTCATTCTCACGGACGAGTTCAATGGCTTGCCGTCCGTTTTCCGCTTCGCCGACGACTTGCATGCCCATTTCCTTGTCAAGTAGTGGTCGGAGACCTTCCCGGATAATGCTGTGGTCGTCGGCGAGGATGATTTTTACGTTCATGGTTTGGAGTCCTTATTCATATCACCGTAGACTTGGTGGGATTCGCGGTGCTCATCCCATCCTACGGATGCTTCGATATACCGGAGCGCGGGCATCCTTGCCCGCATCTTTGAACATATTAATTTTCTTTTCTCGTTGTTAAGTATAAACCGTATATATCTATTTATTCTAATGGAATCCCGATGTCGATGCAGGTGCCCTCGTTCGGTTTGCTCGATATAGTAAACGTGCCGCCGATTTGGTGTAAGCGTTCCCTGATACTGAAAAGGCCGAACCCGGTTGTTTTCATGGGCTGCATCTCGGGATCGAACCCTTTGCCATCATCTTGTACCTGCAGATGAATGCCGGTTTCGGTTTGTTGAACTCTCAGATGAGCGCGTGACGCTTTTGCGTGTTTTCCGATGTTTGTCAATAATTCGCGGATCGTACGAAAGAGGAAATAGAGAAGGTCTTCCGGCAATTGATTTTCAGGGATGTTCATTTCGGTTTGAATCGATAGTCCGTATTGGGTTTGGATTTGATCGACCAATTGTTCGATAGCAGCATTCAAGCCGACTTCATAAAGGATCGGCGGGCATAATTCGAGTGTTAATGATCGGGAGTTGTGGAGGGTTTGTTCAATGAGTGTTTTGATTTTTTCCACTTCTTCTGTTTGTTTATGCGATTCGAGAGCGGCTTGTAATCCTTCGAGTTTGATCATAGAGAGGGCGAGAGTCTGGCCGATGCTGTCATGCAGGTCGGCCGCTAAGCGCCGCCGTTCCCGTTCTTCCACGAGTGATAATTCCGATGCCAGCAGTTGCAATTGGTTTTGATAGGAGAGAACCTGGTCGTAAGCGGATTGGAGTTCTTTGGCATCTTCATGCAATTGGATATTGGCTTTGCTTAAATCCGTCGTCCGTTCCATGACCAATTTTCCTAGATTTTTGTGATGCGCGATATGAAGACTTAGCGAGAATAATAAAATCATGGAACCGAGAGTCAAAATGACAATCAAGAGTGGTTCTTGATACCAGGCGCGAAGGACCGTGAAATGATGGATGGCGGGAGAGGGATCGATGTTCCAATTATGATCCATTGCTTTGACTTCGAAGGTATGGGGACCGGGAGTGAGTTTGGATGTCGGTACGACGGTTTGTGGATGAAATGGTGACCAATGATTCTGATCGAAGCGCCAGGAGTAAAGTAGACTTTCCGCGCGGGTATAGTTCCATTTGTCTCGGCCTTGGAAATAGAATTGAGCGCCGCCGGGGGCGATTTCATGGGAGTTTGTTTCATCGGGGATCCACGTTTCGGGTGCATCTTGGTCCGCATTCGGATGATAGAGGCTGAGGCCGCTGGTGGTGCCTGCCCATAATCGGCCTGCATGGTCTTCATATATTTCATAAATGGCAGCGTCTGGAAGCCCCTCTTCCGACGTATTGCTAATCCAGGAACCGTTTTCGTATCGGTGCAAGCCGGTGCCGGAGGCGACCCATATGCTTCCGTCGCTGTGTTTGAGAATCGCGCGGACTCCGTCTAGGCCGGAACGGATCAATTTCCAGAATTGGCCGTCATATTCGTGGATGGCTTCGCGACCCCCCACCCACATGCGTTGATTCCCAATGAATTGAATGCAAAACGCGGCAGTGTCTGTGAAACCATCTTCTTGACCGATATTTTTTACGATTCCGTTTTGGTAACGGGTTATTCCGTCAAGGCCGGCAAACCAGAATGTTCCGTTTTGTCCTGCAACCATTTGCCGGAGCTGGGAACCGGTGAAAGGCTGAAGTGGATGTTCAAGCAGGCGAGTAAAAGCATTGCCGTTAAAAACATCGATACGGAAGTGTTGATCGTTTGTACTGAAGAGCAATACTTTTCCGTTTTCACTCGGGGCGATCAAATCAATTTCATAGTGATCCGGGTGGTGCAGTTCTTGATATTCACCGGTTGATGCATCGAAAAGAAAAACAGTTTCTACTGTTTTTAAAACCAGCCGGTTATTTGGGAGGATGCAGATCGATTCGCTGAGCAGTTCATCGGATTGTTGGCCATAGGGAAGGGGATAGAAGGTCCATTGATTATTATACAAACAAGCCAAGCGGTTTTTGAAAAGGAACCATACCCGTTCCGTTTCATCTTTCTCGATGTCGTGAATGACCATGTCGAGATGGGAGACGGGAGACGGGGTATCCCAGGTGGCCGGAGAATAGCGGGCAAGGCCTTCACTGGTAGCGAGCCAGAAGGCGCCGCTTGGTTCGATATCGAGTCCGAGCAACACACGCGACAAGACTTTGTTTTTATCGATGGTTTTTTCGGTATCCTGCTCGGAGAAAACGATTTTCAGGGGGGAATAAATCCACCAGAATTGCTCTTGGATTCCACGCCAAGCCCATTGGATGGTGGAATCGGGAGAAGGGAAGAGGACTTGCCATTGTTTATCCAAAAATTGGAGCACAACGCGGCCGGCCGTCGGTTCGATGGTATTTGCAATACAATAGATTTCGTTTTCACTGCGCACGATGATATTGGTGAGTTCATAGGCGGGGGGACTGAAATTGACGGGATATTCCTGCCAGGGCGTTTCGGTTTCTGGTTGATAGTGTGCCAGCCCGTTGGTACCGGCGATCCAGATCGTGTTGTTCCCCGCTGAGGCGATGTCATTGAATTGACCCAACTGAGTTTCATCAACATGTTTTATAAGTTCAATGGTGTTGGTTTCAGGAGTGAAGGACAGAATCCGGTTGGGAAGGCAGTATACAATTTGGTTTTCAGTTAGAGGGAAAAAGGGAATTTCTATCGAGGATATCTCTTCGATAGGATATCGAATCCAACGGCTTTCCTGGTCGGAGCGCGGGCTTCCAGCCCGCATCTTTTCGGTGGATTGATTGTCCACCAGTTCTTTCTCAATTGCCGCCGGGACGGCGGCGTTACTGTATTTTTGTAAACCGCCAGCATAAATCGACCAGATATTGCCGGCCGGATTCTCATATACGGGGGCGCTTACGCCGGGGCTAGGGATGTTGAGGACTGTATATCCGTCAAGAACGCTCATTTGATCGATGTGGCCGTGATTGACCCAGACATTTCCGAAAGCGCCGACGTGGACGGAGGTTGAGCAGGATTCGCCAAGTCCATTCCCGGCCAGCCAGTAGCGCCAGTGGGGTGGAGTTTGAGCTGAAGATTGTGAGATTAGAAGAATAAAAATGAAAAAACACGTAAGTATGATTGTCTGAAAATGGATGATGCAGTGCTGTTTTTTCATTTTTTAATAATTATATACAGATATTATTGTTTACGGGAATGGAGTTCGAGTAACAATCGATTGGCGGCATCGCTCCAGAGAATGCCGGTTTCAGGGGCGTAGCGGGCGCTGCCGTAGGTGGCTTCGTAGCCGCCTTCGTCATAGCCGCGCGGGTGGGGGAGGTAACCCATCGAGCCGCCGGTGAGACCGATGGTTAGCGTGGTGTCGAAAAGGGAGTGGGTTTTGATGTCCTCTCCGATCTCGACGAAGACTTCGGCCGGAAGCCCGACAATCGCGATAGGTCCCAGGTGTACGGCCATGATTTCTGCGGGATGGGATGGTTCTTTGGTTTCCGCCAAGCGAATGATTCGAATGGGGGTACGTTCGTTGAATTTTCGTTTCTTCGCTTCTTCCGGGTCGGCTTTCATTTGTTCTTTGGCCCATTCATAATCTTCCGTTTTGACTTTTCGGATGGGGCATTGCACCGTTTCACAAAGCGCGCCGATGGTGCCGATAGTGACCGGTTTGGTGTTTTGAAATGCTTTCAAGGCGGTTTGGGCAAGGGTGCGGCCGATTTTTCGTGATTCTTCGTAACTGCTGCGCTGATCGGGATTGTTGACATCGATGTGATTGACATTGCCGCTGCAAGCGTTCAGAAACAAGGCGTTCCAATCTTCACCCAGTTTTTCTTGGATCGCTTCGGTCATGTGGTAGGGATAGTCGGCGGAGAATTTGTTTCCGCCGATGCAATCGAGATGAAGGCCGTAACTGACGATTAGCGTTTTCGCATCGGCAAAGGAAATGACATGAACGTGTGGATCGATATCGCCAATGGGGCGGACAATTTTCGGATTGGCGCGTCCCGGATTGGTGCGGACGGTTCCGTCGGTCATCAAGTAACGCCGGATGAAGGCGATGGAGCGTTCTTCTTCGGTGCCGTATTGGATTTTGTGTTCTTGAACTAGATTGTCTTTCGCTTTTTGAACGGCTGTTGCGACTTGTTCGGGGAGTTGATCTTCGATTTTCGAGACAGTGGCACCGGTGTGGGTGTGGGTGGCGTGGACAAAAATGTGTTTCGGGGGAATGCCGGTTTTTTCGTGAATGGCTTTGCGGATCTTGTCAATTACAGATGTTCTTACACTGATCAAATCCAAGGCGACGATGGCGATTTCCGTTTCATTTTGTGTAAAGACCATGGCTTTGGCGAGAAGGGGATCGAGAACGCCGTCGGCTTTTCGTCCGCTGAAATAACCGGGCATGGTGACGCCCAATTCGGGGGTGATGTCCACTTCGGCGTAGCCAACAGATAAACTGGAATTATCAGAAGCATGAATCCTATTTCCTGAAATAATGATAAACAGTATAAGAGAGAACACTATCGAGAATTGGGAATAAGCTTTCATGTTATATTCCTCCTATTGGATGTTGGGTGTGTAAGTCATTTTATCATGGAAATCATTGAGTATAAGGAATCGGGATTAGGGCTTTCCATTGTGAAGGAACTTGTTGAACTGCACGGTGGGACGATGTCAGCCGAGAGTGAATTCGGCAAAGGGACTATCTTTACATTGCAATTGCCGTTAGTATCAAACCAATCAACATAAAGAGTAGAAAATGCCGGAGCGCGGCCATCCTGGCCGCATCATGCAATATTTGCATGATCAATATTGTGGTGCGGACCTCTGGTCTGCACATTCAGGCGCAGACCAGAGATCCGCACCACAAAAGTTCTTTTGTTTTTTGTGCGCAGTTATTTCTCAAGAATAGTGGTTATGCTGTGAAATTTTTGCTCGTATTTTATGAGAAAAGGTAGAACCGATGAAGAAAAAAGATTTGTTCCTCAATCGCCGAGAATTCGTTTCTGTCAATGCAGTTGCCGGCTTAGTCTTTGTAGCCAATCCTGGCATGGCTCATGCAGAGCAGACCGATGAGATCCAACCCGCTCAATTACTGAAAGGCCTTCGGCAGGAATCCGCCGAAGCGCCGATTGCAGATGCCGTCTGGTATACCGCCGATCAAACCGGTGAGGGGCTTCTTTACCGGTTCCCAAAAGGAAAATTAACTGAGATTGATTATCTATCCGCCGATTTTCTGGTGGATGGCGATCATCTTGTCGTGTTTATGATGTATCTTCAGGAAGGTGAAAACGGGCCGGCTTTCCGATTGAAATATAAAGGGTTGAATCAGGCGTCGGCGCGCATCCGATTGCCGATGGAGTTTACCAATCTCAATCGCTGGCGGTTGGACCGGGAAGGCGCATGGTTGAAGCCGTCTTGCAGCGGAGACCGTGTCGATCTCGGGGAAGTGGATCGAATTCGAATTATTGTCAGTCATAAGAGTAAGCAGCCGGCGCGCTGGTGCCAGACTCCGCTTTATCTTTGGAGGAGCGAGCCGCCACTCATGAGCGAGCCGATCTTGCCGAAAGGGAAACTGCTCGATGAGATCGGGCAGAGCACTATTCATGAATGGCCGGCCAAAACGGGAAATCCGAAATCCTTGAACGAGCGTTTGCAAGAACAATTGAAAACGGCTTCCTCTAAACAATGGCCGCAACATTTTTCCCGCTGGGGCGGGTGGAAAGAAAAGAAAGTGGAGGGGACAGGTTTCTTTCGAACACATCATGATGGAAAACGCTGGTGGTTGGTCGATCCGGATGGGTATTTATATTGGTCGGCTGGGCTGGATTGTGTGCGATCCAGAATTACGACATTCTGTGATGATTTAGAATCCGCGCTGAGTTTCCGCCCCGATCCCAACGGCAAATTTGCCACGATTTATAGCGGGCAATTCATCGATTATTTAAAAGCCAATTTCATTCGTAGTTTTGGTCCGGATGTATGGTACGCTCGATGGAAGGCAATTACATTAGCCCATCTGCGCGATTTCGGTTTCAATACAGTCGCAAATTGGTCGGAATGGGAAATCGCGCGTGAAGCGAAGTTTCCTTATGTTCGCCCCTTATCTACTCGCCTGCCATTGTCGCAAAAAATCTACCGTGATTTTGCTGATGTCTATCATCCCGATTTTTTGAAAGACGCTGAAAATTATGGAAAACAACTCCAAAATACATTGAATGATCCTGCATTGATTGGATATTTCTTGATGAATGAGCCGACATGGGGATTTTCATCCGAATCACCGGCGGCTGGGATGCTTTACAATACCGATTCGTGCGAGACGCGTAATGAGCTGAGCCGGTTCTTGAAGGAACGATATGGCAGTGACGAAAAATTATCTCAAGCCTGGAAGATGGAGATAAATTTTGCTGAAATCAAAGAAGGGCGATTGCAAAAACGATTGACAAAAGAAGCCAAAGACGATCTCTTCGACTTCAGCGAATTGATGGTAGAAAAATTTTTCGTGACGCTCAGCGAATCCTGCAAGAAAGTCGATCCTCATCATCTAAATTTAGGCATTCGCTATCAAGGCGTACCGCCAAAATGGACTGTGAAAGGAATGCGCAGCTTCGATGTCTTCAGCATGAACTGTTATCGCTCTCAAGTTCCGCGTGAGACCTGTGAAGAGATCGTGAATCGCTTGAACATGCCGGTAATGATCGGGGAATTTCACTTTGGCGCTCTTGATGTGGGTCTACCGTCGCCGGGTTTAGTGCATGTTTCCACCCAGGAAGATCGGGGAAAAGCCTACCGGTTTTATGTCGAAGATGCGGCGGCGAATCCGTATTGTGTCGGCGTTCACTATTTCACTCTTTACGATCAATCCGCGATGGGGCGCTTTGACGGGGAGAACTATAACATCGGTTTTTTGGATACTTGCAATCGTCCCTATGAACCATTGACCACAGCAGCGCGCAAAACTCATGAGCGCTTGTATCAGTTAGCGATTGGGGAATTGCAGCCGTTTGCCGATGCTCCTGAATATTTGCCGCGATTGTTCTGATTTTTATTGTGCATTCAAACTCCAATCATACTCATTATAGGAAATATCAACTTCCCCCGTTTTCGCCTTTTGCAACGCCTCTTTCATATCAGTATCTTCAACGCGCTTGATCAAAAAAGAGAGTATTCCGCCAACAACATCGAAATCGTCGCCATACCAATAAAGAATTTTGCTAAGATAAATCGTGTTCGCTTCAGGATCGAAGCGAACATATTTCGGGTCGTTCGCAAATAGATGAGCCTGATCTTCCAACTGTTGTTCTAATTTCTCTCCGATATAGGCTTCCCCGCGCAGTGGCGGACAACTGACGGCGGCGCAAACCAATGCCATATGAATACGCGGTTCTTCATACTCTTCGCGAATGGTGCCGTGTTCAATATGATCCAAACTCACGGTTTTCTTCGCAAAGCGGTGTTCTTTCACTTCAAAGAAATTGGTCAATCCAAGTAGACCCGAACTATAATTTCTGACTGACTCGGTAATGTCGTGTTTGATTACCCCGTCGATAACGAAGGCATTGTAAGCATTGCACAGCAGAGCCAACCGGTGATTGTCCGTGGGGAGTTTCGCCGGTTCTGCCCGGGATAACTGATTTAAATAAATTTTAAAAAGAGATTCATTTTTGATGCCCTGATAGTCGACCGAACCATTCTCGACATAGGTGTGCAAACAATAATCCCACAACCGGTGATCCACTCCTGATGGATCCGGCTGCGGTTCCGGTTTTTTATCCGAAGACGTACCTGCAGAGCACTTTATCGTTGTGATAATGGGCAGAATCATGAAAGAAACCACCACAAACCAGGTAATGATTTTATAATCTGTTCTTTTTTCTTTCCGCATCGGTGCAAACCCCCTTTCTGCTTCACGTATTCCATCGAACATCATGGATTATCATGGCTATTTTCTTTTAAAGATACAACCGTAGAGAATATATTTTGACGTTCAAGGTCGCTTGAACTTTTGACTCTCGAGTGATCTTCTATTCCCCTTTACATCAACCTATCTCTATTCCTATCATTGTATTCAACTATAATATTATAAATGCAAGAATGAATGCTCAGAATCCAGGGAGGAAAGTACCTTATGAATACGGCTCGAATAAGCATTTTTGCCCTTTTTATCCTGTCGGCGGTCATTCTCCATGCCGATGAACCGATTTTCGTTCCGGTGAAAATCGATGGACCGGTCAATGATCTTTCCCAAGAAAGTTTTTGGTTCGGGCCTTTTTGCGAGTGTGCATCGGTACTCGATGTGGATAACGACGGTGATCTCGACATCGCCAGTGGACGCAACTGGTATGAAGCGCCGGATTGGATCAAGCACGAAGACTTTCGGGATGGCGCGGCCACCAACGGGCCGGAAACCGATGACAACAGCGAGTTCGCCATGGATGTCAATCGGGATGGCTGGACGGATATCGTCAGTTCCGGCTGGATGTTCACCAAAGGCGCTTTCTGGTATGAGAATCCCGGAAAAAAGGGCGGCACTTGGAAATCCACCCGCATTCATATGGCGCAAAACATGGAAGGCGTCATCCACGGCGATATCGACGGCGACGGCGATGACGATATTCTCTGCAATCACTGGTCGTATGTTCCGGGTCAGGGAATGACCTGGCTGGAATCCATCGATCATGAACCGTGGTTTATCGAACATGTGATCGGGACGAAAGGCGAGACACACGGAAACGGTTTGGGAGACATTAACGGTGATGGGAGAACCGATATCGTAACGCAGGTCGGCTGGTATGAAAATCCTCCGAATTCCGCGGAAGACGAATGGATTTTCCATGCCGATTACAGATTTCATGCTGTAAAACACAAATTAGGCGGCGGTTCGTCTGCCTCTCATCCAATCTTGGTTTATGATGTGAACGAAGATGGATTGAATGACATCATAATCGGTGCAGCGCATAATTACGGTCTGGCATGGCTCGAACAAAAAGTCGATTCGGAGGGCAAACGCACTTTCGAGCAGCATTTTATCGAAACAGAATTCAGCCAATTTCACACCATGGCGATGGGGGACTTGAATGGGGACGGAAAAGATGATCTCGTTACCGGTAAGCGTCTCATGGCGCATTATGGCGGGGATATCGGCGCTTTTGATCCGCTATATGCGTTTTGGTATGAAATCAAGGACGGAGGCTTCGAACGCCATATCTTGTCTTACAATCACATGCCCTGGTATCCCTCTGTGAAATCGCCCAACCCGCCGCCCAATTATGTGGTTTCTGTTGGGATGAAAATTGTCATTGCAGATATGAACAAGGATGAAATGAACGATATCGTGATTGCCGGGAAAGGCGGCCTGTATATCTTTTACAATCATGGTTTCCCACCGAAACCGAGACATGAAATTGAACTGCCACCATACAGCGTCTATTCAACCTGGCGGGATTGGCCCGGGTATGACATTTTATTCAATGGGAAGGATTTGACCGGTTGGAAGGTTCCTGAAGGAGACAACGGGCATTGGAAAGTGGTCGATGGTGTTATCGATTACGATGCCAGATCAGAGGCTACCAGTGACAAAAATCTTTGGACACATGAATCGTACGGTGATTTTGAACTCCATGTGGAATGGCGGTTCAAAGAGACTTCCGGTCTCTATCCTATGCGTTTCATTCTTCCGGACGGTTCCGAGAAAAAAGATGCGGACGGCAACGTGATTCGCGAAATGAGACCAAACGCCGATTCCGGTATATTCCTAAGGGGATCAACCAAGTCTCAAATCAATATTTGGTGTTGGCCGATCGGCTCCGGGGAGCTGTGGGGTGTTCGAACCGATCAAGAACTGTCACCTGAAATGCGTGCCGCCGCTGTTCCGAAGATGCGTGCTGATAAACCGGTGGGGGAATGGAACATGTTCGATATTACCATGATAGGCGATCATATGACTGTCATGTTGAATGGTAAGACGGTTATCGAGGATGCTCAAGTTCCTGGTATTCCTGCCGAAGGGCTGATCGGTTTGCAGCATCATGGGGGAGTGAACAAAAAGACCGGTGAACTCAGCTCGGCTTCGAGTCTGATTCAGTTTCGAAACATCTGGATTAAACGATTGGATGGATAATCATATATAATATTTTATAGAATTGACATTTTATGGCAGGATATCTCGAACACACAAAGTAATTTCCGGAAAAGCCTGCACCGAAATTTCGTGATCGCGTGTATAGATTTGCTTTTCCAAATAGTGATCTTGTTCCGGCTGCCGGTAGACTTCGATGCAGGACTCGAGTACATCGACGATCCATACTTCAGGAATCCCGCCTTTCGCGTACTTGGGAAGCTTCTTCTTCCGGTCGAACTCTCGCGACGAATCCGACACTTCGATTACGAGATAAGCGTCTTCTGCCTGCGGGACTCGATAAGAATACCAATCTTCGTCTAATTTGAGCAGTGTCAAATCGGGCTGCGGTTCGTTCCAGTCATCGATACGCAGGGCGTTTTGAATGTTGATGATAGCTTCATCCGCATAATACTTTGAAAAAAGCCGATTTATGCGAATCACGCCGGCTGAATGTTTGGTTCCTATCGGTGTCATTTGTATGATCTCCCCATCGATGAGTTCCACACGATCATCTTCTTTTAGAATTCCGCATCGAACCATTTGATAATACTCTTCGACATTGAAAGTTCGTTTTTGAGGTGCGACTGCCATCTTTTTTCTCCAAGGTATTTTTTGAATTGCGTGAGCCAGAACGGCCGGAGCGCGGCCATCCCTGGCCGCACTTTCCTCGCACTATGTTACTCCATCGCACCACCGGGCGGGCAAGGATGCTCGCGCTCCCAGTGGCAAGCGGGGACGCTTGTTCTACCCACTGTATGTTTTCCTATTATATCGATTTTTTCTTTATGGATGTATAGGGTATCCATAGGAAATCGAAAAATGGCTTGGTAGATTTTTCTTGGAAAAAAGAGATTCTACACATCTCAAGTTTTCAACAAACAGTCAGTATAATTCTCAAAGTTCACTAGAGGAGATATTGCCTATGAATAAAATTCACATAACGATTCCTGCGTCTTCGGCGAATCTCGGTCCTGGATTCGATACGTTGGCTGTGGCTGTGACTTTATATAATGATTTTGAATTTCGATTGGAAGAAGCGGAAACGCAATTGAAAATTATCAGCGGTATCGAGGAGTCATTGCATCAACTTTGTCTGGCTATGATCCAAGCCGCTGCCGATGCATTCTTTCAGCATACATCTCTCCCGAAAACTCATTTTTCACTGAGTATCGAAAATCGGGTACCGATTGCGCGAGGTTTGGCGAGTAGTGCGACTTTACGATTGGCAGTGTTAGTTGGTCTCAATAGGACTTTGCAAGCCGGACTTACCGATGAAGAAATTGTGAAGATCGCGTCCGATTTGGAAGGCTGTTCCGATAATGTGGCCGCTTCCTATTTTGGTGGGATTGCCGCTTCCGGAATCGTCGGCGGCAAACTGGTATGTTATCATTACGAAATGCCGGAGGAATTGGACTTCATTGCCGCCTGGCCGACGGATGCCGTAGAAACCGACAAAGCCCGTGTGGTGTTTACACCTACCCTTCCGCGGGAAAATGCGGTATTCAGCGTGAACCGTGCAACCTTGCTTACTCTAGCCATTCTGAATCATGATTACGAAAATTTGAAATTATTGTTCGACGATAAACTGCATCAACCGTATCGCCAAGCCAATATTCCCGCCTTGCGTCCTCTTTTCGATGTGATTCAAGCCGCGAAAACGGCAGGCGCTTTGGGCGGATATCTAAGTGGTTCGGGATCGACTGTCATGGCGGTCGCCCTGGAGAATCGCGATCAAATTGCTCAGGCGATGCAGAATGTTTTTGCCTCCTATAGCATGGACTCGGAATATTGTTTGCTCAAAGCGGACAATCAAGGAATTGTTACAAATATAAAAAGAAATAATTGAGAAGGAAGATTACTTTTCCTGATAATAAAACTTTTCTCCCAGGTAAGTTTCACGAACCACCGGATCGTCCACGAGCTGGCTGGCTGGTCCTTGCGTCAAAATTACACCTTCGTGCATGATATAGGAACGGTCTGTGACTTCCAGCGTTTCTCGTACACTATGATCGGTAATCAAGACTCCGATTTGTCGTTGTTTCAAACTCCAAATAATTTCCTGCAATTCCGCCACCGCTTTGGGATCGACACCGGAAAACGGTTCGTCTAATAATATGATGCGTGGTCGCGCGGCTAGGGCGCGGCAAATTTCCAAACGGCGTTTTTCTCCACCCGAGAGCGTATCCGCTTTCCGCCCCCAAAGATGAATCAAATCGGCTTCTTCCAGGAGCTGCGCACATTGCTCTTGAATCTCCGCAGCACTGTACGGCATGTTTTCCAGCACAACCATGATGTTCTGCTCTACGGTCAACCGCCGGAAAATCGAAGGTTCTTGGGATAAATATCCGACTCCTTTTCGTGCTCGCTGGGATAAAGGTTTGCGGGTGACATCTTTCCCGTCGAGATGGATTTGGCCTTCATCCGGCTTCACGATTCCCATGATCATGCTGAAGGTGGTTGTTTTGCCGGCGCCGTTCGGTCCCAACAATCCGACAATTTCACGTTGAGAAATGTGGATCGAGACATTGTTGACAACGGCTTTACTGCCGTATTTTTTGACGAGTTTCGTGGCTTCGAGAGTGGCCATTTGCACTTCCTATTTCTTCGTTGTTTTGGCTGTTGAAAGTTTGTGTGCGACGATTCCCATATACGGAGCAAAATTCGGGGTCATCGCGGCAATGAATTTATTTTTGAGACTCATTGCGTGAGCCCGCTGGTCGACGGCGCATCCGATCGATTTTAAATAGCGTGCCAGATCCATGGGATTGGCTAGAAACACACTGTCTGCATCCCCTCCGATATGCTGTTCGGATAAATCGGGATTCCGATAAAGAAAATGGGGGCGGAGGGAAAATTTTTTTTGCAGGGAGAGGGCAAGGTTTTGTTTGAGCCAAGCATACGCTTGGGGAAGTGTTTCCGCAAAGACAGGGCGTCCTTTTCCACCTAGCATCATTCGCAAAATATCGAAGGCAGGTAAGTATGGAGACAGCAAATTGGGAGAATGCAAAACAAGATGCCCGCGGACTTTCAAGACACGTACGATTTCATCCAACATAGCCGGAACGTCGTGAACGTGTTCCACAAACTCGAAACCGGTCACCGCATCGAAGGTCTCATCGGCAAAAGGAAGTTGGAGTGCATTTCCTGCAAGCAATTCTGTTTCCGGGGAATTCTTTTTTTCTACCGATAGAAAAAGAGGGGAGAGATCCAAACCGGTTGCATGGTATCCTTCTGCGGACAACAATCGAGTGGACAATCCGGTTCCGCAACCGATATCCAGTATTCTTGTCTGTTTTGGAACATACCGTTCAATTAAATGAAGGAACGGCATCAAGAAATGCTCGTCATGGGTTATCAAATCATCACGATAGTTTGTGCTGGATTGATAGTATTTTTTTAAATGTTCGTAAACGAGGGGATTCGATTGTTCTTTCATCATTATGCTTTTACGATTTTATCCCGGTTTCGCTCCACGTTCTTTGTGGCGTTTCGTGTATCGACTACGATGGCGGCATGATCCACCACCCACTGATAGTCGATATTCGTATGATCCGTGAGAATCAGGACAAGGTCATGAGATCTTACATTTTCCTCTGTCAACTCAAGGGATTTCAAACCGATATCCCCCCGGCGCGTTTTCGGAGATTGTGGGATATAGGGGTCATGATACTTGACGGTCATACCCCATTCTCTCAGTAATTCCACAATTTTCAATGCGGGAGACTCTCGGCAGTCATCCACATCTTTTTTATATGCGATCCCTAAAATGAGAACCTTGGCATTGGTAATGCTGAGGCCGGTTCCTGAGAGAGTTTGAATCACTTTTAAGACCACATATCGCGGCATATTGGAGTTGATTTCCCCCGCCAATTCGATGAAGCGGGTTGAAAACTCGTATTCTCTCGCTTTCCACGTCAAATAGAAAGGATCGATCGGGATACAATGTCCTCCCAAGCCGGGACCCGGATAAAAGGCCTGGAAGCCGAACGGTTTGGTTGATGCCGCATCGATGACTTCCCATACATCCACGCCCATTCGATCGCAGAGCATTTTCAATTCGTTGACCAACGCGATATTGACCGAACGATAAATGTTTTCCAACAGCTTCGTCAATTCGGCTGCGCGGGTGCAGGAGACGGGCACGACCTTTTCAAAAAGTTGTTGATACAAAGCCATTCCGATTTCCAAGCATGCGGGGGTGGTTCCTCCGAAGACTTTGGGGATGGTATGAGTCGTGAAATCTTTGCGTCCCGGATCTTCCCGCTCCGGAGAATAGGCGAGAAAGAAGTCTTTTCCGGCCTTCAATCCTGTCTGTTCCAATCGGGAGCGAATCCGCTCGTCGGTGGTGCCAGGATAAGTGGTGCTTTCGAGCACGACCAATTGGCCGGGTTGTAAATAGTTCGCAATTGCTTCTGCCGTGGTATCGACGGCACTTAAATCGGGTTCACGAAATTCGTTGAGTGGAGTGGGGACGCAGATGATCAGTGCATCGGCTTCCTTGAGACGGGAATAATCGGTTGTCGCTTCGAACAAGCCCCCCGCGCGGATGTCCCGGATCAAACTGGATGGAATGTGATGGATGTATGATTCTCCCCGATTCAAGCGTTTCACTTTTTCCGAATCGATATCAAAGCCGATAGTTTTAAATTGGAGTTGTGTGGTTTCCCGAACGATGGGCAATCCGACATACCCCAATCCGATTACACCCAATACGGCTTGTTTCTGCTGTATGCGTTTCAGTAGCTGTTCTTTCATGAACGAGTATAAAACTCCTTTCCCATACATTGCCAGTGGTTTTTTTATCTTTCTTTATGGAAAGAGCGTTTCTCCAAACCGGCAAAACAAAATACCATTATACCGAAATTCCGGAAAAGTGTAAAAGACTGAAAAGGGATATTCCAATTGATAAATGAATTTGAAATGCAAACGATAATCTCATTCAACCGGTAACTTATCATCTTTGCCGGTGTTATAATAATACACTACGCACGTGTGTGATAAGTGAAAGATGGTAGCCAGAGCAAGGCATCAGGTCTGCCCTGGTGAAATTGTTCTCGTACGCGAACCACCCAGGGACGAACGAGGTGCGAATCGTTCGAAAGCAAGCGAAATAGTACTCGTAGGGGCGGTTCGCGAACCGCCCCTACCGGCACTCCTTGCGCTATGGTTGATGCCGGCTTTTTCATGTCGTGCGCAAGGTCCGTTGTGATAAGAAGAATTGGAATTTCGAGGCGAACTCTATGGCAAAGAAAAATACACCGACCGATCCACAAAAAGTCGTTGCTTCCAACCGCAAGGCACGGCATTTGTATCATATAGTCGAAACATTCCAAGCGGGTATGGCGCTGACGGGTACAGAGGTTAAGTCTCTCCGCGAAGGCCGAGCCAACTTACAGGATAGTTTTGCCGGAGTAGAAAACGGCGAACTCTATCTCTTCGATTGCCATATCAGCCCTTATTCTCATGGTAATTATGCCAATCATGAACCAAAACGAACTCGAAAACTTCTCATGCATAAACGGGAAATTGCCCGCTTGTTCGGAAAAGTACAAGCAAAGGGATTTACCTTGATTCCATTAAAAATTTACTTTACTCGGGGAAAAGCGAAAGTCGATATCGCCTTGGCGCGTGGCAAGAAACTATTTGATAAGCGGGAAGACATCAAGAGAAGGGATTTGGATCGCGAAATGCAGCGGGAGCAATCGGGCAAGTGGTAGAAACATCTCATCGAATGTATTGGTTTCATCTTCCGTTTTGGATTTCCTGGCTGGCAGCGTGTTACATTCGTCTTGTCGGTTGGACCAATCGGTTCGAAGTGATTGGGAAGGATTATCGAACGTTACTACGGGAAAGCGCCGACTCCCATATTTTCGCTTTCTGGCATAGCCGTTTGCTATTACCCATCTATTTTTTTCGTAAGATGAATGTAGCGGTTTTGGTCAGTTACAGCAAAGATGGAGAATACATCACGCACGTGGTGTACCGGTTTCGAATCGGCGCGGTTCGCGGTTCCGCTTCCCGCCGGGGAGCGGAAGGCCTGTTGCAAATGGTCCGCTATCTAAAAAAAGGAATCAATATTGTCATTACGCCGGATGGTCCCCGCGGTCCCTGTGAAGAAGTTCAACCGGGCATCATCCAACTAGCGAAACTCACCGGTATTCCTATCATTCCGGTGGCTTTTTCCGCTTCCCGTAAAAAATTCCTGAACAGTTGGGATCGTTTTCTTGTTCCTTATCCATTTGGTACTATTCGAATGATGACAGGAACCTCTGTTTCGGTTAGTAAAGATGATGATCCATCCACATTGGAAGAAAAACGGCTTCAATTGCAAGAAGAACTTCGCCGAATTACCCGCCTGGCGGATGAGTGAAATTAGTCATATTCAATTGATTTTGGATTATAATAGAATGATGTGAATAAACCATGCAGGAGCATTCTCATGGCTGTACAACCGCAAGTGTATCGTTTTTCAGTGGATGACTATTCGAAAATCAACTTGAACAATATTTGAAACCGTCTATGGGAAAATATCAAGTCATGGATACATTTTTTTCAGGCAACACTGTCACCCCTCAAGCATTTCCCGATCGAACAATAGAAGTAAGTAAAATTCTCGGAGTGTAAAAATGGCTATCCAACCGCAATCTTATCTGTTTACTGTAGAAGATTATCACAAAATGGGAACATCAGGAATTATACCTGAAGATGCACGGACCGAACTCATCGAGGGAGAAATCATTCAAATGACTCCAAAAGGTACCCGCCATGCCGCCTGTGTTAATTGTTTGATGGATCATTTGTTTCCACTACAAGCTAATAAGGAAGCGATTGTGAAAGTTCAAGATCCGATTCTGTTGGATCGAATGTCTGAGCCGGAACCGGATCTCGTGGTTGCAAAATATCGAGAGGATTATTACGATATACATCATCCACAGCCAGATGACATTTTTTTTATTGTGGAAGTGGGGGATTCCTCGATCGAGTATGATCGCCGGAAAAAACTGCAACTTTATTCACGAAACGGAATTCCAGAAGTATGGTTGGTTGATTTGACGATCAATCGAATCGAAGTTCATGTCGAACCTTCCCATGATGTCTACAAAACAATTCGTATTTATCAGCCGGGAGATTCATTTTCTACTGGTCCATTCCCGGATATCACCATCGATGTCAGCAAAATATTACGAATTTGACCAAAATCAAAGTCAATACTAACCAAGATGACTTTTATTCTTTTGGTATCCATTTCAATTTTGCAATATGTATGCCCTGTAAACTCGGCAGCAAGGAGGCAATATAAAATTGCCCTTCATGGACGATGACCTCCGGCGCCGCCACCGGCAATTGGCACACAAAATACCGGTCGTCCTCGATCCCGAAATACAGCGGATTGGTTGAACAATACACGCTGGTTTGCGCGTTTTTCCCATACCGTTGTGTGCGAAACAGGTAATACTGATCCGGTTCACGAAACACGACATGCGGGCATTCCGCCGAAAAAGGATTACTCCCTGCCTGCCCGCCATGGGCGACAACCGTTGAATTGCTCCACGTTTTTAAATCCTTGGATCGCCGGCAATAGACGGAGCCTCTTCGCTGTGGGTAGGCAGTGTAATAACAATGCCATACACCATCCACATCGATGACCATGGGATCGCGCGTATTGTAGCCGTATCCTTCGGTAAACATGCCCGTTTTTCCATTGGCGTTGATCCGGCGTGTAAAATTCTTCCCGTCCTCACTGGTTGCGAGGCAAATATGTTTCCAATCCCCATAAAACATGTGATAGACATCATCGATCAAAATCACGTGTGGCGCTTGCATTCCACCATCCGTTTCCCCCAAGCTTGTATCTGCTTCCATGACGATCCCTTTTGGCGTCCAATCGGAATCGGTTAGTTTCTGGCCTTCCCATCGGTAAAACAGTCTTGTTTTCTCTCCACATTTTGTGTGCCGAATGCATGACCATAATTGCCATGTGCCATCTTTGGCTTGCCAAACGGCGAAATCGACCGGTTGCTGTCGCTCTGTGCTCAATGCCCCCAAATCCGGATTCCCAGCCACCTGCCACCAATTTCCCTCGATTTTCGGCATCAAGACCTCTTCCGAAGAACAAATGGAAGTGAAGCAGATAACAAGAACAATAACGCTATTGAGTAATGATATCATCAATCTTCCCTTTCTCGTGTTGGGATAAGCGATACAAACGAAACTATCCAGCTCAACGAATCGCCTTCTTGTTCATCTTTTCAAGATATATGAATATCTTAGCATTCATCGCTGCTTTTTTTTAATGCTAGTTCACAACCATTGCAACTGAACTTCCTGACTATTGTCACTATGACTTGTGTATTTCCTGTTTATATGGCCAGAAAATATGCCATCTTTATTGAAAGAACATGCCATAGAATGAAAGGATTGAAATATGATAATTCACATCAAGATAGTAGGAATAAAAGCCTAAATTGGCAAAATTCACCGAAAACGCAGATAAGACTTGATCATTGTTTTGATCTCTTTTACACTATTGGTTGGATAGAAATTTATCTATCTTGACTTCAATGTTATGGATAAATAATTAACCATGATTCCACTTTTAGACCAACAAGCGATTCAACGAGCGAAATCGAATTCCAAAAAACCGGAAACCCTTGAGGAACAAAATTTAAATGTTCGATATCATGTCGAATCACCACTCAAAGAAGGGCGTGTTCAGAAGTTTCTGGAAGCATTCGCCGCGATTCTCAAGCATTCCAGTTATGGGATGGTTTTGGACCATTATGTGCGATCCCATATGAAATGCGCTCGCTGTGCTGTTTCCTGCATGCTGTATGAAGCGACTGGCGATCCGAAAGATGTTCCCTGCTACCGATCCAATCTTTTGTTGGAAGTGTATCGCCGCCACTTTACGATGGCTGGCAGTTTGAAAGCGAAGGTCTTCGGCGATCCCGGCTTGACGGAAGAAACCATCGAAGAGATGGCGGATTCTTTTTATAATTGCACCGCATGCCGGAAATGCGTTCTCGAGTGTCCGGCGGGTATCGATCATGGGCTGATTACCCATCTGGGTCGTTATCTCCTCAGTGAAATCGGTATTGCGCCCCGGGCATTGGTGGTCAGTGTGCGCGAACAGGTGCAGGGAAAAACCCGCAACACTTCGGCGATTCCCGTTCCGGCGATGATCGATAGTTGTGAATTCCTCGAAGAAGAAATCGAAGAAGCCAAAGGCGCGAAAGTGAAATTTCCGATCGATCAGGAAGGTGTGGAGTATTTATTTTTCGCCCCGGTCAGCGATTACATGATGGAGGCGGATACTCTCTGCGGTATTGCCGCTGTTCTTCATCAAATCGGCACCAGTTGGACCATTGGGACCAAGAATTTCGATGGAATCAACTACGGATTGTTTTACAGCGACATCATTATGGACCGCGTGCTGAACGAGATTCCGAAAGAAGCGCGCCGGCTCAACATTCCTAAAATCCTGATCGGTGAATGCGGTCACGCATCCCGAACGGCGAAAGCATTTTTGAAGACATTTTGTGAAGAGGGCGAGTCTCCTCCGATTATCAGTATTATCGAACTTACATACCAAGCGTTACAAGAGGGAAAACTCAAACTCGATCCGAATGTGGTGACCGAACGGGTTACCTATCATGATCCCTGCAACATGGCTCGCAAGGGGTGGATCATCGATCAGCCGCGCGAAATCCTGAAAGCGTTTTGCAAGGATTATGTCGATATGACCCCGAGCGGATGTGAGAACTATTGCTGTGGTGGGGGAGGGGGGACGGTTTCCATCGATGAACTGCGTCCATACCGAACCTCGATTGCGGGGAAACGGAAAGCCGATCAAATTCGTGACACCGGGGCCAAATATGTGGTGGCTCCCTGCGCAAACTGCAAAAAACAACTCCGCGAAGTGGTGGATGACAATGGACTGGATTGCGAAATCGTCGGTCTGCATGATCTCATCTTCAAAGCCATTATTATGGATGAAAACGGTTCCGCCGAAAATCGAACGTTGGAAGCGGATTCATCCGATTCGTGATACTGATTTTCTTTTGTGGGGCATTTTCACAAAAAGTCTAATTGAATGGTAAAAAAGAAACTTGAGAAATAGTTCTCGAAATGAGTGGAGGAAACATGCTAGAATTTTGGCTTGACTTGGCAAAAGGCCCATTATTCCGTTTCTCATTTGCAATTTGTGTTTTAGGATTGGCACGTATCCTGATTATGTCAATCTGGACGGCCGTAAAAATGTACCGCCAAGCGGGGGATCAAGATCTTCCCTATCGTTTGATTTGGAAATCGACACTCCATTGGCTTTTCCCTGTACGGATCGGCCTGCATAACCGGCCGTTTTTCAGTATCGTTTCGATCGTGTTTCACATCGGATTGATACTCGTTCCGATTTTCTTGTTTGCTCATATCCAATTGTGGCACGAAGGGACCGGTTTGTGGTGGCCTGCCTTGCCGCGCGTGATCGCGGAATTTTTAACTGTCACGACAATTTTATCGGCATTTCTTTTATTCTTTGCAAGGGTTGGCAATTCCGGCTCCCGCCATATCAGCCGGGGGCAGGAAGTCATGTGGCCGCTTTTGTTGGCGATTCCGTTTATCTCCGGCTTCCTGGGCAGTTATCCGACTTGGAGTCCGTTGAGTTACAGCGCCATGATGCTGATCCATATCATGAGCGGGAATCTCATTCTCCTCTTGATTCCATTTACAAAAATAGCGCACTGCCTCTTGGTGCCGTTTTCACAATTTATTTCCGAATTGGGGTGGCATTTCCCCAAATCATCCGCGAAAAATGTTGAAATCACTCTCGGAAAACAAGGACAACCAATATGAAAGGAATTCTAACCGATATCACCAAATGCATTGGCTGCAACGAATGTGTGCTTGCCTGTAAAAAGACGTACAATCTCGATCCGGAAGTACCGCGGTCTTGGCAACGGCCGGACGGTCTGAGCGCATTGAATTGGACGTCCATTATGCGGTTGCCGGAGAATAAGTTTGCACGGAAACAATGCCGCCATTGCCTGGAACCGGCTTGTGTGTCGGCGTGTCCTGTCGCCGCTTTGATCAAAAATCCCGAAGGGCCGGTGACCTACGACAGTGGAAAATGCATGGGATGCCGGTACTGTATGATGGCCTGCCCCTATGAAATTCCCCGCTATGATTGGGATAGCCCGATTCCGTACGTTCGCAAATGCATCTTTTGTTACGAAAGAATTCAAGAAGGTATGCAACCCGCCTGTACGGAAGCCTGTCCGACCGGCGCGACGATCTTCGGCGAACGGGATGAACTCCTGGCCGAAGCGAAACGCCGAATCGAGGAAAATCCCAAATTGCAATTGTATGGTTCCGAAGAAGAAATCGGAGGGACGTGTGTTCTGTACGTCTCCGATGTCGATCTGAAAGCCATATACAACGGGCGGGATTTGCGGGGCGAGCCGCCTCTCCCAACGACAACGGGACCCGTCATGGCCAGTGTGCCGTTTACGTTTGTCGGAGTCGGAGCGCTGATGTCCGGCTTGTATTGGATCATCAATCGCCGTGAAACATTGCAACAAGAAGGTGAATCCGGAGAACAAGCGAATGGATAGAGTCAGAAAATTTAAACTGATACTGTGGACGATCTGTGGTTTGGCTTTTGCCGTGGCTGTTTACCGTTTCATTTTCGGTTTAGGCGCGGCAACCAATTTGAACGACAGTACTCCTTGGGGATTATGGGTCGGTTTCGATGTCATGGGCGGTGTCGCCCTTGCCGCAGGCGGTTTCGTGATTACCGCGACGGTGTATATTCTCAAGAAAGAGGAATTTCACCCCATTGTGCGTCCCGCGGTCTTGACTGCGTTTCTCGGCTATGTCGCGGTTGCGGTTGGACTCTTGGCCGATCTTGGATTGCCCTGGCATATCTGGCATCCGACCATCTATTGGCAGCATCACTCCGCTCTCTTCGAAGTGGCTTGGTGTGTCATGTTGTATTTAACGGTATTGGCGTTGGAATTTTTACCGGTTCCTCTCGAATCGTTTCCGAGGTTGCAGAAGATACGGAACTTTCTAGTGAAAAACCGCCTGATTCTCGTCATTTTGGGAATTATGCTTTCCACATTGCATCAATCCTCCCTCGGAACATTGTTTTTGATCATGCCGTACCGATTGCATGCACTATGGTATACTCCGATTTTGCCGCTGCTTTTCTTCGTGTCCGCAATCAGCCTCGGTTTGATGATGGTGACGCTTGAATCGCTCATCAGTTCTTATCTCTATCGGCGTGAGCCGGAAACACATCTTCTGACGAAACTTTGCAAAGCCGCAGCCTGGGTTCTTGGTGGTTATCTGTTGATTCGATTCGCGGATTTACTTGTCCGTGGAGATATCGTGGCCCTCTTCGAGAATTCTTGGGAAAGCTGGTGGTTTGTAATCGAGATTCTCATCAGTGCATTGATCCCGATTGTCCTTTTTACGAACAAATATACACGCGGACGTTTGGGATGGATTTCACTCGGCGCCGTGTTCGGGGTTGCCGGTTTTGTCCTGAACCGGTTGAACGTCGGGGGAATCGCGATGGCGGGAACCGCGGAAGGTTTTTACTTCCCGGCTTGGACTGAATTTGCGATCAGTGGCGGAGTGGTCTCGGCAGCCGCGCTGGTATTTCTCTATGCAATTGAACATTTCAATGTGTGGGAATATCCCCCACGGGATGAGGAAGTGGAAAATCCCTATACCTATCCCCGCTTTGAACCGGTGGGAAACATTTGGCTGGGAGATTCCCGGACTGCCGGTATCAAGAAAAACTCGATGGCGTTTGTCGTCGCCGCCGCGTTCGGTTTTTCTCTCTTGCCATTCAATTCGCTGGAAAGCGAAGGATTGAAGCAAACAACTGCCCACCCGGCCCGTGGACAAGAAATGCTTCGAATCGATGCCAATCGAGACGGATTTTATGTCGATTTCAATCATCCATTGCATGAGGTATCTTTGGGTCATGAAGAATCATGCACTATCTGCCATCATGCGAATCTTCCCGGCGATGAACAAAGCGTCTGTTCCGCTTGTCATACGGATGTTTATCTTACAACCAATATATTCAACCATGAAAAGCACAAAGATTGGCTGGGCGGCAACCAATCCTGTGCGCAATGTCATCCCCCCGGAGTCAATCGTTCCGAAGTGACCGTCGTACCCTGTGAACATTGCCATATTCCCCAAAATCCGGATTTGCAGCTGGAAATCCAGGACAGCCCGATCCAAATTGAACAATATGTCGCTGGAAGCTATGTGGACGCGATGCATGGTTTATGTGTGACGTGTCATAAACAAATCGCAGAACGAATTCATCGGCCTTTACACGGCACCTGTACAACCTGCCACCAGCTCATACCGGAAGAAGATCGAAAGGAGTGGGATAAACTGGTCGAGACTACGACCTCCTCCCGCTGGGTTATTTCCACTCCCCTTCTGCAGGATAATATTGACACCGAGAAACTAAAATCAACTATTGAAGAATGAAATATAGTAGGGTGGGATGAGGTCACGAATCCCACCGTGGAACTCTTCTTTTTTCCTTCTTTTCTTACCTTCTTCAGATTGTCAATTGCCCAATGATATATTTTCCTTTTTACCAAAATTTGATTATAATATTATGTCTATATCCACACCTAGAATGGAGTCAACGATATGGCATCTGGCCAATTGAAAATCGCGGTTGTCGGTGGCGGTGTCGCAGGGATTACTGCTTCTTACCTACTCCAACGGAAACATGAAGTCACTCTTTTCGAAAAAAACGACTATCTTGGTGGGCACACGAATACCATTGTGATCAAGGACGGTCCGGATGCCGGAACACCTGTGGATACCGGATTTATCGTCCTCAATGATAAAACCTACCCCCTTCTACACCGTTTGTTGAAACAATTGAATGTTCCAGTCCGCACCAGTGACATGTCCTTTAGTTTCTATAACGAAAAGACTGGCATGCAGTTTGCGGGTACCGGTCTATCCGGAATTTTTTCTCAAAAATCGAATTTATTCCGGCCTTCTTTCTGGAAAATGCTGAAAGAAATTCGCCGTTTTGGTGTTGTCAGCAAACAAGCAATAGAGAAAAATAATTTATCCAACGTATCGATGGGAGATTTTTTGAAGGAACATCATTTTTCGCAAAAGACAATCGATCAGTATATCATTCCCATGGGATCGGCCATCTGGTCGACTTCACCGGGAAAAATGCTGGATTTCCCTGCTGAAACGCTTCTACGATTTTTTAATAATCACGGACTGTTGAGTTTATATGATATCCCCCAGTGGCAAACGGTTGCCAGTGGAAGCCATGCGTATGTGAAATCTTTTTTAAACTCGTTTCAGGGAACCGTTCATCTCAATGCCCGCATCGACCATATCAAGCGAACAGAAAACAACGTATCGATCACATTCATGGATGGAAAAGAAATACCTTTTGATTGTGTTGTCATGGCTGCACATGCCGATGAATCGCTTCAACTTTTACAGGATCCCTCACCGGACGAGAAAAAATTGTTGGGTTCATGGAACTATGAAAAAAATGTTACGGTTTTGCATACAGACGATACTGTTCTGTCACCCAATAAAAAGACGTGGGCCTCATGGAATTATGTGCGGGAAAAGGAGGGAGATGAAAGCGGGGGAGCGACATTGACCTATCACATGAACCGCTTACAAGGTTTGGAAACTCACCATCAATATTTCGTAACACTAAACCGAATAAAACCGATTCCGCAAGATAAAATTATCCGGGAATTCGACTATACGCATCCGACATATACGTTCGATGCGATCGATTCACAAAAAGAATTACCGAAATTGAACGGTGTGCGAAACACCTATTTCTGTGGCAGCTATTTTGGCTACGGATTTCACGAAGATGCGGTGCGCTCCGGTGTCGAAGTCGCTCGCGCATTTGGATTGGAGTTATGAACTCTCGAATCTTCATCGGTCATGTGATACACAAACGTTTGACGCAGAAACGGCATGGTTTTCGGTATCCGGTTTATCTCTATGCATTCGACTTGGACGAATTAGCCTTGTTGGATCAAACGATTCCGTGGTTTGGGTACAACCGTTTTCGCCCGGTTTCGATTCATGATCAGGATTATTTAAATCGAGAGTCCGGCTCTATCCGTGATAAATTAATGAGTTTTCTCAAGCGAGAATACTGTGCCGACAATATTGAGCGGATTGAACTTGTCACGGCAGCCCGTTATTTCAATTATGTTTTTAATCCTGTCAGTTTTTATGTTTGTTATCGTGCGGATGGTTCGATTCATTGTCACGTCGCAGAAGTGAATAACACCTTTCAGGAAACACATCTCTATATTTTGCCAGCCCAGAATCATCTGAATCCCGGGTTTGTTGCAGGCTATCGAGTCCCCAAAGTGTTTCATGTGTCCCCGTTTTTTGACCGGCAAGGTGTGTATGAGTTTCTGTTCTCCGATATTCGCGGAAAGTTGGATATCCGTGTCAATCTCTTGCATGATGATCGATACAGCATCGTGTCCCGCCTACGGGGAGAATCGATTCCCCTGACATCCGGAAACCTTTTCAAAACGATGGTTCGCTATCCTATAACCGCTTCTCTAACCATGCCGAGAATCCTTTGGCAAGCGGCAAAACTTCATTATAAGAAAGGACTTCCCGTGTATACCAAACCTGAACCGGATCATTCGATGACGATTTGCATCGCTCCTCCGACACGGCAACAACGTTTCGCGCTTTCCATCGTCCAGAAATTCTTGCAGAAAATTCATACCGGCTGTTTAACCGTCGAAATGCCGGACCGTTCCATTGTCACCTATGGCAATCCGGATTCGCAACTCCGAGCCTCTTGGCGGATTCGCAACTATAATTTCTTCTCTCGCTTGATCCGTGACGGAGATCTTGGTTTTGCCGAATCCTTTATGGCCGGGGAGTGGGAAACGGATGATCTTCCCAAAGTTATCGAGTTGATGATCCGTAACTTGAGTATTCTCAATGTCTGGGACCTCAAAAGCGGATTCTTCAGCCGATGGAAAAATCGAGTCGGCCATTGGCTGCGCAAAAACACTATCCGGGGCAGCAAAGACAATATTCAAGCTCACTATGACTTGAGCAATGATTTTTTTAAAACATTTCTCGATTCGAACCTGATGTACTCATGCGCAATATTCCAAACTCCGGAAGAATCCTTGGAGCAGGCGCAGATCAACAAAGTGAATTCCATTATCCAAAAAGCGGATATCCAAGAAAGCGATCATATTCTTGAAATCGGGACCGGCTGGGGAGGATTCGCTTTGCAAGCGGTCCGGCAAACCGGATGCCGGGTGACAACGCTTACTATTTCCGAAGAGCAAAAAAAGTTGGCGGAAGAGCGAATCAAAGAAGCCGGTTTTCAAGACAACATTGAAGTCCGTCTGTGTGACTACCGGACTATGGAAGGGCAATTCGACAAAATCGTATCCATTGAAATGCTCGAAGCAGTCGGACATGAATTCCTGGGTGCTTTCTTTCAAGCATGCGATCGATTATTGAAACCGGATGGCAAAGCGGTCATTCAAGTCATTACGATTCCCGATCAACGGTACGAAACATATAGAAAAGGTTGTGATTTCATCCAAAAACATGTATTCCCTGGCAGCCTGCTTCCTTCGCTCAATGCCATGTCCACTGCGATGACCCATTCTTCACAATTGGTGATTGACCATTTGGAAAGCATCGGATACCACTACCCCCGAACGTTGCATGAGTGGGATAGACGATTTACCGAGTCGCTTAACGAAATGGAAAATTTCGGATTTGATGAAGTCTTCCAGCGAACCTGGAAATATTATTTTGCTTATTGTGAAGCGGGATTTGCCACCCGCTTTATCGACGTCATACAAATGGTTCTCCGTAGGCCGTGCGTTGCATAAATCTTGAAAAGGAACTTCTATAAAACGTCAGGAAAATGAATTCATCGAGTATGAATAGTAAAAGATCAATACCTTCACCCGGCAAATCACCGCCGCGTTCCAATCGAATGACGGGGAAGATGATCGTCGATAGTATCCCGTTTATTTCCGTTCATTTGGGCTGCTTGTTGGTGTTATGGGGAGGATTCAGCCCTATCGCGCTATTGATCTGTATTTTATTGATTTATGTGCGCTTGTTCGGAATTACCGGCGGCTTCCATCGGTATTTTTCCCATCGCTCATTCAAAACGAGCCGTGTATTTCAATTTTTCTTAGCCATTCTAGGTACTTCTGCCGCTCAAATGGGGCCATTGTGGTGGGCGTCGACGCATAGGCATCATCACCGGTATTCCGATACCGAGAAGGATTTCCACTCGCCCGTTACACAAAAATTTTGGTGGTCGCATTTTGGTTGGATCATGGATCCCAACAATCAAGCGACAAATTACGAATCCATTCGTGATTTTGCGCAATATCCCGAATTGCGATTCTTGAATCGTTATCACATGGTCGTCCCAATTACATTGGCGGTTTTTCTTTTTTCTCTTGGCGTTTTTCTCAATGCCTATTTCCCGAGTTTGCAGACTTCCGGCGTGCAAATGCTCGCCTGGGGATTTTTCTTAAGCACGGTAATTCTTTACCATTTGACCTTTACCATCAATTCATTAGCACACACGATGGGAAACCGGCGGTTTGAGACGAAAGACCATAGCCGCAACAATTGGATTTTGGGAATTTTGCTCATGGGAGAAGGGTGGCATAACAACCATCATTTCTATCCCGGCTCCGAACGGCAGGGATTTTACTGGTGGGAACTCGACACAACGCACTATATTTTAATAATGTTGTCGTGGTTCGGATTGGTGTGGGATTTACGGTCACCCTCGAAAGAAATATTAGAGAAGGGTTTAAAAAAAGGTGTGGCCTAATGCGATTTTTTCTTGAATAAATAATGAGAGACAAACCATTCTTTGCCCTGATCATAATGAAATAATTCTTCACAAGCCATAAAAAATATCCGCCAGCGATTCCACCAGACGGTGACGTTCTCTTGTCCATAAGTCTTCGATAAGATCGGCAGGATTTCCGATTTTCGTGCATCCATATTGTTCAACCAATCGCGCGAAGTTTTCCCGTAATGGATTCCACTCACTCGCCAATGGGTCTCGATGACAAGATCGTTTTGAAAGAAGAGGAGCAAATCTTCCGATGGCATGATGCCGCCGGTGAAAAAATATTTGCCCATCCAATTTTTCGCGCCTTCCGTTTCGAACGGATAGGATACTTCACGATGACAAAAAATATGTACAAATAACTTTCCATCCGGTTTCAACCAACTCGCTACACGATTAAGTAGAATCTCATAATTACGCATATGTTCGAACATCTCGATGGACACCACTCGGTCGAATTCCGAGTCGATTTGGAATTCATTCATATCCGCAGTAACGATCTTTACATGCTGAAAACCTTTTTCTTGGCATTGTTTTTCAATAAATTGCCGTTGCGGAGCTGAGTTGGACACGGCGGTAATCTTACTGTTCGGATACTTTTCCGCCATCCACAGCGTTAGCGAGCCCCACCCGCAACCCAATTCGAGAATCTCCATGCCATCTTCCAAACCCGCTCTTTCGCAGGTTTTTTGAAGCATAATCGCTTCCGCTTCATCCAAACTTTCCGAACCGGCCGGATAATAGCAACAGCTGTATTTCCGATGGCTACCCAACGCGAGTTGAAAAAATTCAGGCGGCAGCTCATAATGCTGCTCGTTGGCCGCATCCGGATGAATCGCGACCGGATTTTGTTTCAATTTATTCACCCAGGCCATAAAATCCTCCCGGTGAATCTCCGGATCGGCTTTTGACTCGATGCGCACACGTTCAGCCAGCAAGCGGCGAATCCCGATTCGAATCAACCAATCGGGAACAAATCCTTTTTCCATCCATTCAATGAATCGTTCGGTCATGTTGTCACCTTTTGGGAAACCACGGAATAAACACACTCGTGGTTCGTTGATACTCGCGGTAGTCATCCCCGCGGCTTTTGATCGCTTGGGCTTCCGTATAGGGAATCCCTGTAATTTTAAAGAGAAAAAACAACATCAACACGGGACCCAGCAATGTGATCCATCCCCATGGCGCAGAAATGCCAATCAACACATATGTCCACCAATGAAGCCACTCGAAAAAGTAGTTCGGATGCCGGGAATAGCGCCACAAGCCAACTTTGCATGTTTTCCCTTTATTCTCCGGCTTTCCACGAAACTGAGCCAACTGCCGGTCAGCTATACTTTCTCCAAATACGGCTAGAAACCAAATGAATATCCCTGCAATATCGAAGGCAGTTAAATGAGGAGTGGAATTTCTCATCGCCACCAAAAACGGGACTGAAAAGAGTACCACCAACAATGCCTGAAATTGGAAAAAGAAAAAGAAGAAAAGTTGTGCCTTATCTCCCCTATTCTCACGCAAGGTTTGATAGCGGCCGTCTTCCTCTTTTCCAAGAACTCGATCGACGAATATATAATACGCTAGCCGGAATGACCATACTGCCGCTACCATTGCGACGATCCAAATGCGAACAGTGTACCCCTCTACATGATAGGCGTAAAAAATGGCCGTGAGACCGAGACCGGAAGCCCAACCGGCATCGACAATTCCGGCGTCTTTCGTTTTTCGCTGGATAAGATAAAGAATCAGCATCATGACAGCCATGAACGCCCATCCTTTTATAAGTAGATAGCCCATTACGGATTCAACCTCCAAAGTGCGAATGTCAATGAAGCGGCATAACTGACCCATAAGAGATATGGGATAAACAACCAGCCGGCGATTCGCTGGATTTTCCAAAAGAGTATCATGGTTAGAAGAATGGAACCCCACAGAAACACAATTTCAATGAATGCCGCTCCTATATTTTGCATTGCGAAAAATAAGCCTGACCACAATGCATTTAATATAAGCTGAACACCGAATAGTATGAGCGCCGGTTTGATATTCTGCGATTCGCGTTGTTCCCAAACCAGCCAGACCGCCACTCCCATGCTGAGATAAAGATAGGTCCATACCGGCCCGAATACCCATCCCGGCGGTGTCCAAGATGGTTTCTCAAGTGTTTGGTACCAATCGTTGACTGAAACGACAGTCAACATGGAAGCGATCGCTTGCACAACGAGACATATCCCGATACAAAATGTGAGTGATAACCATTTGTTTAGACGTTTATTCATTTATCTTCCATTCTTGTCGGGCTGATTTGGCGATTCCTTTCAACATGCCTCCGAATACGAACAAGTGAATCGGATACAAAAGATACCAATACAGAAGACCCTGCAAACCGAGTGGATCGAAAATCGCCGTCTGCCGGATCGTCGATCCTCCCTCCGCTTCCTGTACTTCAAACTGTAACCAGGCACGCCCCGGCATTTTCATCTCGGCGGAAAGGCTCAATAGGTGATCTTGCTCGAATTGCTCCACTCGCCAGAAATCGATTGTATCCCCCACATGGACATTGTCCGGATGGCGTCTTCCTCTCCGAAGACCGACACCGCCCGCCAGCAAGTCCAGCCATCCCCGAATTTTCCATAACCAGTTTCCATAGTACCAACCCACTTGTCCCCCAATCCGGCGGATCGTCCGGAACGCCGTGGCCGGAGGAACATCGACATGTTCTGTGCGTGAATCCACGATGCGGGTTCCGAAGCGAATTCCGCCCCACTCCTTGATTCTTCCTCCTGAAGAAAGTGCATCCGACCAGCGGGTTTCGGCGATTTCTTGATCCTCATTGCGCAATGCCGTGGCGATGGCTTCGGATACATTCATCGGCTGAATCTCAAAACGTTGCTGAGCGGTAGTATCCTGGACGACGGTCGGATTGCAGATGCTGTCGATCAATTTGCGTCCTATGCGTGCGTAAACAGGAGTGACCAATCCCAGCCACAGACTGGAAAGGGAAGGGGTGAGAACCGGGACGGGGATCATGATCCGTGTCAATCCCCGCTGTTTCGCATACTCTTTCATGAGATCGCCGTATGACACCACATCGCTCCCGCCGATTTCGAAAATCGGATTCCCTTCTAGGGGCTTGGATACAGCGTCTGTTAAATACTGCAAAAGATCGGTGATGCAGATTGGCTGTGTCGGAACCGATACCCAGCGAGGTGTAATCATGACCGGCAGACGTTCCACTAATGAGCGGATCATTTCAAATGACAAGCTGCCCGATCCAATTACGACTGACGCGCGAAACTCGATGACCTGTACCCCCGATTCCCGCAATATCTTTCCGACTTCCTGGCGGCTTTTCAAATGCGGAGAGAGATTTTCATCCGGATTCCCCAAGCCCCCCAAATAAATGATTCGTTTCACTCCCGCTTCTTTTGCTGCTTTCCCGAAGTTGCGAGCCGCTATCCGGTCTTCTTCTTCGAATTGGCCATCGGAAGCCATCGAATGTATCAGGTAATAAGCACTATCGACATTGTGCATGGCCGCATGTAACGAATCATATTCAAGCACATTTCCTTGAACGGCTTCAATCTGCCGGTTTTGCCGGTGCTGCAGATGTTCGGGTTTTCTCGCAAGGCAGCGGATAGGATAGCCTTCCGATTCCAAACGGCTCAGCAGGCGGCCTCCGATATATCCCGTCGCACCAGTGAGTAATATGAGTGGTGTTGATGAATTCGGATTCGATACGATACCATTCTCGTTAGACATTTAAATGATCATTTCTTCTTTTTGATAGATTGAAAAGATTCCAGCGCTTGTTGGCGTGCCATTTTGTGATCGACAATCGGTTTTGGATAATCTTTTCCCAATACAATTCCTGCTTCTTTCAGAACAGCTTCAGGTGATTCCCACGGTTTGTGAATCCATTTATTGGGTAGTTTTGAAATTTCCGGAATCCACCTACGGATATATTCTCCATTGTCATCGAATTTTTCGCTTTGCAAAACGGGATTGAATATGCGGAAGAACGGGGCCGCATCGGCGCCGCAGCCGGCTGTCCATTGCCAGCCGAGGGTGTTGTTCGCTAAATCCGCATCCACGAGCGTATCCCAAAACCACACTGCTCCTTCCTGCCACGGAATCATCAAATCTTTCACCAAGAACGAGGCTGTGATCATTCGCACGCGGTTGTGCATCCAGCCGGTTTCCCATAATTCCCGCATTCCTGCATCGACGATCGGGTAGCCGGTCAAACCTTTTTGCCAGTAACGCAATGCTTTTGTATCTGTTTTCCAAGGAAATTCTTCAAATTCCGGACGAAGTGGTTTGTCCGGCGTATGAGGAAAATAATAGAGTAAATGATATGCAAATTCCCGCCAACCCACTTCCCGTAAATACGACCATACTTGCGTGGATACATCTTTTGATGATTGGGAGCGCTCATAATCACGAAGCGCATGCCATATTTGCCGGGGACTGATTTCACCGAAATGGAGGTGGGGGGAGAGTCTCGATGTGCCTTCCACGGCGGGAAAATTCCGCTCTTTGTCATAGGCCTGAACGGCATTTTGCAGAAAACGATTCAGCTGTTTCCAGGCGCCATTTTCACCCGGCTGCCAACTCTTTCGAATTCCTCCCGCCCAATCGACGGTCGGCAATAAACCGAGTTCCGCAATCTCCAGTGAATCCGGCCACCGATTCGGGGCGGGTATTTTTTGGGGGGAGGGAAGCGGTGGTTGAGGTTCCGGAAACATCTTGCAGACTTCCCAAAAGCGGGTGAACACTTTATAGGGTGTATCGGATTTTGTCTTCACCTCCCACGGTTCGTACAGCAAGGAGCCGTTGAAACTGTTGACTACGATTCCATCCTTTTTCAATCCGTTTTCTACTTGTTGATCCAGTTCAATAGCGTGCGGTTCATATCTCCGGTGATAATAAACAGCATCGGCGCCGGTTTTCTGAATCAACTTTTTCAGTATCGGGAGAGATGAACCTTGTCGGATGATCAACCGTGATCCCTTCTTTTCTAGTGCTTTCTGCAATTGGATCAAAGAATGATGAAGCCAAACCTTTTGCGCACTCCCCATCGGCCATTGCCCGTCTTCTTCCGGTGACCAGATGAAGACAGGGATGACCGGTGCTCCCTGCTGACACGCGTGATGCAAGGCGGGGTGGTCTTGTAAGCGCAAATCTTGCCGCAGCCAGAGAATGATTCCGTTTTTAGTCATAGAATTTTTGCATTCGCCTGATTTTTGGGAAGTGTATCTATGAATGGGGGAAAGAAAAGGGAATTGCCCACTGGGAGCGCGGCCAGGATGGCCGCATCTTCCAACACACCAAGTCACTTTTCGCACCCCCCATGCGGGCATCCTGCCCGCGCTCCCAAGTTACAACGTACGTACGAAAGGATTGATGATGAGTATGATACCATCTTTATCCATCCAACAAGCTCCCCCAGAACTGAATAAAAATTGTATCCGAACATCGACGTCCGACACGTGCGAGGCATCAGCATGATGATTGCAGGTACAATTCCAACAGAAAGCGGGACTATCGATCTTGAGAAGCGTGTCCTCGGATCATTGCTCCAGAATCGCGACGCGATCCCTATCGTAACCGGTATACTGGAGGAGCAGGACTTCGAGGATGGGCGGCATCGTCATATTTTCAGCTGCTTTTGCCGGTGCGATATGACCGGCGCGATGCAGCATGTTTGCGATCGGCATTACCTTGTGGAATTACTCGACCATGTGCCAACCGGCGCATTGGCCGTTGATTACTCCGAGGCATTGAAAAAAAGTGCGGCGAAGCGGAGAGTGGAAGAATCATACCAAAAAAATAAGAGTCAATTGGAATCGGGCGCAATCTCTGTCGATGAATACTTGCATGCATTACAAGTAGAAATCCGACAATTATAGGAAAGCGAGATGCCGCTGACCGATAGGCTCCACGCCGGAACGGCAAGCCTAGAAATCCTTGAGCGGATTCAAGAAGAAAACGAGCGGCGCAAGAGCGGCTCCTGTGTACTTGCCGGCTATGAAACCGGATTATCCGATCTGGATAAGGCAACGAGCGGCCTTGAGCCGGGTGAATTGGTTCTCATTGGTGCAGGTCCTTCCGTTGGCAAAACAACATTAGGGGTTCAAATTGCTCACCACGTTGCAACTCATGACGGTCCCGCCGTCATCGTATCTCTCGAAATGTCACGCGAATCGATCATCCATCGAAGGTTGGTTCCGATGATCGCGCGGGTGGACTTGCGTCAAACGCTGGCTCCGGAGCCGGCCAAAAATGTCATCCGGGCGTGCGAGTCATTGGAGAAACTCCCTCTATACATTGACGATTCCCGCCCGACGATTGATCAAATCATCTGCAAAGTCACACGATTATCGTCCATGATCGGAGGGGTAAAGCTGATTGTGGTGGACTACCTCCAACTCATCCCAGGCACTCGCCGCCGTGATGATACGCGAGATCGACAACTGGGCGAATACACATCTGCATTCAAACTGTTGGCCGGGCAATTGTCTTGTCCTGTTTTACCTCTTGCCCAATTGAATCGAGACACAGAAAAGCAGGGACGCAAACCCAAACTTAGCGACATCCGGGAAACCGGATGCGCAGAGCAGGACGCGGATCAAATCTGGCTCCTGAATCGGGAACAAGAATCCGAGGATGGGGAACCGGAGCCGATTGAACTCATTATCGCGAAACATAGAAACTATGGCCGCGGATCAGTAAATCTGCTCTTGATCCAGGAGCAAACTCGATTCGTCTGTGCAAGTCAACGTGAGGATAAACCAGTATTTTGAGGTAATTATCATGACTAACGGACTTTATGTACCAATTTACGCAAGCATTAAACGCCACCCCAAATTCAAGAATTTCTGCAAGATATTGAATTTGGTTTCCAGCCGCGAAAAATCGTATGCTCTTGGTTGTTTGGTCAATCTCTGGACATGGGCCATTGAATATTACCAAGAGGGGAGATTGATCGGTGTGACCGCCGGGGATCTCGCAGAGGAGTCATGGTGGGATGGTGATCCAAAGGAATTTGTGTCCTCTCTTTTAGAATTCCCAACCAACGGCAATCCAAAGACTTGGCGCTTAACCGAAATGAAATTTCACGAGTATCAGGAATCCTACCCTTTCATGGATATTCTGGCGGAATGCAAAAAAGCTCTCCAATGGCTTCGGGACAATCCCGCAAAACGAAAGACCGCCAGGGGGATGCCAAAATTTCTTGGCGGTTGGTTGAGTCGGGCGAACGATACGGGGAAGTACCAACGTTCGACCGGAACGCCTCCACCTCCGGAGCCTTGCAAGACAAAAGAACAAGTTCGAATTGAACATGACGAGAAAGAGATCAAAGAGCGGATCAGGCTTGTTCAAATCGCTTTAGACGAAGAAAAGCCGGAACGAATTGAAGAGATCATGCGCAACCGCGACGATCCGAGAACCGGCAATCCTCTTCAAATCCAGAATCCGGAGCGATTAAAAGGGTGGGAAGAAATGCAACGGTTGATCCACAGCGCCAATAATTCGGAAGCGCAGCGGCACGCCGGGCAGGAGACTCTGAGCTTTGGAAACCTACTAAAGGTCTGATTCGTTTCTTTCTCTTCGAAACCTCTCGGGGACGAATCATTCTCATGACCTCTGACTTGACACTGGATCCCTGTTGGGTTGATCTCGGCGAATTTGGGATCAAGCAATCCAGCGCTCAAATCACAAAGAGGAATCCATACCTCATTCAAAATGAATCCTATCCTAATCCATTGCAAACGTCTTGAGGTTAGTATGGAATGAGATTTTAATAGGGGTATGTTTTTTATCTGAAATACCGAAATACTAAAAAGAAATTAAGGAGGTTTACGATGAAACAACTTTTTGGGAAATGGTTCAGAGTATTCGGTTTATTGACTCCATTGTTCATAGCGTATACCCCAATGGCCCAGGAACCGTCATTCGAGATCAGCGATCCGATCATTCTGTTCGAAGAAACGAACACGAAAGAAGCGGGACTGGCGGTTAACACGCAGGAAGAAGAAGTTCTCTTCGTAACGGTCGATACCATTGCGATTGATAGTGATCCGATTACGGGTGAACCGGCGGTTCAGGCGGTTATGGGATTTTATTACAATCCTCGTACCCTCGAACAAATCGGAGATCCTTTTATCATTGTCGGAAATCCGTATGGCGAATTACAAAAATTGACGGTTACGTATAATCCCGTCAGCAATCAGTATTTTCTCGCGGTTGCCGCCGATGGGTATTCACCGACCGGCGCTCGTGTGCCGCTGATGGCGATTGTCAATCCGAGCAGTGCTGGAGCAGAACCGGTAGTGAAAGCATGGTCTTGGGATGCGGAAACACAAACCGACTATCAAGACACCGCTGTCGCCGCCAGTTCCAACAACGGCAACTTGATGTACATTTCCGAATACTCGCCACCCGGTGAAAGCGAAGGAGTTATTGCATTGCTGTACGATCAAGATGGCAACCTACTCACTCCGGAAATGACCCGCCTCGATACCCTCGAACCGACCCGGGACGAAGACGATCCCGATGTCATTTTCTTGCCGGAAAACGACGTGTTCCTCTTCATTACCAATATCGATCCCTCCACCTCACCCAACCGCATTACCGCCACCGTGATTCAACCGGAACCGGATGCGGATGGAAATCTGCAG
Organism: uncultured bacterium; assembly: GCA_964412555.1. Classification (GTDB taxonomy): domain Bacteria; phylum Hinthialibacterota; class Hinthialibacteria; order Hinthialibacterales; family Hinthialibacteraceae; genus CAYPPG01. The sequence goes on from CAYPPG010000053.1 coordinate 53,126, forward strand.
GTGGGGGATCAACAAGTCGTTTCCGAATTACGGAAAAATTTCAATTCCGGCCATGCCGCCGCCATTGAAAATCCCTTCACGGGTGAATTTATCGGTGTATTGGATTACGATAACGGCGCAGAAGGTGGAGACATCTTTTACTTCAATATCGGACCGGCCCCCGATTATATTCTTACCGAATCACGGGAACAAATTCCTTACTTTGAAGCTTCCGGAAACTCCCCATTCAATCAACGCCACCCCCGTTTGGCTGCCGATCCGAATAGCGGAGTGATCGTCATTTCTCACAATGCAAGGGAAGGTGAATTTCAAGGTATGGTGTTTACCCTTCTCGGTCCCGACGGTTCCATTCTTCCCGGCCGTCCGGATACCTTATATAAACTGGAGGAAACCCAGGAACCCGTCAGCAACGATGCCAATTATCACGATGTTCAATACGATCCCCACAGTGATTCGTTTCTTATCATTTACGCCACCGGCGCCGGATTGACAAAAGTCACCCGACTGACCGTCACCTCCGATCACCTACCCACCTCTGTCGACAACTGGATGATCCTAAACTAGATACTTTGTACCCTATGGTGGGCTGCGAAACGCAGCCCACCGTCTTACTAAAGCACAAGTATTCTACCCTCGTTATGAATTGCATATATTTTTCCCCAGGTGCAAAGACTGAAAGAATGGATATCTGGAATCCCTGCGTCAAATGATATCCATTCTTATGATTCATTCCCAAACTTCCCTGACAACATAGAATCGTAGAATGGATTACCGAATCGTAATCCCTCGATTTATAGGAAGACGATGGGTTGAGCGGGTAGCGAAATCGTCCTACGGTCTAAATGTTCATAAGAATAACAAAAGTTATATTCGAAGTGGCCTAATATTAATTTATTTGTTGTATAGTGCATCACTGATGCAAAATGCAACAACAAATGCAATATATATCATGCCGAATCATTAATTACAGTTCCTATCATTGACCATAAAAAAATGAAAATAACCTTGACAAGAAGTTGGCTCCTGTTCTATAGTAGAATTATCATTTCTTAGAGAATAAATGTTTAGTATATCAGTCAAGTTTGTAATGTTCATTCATGTTCGGGAAGGAACGGTATTCCCGTATTGTGTTGCAGGCGGTGCGGGAATGAGGGGAAATTGGAGCCTGCCGTTGGATTGAATTCTGTATTGTGCTGTTGAGCGCGCAATGTACCGCCGGCATCTTGCCGGCCTTGACACCCGCATTGCGTCCATTTACCGGAAAGGATTGTTTGATGAATCAATAGGTCGTTCACCATTAAAAATGCAAGGGGAGCACATCGCCAAGG
>CAYPPG010000054.1:0-19165 GCA_964412555.1 uncultured bacterium
AATTCAAACTGCCGGAGGTTTTACCCTCTACCCATACTAAATAGCGAAGAGGCATAATATATATAGGTCGTGAAAGGAGATATATTGATGGTCATCCACAATTCAAAATCTTCCTCTTCCAATTCGGAAGAAACGCCGCAAGGCTATTATCCGCTTGACGAAATTTTGGGAAAACCTGTTGCCGATGGAAACGATCCGGAAGCGCAAATTCGAGAGTTGGCCAACCGTGCGACACAGAAGTTAGGAAATAAAACTAGTGACGAATTGATTCAACCTGATGAATGGGCGCGAGTTCTTGTAGAATTTGCACACAAAGAATCTGATCTCAAATGGGCTTTTTCTCGGATCAAAAAAATGGGACTTGAAGCTCAGGATTTCCGTCAGTTTATTCCCCCTCATTTAAAAAAATAAATGGAAATTGTTTATCTAACTCCAGATATCATCCGTTTTCTTGTGGAAAAAGAAGATCATATCTTACAAGCGCTTCTACACACTCCCAATCATGTGGAACTGGTTACCTCCTTGGAATTTTTCAAAAGGATTTCAAATGTATTGATCCATGATCAAAGTTTTGGGGAAAGTCGACTCGATGTTCTTACCCGATTTCGAAATTTGTTTCTCAATCGAGATCAGAAACGCATCTATACCTTTCCTGAATCTCTTAACCACTTGAACACAGCAGAAGAAATCTTGGTTGAAGCCGTCTTTCGTAAAGCAGACTACTTACTGGCAGGACCTGAAATTGACTTTTCTTCCTATTACGACAAAACATTTGGTCATCTTCAAGTATTGAGACCTATCCAATACCTTCATCAGCAGTGATAAATATCTTGTTGTTCCATACACATCTCTTGTCTAATACAACAACCACTCCAACTTATCCCGGTATTCATCCGACATGGGGTGTCGCTGGCCGATAATTGAAAACACTTTTACCATCGCTTTCGTTGCCAAACCTTCTTTGTATTTTTTGTTTTTCTTGACGATGGTCAGGAATTCTTCGAGTGCTTGCTGGTAATTTTCCTCCGCCGCCAGGCAGCAGGCGAGGTTGTACCGGGCATCCAAATCGTTTTCGTCGGTTTTTAATTTTTCTTCGAAAGCCTCTTTTCCACCGGCTTTCCCGCAGATTTTTACAAACTCGATCCGATTCAATAATCCCTCTGCTTGGTCGTGTTCTTCAGCATCCGGTTCGACGGCTTTCAAATGTTCTTCGGCTTGATTTAGATCGTTTCGGGCTAGTGCCGCTTGCCCCAATCCGAGTAGTGCTTTCGAATTTTGTGGATCGTCTGTCAATAATTCCTGAAAATAGGATTCGGCTTCGCCGATGTTCCCCTGTTTCAACAGTTCGAAGCCGTCTCCCGCCGTATCTTCCCCTCCGGTATCCTCCATTGGACTTCCAATAATTTGTTCGAAGATATTCCGGATTTCCTGTTCCGGCTGTGCCCCCATGAACTCTCCGACAATTCGCCCTTGCTGAACGATTTTGACCGCCGGGATGCTCTGAATTCCGAATTGTTGGCTTAACCATTGATTTTCATCCACATTGATTTTTGCCAACACCGCTTTTTCGCCATAGGAAGCAATGACCTTTTCCAGAATCGGAGTCAGTGTTCGGCAAGGCGCACACCATGGCGCCCAAAAATCGATGACAATGGTACGCTGGAACGAGGCTTCGAGTACTTGTGATTCAAACGTTTCTTGGGTCACTTCAATGACGTTCTTGTTTTGAATTTCCACAATATCACCCCGCGAGTTATGTTTTGAAATAGGATTCGTTTATAATCGTAACTCCTTATGATGAGCATTCAAGTTCACATCCAATCCGTTAGAAAGTGATGTCGTGGTGAATGTGATCTTCCACTGCAATCCGGATTCATCTACACTTCCTGCGAAGATTGGAAACAAAACCAAGAAAGGATCAAAACATGAAATTATTGAAATTCTGTACTGTAGTCGTTCTCTTTTGTGCTTTCCTTGTTGCGGAGGTAACCCATGCCTCGATTTTCCGCTTGAAAAACATGCCGGAAAAATACGCCAAACTGGAAGGCGCGATTCTCGAAGAAGATGGAAAATCCCTAACCATCATGACGGAAGACTCGATCATCGTTCGCACATTGGATACGATCGAGATCGTTGAACGAACCCCGGAAGCCGATAAGGCATTTATCGAAAAATACGCTACCGCCAATCCGAAATACCAGGAATTCGTCAAAGGGAAAGGCATGGGGGCTGTATCATCCCAAGCAAAGAAACCCGCGCAAAGCGATGAAACATACCTACTTCGCAATAAGTTTCAAGATGGTGAAGTTGGATACGTTATCATAACCGGTACGATCAAAACGCAGACGGATATGGGGGCAATGAACGTTCCCGCCGTGTCGATGGACATGAAAGCACTCATGAAATCGGAAATCACCGATGTTGAATCCGACATTGCCACATACAAAATCGATATGGAAGAAGGATTCATGACACTCGACATCCCCGGGCGTAAACAGACAATGAATTTAAAAGAAATGATGGATCAACAAATGGAAGCCATTACGTACAAGATCAATCGCTTGGGAGAAATGGTGAATGAGGACGGTTCGTTGAATTTCAATTTCATGCCGACTCAAGCGGGGGGGAGTATGAATTTCGCCAATATTCAACAAGGCATGATCCGCGCGTTTCCGGAGAAACGCGTCGGTATCGGAGATACATGGTCCGATAAACAAGAACTGACTCTTCCCGGCTCGGAGAAACCTGTCAATGTGTATAGTTTGCGGACTTTGGAATCCGTCAAGGAAGTCGACGGCGAAAAAATTGCGGAAATTTCCATTCAATTCAACATCGACGCTAAAAACATGGAAATCGAATCTCCCGCCGGACCGGCCGGCGATATGAAAATCAACTTTGAAGAGTTTTCCGTCAATGGAAAACAAATCATGGAGTTCAACATCGATCAAGGAAGAGCGATTTCGACGAAAGACAATCAAACGATCGCCATGAAAATGCAGCCGCCGAACACAGGTCAGACAATGAGCCTGAAGATGAAGCAAAATTTGGACTCTAAGATTGTCTACAGCAAATCTGAGATGGAAGAGTTATGGAGTCAAGTCGAAGTCCCAGAAGAAACAAGCGAAGCGTCAAGTGGAGCTCAAAGGAAATCAAGTCATGGCCTGGTTGGCAAAAGCGCTCCGCCGATGATTTTACCGACATTGGAAGGAGATGAATTCAATCTCTCGGAACAAAAAGGCAAAAACATCGTCATCCTAGATTTCTGGGCAACCTGGTGCGGCCCATGCCGTATGGTCATGCCGATTATGGAAGAAATCTCAAATGCTTATAAAGACAAAGGCGTTTTATTGATCGCCGTTAATTTAAGAGAAACGGAAGAAGAAATCCGTAAATTTTTACAAAAACAAGGTCTGGATCCTAAAGTCGTATTAGACCGAACCGGTTCCGCAGCGGAAAAATATCAAGTAGAAGGAATACCGCAGACGGTAATCATTGGTAAAGACGGCCTTGTCAAAGCCATCCATGTCGGCGCCAAACCGAACTTAAAATCGCTTTTATCCAATACACTCGACGAACTACTATCTCAATAAAAAAGCCACCGATTTGTTGATAATGGTGGGATTCGTTTTCTCATCCCACCCTACATTTTTCATTCTTCCTTCTTTCCACACGGCTATAATACATTTTATGAAACAACGGCTAAAATTCTTTGCTCATTCTATCGGTTTCGATGAAATCGGTATAGCACCTCCCTCGCCTAAAACCTGGGAACAATTTAACGATTGGTTGCAAAACAGCCACCATGGTGAAATGCATTATCTGCAACGCCGATCTCTTGAAAGAAAATATCCTTCCCGTTTACTTAAAAATTGTAGAAGTGTCATCGTGGCCGCGAAACGTTATTTGTCGGTTGAACCGCAATACAATGCTCAGCCATTTCAGGCCATTGTTTCCCGATATGCATGGGGGGATGATTATCACGAGGTAGTGCAGACCGGTGTAAACAAAATCTGTCGTTGGATTGAAGAACAATCTCAGGGAAAGCATTGTGCACGCGGTTGTGTGGATACCGCTCCGATCCTGGAACGTGATTTCGCCGCCCAAGCGGGAATCGGCTGGTTCGGCAAACATACGAATCTGTTAAGCCGCTCGCTAGGCAATTGGTTTTTTCTAGGCGTTGTTCTAACTACGTTGGAATTGGAGCCGGACAATTCTATTCAACCGCGTTGTGGAACTTGCACGAGATGCCTCGAGGTATGCCCGACCAACGCATTTGTGAGTCCCTATGTGCTCGATGCACGCCGGTGTATCTCCTATTTGACCATCGAATTGAAAGGTTCGATTCCCCGTGAATTGCGTCCATTGATTGGAACCAGGATTTTCGGATGTGATGATTGTTTGGAGGTATGCCCTTGGAATCGGTTTGCCATTCCGACGGATGAAGAGGCTTTTCATCCCCGTAATCATCTAAAACATGCAGATTTGATTGAATTGATGAAACTTACCGACGATGAATTTCGTAAAAAGTTCAAAGGAAGCCCCATCAAGCGGACAAAACGGCGTGGACTTTTGCGAAATGCCGCTGTTGCTCTTGGAAACACAGGTAATCCCCGCGCCATCCCCACCCTTTCCGATGCCTTGCAGGATCATGAACCGCTAATTCGTGAGCACGCCGCTTGGGCGTTGGGGCAAATCAAAAACAATCAAAGCGAAAAAGCCCTCTGCGCTACCCTCGACACAGAGCCGAAAGAAATTGTACGAGAAGAAATTCGTCTTTCGCTTGAATCCTTTCAAAATAGGCGGTGATAACTCTCTGCAATAGTTGCTCAAAGCCGTGTTTCATTGGTTGACAAAACGGACTTTCACAAGGTCAATAATAGTATAGGAACCACGTTGTCGAGTCGATTCATACTCGAAGAAAATCAACAATGGAAATTGGGAGTCAATTATGAGAAAAAAATTGATGATCTGTTTATTGTGCGCCTTGGCCGCATGGCCAGTGATTCTTGCAGCAAAACAAGCGGGAGTCGTGGGACAGGATATGTATGAACAAACAGTCCTCGAATCCGCGCGGGAAATACCACTTGCATATGATGTCGACGTTGTCGTTGTCGGTGGGACATCCGCAGGCATTGCAGCTGCAGTCGAAGCGGCACGAAATGGATCCAGTGTATTTCTTGCCGCCCCACGCCCGTATTTGGGAGAAGATCTTTGTGCAACATATCGTTTGTGGTTGGAATCGGATGAAGAACCTTCTTCCGATTTGGCCAAACAGATTTTCGCAGAACCGAATGTCGCCCCGCCGATTGGAAAAGGGATACGGTTTCGCTATGAAGCCGGTATTTCATCCTCCGATCCGCATAAGGACCGCGTTTCACCCCCGATGCTGACGGACGGCAAATGGGGTGAAGCAAGCAGCCAAAGTGTTCAATACAACGGCGATGTGACAATTATCGCGGACCTGATAGAACCGACACAATTTGAGCGCGTTCATGTCATGGCGTTTCAACGCCGGAATGATTTCGAAGTGGACCGTGTCATCGTATCAGTAAGCAATGATAAACAATCGTGGCGGCAAGTAGCCGTGATCAAGAATGAAATGCTCCAGAAGATGGATTTTGAGAATTCCGCTCTCGATCTATCCTCGACTGTCCAAGAAAAAGCGCGATATGTGAAATTCGATATCAAAAAAACATCGAGAGTCGAGCGAATATTGCTTGGTGAAATCATCATCGAGTCTGAACTGCCAAAGAAAATCGGAAGCGGTGTACGGCGACCTCCGACACCCATGCATGTAAAATATACGCTCGATCAGGCGCTCCTCGACGCGGATGTTCAATTCCTCTATTCCTGCTACGTGACGGATGTATTGCATGATAATGAAGGAAATCTTGCCGGAGTCGTGATGGTCAATCGAAGCGGACGGCAGGCCGTCAAAGCGAAAGTCATCATTGACGCCATGCCGCGTGCGGATGTGGCACGGATGGCCGAAGCGGATTTCGAACCGTATCCTTCCGGAACTCAAACATTTACTCGCGTAGTCATAGATGGAGAACCTCGCTCGGGCGAAGGAATCAAAGTCCGGCGCTTGCCATCTCCGATGTTCGACAGCATGCAGGGAGCCAATGCGAGTACTCATCCAGCTTACGAATATACATTGGAATTACCGATGAAAGACGGCTCATTCGCGTCTTTTGCCGATGCGGAACAACTGGCACGGGATAAAACCTGGCAAAAAGGCCAAGTCGATTCTTCGGAATCCTTGTTCCAAGTTCCACCGGATCCTGTCAAAGGAAAGAAATCCGCATCCGGAAGATGGGCAGGTATTGAAAGAGTGAACTTGGATGTTTGCCGGCCTGCTAATATCGATCGTCTTTATGTCTTGGGCGGATGTGCGGATATTTCACGTTCGGCAGCCAAAGAGTTGGTTCGGCCACTGAATTACTTGGCAATCGGAACGAAAATCGGGAAAGCCGCAGCGGAAGAAGCGAAGTATGTGGCCAAACCACAACAAGTAAAATTGACTGGACAAAAAGAAGAACCGGTGGCAGATGGTGAAATAGGTGAACTGCTCGTTGGATTGCGTCCAGTGACAGAAGATAAACAAACAATCCCCTCGGAAGAACGGTCGATTCCCGTGTTCGGTGAATACGATGTCGTCGTTGTCGGCGGTGGTACGGGTGGTGCCCCAGCTGGTATCGGCGCGGGACGACGCGGAGCCAAAACGCTGGTGATCGAATATCTCCACGGTCTCGGCGGGATCGGAACGTTGGGATTGATCGGAAAATATTATCATGGCTATCGTGACGGTTTCACGAAAGAACTCGATCTGGGAATCGCCGAGATGTCGGGAAACCAAAACCGTCGGAGCGGTGGATGGGATGTTGAAATGAAAATCGAATGGTATCGGCGTGAATTACGCAAAAACAATGTCGATATCTGGTACGGCACACTCGGCTGCGGCGCATTTGTGGAAGACGGAGTCGTGAAAGGTGTTGTCGTAGCGACACCGGAAGGACGAGGAATCGTGTTGACGAACACCACCATTGATTCCACCGGTAATGCCGATGTCGCCATCGCAGCCGGAGCCGATTATATGTTCACCGATGCGGAAAACGCCGCCCTCCAGGGAACCGGATTACCGCCGCGCAATCCTGGTGCGAACTACACCAATACTGACTACACGTTTACCGATGAATCGGACGTTGTCGATCTGTGGCGAACCTTTGTTACCTCCAGAGAGAAATTCAAAGATGCGTATGATCTCGCTCAAATCATCGATGCGCGTGAACGGCGCAGAATTGTCGGCGATTTCGTAATTTCTCCCCTCGATATTTATAACAATCGTACCTATCCGGACAGCGTCGTATTGTCACGAAGCAACTTCGATTCACACGGCTATACGGTACATGAACGGTTTCTGCTGAAACCACCTGACCGTGAATCGATTTCCGCCTACACGCCCATGCGAAGCTTGCTCCCCAAAGGTTTGGATGGAGTCATCGTGACAGGACTTGGGGTAAGCGCTCACCGGGATGCTATGCCCATTCTTCGTATGCAGCCCTGTATCCAAAATCAGGGTTATGCAATGGGAACGGCTGCGGCCATGGCTGCGAATGATGATGTGACCATCCGCGATCTAGACATCAAGAAACTCCAAAAACATCTCGTTGAAAAAGGAAACCTTCCCGAAAGTGTTCTGACCGATACGGATTCTTATCCGCTGCAGGATGATCAAATCGAAGCGGCAGTCAAAAATGTGGTGAATCAATATGATTGGATTACCGGTGGGAAAGATGAATCACTGCAAGGTGAAACCATGCCACCGCCGGCATACGAACCGATTGGCGTCATTCTCTCTCAACCGGATGAATCGATCCCCTTGTTGAAGAAAGCCTATGAATCCGCTGAAAATGAGGACAATAAGCTGGTCTACGCTCATATTCTCGGGATGCATGGCGAATCTATCGGGAGCGATGTCTTGATCGAAGAAGTCGAATCCCGTGAGTGGGATGACGGCTGGTCGTTCAAAGGAATGGGGCAATTCGGCCAAAGCATGAGTCCGGTCGACAGTCTCATCATTGCCCTTGGGAAAACCAAGGATCAACGAGCTTTGAAACCGATTCTCGAAAAAGTCGAGCAGCTCGATCAAAACAGTGATCTGTCTCATTTCCGAGCGGTCGCGATTGCATTGGAAACATTGGGTGAGAATCCTACTGCCGCGCAATCCTTGGCCGAACTGTTGGAAAAACCCGGTATCCGAGGATACAGCGTTCAGAATATCGAAGAAGCGAGGAAACGAACGGTTCCGAGAGCAGGAGTCGAGGATAAAGTTCGCGATCAGACCCTCCGGGAATTGATTCTCGCTCGAGCGTTGTATCGTTGTGGAGATCATAACGGTTTGGGTGAAAAGGTTTTGAAAGAATATGAGCAGGATTTACGCGGCCATTATGCGCGTCATGCTCATGCGATTTTAAGCGAACAAGAATAGCAATTCTGAGTTGAAGAACATCAAGTGTATGATCGCCATACTTGAATTATTTCACCGTACTTACCCGTAATCCCACCATTGATCGTAAAAAACAATAATCTTTTATCCCTCTTATCTTTACGATAATCGGACCATGACAGGTTATTCTTTGTATTAAGCCTATCCAATTTTTACATTATTTTCCAACCAATGTCTCATCACATGGAAAAGACATTCTCGGTCCAAGACGGACGATGTCCCCAAAACTCCTCAATCCATTCGAGGCGTCATAGGAAAATACATTACCATAGGTGTTCGTCCCGTCCGGACCAGCACTGGATAGCCTCCATTCAGCGCAACGGCGGGAAGGCGGTAAGATGGTCACACCGGCGACTCGAATCGTCCCTCGCGATTCTACATAATCATAGGTAGTATACGCTTCATGTTGACTTTCGTCGATTCGCGCGCCGGGGGGGCCGTAGATGAACGGATCTTGCGGTACCGAAGCAATATACGCTATCGGAGTGGTGAGGGGATAAAACCGGCGAGGCAGTGGATTCACGTTGGTGCCGTCCGTTTGTACCCAATACGGATAATGATTGTTGTCCATACGGTACATTTCCAAGGCGGTACCGAGCGCCTGCATGTCAGCTCGGGCGTTGGCGACTTTGGCTCGGACCTGAGCGTTCAAAAAATTCGGAACCGCGATTGCCGCTAAAATGCCGATGATCGCGACAACGATCAATAGTTCGATCAAAGTAAAGGCGTTTCTGTTCATAATACGCTCCCACCCTATTATTGTTATTATAGTCACCGTACCGGATTTTCAGGGAAAGCCTCGATGAATGTTCACCTTTTGAATTATCGTGATGTTCTCATGACATAGTGCATACTGTCAAGTATATATGATGTGTTATGCTTGTATAACAACAATTCTATTCATGTCTGAGTTCGGATTGGGCAGGATGGGGGAATATCCAGGATTTGGTTGGATGGTGAGTATACATATATAGGGGGTGTTGTTTAAATTATGAAGTCACGAAATTGAATTTTCCGCCTTCTTACTGATTACTGAAACAAACTCCAATCCTGCACATCCGTTCCCGGTTCCAAGCCGGCTGTTCGTATGACATTGTTGTCTGAATCGGTAATATAGACCATCTCGTCATCGACAAACACTCCAGTTGGACTATTGAGTTTCGCTTGCTGGGCTGGACCACCGTCGCCGGCATAACCAGGTCCGTTTCCGCCGGCAAATGTTGTAATGATGCCGCTGGTGGTGTCAATTTTTCGAATCGCTTCATTGTAAACATCCGCGATGAAAAGATTTCCATCCGGAGAAATGGATACGCTTAGCGGACTGTCCAACAGCGCTACTGTTGCCTGTCCGCCATCGCCTGTATAGCCATATGTATTCACTGTTCCGGCTATCGTGGTAATGAGGCCGGTTGCGGCGTCGACTTTTCGGATGATTTCATTGCCGCTATCGACAATATACAAATTGTCCGATTCATCAAAGGCGATATCGAGCGGATAGGAAAGATCGGCTTCTGTAGCAGCCGCGCCTTCACCGGAAAATCCTTCATTTCCCGTCCCTGCAACAGTGGTAATGATACCTGTACTCAGATCCACTTTTCGAATTCTGTGATTGAGTGTGTCGATGATAGCCAGATTCCCCTGGCTATCGAATTCAAGCCCCGATGGATGGTCGATTTTGGCATTTTGGGCGGGAAGATTATCCCCGATCCCTCCTCCGGCGATGGTTGTAATAATCCCTGAGGAATCGATTTTGCGGATCAAGTTGCTTTGATTATCCGTAATATAAATGTTTCCATCATCATCCATGGTCACTCCTGTGGGATGATTCAACGAGGCGTCGGTCGCCGGTCCACCGTCGCCGGATGAATTCGCATCACCGTTCCCGGCGATGGTGGAAATCATATTTCCTTCCACAACCCGCAAACGATGGTTTCTGGAATCTGCAATATATATTTTTCCGGCGGAATCGACGAAGACGTTTTCGGGATAATGGAGTTGTTTTTCTTCATCCGTTAGATTCCCGTCTCCGTTGAAACCGGGGATTCCTGTTCCGACGATATTCGTCATTGTGGTAAACCCGCCTTCTCCGTCACCGTTGATTCGGCGAATGCGATGATAAGTTTGATCTGCAATATAGAGGTTGATATCAGAGTCGACATATATGCTATGGATAAATCCAATCGGTGCCAAAAAAGCTTGCGCGCCATCGGCGCCGTCTCCCGACTGGCCGGTTCCAGCAACTGATGTGATCATTCCAGTCGTTGCATCAATTTTACGAATACGGTAATTACCGGTATCGGCGATATAAAGGTTCCCTAATCGATCGACACATACACCGTCCGGATTGGATAATTCCGCTTGCAGGGCAGGACCGCCATCACCGCGCGAACCGTCATGCCCGTCTCCTGCTACTGTCGAAATGATACCTGTGTTGAGGTCCACTTTACGAATTACGTGATTACCGAGTTCTGCAAAGAAGAGCGATGTTTCATCCGCATTGAGAGAGAGGCCTTCCGGTGTATCAAGTTCGGCTTCTACCGCCGGTCCACCGTCTCCTTCATATCCTTCCCGTCCGTTTCCGGCAATTGTGGAGATCGCACCGGAAGATGCATTGATTATTCGAATTCGGTGATTGCCGCTGTCGGAAATGTAAATGTTTCCATTGCTGTCAACCGTGATATTTTCCGGATCATCTAGGTAGGCATTCAATGGATCCGAACCATCGCCGACACCACCACCGGCAAATGTTGTAATCACACCGGTTGAGGCATCAACTCGGCGGACACGATCGTTGTTCGTATCGGAGATATAAACATTCCCGGCTGCATCGAAGATGATATCGCTGGGATTGTCCAGTTCCGCTTCCGTTGCCGGGCCGCCGTCACCGCCGTATCCTTGAATCCCGTTTCCTGCGAAAGTTGAAATGATCCCATCTGCATTCACGACTCGAATCCGGTCATGTAAGGAATCGGCAATGTAAAGATTCCCCGCCGAATCGCGTTTTGAACGGAACGGAAAGAATAATTTTGCTTGTGTCGCAGGAAGACCGTCTCCAACTCCGCCTCCGGCGATGGTGTTGATGATTCCGTCACTGGCGTTGATTTTCCGGATCACGTTGTTTTCCGTATCCGCGACAAAAATATTGCCTTGCGAATCGACAAAAATACCATTCGGATGATTGAATGTAGCGGACAAGGCAGGACCACCGTCACCCGAATACCCTTCGTTTCCATTCCCCGCAACGACAGAAACTGTTTCCCCGCTTATTTTGATGATGAGATCACCGTCGCTATCCAGCAGGAAAAGGTCTCCTGATTCATCTATAAATAAATCTTCGCTATGATCGGTGAAACCGATATTTACGGTCTCGGAGAGAATTTCCATCGTGGAATATTGTCCGGCGCCGCTATTGTTTATGATTCGAATGAAATCAAAGGAAATATCGGAAAGGTAAAGATTATCGTCGGAATCGGCGTTAATGCTGTGAATATATCCGATTGCCGTCGTGGCCGCGTCCCCTTCTTCGGCGGCATTTGCCTGTTCGCCTGTCCCAGCAATTGTGCTGATCATGCCGGTACCCATATCCACTTTCCGGATTCGGAAATTGCTAGTATCGGCAATATAGAGATTTCCCTGGGAGTCCACACAAACATCATCGGGATGGTTGAGTTGAGCCGTATTGGCAGCGATTCCATCTCCGTTATAACCGGCTGTCCCCGTTCCTGCGACAGTGGATATCATTCCGGTTGTGAGATCGATTTTTCGAACGGTATGGTTTCCTAATTCAGTGAAATACAGAGAGGATCCGTGTAGGCTCAATACTTCGGGGGTGTCGAGTACGGCATCGACCGCCGCTCCACCATCTCCGGAGTATCCTTCCATCCCAGTACCGGCGATTGTAGAGATTGCGCCTGTGGAATCCACTTTTCGGATCCTGTGGTGGTCGCTGTCGGTGATATAAAGATTACCAGCTTCATCAACCACAATATTTTCCGGTCGAGAAAGAGAGGCATTTTTGGCATCGGGGCCATCACCTACCCCTCCTCCTGCATAGGTAAAAATATCTTGACTTTGAACAGCACTACAGAATAGGAGGCCGAGAATGAGAAAAATCGGCAATCTTCCCATCCATTTTTGCAGGTTAAATCTTTTTTTACTGTTTGTCGCTTTTTTGTGATAGTTCATAATTTCACTTTACCTCGTTTCATTCTGTAAAGATTTTGGAATAATTTCTAACGAAATGGCTTATCTTGATAGACAAGATAACTCAATTCGTCTATCATACACCTGAATCAAAAGAATTTTAAGACTGGTAGCAAAATATTTGGGTATACTATACATGTATTTACTTTTTTAAATGTTTTTTCTCTAATCTAGATTTTTATTATACTCAAATAAAGATATTTTGTTTTTCCTATGGGTTGATCTTGACGAATAACAAATCCATCGATTAAGTAATAGTGGATAATATAAAGACTAAAAATAGTATAAGGATTGATGCAATGAACATTTCTCGGTCGAATTTTTTGAAAACTATTGGTTCGTTTGCTGTTGCCGCATTCACTTCTCCTGCTTCCCTATTTGGAAATGAGAAAATGGGTGCTGATTCTGCGGATGGTATGCATGTGTCTACCTTTTCACCTCATTTGAACTCCTCTTTTCATGTCGTTCATGAGGAATTTCAACCCATTACTTTGCAATTGATCGAAGCCTATGAAGAGATCGGGAATAGAAAAACTACTACCAAGGGGATCAAACCGGAAGCCTTTTCATTGATTTTCCGTGGTCCCAATGATCAGCCGCTGGAACAAGATATTTATCGTTTGAAACATAAGCGGCTTGGAACTCATGAGTTGTTTCTTGTTCCTGTTGAACAGCAAACAAATCATGAAATCTTCTATCAAGCGGTTTTCTGCCGGCTGCCGTAATAAAGAGTGATTCTTAGAACAACATTCTTTTCTTTGTTTTTGAATATAATTCTTTCTTTGTGTTTTGGACAAATAAGAAACATTGGGTCTCATTTTTGAGAGGAGAAGGATTATGAGTTATCCATTCTTAGGACAAATTATGCCTTGGGCAGGAAATTACGCTCCAGAAGGCTGGGCACTTTGTCACGGTCAATTGTTAGCCATAAACCAAAACCAAGCGCTCTTTTCTCTACTCGGTACCAACTATGGAGGAGATGGAATAACTTCATTTGGTTTACCGGATTTACGCGGTCGAGTGCCCATCCATTTCGGGCAATCACCAACTGGCACTCAATATCCTTTAGGAATGAAAGGCGGGGCTGAACAGGTCATGTTAACCCAAGAGGAAATGCCTGCTCATTCTCACGCCTTCGCATGTAACTCCGGCGATGGAGATCAAGTCTCTCCGGAAAACAATGTCGTTTCACAAGGTGGAGCACAAGGGAAACAATCGAGTCAATTCACGACCAGCCAGAATTCGACTATGGCGCAAAATATGCTTTCCACTGTTGGGAACAACTCCGCTCATAACAACATGCCGCCGTTTTTAGTCATCAACTATTGTATTGCGTTGACTGGCCTGTATCCGTCCAGAAATTAGAACAAATTGGAAATTAAAAGGAGATAAAAATGTCAGATCCATTCATCGGACAAATCATGCCCTGGGCAGGCAATTTCGCTCCATACGGCTGGGCTTTTTGCAACGGTCAATTATTGGATATTAGCCAATTTACCGCCTTGTTTGCCATAATCGGAACAACATATGGCGGGAATGGACGCACGAACTTTGCTCTACCAAATATGCAAGGACGTATCCCCATTCATGCCGGCCAGGGACCGGGATTGACACGTCGTTTTTGGGGTGAGACAGGGGGACAAGAATATGTTGAGTTAAGAGAACAAAACCTTCCACCGCACACGCATTCTGTACAATGTAATCCCACCCCAGGTAGCCAAAAAGAACCGGTAGGCCGCAATCTTGCCGCGTTGGGAGTCGCGGGAAGAGGTGGTGTCCAATATGCGAGAATAGCAAACTCGACCATGGGAGGAGCCGCTGTTTCCACTACCGGCGGGAATCAAGGACATTACAATATGCCGCCTTTTCAGGTCGTTAATTATTGTATAGCGTTAGTTGGAACTTTTCCATCCAGGAATTGATGGATGCATAAAAACGTTAAAAAGGAGAAATACGATGGTTGATCCATATATTGGTCAAATTATGCCGTGGGCAGGTAATTTCGCGCCTAGAAATTGGGCTTTTTGTGACGGGCAATTTATGGCCATCTCGCAAAATGATGCCCTTTTTTCCATTATAGGAACCATGTATGGCGGAGACGGCCATACAACTTTCGCTCTGCCCGATTTGAGAGGAAGAATGCCGATTCATTTCGGAGATGGTCCCGGATTGACTCCCCGGCAAATCGGTCAACGAGCGGGCACGGAAACCGCGTTCTTGGATGTCACTCAGATTCCCTCTCATAATCACGTACTCACCTGTAATTCGGGAGAGGGGGATCAGCAGAATCCGTCCAATAACTATTTTGCGAGTGGAAAAATCGAATCGCTCGATACAACGCTTTATGAGGACACTGCAACGACAACCTTGAGTCAGCAAGCTGTGACTGCAGCGGGAGCTGGACAAGCACATACCAATATGCCTCCCTTTATCGCCATCAATTATTGCATTGCATTATACGGTGTTTATCCTCCCCGTTCTTAGGAACGGTAGGAGGTGAAGCAATATCACCTCCTATACAATTGACGTTTTAATATTTCTGTTTATTACTCTTCCGCAATAAAGGTAGGCATCACTTGCCGTTGCTACCTCTCGCTTTACATTTCAGGCAATTGATTGAAAGTGGATTCCAGTGCACTTTCATAAATCCTGACATCCGTAATCCGTACCCGCTCCGTATCCTGGCCGGCTATTTGGATAACGATGTTCATATCCCCTGGATTGGAGGCGGTAACAGCGGAGAGGAAGAGTGTTTCTTGTTCTCCGGTGTTCAACAACTGCAAGGGAACATCCGATTGTGTCGCGCTGGGTCCGTTGCCGATCCATAATGTCAAGTTACCAGTTGCGCCGGAATCTTTGATCATGTCGACTTCCACATTGACACGGTTTGGAAATGTGCCTTGTGAATAATACGTAGCGAAACGAGCCGCCTTTTTATCCGCATCTTTTTCCAATACCAGAGTATCACCGTCCTGATAAGCATTACCGGCTTCTTGCGGATCAAGCCAGAGATTCGGAACCCACTCTGTAGGCTCAATCACATCCCCATTGGAAAGAGCATTCCCTTGCACAACGTATAAATTATCGGCGTATACAATGCTTTTATCCGAATCGCTGCCATTGAAAATAACCAGGAACGGCGTAACACGCGAGTATTGATTCCCGATCACAATTTCCGTCCGTTGCCAAACGCCCGGTTCATATTCGGGTACTTTACGCACCGTATATCCGGCGGCTCCGAATTGGTTATCCATTTCGGCATAGGCTCCGAGTGCGATTTGAAAGCCCTCCGCGGAGGCATTGTACCAAACTGAGATACTGACCGGATTTTCCAAAACAGTAATCGGTGAACCTGTCAATGTCAGCAATTCGCCCTGACTCGGGAGACATTTCAATCCCACACCGTTTGTTGCATTCGGTTGATCCTGATTGAAAGGTATCTCGGCGATAGTCACATCCGCATCCGCCGGTTGGGTGGAAAAGCCGTGATCTTCCAAAGACGTTCCGAGAGGCTCGAAGGCATAATGATGTTCCGTCTGGGGTGGCGTCGGTGTTGGTGTATGCGTCGGAATTTCAGGAGTACTGGTAACAACCGGCGTCGAAGTCGCGACAGGTTCCGGAGTATTCGTCGGTTCCACCGGTTCAGGACTGGGAGTATTTGTCGGCTCTTCCGGTCCTTGTGTCGGAGTGCCTGTCGGACCAGCCGGTTCGGGAGTGTTTGTCGGCTCCGCTGGTTCAGGGGTATTTGTCGGTTCGGATGGTTCCGGTGTATTCGTTGGTTCAACCGGTTGCGAAGTAGGACTTGCTGTCGGAGTCACCGGTTCTGGTGTTGGTGTATTCGGTGCAGGTGTATTCGTCGGGCCAACAGGAATTGGAGTTGGTGTATTTGTCGGTTCCACTGGTTCAGGAGGAGTATTTGTCGGAACGATCGGAGCCGGTGTCGGTGTATTCGTATTTGGTGGGATTGGCGTAATCGTCGGAGTATTGGACGGAGTGTTCGTCGGCAAAGGCGTATTGCTCGGTGTCGGTGTCGGAATATCAATTTTATTCATGACCAAATCCACGCCGCCAGCATACGGACTGTTGCCGGAGTAATCGTCGGATTCAACGAGTAACCGGCTAGTGCTCTGCCCATCCGGTGCCTGATCCCAATCGAGAGTCACGGTAACCGTCTGCGAACCGCCTCCGGCAACCTCGAAAGGAGCCGCTGGTGACCATTCTACCCAAGAGGCTTCTGAATCGAGGGAGATCGAGTTGACAGCCAATGGAACCGAACCAAGATTTGAAATGACAAATGAAGCCGTATCATTTGCATAACTGATCGCGACAGCTGTATAACCGGAGCTGCCCGGAGGGACATTCACGTTCGCGTCTTCAGAAATGAAACTTTGATACGTGCCATCGCCGTCTAAGTCGTGATAAAATATCCCATTACTGATCGATCCATTCCCACTTGCCCCAGACGATAATACAAATTGAGTGAACAGTGAAAACGTTCCTAAATTAGTAATGGAGGAGATTCCCTCGGTGAGATCGACAGCAACAGGTTTGCTATCATCGATGGCGATGGATGATCCACCATCATACTGAATTGTATAATGAGAAGTCCACGTTGGCTCATCTGAGTTACCGATTCCTCCCCGATGGGCAACCCGTCCCCGCTGCGAATGATTCAAACCGTTCACGGCAAACATTTGCGGGCGATAATCATCCCGATCATCGTTGTAAAATGCGTATCGGAAATAATTTTTAAAATAAACATCAGCAACCCACATAAATCCTCGGGTACCGGTTCCGGTACTGTTATAAGTGCCCCAATTCGATCCCCAGGAATTGGTGATGAGAAACGCTCCATAGCGGGTTTCGCTTCCGGTATTGTAAGGCCGGTTATCATCATAACCAACAATCGTCATAGCATGATACCCCACAAGGCTTTCATTGGCATGAGAAAAGAGTACTCCATTTTGTATGCCGCGATTTTGGTTATCTCGCCAATAATACCAATTGGTATAAACAGGGCATTGCGTAACAGCGATATTTCCGTTTGCCAAGTGTTGTTTTATAGCAGCGATTCCACTATCGCTTGTCCCATAAATGGTGTAATTGTTGATGGTTCGGCGCTTGAGTGCATCGACCCAGGCTTCTTCGGAAGGCCAAGAGGTGTAATCACTGGAGGAATAAGGTTTCTTGCTCCAACTGCAACAACCAATTTCAGATAAACGCCTAACGGCTTCTGAAGTATAAGCGCCTTGATCCCTTCCCCCGTTTATGATCGGATACATAAAGGCAGGGCTGCAAATATTGTCATTATCACCACTGGCAGCATTTAAATTTTCATCTTTCGCCTGGGTGAACGTATTGTAATAATAACAAGCCGCCCAGCAGGTACAGGAACCTTGGCCTCCTTGGCTGCGAACCGGCGGGAAAAATTGAGAAGCGGAGTTATCGACAGCGCTGGGAGTTCCTGCTTCTCCTGCCAACTGTGCCCGCATCATGGACAGACTGTTCGGCTCCAATTCGGTAGCCAAATCGAAATTATCTTGGATAAATTGTTCCTCTTCTTTGGTTGGAGGACTGGCGCCTAAACCAAAATCCTCCGTCGGCGATGTGCTTGATGATTCCTCACGCTGGGGGAAAGGAGAAACACTATCGATAACTTGAAGCGATGTGAGATTGGGGAGATTGATTTCCGCAATGGCAATCAAAAGTTTTCCTTCCGGAGAAAGGGATAGTATTTCACCACCATTGTCCAGAATTTGAGCACGAAGTACTTGGAAATCCACATCGGGTGAAAAGGATCCCCAGACGAGAATTCGACCGTCCGCTGTAGTTTCTGCGATAGTAAAATCATTTTCATTAATATCCGGTGTCTCACCCGACTCGGCAAAGGGTTGAGATAAGTTCCCCATACTGGAAGTCGACGAATAAAATTCCAAACGAACCGGTTCAATATGGATAATCGGCACAGTCGGTAACGGTGTTGGTGTCGTTGTGTTTGTAGGTGTTAAAGTAGGTGTATGGGTCAATGTCGGTGTTGGTGTATTCGTTGAAGTCGGGACGGTTGTCGGATCGACCGGTTCCGGCGTATTTGTCGGTTCTCCAGGCTCAGGTGTATTTGTTGGTTCCACCGGTTCGGGAGTATTCGTCGGTTCTCCTGGTTCTGGAGTATTTGTAGGCTCGCCTGGCTCAGGAGTGGCGGTTGGTTCTTCCGGTTCCGGTGTGTTGGTTGGTTCAACCGGTTCCGGTGTGTTGGTCGGTTCTTCAGGACCGGGAGTGTTGGTTGGCCCGGCTGGTTCGGGGGTGTTGGTTGGCTCGATAGGTTCGGGGGTATTTGTAGGTTGAACCGGTTCCGGAGTGTCTGTAGGTACAACCGGTAGTGGTGTATTGGTCGGCTCAATCGGCTCGGGTGTATTAGTAGGTTCCACCGGTAAAGGCGTGTTTGTTGGTTGAATC
>CAYPPG010000054.1:19265-53393 GCA_964412555.1 uncultured bacterium
CGGCTCGGGTGTATTAGTAGGTTCCACCGGTAAAGGCGTGTTTGTTGGTTGAATCGGTTCCGGAGTAGGGGTCGGTTCAATGACATCCTCTAAAAACTGTACTGGTCCCGCATTTTCGAACGGGCCATAAAATGGTCCGCCGCTTTTGCTGATAAAATACACGCGAAACTGGTAGGAATGATCGAATTGTGGACCATCTCGAAATGATTCGGCAATGAAGTTGGAGGTCGTTTGCTGCCATTCAAGATATTCTGCATTTCCTGTCCCTGTACGTCCTAGAAACGTGAAATTCCCCCCATCGACTTTAATATAAACATGAATATCCCCAACATCCGAAAAATCGACGAGATCCGGATTGAAGTTCCAACGGACAACAAGTTCCTTGCTTTCGATGGGATCATAATCAATCGCATTACTGACATCGGCCAAAGAATCAACCGTATCGGAAACAAAAACCGAGTTCACCGGATTCACAGCAAGAGCAATAACGGCCAAAGTCGTTGTAACCGGTGGTTGAATTTGATCATCTACAGTAAATTCAAGTACATATGTGCCGGCCGCAAAAGGAGTAAAAGTAGGATCTTCGACCGTTGTCGAGGAAAATTGTGACAGGTCGACAATCGGTCCGGAACGAACAGACCAATCATAAACATAACTTCCGTCTCCCCCCTCGGCGATCCCATCCAACTGAATGGGTACATTGACCGGTGTAATGCCATTATTTTGTGTCGTTTCCGCAGCAGCTGAAACCGGCGGTGCGACTGTAACCATGCGGATACAATGGTTTCGTGTATCCGTAATGAGAAGGTTGCCTGATGAATCAACTGTAATGCTGGAAGGATGATTCAAGGCGGCATTGACCGGTGAACCACCATCTCCCGAATAGCCTGCATTCCCATTTCCGGCGATAGTTATAATTTCCCCGGAAGTATCGACTTTCCGGATCACATGATTCGCGGTATCCGCAATAAAGAGATTTCCAAGAGAATCAACAAATATATCCGACGGTTGATTAAGATTCGCATCAATTGCCAAACCGTTGTCGCCTGTATAGCCACCGGTTCCGGTACCGGCAATGGTATAAATAAAGCCCGATAAAGGTACTTTACGAATTACATGATTTCCGGTATCGGCAATAAGAAGTTCACCGGAATGATCCACGAAAACACCGTTCGGCGCCTGAAGTTTTGCACGTATGGCCGCGTCCCCATCGCCGGAATATCCGTTTTGGCCGGTTCCCGCGACCGTTGTGATAATCCCATTCGTAGAGACTTTCCGAATCACGTTGTTTCCTGTATCGGCAATGAAGAGATTCCCCTGTGAGTCGATCCCCACATCGAATGGTTTATTGAGGCGTGCTTCCGTGGCTGGATAACCGTCCCCGCTGTAGCCTATTTCTCCATTCCCGGCGACTGTTGTGATAATCCCCGAGTTTGAAATCTTGCGAACGCGATTGTTAAAGGTGTCGGCAATATAAAGATTTCCTGCCGCGTCCATGCAAATCCCGTTAGGATTGTTCAGAGCTGCGTTGATTGCAGGTTCACCATCTCCGGAAAATGTATTCGTACCGGTACCGGCAATGGTCGTGATGTTGCCAAGCGAATCGACAAAGCGGATTCGCTGATTCGTGTGATCGACAATATACATCGATCCCAAAGGACTGACAGCGATTCCCCATGGATAGGACAGGCTCGCGTCTTGAGCAGACCCTCCATCGCCAGAGAACGCCGGGGTTCCATTTCCGGCTATGGTGAGAATGAGTTCTATACTTTCTTGATTAGGGATGGCTTGAGAAACAGATTGCAGTGGAAGGCTGGCTAGTGAAACGGCTACGGTCAAACTCCAGACGAACAATGATGAGAATTTCATAGATACGGCTCCCCTCTCTTAAAAAATGAAGACTTTATTAAATGGATTGAGAAATAACCAAGCAATTTTCGTTCCGATAATATCGGTTCGAAAATTCCAGTCCAAACGAAATCGATTCATGAAAACTTGAGAAATCCAGTAGCTGGATTTCAAAAAGAAGGAGGAAGTCATTTGGCTTCAACATGATAGCAGAAAATCAATAAATACAAGAAAATCACGACTCTCTTTTAATAGAATACCTAAAAAAGTTAAAGTTCCAATACTTTCTGTCAAATTCTATGGAAAAATTTTCTCGTTGATAGCGATTCACAAACTTCTCATCAAGAATACTTACGTTGAGTTAAAAAAATTCTTTCCTACACTACGAATAGTAACCGTAACCATCACAAATCCCCTCCAGTTGTAATTTCATTCGTTACAATATAAAGGAATGTAAAGTACGATTAGGATAGAATAAATCTATTCATCGCATATTTCAAAATTTTTTTGCTATTTGATAATCATCTTGATAATTTTCTGAATAGTCTTTAGAGTAAGATGCATTTTGTGTAACCTTTCGTTACACTTGACAAAAGACACATTTCTGGAGCTCAATAGAAGTTGTTTGACTAAAATCAGAAAGGAGCAAGATATGAAAGTATTTCGATTTTATTCATATTTATTCACATTTGCCTTGGTTATCGGTACAGCCGGCTTTGCAAACGTACAACCCAATTCCCTCTTTAGTGATGGAATGGTTCTCCAGCAAGGACAAGGAGTTCCTGTTTGGGGATCCGCGGATTCAGGAGAACGGGTAACCGTTGAATTCCGAGGACAAACCGTGAGCGCTGTTGCGGATACGGATGGACAATGGATGGTTCGCTTAAAGCCTTTGAAAGTCGGTGATCCAAGCGTGATGACCATTCGCGGTGAAAACACAATCGAAATCAAGAATGTGTTGGTTGGTGAAGTGTGGATTTGCAGTGGTCAGTCCAACATGCAATGGTCGGTCCGTGCCAGCAAAAATCCGGAAGAAGAAATCGCCAATGCCGATTACCCTAAAATCCGTCTCTTCTCCGTCCCCCGTATAGTAGCCTCAAAACCGCAGTCGAATGTGAAAGCCCAGTGGGAAATATGCAGTCCGGATACCGTTCCCAATTTCTCCGCAGTCGCTTACTACTTCGGTCGAGAGTTGCACAAGAAACTTGATGTACCCATTGGTTTGATTCATACCTCATGGGGTGGAACGCCTGCAGAATCATGGACAACCCAGGGGACTTTGGAAAGTAATCCGAATTTTCAACCGATTTTGGATCGATGGGATGAATCGTATGAAAAATTCAAAGATGATGTGCGGAATTACTCTCAAAGCGTAAAAGAGTGGTTGAATGAAACCCATGACTTGGACCAACAGGGAGAGATTGTTCCGGATTTCCCGAATCCGCCGCGTGATCCGCGCCGGCATCCTTGGCGTCCCGCCGGTTTATATAATGCCATGATTGCACCGCTCATTCCCTATGCCATTCAAGGCGCAATTTGGTATCAAGGTGAATCCAACGCTTCGCGCGCCTACCAATACCGTGAACTGTTTCCGGCCATGATCGAAGACTGGCGTCGGGAATGGGAAGAAGGCGAATTCCCCTTCTTGTTTGTCCAACTAGCCAACTTCGAGCATCGCTCGACGGCGGAAACCGCTTGGCCGGAGTTGCGTGAAGCACAAATGATGACATTATCGCTACCCAATACCGGTATGGCGGTCACGATCGATATTGGGGATCCGACCAACATTCATCCCAAGAACAAGCAAGATGTGGGGAAACGATTGGCATTGGCGGCGATGAAGATTGCGTATGATCAAGATATTGTATATTCCGGTCCGATCTACGACTCAATGGAAAAAGAGGACGATAAAATCCGCATTCGTTTTCAACATGTCGGCAGTGGATTGATGAAAATTGGCAATGAACTGCAAGGATTCCAGATTGCCGGCAAAGACAAAAATTTTGTTCCAGCCGAGGCAAAAATTGACGGGAACACTGTCATAGTAAGCAGTGATAAAGTGGAAAATCCGGTCGCGGTTCGTTATGGCTGGAAAAAGAATCCGGAAAAGTGCAATCTTTACAATGAAGAAGGATTGCCGGCTTCACCGTTCCGAACGGACGATTGGCCTGGAGCGACGGAAAACGAGAGGTGAAAAAGAACGTGTAAATAACGTAAAAACCGGAGGAATTTGTTCAAGAAAGGTTCAACAACAGGATTTCACCAAGCGCACCCTTTCTTGAAGATATATCGAATTCTTTGTTCGACAGCGTATTCGGAAAACCGCACCAGGAGATCGCCCATCGGAACCCTATGCATGGTTTGCGCTCGACGAGCCAGGGAAAGCGCTTGTTCATATTCTCCCTGCATGAGCCAATGGCGTGCTTGATTTCTCAGTTTCCACGCAATTTCCACAGTTTCCATTACAAAGGTTAAATCGGTTTTGCATCGCCGGCATTGTCGCTCTGCATGAAATTTCAATCCGCAGGTGGGACATTTCAATGGAGGAGCATCAGGTATAGTGGGGAATGATTCAGAATTCATGGAAATCAAGCTCCGACAAAATATAGAAGTTCTTGTAATTCATTGAGTTTATCTTCGTAATCTTGGTCTTCCGCCGCGAGCTGTTCGATTTGGTTGCACAGTTCTTCGGCTTCTTCTCGGTCATCGGCATGCATACGCTCAAATGTGGAACGGGCGCGTTTCAATAAGTCCTGGTGTTCTAGTGGTAATCCTCCCGTATCGGAAGGGGTTTCGTCTCCAGCGGATACGGAGATCAAATCACTCAAACGAGAGCGAGCTTCCGAGATTTCTTCAGGGGATTTAGGTTTGTTGGCGCCTTCGATTTTGATCGATTTTTGTAGACCGGTTTTTTTTTCTACTGCCGTGACGGTCAGAATCCCATTCAGATCAAGAGACATACGTCCGATAACGATATTCCCAGCCGGTACATTCGAAAGCCCTTCGATGAGAAACTTACCGATGTTCGTATTGTACCGGACATCATCGTCTTCCCCTTGGTAAATATCGACTTCCACGGCTTTCTGATAGTCGACCATCGTTTCAAACTCTTCCGAACGAGTGACAGGCAATGGAGTGTTTCGCGGAATGATGCGAGCAAAGTGAAAAGGAGTCGGGAATCCTTCTTTCCCCATACTGACCGCTGCCATTCCGAAAGTATGCGGATTGATATCGACCAGTATTTGCTCGACTTCGACACCCTGTATACGAGCGGCAAGAATAGCGGCTCCCATGGCCACGCACAGATCAGGATGGATTTCGGAACGAGGCTCCTTTTGAAAATAATCCTGCAAGACAGAACGGACAAGAGGTGTTCGAGTAGAACCGCCGACCAATAAAATATCATTGATTTGTGAAGGCGTCAAATTTGCATCATGGAGCGTATGCTGGATACAATTTATCGTACGCTCAACCAACGAGTGAATCATATCCTCATATTGATGACGGGTAAATTCCAAATCCAAGTGAATCGGTTTCCCGTTTTGATCGGCCAAATCTTCTTCAATAACATGAACAAACGGATGAGCGCTTAATTCGATTTTTGCGTGTTCTGCGGCATGAAGCAACCGATTCATGGCCCGTCGATCGGAACGGAGATCGAGTTGATATTGCTGGCGAATATGAGAAAGAAAATACTCGACGACCAGGCGGTCGAAATCATCACCGCCTAATTGAGTATCCCCTCTACTGGCAAGGACTTCTGTAAGGTCACCTTCATCCCGCACGATCGAGACGTCAAATGTTCCACCGCCCAAATCATAAACGGCTGAATAGCCAGCCGGTTTTTCTTCTTCCAACATGGAATTTCGGAAGGCGAGAGAAGCGGCGGTTGGTTCATTGACAATTCGAACCACTTCCAATCCGGCGATTTCTCCAGCCGTCCGCGTCGCGTGACGTTGAATATCATTGAAATATGCCGGAACCGTAATCACCACTCGGTTGATGGGGATTCCTAACTGATTCTCCGCCTGTTTCTTGAGGTGGCTCAGTATGAGAGCGGAAACATCTTCCGGTTGGAAAGAGCGGTCACCAAGGACAATCGTTTCCGTCCCTCCCATCATGCGCTTGACTGACTTGATCGTTTTATCCGGGAATAAAACATATTGATTTCGCGCCGGATGTCCAACCAACAATTCACTGGAA
Organism: uncultured bacterium; assembly: GCA_964412555.1. Lineage (GTDB taxonomy): Bacteria > Hinthialibacterota > Hinthialibacteria > Hinthialibacterales > Hinthialibacteraceae > CAYPPG01. The sequence continues at coordinate 25,317 of CAYPPG010000054.1, forward strand.
GGTGATAATCCGACGTATGAGGGTAACAATCGATCGCCCTCGATTTCAACAATCCGGACATTGTTATCTAAATAAACCGCAATAAGGGAATTGGTCGTTCCCAAATCGATACCGGCGATAATATCTGTATGACTCATTTTTTCCCATCCTTTATTCTAGTACTTTTTGTGTTCGTTGTTACTATTTTCATTTATGGTAGGCACTGTCACTTTGACCTCTGCAAAGCGAATCACCCGTTCCTCGTGAATGTATCCTTGCCGATAGATTTCGCTGACAAGATGATTGGAAGTGGAATCCGATTGCTCTGTTTCCACGGCTTTCATTGTCGATGGATTGAATTCCATCCCGCATTGCGCAATGGAAATCACATTCATTGTATCCAAACGTTGACTTATTTTTTTTAAACTCAAGGATATCAAGTGAAGAAAATCCTCTTCTCGCTTCTTTCCGAAACGCGCAAAAAACCAACTGTTTTTCTGCTCGACACGGCTTACATTTTGTTCTTCAAGGCGGCGAAGTTGATCATGGGTATCCAATAAAGGATCGAGCAAGAGAGAAAACGCTTCATGACGGCCTTCTTCTCTTCCTGCTTCCCGCTCGGATTTCAATGATTGTGACGTTAATGAATATATTTCTTTCTCCATTTTTTCAACGTGTTGAGTGAGTAAGAGGAGGTTTTCATCAAGTGACTTCGAAGAATCAGGACACTCCGTCAATTGTTTTAATGTTTGTTCCAGTTGATGAAACGACCGTCCTTGAAGAGAAATTTCTTGCCGCAACGCGGTTACAGATTCCAACAGCGTATAGAGATCAGGTTTTTGTTGATCCACTTGCGACTGCACTACATGATCCGGCCATTCTTCCGATTTCTGTAAATCACGAATGAACTCAACAGCCAAGTGGAGTAGTGTTTCAGAACAATTGAAGTTGTCCATCAATTCTACTTGTTTTTCATCGAGTTTGCGTTCAAAAGGGGAATTCATGGTTTTTCATATACGTCTCTTTTTTGTGTTTGGTACGGATTTTGAGAGGAATTCCTTTTGGCTTCCTCTTGGATCATGGAAAGCCATTGTTCCGCTCCGACACGGGGGCGTTCCTCGCTTTCTGGCAACCATTCAAGCAAGGATTGGTTTCGCTTCAAGCCGAATAATTTGAGATGAATTCGGTCCTGTTCACGTTTGATCTGTTCATAGGCTTCACGAATTCGTTCAAATGTCTTCGGATCCCGGTCAGGAGGGTGAAGACGGATTGCTTCCGTATAGGCTTTACGAACGGCTTCATCATCCGTCTGATCAGGATCAAGACCTAAAGTTTGATAAGGGTCCAACACGGGTAATCCTCCTTAAGAATCCATTACCACAATAAACCTTGAAGGCCGTCGTCATCCTCTTCAATCGGCCATTCTTCTTCGATTCTTTGTTTAGAATTCCGGGAATTTTTCGTAGAAGTTTCGGACTTCGAACTCATCTCTTTAACCGAAGATTTCCTTGTTTTCTTTCTTGCTTGTCGTTCCGTTTTCGGCTCGGTTCGTTTGATTTCCCGTTGAATCACTTGTTCGATTTCCCGTTCGGTTAATTCAATATTCGAAGTTCGGTCATGATCATCAAGGAAATTCACGAATCTTCCTTGAAAGTATTTATAACGGTCCAATGCCTGGCGTTCCAATTCGTAATTCCCTCTAGCACGGCAAAGAGTAATTACCGCACGGAGACATTGCATGACGATGGCCTCGTTATAGTCACTCTCTTTCCATAGAGCAAGAGCGCGATAAAATAAAAATTCCGGCAGCCGGGAACTCTTTCGGCGCAATCCTCTGGCCGTTGCGGCGATCACAATGGAAGGCATTTCATCCTGCAGAATATCACTGGAAATTTGTATTAATAGATTTTCCGATATCGGTTCGACTGCAGCGATCCATTGGGGAATCCGATTATGCCATGCTTTGTAAATTCGTAATTCACCGTTCAACCCTTTAAAAAGGTAACGCATATTATAGTAAATTGCAAGTTTTTCTTCCGTATCAAGATTTTCAAGAGGTTCGATTTTATCAAGCCAATTATCCGATTTCAATGTTGAGAAGAAAGCCAAGTTTCGGAACAAAATTGCATCAAAAAGAGGATGTCTCTCTTCAAGCCCTGGGTCGTTTTTGTCTTGAACAATGGCTACAAAACGTTTCACCCCATCAAAAAGAGACCTTTTCAGGGGAGTGAGTTCCAGAGAATCGAGTTGTTTCAAGTCTCGCTCCACGAGGTGGCATTTCTTTTGTTGTAGATGCTTTTGAATCAAACTCCACACGAGACGTTCTCTCGCATTTCGAACGCTCGGGTTTAGCCGATCGACTTGTTCTGCTTCCTCTAAATATTTCATCGCTTTTTGGAGTGCACTTCGTTTTTCGGCATTTTCATACAAGTAAATAAGGGGAGTACTATCTTGCGGGCAAGTTTTTTGCCACTTGACAAGCATTTTTTCCAGTTCTGTCGATTTCTTGTTGGCTTTTTGCATCAATGAAATCAGGGGGTTAAAATAATCAGGATTCGGATCGAGTTGGCAAGCTCGTTTATACAGACGAATCGAGTTTGAATGATTAACCGGCTTAGGCGAGAACAAAAAAGAAAAGGGAAACACACTGGATTCCTCTATTTGAGCAAATTCTGCTGCGCGGGCATAAACGGCAGCCTGTTCTTTCGGGAAGAGACAATGCTTCCATTCTGATAGAAATTCCTCAAGATCCTCCGCGACAAAATCGGGAGACAACGATCCCGTTGAGATTATAGAATCAAGATGAAAGAACATTTTCGCCCGTTCTCCGTAGAACCGTGTTAAATGAATCAGCAAGATCGTATTTACTCCTTTATCGAATATATCCTCTGAATCCATAACATTAAAAACCGAACGGTTAAACTCTCTTATGATGATTGGAGAAGTAAGCCACTTCGAATTAAGAATTGTCTGAATTTTGTCCCGAATTCCTTTTTTCTGTTTGGATTCTACACTCTTTATGAAGTCCCGCCATTGAGAACGGGGAGATTCAGGTGTTAGGGATTTCCAAAGTTCCCGTGTGGGGCGGGAAGAAAGCCCTTCAGGCCTCACTTTTTTGTCGATCTTGCTTTCCAAGAGAAATTGAACAGGTTTTAGTATTGAATTGTCCGGAATCCGTGCAAGCAGTACCTTACATTCAGAATCCTTGGCATGATGATAAGCATCCAATGCCCGGATAAAAAAGCACCATGGAGCGAGTGGAGAACGCCTTGGTATACGTGAAAGTTGCTCCAGATACTCTTTCCGCTCATTTTCACTACCATCATCCGCAACAGCCTTTAAAGCATTTTGTACAATTCCAGCTTCTTTTTTCAGTGAAGAATCCTGTGGCAAATCCGGACATTCCACAAGATGAGCAGGATTGGCAAGACCAAGTTTCAGCACATTCATTAATTGTGTTTGTGTTTGCTTGTCACAGGAGGATACATTTATCTTTTTGGCGATGATAGATACATCATCTTTTGATAATGGGAAATGAAAGGTTTCTTGTTTTACAGAATCGAAAAGAGAACGATAACTCGGGCATTTTTCTTTCGCGACTTCGATCAAATTTTTCGCATCTTGTACCAATCCCGCCTTTTGTAAATGTTGTATACGAAGCTGGTAGGCTTGCGCCGTTATGGATTCCGCTTCCTGGCCAGGATTTTCTTTCATATACATTTTGGCCAATTCAATCGCTTTTTTCGAATTGGATTGATGAATCGCATCAAGAACTTTTTCTTTCGTAACCGCTTCTTCGGTCGATCTTTTTGCCTGCATTTGATTCTTTTTCCTGTTTTTCTTTGACATAACATGAATCTCTGGATTTTGTTTCTCTACCAAACAGTGTTTCTAAAAATGGCATGCAGTATAATCTCTTTATATATTGCCTTCAAGACCATGATAATTTCAAGTGTAATTATGCCTGATATTGTAAAGGCAAAAGAGCTAACAAAAAACTCGAACAAACTCGTTCGAACAAGAATCTATCCAGGGAAATGAAAAAAAGAAACGCTATTACCATTGGATGGACGGAATATGTTGATCTACCGGATTGGAATATCGCTAGGCTCAAGGCGAAAGTAGATACCGGTGCGCGAACCAGTGCTCTGCATGTGGAGAGTGTGGAAAAACAAGAAGACGGAACCGTCTGTTTTCAGGTCATTTTAAATCGAAATGATCCTGAGGACCGAGTCAAAGTACACGCCCCTATTCTCAAAGAAGGCCGAGTGCGTTCCAGCAATGGAAAATATTCGCAACGCTATTTCGTGAAAACGCGGATTCGGATAGGAACAGTGGAGAAGGAAATCGAAATTTCATTGGTCTCTCGAGAAAAAATGATTTACCGCATGCTGTTAGGGCGGAAAGCATTGGAAAAAGATTTCATTGTTGATGTCAGCAAGCGGGAACTCGTAGGAAAAAAGTACAGAGAAAAACCATCAACTGAGTGAACATGAAAATTGCAATACTCTCAAGACATAAATCCAGTTACAGTACCCGCCGATTGCGAGAATCGGCGATGCAATTGGGACATAAAGCAGAAGTTTTGGATACATTGAGATTTTCCATCGGTGTTCAAAAAGAAAATCCGGAACTGTATTATTTCAATCGAAGACTCTCCGTTTATGACGCGGTGATTCCTCGAATCGGCTCTTCGATCACCTTTTTTGGTTTAGCCGTCCTTCGACAATTCGAGCAGATGGGAATTTTTGCAGCGAATGACTCGATTGCCATCGCCCGTTCGCGGGATAAATTGCGTGCGACTCAAATCTTGAGTCGTCATGACATCGGTATTCCGCCGACAGCATTTGTGCGGGATAAGAATGAGGTTCTTCACGCCATCGAAAGAGTTGGGGGAGCGCCTGTCATTATCAAAGTATTGGAAGGAACGCAGGGAGTCGGGGTGATCCTTGCGGAAACAAGTAAGATTGCGTCTGCGATTATTGAAACCTTGCATAGCGCAAAACAAAATGTATTGATCCAGAAATTCATCAAGGAGAGTAAAGGACGTGACATTCGAGCGATCGTTGTCGGTGATCGAGTGGTAGGAGCCATGCGGCGGATGGCGAGGGGAGATGAATTTCGAAGTAACGTCCATCGTGGTGGATTGACAGAAAAGGTTTCTCTTGATCCTATCTACAGTCAGACAGCGATTCGTGCCGCCCAAATTATCGGGTTGAAAGTAGCCGGTGTCGATATGTTGGAATCCGACGAAGGTCCTCAAGTGATGGAAGTGAATTCCTCACCGGGTTTAGAAGGGATCGAAAAGGTTACAGGAATCGATATCGCCTCCGAAATCATTCGAGAAGTGGAACATCAGGTTCTATTTCCGGAAGTCGATCTGAAATACCGGCTTCGTCTGGCAGCGGGTTACGGAATTGCGGAGTTCGTGGTTCACGATATGCCCGAATTGGAGGGGAAAGCTTTGCGGGATACAATGCTTCATGAGCATACGATTCGAGTGATCCATATTACACGGAACAAACGGATCATTCCCAATCCTTCCGGTGGTGAAGTCATCGAATCGGGAGATGAATTATTATGTTATGGATCCTTGCAGGAACTCAGAGCGCTCATGCCTGAGCGAAAAGTACAACGAAAAAGAATGAAAAAGAAGATATTTGCTAAAAAAAGTTCCAAATAAAACTGCTGTTCATAGGTACATCGGTTGTTTCATTCCACAACAAAGTACGATTCCATCATTCATTTTCAACTTTCCCTTTAAAAGGATTCTCCAGATTGACCGATCCAGTCTTTCTAATATGGACTATATTGCTCTCGTTTTGTGGATGTTCAAAATCAAACTTAGGAGAGGAACTGAGTTCTGATGGAAATCGAGTAATCGTCTCCCAAAAGTTGGAAAACACATTTTCTTCAGAAAACTGAGTTGTCATTCGCTTGTGGGCTTGTTGTCCCATTTTTTCTCTTAGATTTCCATCCAAAACAAGAGTTTCAACTGCCTGGAAAAAATCTTCTTCCCCCCGGCAAAGAAAACCGGTTTCATCGTGGAGGATCAATTCCTGCGGGCTGCCATCGCTCATCGCGACAGTGGGAAGACCGGACGCCGCCGCTTCGAGAATGACCATCCGAAATGAATCCAACACCCTTGGAAATAGGAAAATATCGGAAGAAGCATATGCTGTAGCGAGATCGACACCATCTTTCGCTCCCGTCAAGATCAATCGGGAATGTGCAAATGTTTTTCTATGTATTTCTTCGTGATCAGGACATTCACCCACGAGGCAGAGAATAAATTGATCCGTTCGTTGGGAGAGATACTCGTATAAACGAATCAACAGATTGACATTTCTCTCTCCCAATATACGGCTAACATAAAGTAGTTTTACGGACTCCTCTCTCCTCCAATATTTTGAATTCCGATGATGAGGATTAAAAATCGTAGGATCGATCCATCGTTTCAGAATTGTTGTTTTTTCTGTGGGGATATCCAGATTTTTCATATCCTCGCGCAGTTTGCGGGTGGGTGTAAAAACCAGATCGACATGCCGGTAAAACATGCGTGTCAGCAAAAGAGCCATTTCGGCAAACATAGGATCGCCCGAAATATGCAAAGCGATTCGGGGAAAGTCCGTGTGATAAATTCCGTATACAGGTAGACGCATGAGTTTTCCGCAAATGAGACCAAGGATACCAACCGGTCCCGGGGTGCTGACAATCACGGCATCGAAATCTTCATCTTCAATCCGTTTGAGCATCTTCAAAATCGAAGGCACGTGTAAAGTCACTTTTTCGTAGCCTGGAATGGGAATACTTTTAACGGGCTGTAAGTTAATCACTCCTTCTGTCGCGATACCGTTTGGATCGGAAATGACTATCTTCAAATTCTTGTTTTTTTTACGGGCAACTTGGAGGAACAGTTGGCAAATTTCCGAGGGACTATCGTGTTTATTATACGAATCGGTAAACCAGGCAACTTTCGAGACTTTTTGAATCCCTAGCCATTTTTCACCCTTTTCGATCAAATCCCGTTCCCCATGCAGGTTGCGCATGGTCATCATGTAGGAAGAAAGCACGGTTGGAGCAAATATCAAAAAGTAATGAATGAGTTGAGGTTTTTCAAAAAGTCGCAAGATCATTTGATCGAGTACATCCGAAGCAAGAGTAAACACGTTGCGGTTGTATTCTTCACGAGTCATGATCCCTTCGGTAAAGAGAGATTTCAAGGCAACATTGCTGGAAATAATTTCCCGAATTTCTTCGATCAAGTTCCGGTTATAGCCCGTCGGTTTGCGAAAATAGTTGAAAAATCGTTTCAAGCGACGGCGAAAGCGCATTTTCGAATTGATTTTGATCGGTCTGTTCCGTTCAAAAATTTGTCCCAAAATGAGAAGTAATTCTTCGGATTCCCGGCCTATTTTACTGCGCAGAAATTGATAGGCTATGCTGTTGACCTGATGAGAAAGGGTAAGACACCCATCACTTTGCCCGCATACTCTCGTTCGGCCTTTGCGAAGACCATCCAACACACCTTTTTTATTCAGTTCTTCAACATAAATTTCGGTATAGCAGGTACCAATAAATAGACCGCTGTGGTCATCCGTACCGCCGACGGCAATTTTTTTCCATGGTTCGGGTCCTACAGGTGCAATATCATGCTTCTCAGCGAGCCGCATGATATCGGATTCCGTCAAATTGGCGATGACTTGTTCCGTCACCCAATTGAATCGTTTCAGGCGGGTGCCATTCAGGATTTCAAGCGTTTTAAACAACAAAAGAAGTTTTTCAAAATGTTCCCATGTCAGCCGTCCATTGATTTTGTGGAGGGGATGCGCGCAGTAATGGACGATGTTCTGCTCATTTAAATATTGTACCAAATCATAAATATCTTCACGCACTTCATGAATTTCCCGGTGTTGCCGTTCTGTAAATCCTAAACAGACGACATGGACTTTGATATCTTCAGGAAAATAAGTCGTCACTTCATCCCCAAGAATGACATTGTCGTAGTGCTGAATTTCACGGACTCCCATATCCGTATTGTGGTCGGTAATGGTGACAAAATTCATGCCCCGCTGCATAGCAGTATCCCGGACATACTCGGGGGAGGTGAAACTTTCAGGACAACCCAAGCGCTGCATCAACCATAATGAAGGGCGGTCGGATGCCCAGGAATGGCAGTGAAGATCGATTCGGGCGGTTTTCAATTCATTTGTCATAGCGCGATATTTTGTTCCAAATCGGGATAGAGTTCATCGCTTTATTATAGACGCACTTCTATTCCTCTTCCGGTGGGAAATGGCGTTGGATATATGTGATGGCTGACTCCAAAGAAGGGAGAATCTTGGTTGTGAATTTCACCATCCAAGGGTTGCAATCGGCAAATGGAAGCGGTGAAAAAGCGACAACGAATTTTCCCAAGTCATGGGATGCATAAAAGACCTCCATCGCCGTACCGATACTCGGTTTGTTATAATTGACTAAAATTATGTCTGCATCCCGAATATCCTGCAAGTCGAATTCGACGATTTCATTGGCGCTGTCGACTTCGTTATCTTTGAAATCCCGCCGCATCGGATCCAGTATGAAAAATCGATCATGAAGAAGTTTCTTCGCTTCTTCGCGCCATTCTTTTGCTTCTCCACGCACCTCACCCATGATGGGTCCACAAAGATATATTTTTTTGGGGTTTTTCGCCATCTATTCATCTCTTTTTTTCGAAATTGGGAACGAGGGAATAGGATCGAGAAAGGTTCAAAAATAAAAAACCTTGGATATGTCCCTCAAATCATTTTGATCGTCTATTTTCAAAAAATCTGTTAATTTCTACTTACTCATGGGAATAAGAAGAAAAGAATTCTTCATCTTTTTCCCAAAAGGTAGGATCGGTTTCTTGCAACTGCCAGTTTTGCCCGAATTCCCGTCCGGGTTGATACCGTTCACCGGCAATTTCATGTCCAATGGTCGTGACCAAATCGACCGGCGCCCGAATCACCTTTCCCACATTATGGCCAGCATCGACAACATCTCTAGACGAGGCACAACCGCCGCCATATGCGATCAATAGGCCGACTGTGAACCAGGAGTTCCATATCTTCATCCTCGTATCTCCGTTTCTGTTCTTTTGCTTGACCACTCTTTTCTCTTTTTTATCGTAACACTGTTTCTGTTCTTTTTGAATCATTATGGAACCTAGAAAGACATAGATTCTTTTCGTGCGCATGAATCTTCATCGATTCTGCATTACACTTATATGATAGACCAAAGCCTTCTTGGTTCCATTCCATCACAGGAGATATTTATGGATTCTGTTCCGAACGACACACTCTGCAGTCGATGCATGGCTTTATGTTGTCATTATATTACGATTGAAATTGATAAACCAACCAGCAAACGGCGAAAAGACGATGTTCGGTGGTATTTGCTTCATGAAGGCATCACTCTTCTGGTTACATCGGATCGCTGGTTGATCAAAGTTCCCACTCGATGCACAGAGTTGAATGAAGACTATACCTGTAACATTTATGAAAACCGCCCACTGACTTGTCGAGAATATACAACAGAAAATTGCGATTATTATACCGCCTATGAGAATTGGGATCGAGACTATGTGGAAATCGAAACACCTGAGGAATTCGAGAAATTTCTCGAAAGCCGAAAAAGAAAAAGACGTTCTGGCCGTACCACAAAAAAAGCGAAGAAAAAATAATGGATCTGCTGATTCAATTGGTTTGGGGTTAGAAGCAGATTGTATTCATCGAAAATAATGATAAAATCCCACGTCTGATCATAGCGGTTTCAATGAGGATAAATACAATGGATATTAACATCCGCATGCTGATCGGTGGGATACTGAGTTGGCTGCGATTGAAGAATGTGAATCGCCACCATGTAGATGGCACATATTCCGCCCGTTATTGTTATACGGTCTGGATGCGGCATATGAAAACTCTCTATGAGAATGGTTTCCCCCATCTTCCCAATGTCATTGCGGAACTCGGGCCGGGTTATTCAATCGGGACGGGATTGGCGGGGCTTCTCTCCTGTGCGGATCATTATTATGCTCTCGATGTATGCAAATATTCCATACAAAATCGAAATATCGAAATCTTCGATGAACTCGTAGAGTTATTTCGGAATCGAGTGGATATTCCCGGTGATGACGAATTTCCACGAGTGAAACCCAAATTGAAATCCTATTCGTTTCCGGATCACATTTTTTCGAAGGACCATATGGAACTGTTGTTACAAACAGACCGAATCCAGGCAATTCGAAACGCATTGCAACAAGACGAAGAAGAATTTGTTTACGACGGGAAGCCGATGTCCGTCAAATATTGCGCACCGTGGTTCGACTCGAACGTCATCCGAAAAGAAAGTGTCGATCTGATCTTCTCACAAGCCGTCATGGAACATGTCGAGGATGTAGAAAATGTCTATCGTACACTCCGTCAATGGTTGAAACCGGACGGCTACATGTCTCATGAGATCGATTTCAAATGTCACGGAACTGCGAACACGTGGAACGGTCATTGGTCGATCCCCGACTTTGTTTTCTCCTTGATGAAAGGAAGGCGGACATACTTGATCAATCGTGAACCGCTTTCTAGGCATAAGGAATATCTCCATCAGTGTGGATTCCAATTGGTTGCAGATTCGAAAGAACAAAATCAAGAGGGAATCTCTCGAGAACAACTTGCCCCTCGTTTTCAAAACCTAACGGAAGAAGATTTAATTACACAAACAGCTCATATCATTTCTAGAAAAGCAGGTCAATAAAGTGAAACTTCTTTTTTCTCGAATGTATTTAGTAGTTCTAATATTCGGTTGGATGGGATTGTTCTTTTTAGGTTCCACCCGCGAATATGCTCTACAAGCATTTTCGTTTGGTGACTTCAGTTTCGCATTCTATGACGATTTTCCTCCTCTACCGGGAAAATCTACCTTTCTTTTTCAAATCCTGAGTTTGGTTATTTTAGTCGGTCTATATCCGGTTGTTTCCAGCACAAAATGGTTTCAACGTCATCTCAAAATCATTACTACACTCTATTTCCTTGGCGGTGTTTGCATTTTGATCGAGTGGGCCACTGTCTTGGGTGTCTTTTTGGTAATCTTTTTCGCGAGTTATCCCTGGGATCAAGAGGAAGAAAAGTCGAAAACGGTCCGATATCTGGTGTTTGCACTTTTTATCGTATCACTACTACTCCGAATTGAAAAATTAAGAAATGTTGCTTTCATCCCGCTCCAGGTCGATTCTCAAGGATTTTTAACTTTAGCGCAATCACAAACGTGGTTGTATGACACCCACCATCGAGAACCCTTCTTGTGCTGGATATTTTGGTTATTGATTCAAGTATTTCCCCTTCCGGAGAATTTGCATATCCACGGATACTTACCAGCACGAGTTTTCACGGTTATACTTTCTGCCTTTACAATCGTCGCTGCATTCGAATTTGGGAAACAATTCTTTTCTCAGCGAATCGCTTTTATAACCGCTGTACTGATGGCACTCAATAAAGGTCTCATCTATCGATCGTTACAAGGGCTAAGACTTGAATTGTTTATTCTCATGCTTTTTGTTGTAATATGGTTGGCTCTTTGGAAACGAAATGAAAATCGGTCATGGTTGAGTGCTTGTTTATTGGGGATCGCAGCCGGATTGTTTCTTTTAATTCGAACATCTGGAATTCCAATCATACTCTTCTTGTTTTTATGGGCTTGGTGGAGTGGTGTGCGCTCTCTTCGAGAGTGTAATATTGCCTTTATCCTAATATTAACCATTACTTGTCCATACTATTTTTACTGTTGGCAAAAATTCGGAGATCCCCTCTTTAGCGGTACCGGTCATATCCGGTTTTATTATCAGGCAGTTTTTGGGGAAGGTAGTTTGCAAGGCCATTCCATTTCAGCCAGTGAGATCATGTTCAGTGTATATACATGGTATCAATCCCTTGCATTTTCAATAGAAGGATTGCTCGATACCCTAATCGGACGATACGCATTGCGTTTGTTCTACGTCCCCGCTTCTCCACTTTTGATCGGGAGCACAATTGTTGGATATTGGCTATGGATACGGGAACACCAAAAACGAGGATTTTTCATTCTCACGTTATTGCTAATCGGACCGATGGCCTTTTTCATTGGGATGTTGAATCATTCCGCTGAAGTGTTCGACTGGAGGTTGGTCGCTCACCTGATTCCCTTCATGGGCTATGCAGGTGCGGAAGGGTTTTTATCCCTCGTTTCTAATGCCTTTTTTTCTAGAGAAACAGGAAGTTGATCATTCACACCTATGTGAAGAGAATGAAAATCAACGACATGATCTATGCAGGCAACATGTACGCATTCCGTCAATAGTCCTTGGTAAAATTTCATGACAGAGTTTATTGGTTATCAACCTGGAAAATCGATTCATCAACCTCAGGATTCAGTTCGACGGATTTCATTTCATATTCCATCGCTTTTTTGCCATCCTGAAAAATGAGAGTATGAAAAGGCAGTTTGATCCCATTTATTTCCCGATAATCCGACAACAATTCTTCGGTATCCACTGGAGCGCCTTGCATGCCTACACTTTTATACGACATTTTAAGGGGCAAAAAAGTCTCAGCATCCAAAAACAGTTTCAAACTTTTGGCGTTTGCCGGATCAATCAATAATACCTTGCATTCATGCTCCTCCACGGTTTCCGGATCAAGAGCCTGGATGTCCAATCCTTCCTGATCCATCTGAGCATACAAGTATTGAATATTTCGCCACAAATCACTTTGAATTTCCTCTTTTAAGACATCAGGAGCCGGATTTGCTCCATTCGGTGTTACAAGCCATGCTTTCCCCTCATTGTAAATTTGTGTCATCGTTCCCATAGGCAATGTAATTGACTGACTCACTTTATTCGGCATCATCATAATCCGTTCCGTGGAAGCAGCCAGTTCACCTTGGGGTGTAACAATTGTCAATTCCGCTTCGATTTTGATCGACTGTATCTTTTCAAAATACTGTCTCCCCCCAGCAGCCTCAATAGCCTTTGCCAAGAGTTGTTTTCCCTCACTGCGTGTTTTCTCCGTTGCTTCCGGTTTTTCCTCTTCGGGAACGGGAATCGTGATATCGATCGTATTCACCTCTCCCAATGATGTAAGAGGAGGTACCATCTCTTCCGGGTTCCCTAACACCAAGATTCGTAACTTATTCGGACGCAAATGCTTTTGTGCTACTCGCAATACATCTTCTTTCGTCACTATCTCGATGTTTTCCTTTGTTCGTTGCAGAAAATCTTTGGGGAAACCATAATACTCATAAGTCAAAAGGCGATTGACAATCTCACCTTTCGTGTCGAAATTGAAGACAAACGAATTCAAATACTGTTCCTTTGCAAGATTCAATTCGTCATCCGTAACTAAGTCTTCTGTAATTTTTTCGATTTCCAGTGTAATGGCTTCGATTGCTTCCACTGCGGATTCCGCTTTGGTCTGACAACCGGCCGAAAAAACTCCCGGCACATTCCAGTCAAAACTATACACTCCCCATGTCGAATAGGCCAATCCTTTTTCCGTTCGAACATTTTTAACAATCCGGCTGCTAAACCCACCTGCACCGAGTATCTGATTCATCACAATCAAAGCAAAGTAATCGGGATCGCTTCGTTTCCCGCCGATATGCCCAAGTTCGATATACGCTTGGTTGATATCTTTCTTTTCAATGAGATTGACTGAACTGTCGAATTCATACTTGATCTCCGGAAGCGGCGGCCGTTCAAAATCGCTTTTTCCCCAGCCGGAAAATGCGGCTTGAATCTTTTCCACCATGGTTTCGGTTTCGAAGTCCCCCCATATTCCGATGATCACATTGTTGGGGTGAAAAAATTTTTGATGAAAGGCTACGAGATCCTCCCGCGAAATCGCATCGATCGTTTCATATTCCGTATGGCGCGAATAGGGACTGCTCTCTCCATAAATCAGTTTTTGGAATTCTCGATTGATAATTTCACCGGGATCGTCATTGCGCCGGGCAATCATACTGCGTTCTTCCACTTTGGCCAGATCGATTTTTTCTTGAGGAAAGGCGGGATGCATCATCACATCCGCCAAAATGGATAAGGTTTGATCGAGATGCTCTTTCAAAGTCGACATGGAAGCAGAACCGGCTTTCTTGCCAATCCCCGTTTCCACCGATGACGCAATCGATTCCAGAATCTCATCCATTTTTTCACCGGACATATTCGTCGAGCCGCCTGTCCGCATGACGGTACCGGTGATTCCCGCCAAGCCGACTTTATCCGGTGGTTCATAAACCGAACCGGTGCCGATTACGGCGGAAAGTTGTATAAGCGGAAGTTCATGGTCTTCCGTCAAAAACAAGATCATTCCATTCTCCAAGACCACCCTTTCGACATGAGGCATCTGAATATCCCGTAAAGGCGGATAGGTCAGTTCTTTATGAGATGTTTGTGCATTCCCTAGAGGTAACTCAAGGGAACAGAAACTCCAAATGAATACCATGAGTGTAATATGTTTTATCTTCATTGTTCTACTCCATATTTATATTCAATAAATGCACACGTTGTAAGATGCGGGCAGGGATGCCCGTGCTCCCAGTATTTAGCTAAAAACCATATTATTCGGATTCCTTTGGGACAACCGTACCAACCGTTTTGTTCGTATCGATAAAATACTCGTTCGCTACGCGTTTGATATCTTCTGCTGTTACGGCATCGATCTGATCCAAATGGTGAAATAAATTTCTCCAATCTCCTGTCACGACTTCGTAAAACGGCAGCAACTGGGCGAGTCCCATATTCGAATTGAGTTGGCGAATGACACTGGCGCGCGCTCGAGTTTTCGCTTTATTCAATTCCTCTTCCGTAACCAATTCCGATTTCAATTGTTCAATTTCCGTGTACATCGCTTTTTCATTCTCTTCGTTTGAATGTCCCTTTGCCGGAACTGCAAGGAATAAAAAAAGGTTGGGATATTTTGACATGACCGTTGGGGGAATGGAAAGCGCTTCGGCGGCAATAGCGATTTTTTGATCCCGTACAAGGTTTTTATACAACCTCGAGGTCCGTCCCACACCGAGAATATCCGATATCACATCGAACACAGCATTGTCGGGATCATTGATACTCGGCCGATGATAGCCGATCAAAACTATCGGCTGGGACTGAGCCACAATTGTACACCTTCGTTCACCTTCTTGTTCCGGCTCGACTGTTTCCACGGGGGTGGGTTTCTCCCCTTTCGGCAAACGCCCAAAATAGGTTTTCGCCAGTTCCTTGGCTTTGTCCGGAAAGACATCCCCCACGATTGCGATCGTTACATTACTTGCCCGGTAATATTTATCGAACCACTCCCGAGCCTCCTGCCGCGTCATTGTCTGAATATCACTCATGAAGCCCACAACCGGATGGCCGTATGGATGCGCTTTGAAGGCGGTGGCGAAAAAATCTTCCACCAGCCGGTTGATTGGATTGTTTTCCCGTAAACGCCGTTCCTCCGCCACCACATTCCGTTCTTTATAAAATTCCCGTAAAATCGGATTCAAAAAACGATCCGACTCGAGGGACATCCATAATTCGATTTTGTTGGAGGGTAGACTGAAATAGTACCGCGTTCGATCCCAAGCCGTATCGGCGTTCAAACCGACGCCGCCGGCACGATCGATGATCTCACTGAATTCATTGCTGGCTACATAGGCTCCCGCTTGTTTCTGTAATTCCTTCAAGCGGTTTTGCATTTCTTCCAAACGGCTTTGGTCGGCTTTTTCTCCTTTTCGTTTTTCTTCTTTGATTTGCAAAAACAACTCATCCATCTCTTCAAACACTTTCAACTCGGCGGCATAATCTGTCGTGCCAATCGTGGTGGTTCCTTTGAACGCCATATGCTCGAATAAATGGGCGATTCCTGTAATGCCAACCTTCTCGTCAACCGAGCCAACATCCGCATAGGTGACAAACGAAACAACTGGGGCTTCATGGCGCTCGACAACGAGAAATTCCAAACCGTTCTCCAACGAAAATTCGGTAACCTTTTTTTCGAATGCAGATAGATCTTGAGAAAAAGAAGAAACATGTCCAATTCCGACTATACATAGAAATAATAATGCGAGATACACACAGAATCTCTGTTTCATTGAAAATATCTCCTTCCAAACTCTTTTGAATACAAATAGATTTCTTGTTAATTGATGTTCGATTTTCAATCCATATTCTACGGTCTTGAAGAATGCCTGAATGAAATGATGTCAAAGGGAGTCTCAGTCAATCGTCCACCCACTTATCGGAATTTCCAAGTTTTCACGACGATTTTCTTCAATCGGCTATCTGACTGCCGAACCACCACATTCACCCCCCGTTCAAACACTTGCATGGCTTGGTTTGTAAAAACAACGTATTGATCGACCGGAATGACAAATTCGAAAGGATGGCTGGTTTCATACACATACACACAGCGGCCGGCCGTATCCTGTGTCATATCGCTTTCCGGTAGATTCAAGCGTACTGTGATGCGCAATTCCTTTTTCCCACCTTGTTTGACAGCTTCCGGATACTGGATTTGAAGCTGGGGTAAACCGCTATCCGGTACTTCCAACACTTCAAATTCAAGTTCCTGCTTTTGCCCTTTATCAAAAACAGATTCGACTTGAAACCATTCACGGGAAGCCGAATGAATAAATCCTCCTTTTGGAAATAAAAACATACGGTTCCCTGCTTGCGTATCTTCAATCTCATACGTCAATCGGACAGTACGTGTGGGAAAATCAACGACTTCCATTTTCACATCCGCCCAAGCACCAACCGATAAACTAACAAATAAGAAAAATCCTAAAAACATTCGTTTCATGCCGTTTCTCCTTCGGTTTGACTCCCAAATTGAATCTATAAAATGATCATTCTACTCGTTCGAAAGACAGTTTACGAATTTTATCATTGAAAATAATAGCAGTCTTTTCGATTTCAGGGAATGGCGTGAATTTTATTCTACGAGGGAAATAAAAAGAAAGGGAGGACAATTTGTCTATCATTCATGGTATGAACATTCAACTTTTTCATTCCATTCGAGGAATCTCCTGATTTGCAAATTTCTTCCACTCTTTCTCAATCGATTCTTTCGCTTTCAGGTCTCGATGAATATATAATCCGTACCGCAAAACCAGCGGTTGATTGACCGGAATGCTTATAGCCTTATCATACGTCAGGGATGCGCCCATCCAGCCATCATTTCGGACGTGGAAAAACGTTGGATGATTCGGATTCTGAGGATGATCGAAGAGTGTAATTCCTTCGATAGATTCATTTGTAATCCGTCCGGAATAATCAACCCATTTTGCCTGTTTCCACAATATTTCTTTCTCGTTCACTCCCCCTTCCGAATTGCGAATCATTCCCCCGCCGTCATGGACACCAATGGTCTTTGCCATCCGGACACCGATCATACCAAAAGGAGTCTTTCCAAGCACGATCTCTGCGTTCGGAGCACTCAACTTGAGATCGATAACCAACAACCATTCATCCTCTTCCAAGTCATAGGCGGCAAGGCGACGTATCTCTTTCATCAAAACCTCGCCGGTATCATCATTCACCCATTCATTTTCGGCCACGATACAGGCCTCTTCTCCTTCATCCACATAGCGGACAATTCGTTGATGACAGATCTTGCCCTTTCCCCGATCTCCCCAAAACACCACACCGTTCACATCGTTATGGGAGATCCAGACTGAATTATGATGGCTATGACTTTCCGGATCGCGTGGATGCGCCATACGCGTCAAAGATCGTCCGGTTGGACCATTCACAGGAAAAAGAAAAGGACGATTCAGCAAAGAACCGAAATGATAGCGAGTCATTTCAACTCCGTTCCTTTGAATCGAAGCCTGCTCATACGGCATCGGAATGACTTGCATGTTCGGAACCGGTTTGGCGTTCGGGAGTGCATCTTCACTACTACAATTCAGACTGACTAGAGTGAATACAAAAAGAAACGGAAAACAATGAGAAAAACGATTCATGGCTTCCTCCTTTGCGATTTTATATGTTTTCAGGAACCACGAACGGTTTTCGATATTCGCGGGTCAGCATATCATTGGCTTCGTCATCGCCGATATATTTCTCGGTTTTCGGATCAAAATGCAATTCGCGTCCCAAGCGAAAGGCTATATTTCCAAGGTGGCACATGACACACGAAAGATAGATTTCTTCGATCTCGCCTTGTTGAATACTGCGGTCATCGGCGCGGATGGCATCAAAGAAATTTTGGAAATGATCGATGTTCTCGAATCGTCCTTGATCCGGTTCCGGTTTTTTGCTTCGTCCCATATAGATTTCATATTTAGCATCATTGATTGCCATATATCCCTTCGAACCGTAAAACATGGCTCCCCACCGTATATTGTGAGCTTCACCGTTCGTATATAATCCCCGGGTCTCACAGGTCACGACGGTACCGTCGTCATAAGTAAAGGTACAGGCCTGCGTATTGGGAGTCTGTCCTTGATCCTCGTATCCGAAACGTCCTCCTTGCGAATAAATCTTGGAAGGCAATCCTTTATTCAATCCCCAACGAACCACATCGAGACAATGGCTGCCGTTGTTCCCTAATTCGCCATTGCCGAAATCCCAAAACCAATGCCAATTGTAATGGACTAAATTATCATGATACGATTGCATCGGTGCCGGTCCAAGCCATACATTCCAGTCCAACCACGCGGGCGGCTGCTTGACAGGTTTGAATCCGATTGAGTCCCGCACGCCAAAGATCAATCCTCTTGCCATATAAATATCACCGATCACCCCTTCATGCAGCAGTTGGAACGCTTTCCGATACAACCCATACGAACGCCTCTGTGTCCCTCCCTGCATAATACGATTATATTTCCTGGACGCTTCCACCAATTTACGCCCTTCAAAGATATTATGAGAAACCGGTTTTTCCACATAAACATGTTTGCCAGCCTGACAGGCCCAGATTCCCGCTAAGGCATGCCAATGATTACAGCAAGTGATCACGACGGCATCGACGCCAGGTTCATCCATCGCCTTGCGCAAATCCTGCGCCGGTTTCGCTTTTTTGCCCGATGCCTTTTCCAGTTCGTTCTGCGCCTCGTTCAATCGCCGTTCATCCGGTTCACAAATCATCGCGACATCGACACCGTCCAAGTTGGACGCTTCCATCATTAATTGGCGGCCGCGTCCACCCAAGCCGATATTTGCAACACGAATCCGGTCGTTCGCCCCGCTCCAACTCTTTGCGTTTCCAATCAGCAAACTCGCAGCCGTGACAGCGGATGAGTGTTTTATGAAATCTCTACGAATCATGTTCAATCTCCTTTGATTTGATCATTCCTATAAAGGATTCCTTTTCATGAATTCCTGAATCTATATTCCTCCTATTCATACAAATGGTAAACAGTTAAGATACATCATATACAGCAATAAGATAAAACATACCATATCATAAATACCAATGCAGAATAATCCAATTTGGAAATCCAATTTCCTAGCGCTAAAAGAAAAAGACCCGGAATTAGCCCAACATCTGCTAGAAACGAATATATCTTCTCGTCAATTTTCTATTCCGCGCGTAACCGAAGGCTTACCTCTGTTGACGGTACATCATCCGAATGGCAGCCAAATTCCGCTGGGAGATCCCACCCATCCTGCACGAGAAGCAGAAAATTGGGCGGCAAAACTGGGAGAATCCTGCCTTCATAACGCCCATGTGATGCTGATCGGTTTTGGTGCCGGCTATCATCTTCACGCCTTGTTCAACCAATCCGATGCCAATACCTTGATTTGGGTTGTCGAACCACACCTCAGCATTCTGAAAGCCGCTTTTCACTGCATGGATTTTTCCTCTCTTATCCGATCCTCCCGAATTCAGTTTGCCTCCGGTATGCCCCCATCCGAAGTTGCCAAACGCTTGTTTACCGGTGATCACTCTCTTCGCATACGGGCACAAGGCATACAATTCGTTTATTCCAAATTCACGGCTCCATTTCATGCCGAATACATTTCCGAGTTAAAAAAATCCGTCGGTGAAGCCATTCGAATGGATGTGACAGAAATTCACACTGCCGGTGTTCAAGGGCCGGCCATCCTTCAAAACATCATCGATAATCTCCCCTACGTATTTCAAGGCGCGCCAGTCTTGCGACTGCTGGGAGCAGCCTCGGGGCTTCCTGCCATAATCGTCGGTCCGGGACCAAGTTTGGAACAAGCCTTACCATTGCTGCCGAAAATCCATCCGCGAGCGTTGATCATCACTATCGATACAGCCTACCGGATTCTCCTGCGCAACCAAATTCCATCCGATCTAGTCGTCTCACTCGATTTCACCGAGTTAAACGCCGGTCACTTTGACCAAACAGATAAGAATGAATCCATCCTCGTCGCTTATCCCGGCATTCACCCGAGCATTGCGGAACAATTCGCCGGGCGCAGCTATTTTTACGTTCACCGTTCAACACGACTCCTCCAAACTCTTACATCCTTAGGTCCGCTGGGAGAATTGATTTCCGACGGTTCCACCGCTCATGCCGCCTATCATCTTGCCCGCCTCATGGGCTGTTCCCCTATCGTGTTGGCCGGAAACGATTTGGCATTCTCTCCCGCCGGCCAATATGCCCCTGGAGCCATGCAAATGGAAAGGACTAGATCAAATCCCACCGAATGTCTTAAAATTCCTTCTAATGACGGCGGATTGGTTGAAACCAACTTACTCTATAAAAAATATCTCGATTATTTTTCTGACTTGATTCGCTCCACCAGTGGCCTAGTTATCAATACCTCTTTTCATGGTGCTCGTATCTCCGGCTGTCCTTACCAAAGTATAGAAGAAGTCATGAACTCACTCCCTTCACATGAAATCGATAAAGATTTTCTGGTTCAAAAGATGACACCTTCATTGGAAAACCAACGCAGCAGAACACTGAATGAAATCCGGAAAATACGATCACTTTGCATGGAATCTCTGCCACCCCTCAAACAGCTCAGAGAACAAGCTGAAAGGCTAAATCCACCAAACAAAGAATTCCCTCTTCATGCCGAACAAATCATGAATTCCTTTTCCATTCTGCTTCATAAGACACCTGAGCTGTACCGCATGTGCCTACCCTTGTGTACTCAATCGACTATAGAAATGTTGGGAACCGGCGCAAATCACATCACTCGTCATTCCGGTTCCTTCCGAACGAACGAAGTTTTGAAACTACGCTGTCTTAAATTTTTAAATGATTTTGTCAATGCGTTTGAGAGGCATATAGAGATTCTTGGGAAAGCCTTTTTTAACCCGAATCAATGTTCATGAAGCAGGAGGTACAATTGATATGAAGGAAGTAATAGCCCGTGGCCGTAAACGGCTAGAAGAAACAGGTATTCCGGATTATAGTTAAAACCTTATGGTAGTAACCATGCATTAAGTTACAATCTTCGAATACACTTCCCGCACGGCGTCGACAATCCAATCGTTCTCTTTATCCGTAAATTTCGGCCCGATTCGAATCTGCACAAACCGGTCATAAATATCCAACGTCTGCTTACAGGTTTCCGGCCCGTATTCAATCGCTTTCCCTTCGGGGGAATTGAACGACGGCCAATTCGGGTGCCGTGTATTCTTTTTTATCACGGAATCCGCCACAGGAAGAAGAATCGATCCCGTCAAACGGCTGCACGGAACTTTCCGCTTGCGCAATTCGGAAAGAAAACGATCGCACATTTCCTTGCTCTTCGTTTCGATATACACCGCATAACCGTTATCTCCGGCAGGGTCGGGACGCTTGCGCATCTTGATCCCGGGCAAATCTTTGATCCCTTCCCGTACGGCATCGGCATTGCTCCGCATATCGCGAATCATGGTATCAAGTTTCGGCAGCTGCGCCCACAAGACGGCCCCGACAAATTCATTCAAACGGTAATTTTCTCCCGCAAAAGTCTCCACCTGACTTGAAACCCCGGTGCGTTCTTGAAACAACCTGTCGTAATTGCCCATGTTATGAAAACGGCAGCAGCGTTCATAGATCAACGGATTCCGGGTCACGACGGCCCCGCCTTCACCGGGACTGATCATTTTATGCAGTTGGAAACTATAAATCCCGACATCGCCGATCCCCCCCAATTTCTTTCCACGATACGATCCGCCGACACACTGCGCACAGTCCTCCAAAACCGCAATTCCCTTTTTCTTTGCGGTTTCCATAATCGGATCCATGTCACACTGCCCGCCGAGGAGATGCACGGCAATGACAGCCTTCGTCCGCGGCGTGATCCGGCGCTCGAAGTCTTTCGGATCGAGACAAAGCGACTCGTCGATATCCGCAAATACCGGTAACGCCCCCGCCAGAACCACAGACGTATAATCCGACCACCAAGTATATGCCGGCATGATCACTTCATCTCCAGGGCCAATCTCCAAGCCGGTCATTGCACAATTCAATGCCGTTGTCCCAGAGGTCACCGCCAGCGAATAGGGAACCTCCATATGCTTCGCGAATCCCTCTTCGAACTCCTTCACCTTGACCGGTTTCCCCGGTCCATAGAAGCGAAACGGAGAGCCTTGTTCCAGCACATAGTGCAGCGAGTCTTCTTCCTTCTCGTCATAATACTGCGGCGCGACGAAACCGGCGTGGATGCGAGGGGCTTTGGCTGGATCCAGTGCAGCATTGGCTTCCTCGCCGGTCAAGCTGAGAAAGACAGGAGCCGTGGATGCTGCGGTGAGGCTCTTTTTGAGAAAAGAGCGGCGGGAAAAATTATCCTTATCATCTTTGGTATACATTGAACTCATTGTATTCCTCCCTTTTTATAATAATGGTTAGATAAAGAGATTATCAAAGATTTAGTACAACGAGTCCAGAGGGAAGATTTGAATGATGAGAGAAAATAAAATATCCAAGAAGGAACCTCAATACACAATCAACGAAGCACAATACTGCGCATACCGCACGAGCGGATCCCAAAAGATCCCGAAATACACGACCGGAACCGCCAATGCCGTCAACAAGCCGACATACACCGGATGCGCCCGAATCGGCTCTTCCGTATAGGTCGGTTCAAAGAACATCGCTTTCACGACACGCGCATAATAATAAAGCGAAACCACCGTATTCAGCACCCCGATCAGCGCCAGCCAATACAGTTTGCCTTCCAACAAAGCGATAAAGAGATAATATTTCCCGACAAATCCTGCCGTTGGGGGAAGGCCGATCAGTGAGAAAAGACAGATCGTCATGACCACGGCTGTATAGGGCATTCGCGCCCACAATCCCCTCACTCCCTGGATGCCTTCATCATCCTGAGCATCAACCATAATGATCACGACAAGAAACGCCGCCAGGTTGGTAAACAAATATGTCACCAAATAAAATATGACCGCCTGCAGTCCCAAATCCGTCAGCAGACACACCCCCATCAACAAATACCCCGCATGAGCGATCCCCGAATACGCCAACAGCCGTTTCAAATTGTTCTGGCTGATCGCTCCCAGATTGCCAATCGTCATTGTGATCGCAGAAAGCACGGCAATATTGAAGGTCCAATCGATATCGATATCTCCCACTTCCGTCCAGAAATTTCCTACTGCCGACCGTTCAATCATTGTCGAGAAAAAGAGACGGATCAACAAGGCAAAACCGGTTCCTTTCGAAGCAACCGACAAAAAAGCGGTAATCGTCGTCGGCGAGCCTTCATACACATCCGGTGCCCAAAAGTGGAAGGGAACGGCGGCGATCTTGTATCCCACCCCAACCATAATCAACAAGAAAATGGTAAAGGCCGTCAAATCGATTCCCTGCCCCGAAGTCGAAATGATCTGCTGAATGGCGGAAAAATCGGTCGATCCGGTCAACCCATACAACAAACTCAATCCAAACAGCATCACACCGGTAGAAACACCACCGTACAAAACGAACTTCAACGACGCTTCTTCCGACCGTCCGATCTTTTTTGAGAAACCGGCAAGAACATAGGAACCGATACTCATCAATTCCAACGCAAGATACGCCATGACCAGATTCTGCGACGAAGCAACCAGGCACATCCCGATACAGATGGACAACAGAATTGAATAGAACTCTCCTTTTTTCAAATGGATGACTTCCGTGCTGTACATGGTCATCAATGTGACGATGATCGTGCTGAAAATAAAGAAACCGCGGAAAAATGCAGAAAACATGTCATGGGCGATCATTCCGTCGAACAACATCGTCGCCGGCTGATAATACAACCAGATATGAGCGATGAATGCAATGATGCCGCCGAAGAACGCCATACCGCCCGGTATATCGAATCCACCCTGTTCCGTGCCGAACATATCGGCAAACAGAACGAACAGAATCGTGATCGTTAAAATGATTTCAGGTAAAAAATACGAAAGGCTCTCGACATTTCCCATTGAATTTTACTCCCAAGGAGGCCTGCTACTTCATAAGATGTTGAATCAAATTCATCATGGTCGGGTCGAACAAATTCAAAACCAGATGAGGAAAAACTCCAACCAGAACCACGATAAACGCCAGCGGATACAAGGTAATTTGTTCCCGTGCCGTACAATCCGGAAGCGATTGGTATTTTTCGTTCAATGGCCCAAGAAACATCCGCTGATAGGTCCATAACATATACACCGCTCCAATGACAATCCCAGACGTAGAAAAGATGGTAATCCACATAAATTTCGGGAAGGATCCCAGGAACACCAACGCCTCACTGATAAATCCGGATAGGCCTGGTAATCCCAAGGCAGCAAAGAATGCGACACAACAGATTCCTGCATATACCGGAAGATTCTTCGCCAAACCACCGAAACCGTCGATGTCGCGGTGATGCGCCCGGTCATAAATCACACCGACCAGAAGGAAGAGCATCGCAGTGATGCAGCCGTGGTTGAACATTTGCAGCATCGCTCCGTTCATCCCTTCCGGCGTCATCGCGGCCATCCCCAGCATTACATACCCCATATGGCTGATACTGGAATAGGCGACCAGCTTCTTTAAATCCGTCTGCGCCATGGCTACCAATGCGCCATAGACGATGTTGATAAATGCAATGATCGCAATCGGCAGCGCAAACCAAATCGCCATATCCGGGAACAATGGGTAACTGATTCGGAAAATACCATACGTTCCCATCTTCAACAGAATTCCTGCAAGGATCACACTAATCGCAGTCGGCGCTTCCACGTGAGCATCCGGAAGCCAGGTATGGAACGGAAAAGCCGGAATCTTAATGGCGAAGGCAACATACATCGCGAGGAAAAGCCACCATTTCAAATCTGTTGCTGCATTCAGCTCGGAACCGGCAATTTGAGCGCTCAGCTGCGTCAAATCAAATGAGGCGGTATACAAATAAATGACTATCATCCCGATGAAAAGAAATACACTGCCGAATAACGTATACAAGAAAAATTTGATCGCCGCATATTCCCGGCGAGGGCCGCCCCAAATACCGATCAAGAAATACATCGGCAACAGCATGAGTTCCCAAAACACATAAAACAAGAAGAAATCCAAGGCACAAAACACCCCGAGCATGCCGGTCTCAAGAAGCAGAAAGAGGGCAAAATATCCTTTTGCCCGATCGTTGATCCCCCATGAAGCCAAGATACAAATCGGACAGAGTAGAACAGTCAAAAAAATCATCGGCACACTGATTCCGTCCGCTCCCATCGTGTAAAAAATATTGAAACTACTGATCCATTCGTGTTTGGCAACGAACTGCATCCCGCCGCTTGGATCATAACGAGAGATCATCACGATACCGAGCAACAACGAAGGAATCGTGGAAATCAATGCAATTTGCTTGATGAATTCTTTCGCCCGGCCTGGAATCGACAAAATAACAAACATACCGACAAGCGGTAAAAAAGTGATCCAGGTCAAAAGATGTGTTTGATGTTCCATACTTCCTGCTCCATTTTATAATGCAATTGTTGTGTGACCTTCTTGTCTATAAATAAGGCAATCCGAATACTTGCCTGTACGGATAGAAAAACGAGCATTCTTAGCCGAAAATCCTAAGAATAAAATTATGCAGTAACAAAATCACACCGGCTGCGATTCCGGCTTTCATCAGATAATTCTGAATCACACCGCTCTGCACCAACGTACTCACTGCGCCGACCGCCTGCACGATGATCGCGATCAGATTCACAATTCCATCGACGACATATTTATCCCATGCGCCACTAAATGACGAAATGCCGCGTAACATTGGAGCAGTGGCGTTCACGATTCCATCAACGACTTTGTTATCAAAACGCCGTAAAACCATGCGAAACCACAGAATAAACGCAATCACCGTTTTTTCGTAGAACTCATCGACCCAGTACTTGTTATAGGAAAGGTTGTACAGTTTTGGATATTTCTGTGCACATGCTTCTGCCGAAATGGATTTTTTGTAATAAACCAGGTAGGACAAGAAGATACCGCCAACGGCGAATAAGATGGAAAGAACCATTGCGCCGTAATGAGCCAAAACGCTGCCATGCTCACCATGCCCTTCGGCGGCATGATGGGCTGCTTCTCCAATAACCGGTGGAACCACCAAATGATTGAACCACAATCCCCCATACAATCCAAAGCCACCGATCACGGACAATACAGCCAGCACGATCAAGGGAACTGTCATGACATAAGGCGATTCATGAGCATGATCATACCGTTCCTGCTCCTGCGGTTCTCCGTAAAAGGTCATGAAAATCAGCCGGAACATATAAAACGCCGTAATCGCAGCGCCTACCAGCAAGCCGATAAAAATCGGAAGATGCAGCCAATGCTTCATTCCAAAATCTAACGCTTGAGCAAGGATGGCGTCTTTACTTCCAAAACCCGAGAAGAAGGGAACACCGGAAATCGCCAATGTCGCGATCAACATGGTAATGAATGTGATCGGCATTTTCTTACGCAAACCACCCATTGAAGGCATTTCATTCGTATGCACGGCATGAATTACACTTCCGCTTCCTAAAAAGAGCAAGGCTTTAAAAAACGCATGAGTCATCAAGTGGTACAACCCAGCGGTATAAGCCCCTACACCAAGCGCTGTAACCATATATCCCAGTTGGCTGACGGTAGAATAAGCCAACACTCGCTTGATATCCGTCTGTGTAATTGCAATCGTCGCCGCAAAGAACGCAGTAATCAATCCGATATAGGCCACGACAAGCATCGCGATCGGAGCAGCGGAAAAAATCGGGAACAAACGGCCTACCATATACACACCGGCTGCCACCATCGTCGCGGCATGAATCAATGCGCTGACCGGCGTCGGGCCTTCCATCGCATCGGGCAGCCAGACATGGAGAGGAAATTGAGCCGACTTACCTACAGCGCCTCCAAACAGACAAATCGCGGCAATCGTCAAAACCGTCGCATTCATTTCACCCTGCGCAACCACTTCGAATACTTCGTTATAATTGATTTTTCCAATATACAAAACAATGAGAAGAATACCGATAAAAAAGAATACGTCCCCTACCCGTGTCGTAATGAAGGCTTTCTTACACGCATCTGCCGCCGAATGTTTCCAAAAGAAAAATCCGATCAAAAGATAGGAACTAACCCCCACCAATTCCCAACTGATATACAAAACAAAAAGATTGTCACATAAAACCAACAATAGCATCGAAAAACTGAATAAACTCAGGTAGGCAAAAAAGCGGTCGTAAAAATCTTCTCCCTTCATATATCCCATCGAGTAAATATGAACGACACTGCTCACAACCGTGACAACCAAAATCATGACAGCGGTCAAATTGTCGATATGATATCCCCAATCAAATTGAAGACTTCCCCCGGAAAACCAAAGGTGGCTGACTTGAAATTGGAAATTGGGATCATTCTCCCCGAAAATTACTTTAAAAAACAGAACCAATCCCAAAACCAACGAGATACAAATCGCACCGACGGAAACCCAATCGCCTTGCCGCGGTAAACGTTTCCCTGCAAAAATTTGGATCCCGAATGCAGCAAGCGGAAAAGCCAAAATTAACCACGAGAGAAGTTCATAGGTATGCATTCACACATTCCTCAATGTTTCATGTTGCTGATTGTGTCCAGATTCACGGTCGAATAATGCTGATAAATCGCCAATACAATGGCCAACGCCACGGCCGCCTCCGC
>CAYPPG010000055.1:0-53175 GCA_964412555.1 uncultured bacterium
CCTCCGACCCCCTACTCCCGAAGCAGGTGCGCTACCAGCCTGCGCTACGCCCCGATATAAATGAACTTTTTATTACTCATTCATATATATATTACTTACCAAGACGGGAATCATCAAGCCTGGGAATCTACGAAAAACCTGATTTCTCCTCCGATTCAGTTACGGATCACAATATCACCATGGCTGGCCAACCCATTGGATGGATCATAGGGAAATCCCATGCCTTGCACGGGATCATTATACCCACCGCGGCCCACGTCGGGACCAGCGCCGATGATGACAAAATCTCCGTCTTTCAACGGTTGAATGCCCATACGTTCCGCGTTGACATTGTTCGGCGCCAAAAAAGCAAGTCCATAATCCGTTCCGGGGATTTGAGGATCTTCGTCAGCGTACATATAGGCATAGGGAGGAATGATATCTTGGGGGATCAAGTTACTTACCTTATCGTCACCGGTAGCGGGAGAGAAAAACGGATCGAGTGGGATTCCCGACATGTAAGCGACGGGGCTGGTCAAAGGTGCCCATAGACCGGCCGTTCCGCCTCGGTCATTTTGCGCATTGCCGCCAATGCCTCGAAAATCTTTCTGCATTCGTTCTATTCCTTCCGTCCTGTCGTCATCCCAATAATCGATAAGCAGGACGCCGCGATCCATCCGTAGTTGTTGTACGGCGGTCGATAAGGCTTTCATATCCGCTTGGGCGCGGGCGATTTTGGCACGCATTTGAGCGTTCAGAAAGTTGGGGACAGCGATGGCTGCGAGAATACCGATAATCGCCACCACGATAAGGAGTTCAATGAGTGTGAAACCGGAATGGTTACGGAGCATGAAATGATACCTCCCAATACATCGATTGAATTGAAAGAAATTACACATGATAAATATTCAAGCCATTATAAAAGTATGTTTCCTAAGAGTCTATTGGGGATGAAATGCTTTTTGGTTTTTTTTGGGGGGATTCCAAGTACTCCCGATAGCATCACGAAAAAGTAAGATGACGCCGAAAAAGAAGCGACATTTAGTTACATCTGAAAATCCACTTTACAAACATTCCAGAATTTGATATGAATAAGGAAGAATACTATCGCTAAAGTGGAGGAGTGACATCATGCATCTTGTTTTTTGTATTCTTCTTATGGTGATTTTCGGGTATCCGGTTGCGGCGCAAGAAGAATGGTATGAGACGGGAATTCTCATGCTTGAATCGACCTTTGATGATTTTGATCCAGGTCCCTTAAACTCAGGGGGGATTCCATTTGCCGAAGTATTTGCCGATATACCGGACAATGATACGCCGGCATTGGAAATGGAACTAGACGGCGGAACTGAAAATGCTTGGAATGAACAACTTTCGACCACATGGGAAACACCGGAGAATAGTGAAACGGTTACTTGGCGTTTCCAATACCGAATTCGTGTTGTCGATGCGCCGTATGATCATCAAGTTCGATTGCAAATCAATCAGGAACCCTGGAGTGGCTTCAGCGTAACTCACACCATCCCCGAAGGATTTGAAGAAAAGTGGTTGTTTTATGATTTTTTGGAAGGGCCCTTTGCCAATTTCGATTATGAGGTATTGAACTTCAGTTTGCGATTCGGTGCTCAGCAGCAGCAAACGATGTGGTTGGATGATATACGGGTATACCAGAGCAATGCCTTACTGCTCGCTTCTTTCGAAACCAGAGTCGATGACCGGTTAGTGAATGGTTTTGGAATCGATGCTCAGCGGGCCGATGAAGAGAATGCGCCGGAAGGCTTCCAAGTACTGAAAACCAATGTAACTGAACCGGGATCATCGGTGGGAGACGCGAGCATTATTTTGAGCCGCGTGATCAATACGAGTAATTATGATGGTGCATTGCGTATGACATGTACAATGCGTACGGCTTCCGCTCCGGTCGAAATCAGAGCCGGAATGGCGGATTCAAACGATTTGCAAGGGCAAGCCGTTTTTGCGCAAGAAACTGTCACACTGACGGAAGAAGATACGTGGCAGGTGGTTTCCTTCCTGATTCAACCTCTTCCCTTCGCCGATAGCCGGTTTTGGTTTCCCTTTATCCAATTCGGGGGACAAGGGAACGCGGAAGTGGATTTGGACCGCCTAGCTCTTCTACGGACCGATGAGGAAGTGGAAAATCCGGTTTCGATCACGAATTGGTCTTTATTCTAAGTGTAAAAATTACAATTCCTCTGGCCGAATACGTGTTATTCGGTAAATGGATAAGCCTACAATCGTCGTGATAACAGCAATTTGAACGGATTTTTTCTCCGCATATTTTGTATAAAGAAATAAAGCCAATCCTAAGATAATCAGTTCCAACAGAATCCAAGAAGGGAATAGAATCTTCCCTGGCGCTCGAACCAAATCGACAATCGTAATTCCCGAAGGAAACTGATGATCGTAAAACGGCCAGAACCACGGATTGAAATCCGCATCAGCGATCAAATGCGCGAAATGACCAAGACTGTACCCAATCCCGATTTTCTTGCCGAAGACGAAATAGGCGATCAATCCACAAACAATCAAGCCGGTCAGGCTGTGCATGGCATACCGTCCATAGGGAGTGATATGAAAAATATCGTCCATCGGTTTGTCGATCAGGTCCGGCAGCATACCGCCGACAATCACTGAAATGATCTCCGCATTGAAATACCGATGGCACAGCAATGAAAACGCCAAATGGCCGGGAACCGGATACACTTTTTATCCCTCCGTAACGCCGCCGTCCAGGCGGCACTTTGAAAAGCCGGCAAGATGCCGGCGATACAATTCTTGTTGAGAATCCATTACAATAATGATAAACAATCGATCATCATAACCGGTATGCGTTATCAAACAAGGGTGAAATTACGGGGAATGAGATTCGTTTTCGAGGGAGTGATTGAGCCTTACGGTTTTATCACCAGATTCGAGTGGACTATCGATGAGGAGTGAACCAATATTGCACTGCCCCTGATTATCCGTCCGGCAATAATAATAGGTGACAGATATCTCGACTCTTTCCGGAGCAGAAATATTTCCTGTTTCTACGGGAAACTCAATTGTGTCGCCTTGAACAGAAGGTTTGATTTTGGGACTGATCCACGCTTCGTGATTGGGACTATGCACTTTCAACTGCACAATCGGAGCTGCAAGCGGATTTAAATGATAGTGAGGAGGCAAATCAAATGTCAATTCGACTTTTCCATCGGAAGCAATCTTTTTCTCACTGAGCGAGAGTGTTTTCGGATTGCCGAACAGATCGAATGTATCAACCCGGCTTTTTCTATGCCATTCGGAAAGGTCAATGATCAGCGAGGTGACTTCGCGTGATGGGAGGTCGATGATGCGAATGGCGTGATTGTTCGTATCGGCGACGAAAAGACGATTTTTGGCTATACTGACTCCCGCCGGTTCGTTGAATTGCGGTTTCTTCTTTGTTCCAATTCCCGGTTTACCGGTACCGGCCAGTGTCGTAATAGTCCGGCTTTCCACGTCGGCTACTTTAATTTTGTGATTATACGCATCGGCAATATAGATTTTGCCATCCTGATAATCCACTCCCAGGGGATGCTGCAACAACGCTTGTTTGAAATCACCGTCCCGGTCTCCGAAATCAAATAATCCGGTCCCGATGAAGGTTTTCACTTCACGTTTTCCATCTGACAAATCGACCCAGCGTAAAGCACTCACTTCACTATCGGCGAAATACAAGTTAGTCCCATCCGAACAAATACCACTGGGTTGCGCCAATGCGCTTTGTTTCAATAAACCGTCGATGATATCCTCCCGCCCTGATCCGGCGAACGGCTGGACGGTTTCGTCGAGTGGATTATACGTCCATAGCTGATGGGGACCGGCCATAGCAATATAAATCGTTTCCTCATTGCCAATGCGCGTTAAATCCCATGGAGAATTCAGCGCGGTCTTGAGAGCCGGGCCGCCGTTTCTGGTTCGCGATTGTTGACCGATACCGGCTACAGTTATAACAGTTCGTTTCTCCAAATCCAATCGGCGAATGGCATGGTTTTCAGTATCGGCCACATATAATGAATTCCCGCTGATTGTCATCCCCTGGGGATGATTGAATTCGGCTTCTTGGAATTTCCCATCGGTCATTCCAATGGAACCATTCCCGGCGATGTCCAATACATTGCCGACAAAATCGGTCACGAGGATGCGGTTGTGGTTGGAATCGGAAATAAACAATCGTTGGCTTTTTTCCTCGGCGATTATTTTCCCAGGAAATGAGAGCACGGACATAGGAAGTTTGTCTTTTTCCAATGCCAATGGAATCAGCTTTCTGTTTATCCTGTCTTCGAATTTTTGGATCAATGCGCCAATGATATAATCCAAAACTTCATAATTTCCTTCACCGGAGAGTGAACCGACGACTTTTCCTTCCGGATCGATGATGACAAGATGAGGCCAGCCTCGTGCTCCGTATCGAGTCCAAATTTTGAAATCGGCGTCGTTGACAACCGGATGTTCGATCTCATAGCGAAGAATCGCATTCCGGATGTTCTCGCTTTCCTTTTCGTTCGTGAATTTGGCGGAATGAACACCGATGACAACCAGTTCTTCGGCATATTTCTTTTCCAACTTTTTCAAATCCGGAATGACATGCATACAGTTGATGCAGCAGTAGGTCCAGAAATCCAGAAGAACGACTTTCCCGCGCAATTGTTTCAGAGAAAGTGGTTGGTTTACATTGAGCCAATCTTTACCACCGACTAAATCCGGAGCATTGACTTTCCCGCTGATATCGATGTTTTTGAATTCGGGTCTCACAGGATTGTTGGCTTGCTTGGGGGATGCATTTTGAATGTTTTGCTTTTCATTATATTGAACGGCAAATAATCCCAAGCATAGTGACAGGAGAATTACTAACCAAATTTTTAATCGATTCATTGCTTGAATTTTGATTATTGTTTTAGTTCGGACGATTTCCTGGTTTCCATTTGATATCACACCCTAGACTAGGATTTTGATTTTCTGGAATCGGTTTGCCTTCTAATACGGCATTTAATGCCGCTCGTAAATCTTCACCCGTTACCGGGACATTGTTTCCTGGACGGCTTCCGTCCAATTGGCCGCGATACACGAGTTTTTTCTCCTTGTCGAAGAGAAAGAAATCCGGTGTGCAGGCGGCATGGTACGCCTTCGCGACTTCTTGTGTTTCGTCATACAGATAGGGGAAAGTATAACCGAATTTTTCGACATGTTCGGCCATTTTCTCAGGATTGTCATCCGGATAATTGTCAACATCATTGGCATTGATTCCGACGATTGCCACGCCCTTTTCCTGATATTCCTTTGCGAGCCGTGCTAATTCGTCACGTACGTGAACTACGAAAGGGCAATGATTACACATAAAAATAACAAGCATCGCAGGTGCATCTTGGAAATCATCGAGAGAAACCATTTTTCCAGTTGTGTCAGGAAGTCTAAAAAACGGAGCTTTGGTACCGAGTGGAACCATCGTGGAGGGAGTTTGAACCATTGTAATCTCCTTCTCAGAGTGGAATGATTTGAAATTGCCTTGTCAATATTGAGGATTTTACTATAACGTAAGATGGTATAAACATGTAATCCCGAGTCAAGCGTGTTTTCGAAAAGGTTGCGAAATACAATTCAGGGATATCTTTCTGTTTTTTTTCCATCTATAATCACATTATCATACTTTCGATTGATAGAACCGCAAGAAAGGGGAGACATCATGAAAGTGCATCATTCCAAGTCTTTTACTCTCATTGAACTTTTGATTGTCGTGGCGATTATTGGAATCTTGGCGGCGATTGCCGTTCCCAATTTTCTGAATGCCCAAACGCGGGCAAAAGTATCCCGCTCCATGGCAGATCAGCGAACGATGGAACTGGCTATCCTTCAGTACATGGCCGATTTGAATGATAACCCTCCACACTCTCATGATGCTAACCAAAATTATTGGCTAACCACGCCTGTGGCGTATTTAACCGGATTTTTATATGATCCGTTTCAAGAAATACCGATTGCTGAACAATTGTTCGATTCGGAAATGCGATTTACAAAAAAACAACACCATTGGGATCCCTATGATAAACGATATTGGGGCGGTCTAGCTCCCAATTATTTCGATCCCAATGTCAATCCGGATTTCGGACCGCGCCGGCAATCCATCGGCGTCATTTTCGGTTTAGGGCCTTCAACAACGTACAAAGGTGCAAGCACGCTGGATTGGCATCCCTATGAAGCGTCCAATGGGTTGCACAGCATTGGGATCATTCGCCGGTATGTTCCCGGTAGGCCGAAAGTCGATTTTGCCATGCCGTAAAAGAAAAATTGTTAAAGAAGTTGACGACATACCCCATTTTCCTATAATATATGATTGAGACCATCTGAATGAAGGGATTGTCTTAGACAAAATGTCGATGGAGTTTTGTAATGCCGACTTTCACATATAAAGCATTGGATAAAGGCGGGAAGGAATTAAAAGGAACCATCGAGGCGACCGGAGAGGAAGCCGTCGTCGAACGGTTGCGGAGTATGGGGTATTTTGTGACCCAAATCAGCCGTTCGAAACATGGTGTCGGAGAAGTCGACCTCATGGATCTTCCCATTGTGCGTTTTATTGGGAGGACAATCTCTCGGGGAAAAGTATCTCTGAGACACGTTGCGGCTTTCTCCCGCCAGCTGGCTACCCTCATTGGTGCAGGTTTACCCTTGCTGCGCAGTTTGCAGATTCTTCAGGAGCAGGTGGAAGATAAAAATTTAAAAGATGCATTGGATGGGATTGTCGCTTCCGTCGAAGGAGGAAGCACACTGTCCGAAGCGTTGGCCAGATATCCTAAAATTTTCAACCGCCTCTATGTCAACATGGTGAAAGCCGGAGAAATCGGCGGGGCATTGGAGCAAGTTCTTGATCGTCTTGCTGTATTCCAAGAAAAGAGCCAAGCCGTTCGTTCCAAAGTAAAAGGCGCGATGTGGTATCCGGCTGTCGTTATCTCTATCGCCTTTACCGTTGTGGCCGTCATTTTGATTTGGGTCGTTCCCAACTTCCAAACCATGTTTGAAGGATTCGGAGCCGAACTGCCTGGCCCTACGCAAATGCTAATCGACGTCAGTGATTTCCTTGTGACCAACTGGTATTTAATTCCGATTACGATTTTCGGGGCGATTATGTTATTTAAATTGACAGCCAGTACTTCACAAGGGCGTTATTTCCTTGATAAGGTCTTGTTACGGGTTCCGATTTTCGGTTCGATTATTCAAAAGTCGGCTATTGCGCGGTTTGCTAGAACGTTTGGAACGCTGCTGGATACCGGGGTTCCTATTCTTCAAACCTTGATTATCGTGAAAGACACATCCGGCAATGAAGTGGTTTCCCGTGCGATGATTGATATTCACGCATCGATTCGGGATGGAGACACAGTCTCCGAACCGATGAAGCAATTTTCGATATTCCCCCCCCTCGTTGTCCATATGATCGCCGTCGGTGAAGAAACCGGCGCCCTCGACAAAATGCTTATCAAAGTGGCGGATGCGTACGAACGCGAGGTTGACGACGCGGTCGATGGACTTGCGAAGTTGATCGAGCCACTGCTGATCGTGGGATTGGGAGGGATCATTGGTTCTATTGTGGTCGCTTTGTATCTTCCGATCTTCAATATCTCACAAGCGATTGGGAATTGATTTTTGTTAGATCCTTCCATTTTTCTTCTCTCATGCTTTACTCGCTCCCTTTTGTATTGTAATGTGGTATTCTAGTATTATTATCATGTCAAGAAGCTTTGGCAAAAAACGTAAAAATTGTGGTGTAGATACTATATGTTTTAGGATATATAGTAATATGTCATGAATGATCACCACAATATGAACCATGTTCAAATGGAAAAAAAAGACTTTTTGCCGCTGCGTCATGGTAGGTTTGTAAAATATTGTTAATAGCACTCAATTATCAATTTCAAGTTCGGAAATACCAATTCGATTCTACAACCGGAGTATCCTATGCGAATAGTGATTCTATCTTTCTCCTACCACCGTTTGTTTCTTCATTTCTGTTTTCTGTTTTCTTTTTATTTCCTGATGGATACAAGTTTTGTTTCAGCAAAATCTCTGGCCGTTACTCCGGTAACTATTCAAAATTATGCAGATGACCAGCCACCGAATTCTGTTCGGGGGCAATTTTATTGTGCCCTGTCAGGCAACTGGTGGATTCAATCCCCCCCAGAAGCAAATGATGGTTCTGGTGGTGTTGTTTTGAGTAAAACCGGGACTGCCTACGATAATGATTGGATTTTTGATGTACTTTTTCGCCTTCCGGAGGGATACAATTACGACAATGCGTACTTTTCTGTCCATGTTGATTGTGAGGGGCGATGGAATAGAGTGTACGATAAATTGGATGTATTTTGTCTTTCCGAAACCAGTTCTTCCTCCTCCTGCGCTTCCATGTATTCGTTTGCGAAAAATTTTTATAAAAGCGAATATCATAAGTATGACGATAACCTGAATTTACTAGGAACTCTGAATATTGAAGATGATGAGAACCGTTCCTTTGACAATCTCGATGGTTCTCTGTATATCGGACGGTTTCAAGGCGGGCATAAGAGAACATTTTTTTTGAGGCTCTATTGCAAAGCGTCCTATGAAGTCGAAATCAACGAAGTAACGCTTTCTTGGACCGGTGAAGCGCCCATATCGGAAATTCAAGTCCTAGGACCTTCTCAGGTATCCGAAAACAGTTCGTCTCCATATCAATGTGAAGTTCATTATCAAGACAGTCACAAGGAAATCATTACGCCGAATTATGTGGATTGGTCGTTTGATCCCGAACAATACGGTTCCGTCGATTCATCCGGAACATTGCATACTCAATGGGTCCCCTCAAAAGTAGTTGGTATTTTAAGTGCAGGTTTTGCAGGGCGAACAGGTTTTAAAGAAGTATCTATACTGGATTCCTCGTTGATAGCCGAGTTCTCTGCTTCTCCTGTGCAAGGCAATGCACCGTTAACGGTGACATTTACAAATGAGACGCTGGGCAGTTTTACGCAAGCGGTTTGGGATTTTGGTAACGGGCAAAAAAGAACGACCACGAATGAAACGGTTACGATTACGTATGAAAATTCAGGTACTTATCCTGTGAAATTGACTGTGATCGGCCCTGCCGGCAGCGATTCAGAACAAAAGAATGGATACATATCTGTTCTTCCATCTCCGCCTGGCGCACCGGTTGCTGATTTTTCCGTACAGCCAAACAGTGGGTATGCTCCGTTGGCGGTGACATTCAATAATACCTCATCCGGAAGCTATACGAGTGCCCGTTGGGAATTTGGAGATGGCGAATCCAGTCACAGTCGCGATTCAACGATTCGCCATACCTATGACAATTCCGGAACCTACACAGTCCGATTAACGGTAACCGGCCCGGGCGGTTCGCATACGAAAACTTACACCCCTATTACGGTTCAAGCGGCACGGCATCCGATTGCTGCTTTCGATGGGTATCCAAAAAGCGGCGACGCACCACCTTTATCTGTTGTTTTTGAGAATCAATCGACTGGCGATTGGACAAGTGCTCATTGGGAATTCGGGGACGGTGGATCCACATCAAGCACTGCCCGCTATGTTACTTATGACTATCGATATCCGGGAATCTTTCCGGTGAAATTGACCGTGTCGGGGCCTGCAGGTTCGAACTCGCATACGGAGCAGGATTATATTGTAATTCGCGATCCGAACAAACCCGCACCAAGAGCGGCTTTTTCCGCTGATCCCA
The DNA here is from genome assembly GCA_964412555.1 of uncultured bacterium. GTDB lineage: Bacteria > Hinthialibacterota > Hinthialibacteria > Hinthialibacterales > Hinthialibacteraceae > CAYPPG01. Next base: position 9,740 of record CAYPPG010000055.1, read on the forward strand.
CAAGCGGTCCAGCGCCTTTGAAGGTAACGTTCCACAATCAATCCACGGGTTATTTCGATGAAGCGATTTGGGATTTTGGAGATGGAGTAACAAGAAATATATATGACAATCTAAAGAATCCGATCTCACATTCCTATTTTGAAACCGGCACGTATACGGTTCAATTAACCGTAACCGGGGGAACTCTTGCCGGGGAAGATACGGTCAGGAAGGAATATTTGATTCATGTGAGTGGTCATGCGGCTGCGGATTTTACGGCGGAACCGAGGACAGGCAATGCACCTTTGACCGTTACCTTTACCGCTTTGACAACCGGACAGGTGAGAGAAATGGGATGGGATTTTGGGGACGGTCAAACTTCAGGGGCACTTGTGTCCCCTGAAGTGACTCACACATATAAAAATCCTGGCCGATATAATGTTGAATTAATAGTTGCCAGACCTGCGGGGCCTGATGACATAATTGTAAAAACTAATTTTATTATCGTGAAAGATAAAAATGCTGGTCCTCCTATCGATGTCATCAAAGATTTTGGCACCGGTGTCGATGATACTCGTTGTCTTGCTGTAGGCGATGTGGATGGAGATGGAGATCAAGACATTGTGGCCGGTAACCGCTCTTCGCCTGTGGAACAAAATGCAAAAACTGTTGTATATATAAACGATGGACAAAGTAATTTTCAATCGGGAGATTTTATAGATATTCGACCAGTATGTGTTCAACTGGCAGATATCGATGGAGACCAGGATCTGGATGTGATTTATGGTAGTTCGGGAGGAAGTGGTTTTTATCTTAATGATGGATTAGGACATTTTTCCTTCGGTTCTATCATAGGGGAGTCCTATAGAACATGTGCACTTGCAGTTGATGATTTTGATGTTGATGGAGATATGGATGTTGCTGTCGGAAATATTGGCTACAATACCGGTGCCCCAAATTATCTCTATTTTAACGATGGGAATGGCCATTTTCCTTATCATCATGGTTTTGGCACAGGATCGGACGTTACTACCGCTCTTGCTAGTAAAGATATTTATAGGAACTCATATCCGGATTTGGCTGTAGGAAATCATGGACAGGATTATATCTATAAGAATCATGGTTCGGGGCATCTCCAATCACCAATCGCCATTGGTTCTGCAGATAAAGATACAGAATGTCTTGCATTTGGGGATTTTGATAATGATGGAGATTTTGATTTGGTTGTTGGTTCTATTCATGGTGAAACATCAATCTATTTATATAATAATGTTTTGAGACGCTTCGATTTCAGTTCAAATCTAGAATTTAAAACTTCATGGCAAATTGTGCGTTCTCTTTCTTTAGGCGATGTCGATAGTGATGGAGATTTAGATATCGCAGAAGGAAAATTTTATTATCCTAATACTATTCATTTGAACAATGGATTGGGGCAATTTACGGATGGTATTTTTGAATATGGCAAAGATTATGATTATACAATGAGTGTTGTCTTGGAAGATATGAACAATGATGGGGATTTGGATTTAGTAGTCGGTAATTCCAGATCGGGAAATGCCGGTGAACAAAATACCGTCTATTTGAATATCCGACCGGGAACCGTTCATATTGATCCCAAACCAATCAATGTAAACGCTCCTTGGGCTTTGCATGGGCCGGATGATTTCATGCAGGAAGGAAATGGAGAGACTTCTCTTCCTGAATTAAGTCCCGGTGAATATGTTTTACTCTGGGAAGATATACAAGGCTGGAAAACACCGGAAGCGGCGCAATTACGATTGCCGGCAGGTGGTTCCATTCAGTTTGAAGGCCACTATCAACAACAATGCTCCATTACCGTGCTTGCGGAACCGGAATCCATCGATGCGGGTTGGACGTTGAGCGGTCCCGATGGATTTCAGCAAACTGGCACGGGAACTCAATCGTTTCAGCAATGTGAACCGGGTACTTATACGTTGGAATGGAATGACGTTCCGGATTGGATATCCCCTTCTCAGAATCCGATTGTGAAAACTCTTTCTCCCGGAGATTCCTATACCTTTTCCGGTGAATACGCAGAACCTCCGGGTACAATTGTTATAGATGTAACTCCCGATTCCTTGTCCGCATCATGGACGTTGAGAGGTCCGGGAGAATTCGAACGACAGGGAGAAGGGGATACAACAATAACCAATTGCCCTCCAGGAAAATATGTTATGATATGGGAGGCAATTCCAAATTGGATAAAACCTTATTCCTTACATTTTTTTCTTGAATCCCATGAAAACCTTACTGCTCGTGGTTCTTATCATCCTTCCACCGTAACTATAGAAGGATATGTAAAAACAGCAGATGGAGTAGGAATCCAAGGAGTAGTCATGAGCGGCCTTCCTGATAATCCACAAACCGATGTAAACGGTTATTATTCTGCAGATGTCTCCTTTTATTGGAGCGGTTCGATTCGCCCCAGCAAAGAGCATTATACGTTCTCTCCCGGGGTACATACTTGTGAACTCGTTATTTCCGATCGAACCATTAATTTCACCGCTCACCCACCGATTTCCATTTTAGATCACCGGTGGTCAACGATTCATGAAAACGGACCTGAACATGCTATAAATAGTGCTTTCGCGTATGATTCACACCGTGGCCGCTGGATTTTGTTTGGAGGAGTGGATTCTTCCGGAAACTTTTCCAGGCAGACATGGGAGTGGGACGGGTACGAATGGAATCTCGTTTCTACAAACGGTCCTTCTGCCCGAATGGATTCTGCGATGGCTTATGATCCATTCAGAAGACGAATTGTCTTGCATGGTGGTAGAGATCAAAATATTTATGGGGATACGTGGGAATGGAATGGAACAAATTGGTTAAAACTAACCGAAAGCGGCCCGCGGAATCGTGTAAGTCATGCCATGGTTTATGATATGGCTCGCAGACGAGTTCTTCTGTTTGGAGGGGTAACGTTTACGGGAATAACAGCTGAACTCTTTGGAGACACATGGGCATGGAATGGTATTTCTTGGCAGAAACTTGACAATGATCCTCAATTGGCCCGATTTGCCCACTCAATGGTTTTTGATGACGAACGAAATGTTGTTGTTATGTTTGGAGGAATATATAAAGATAACGAAAACAAGGAAAGTGGATTGAGCGATACATGGATTTTGAATGAGAATCAATGGAGTAATCAATGGAGTCTTGTTTCTGAAGAAGCACCTCCCGCGAGAGCGGGGCATGCGATGGCTTATCACCCGCTTCGAAAGAGCGTTTTTCTTTTAGGTGGGGCCACTGATTCGGGGATTATGAATGATTTATGGGAATGGAATGGCTCGTATTGGTCATATATCCGCGAAACAAATTCGTCTTCCCGTTTCTTTCATGTCATGGGATATGATCCAACATTGGAAGGTTTATTCACTTTCGGAGGGACACAAAGTGAATCTTTTCCTTTATCTGCGATGCGATCCACGGAGGTTTTTCATCCCACTACGATTCGGATTGATCCTCCTACACCCACCTCGCATCCGACAGAAACCTTAACTCCGACAAACACACCGACTCATACTGCAGAACCTACTGACACATTGACACCAACATCTACGAAGACAAGTTCACCCACGAATACACCAACTCGTGTCTCTCCTACGCCAACATTCCATTCTGCGGATACGAATCATGATTGGGTGATTTCCTTTCCGGAACTTTTACGAGTAGTATCTTTGTTTAATGCGGGAGAATATTCCTGTGCACAATCTGCAGATTCGACTGTCGACGGTTTCATTCCAGGTGCGGGGGGAAATCGCTCCAATACTCCTCATACAAGCGATTATAATCCACAAGATTGGATTATATCATTCCCTGAATTGTTGCGTTTGGTCTCACTTTTCAACGCAGATGCCTATCACTATAATCCGGAACACCCTGATGGTTTTGCAGTCGGCAGCGATACGAATGGGAAACGCGATCGGCGAAAAACAGAGTATTCTGTCAACCCTAAAACTGAAAATGTAAACGCAACCCGTCGGAGTGTATTGAACGGTTCATTTTTTGATATCACGGTCACGATCGAGCATCCTGCTGATTTATTAGCACTAGGTTTTCAAGATACCCTTCCCGAAGGATGGCAATTTGATTCTATCTTATCAGGAAGTGTGCATGTGCAACCCAATCCAGGGGATCAGGGAACGCTAGACTTTGGATGGATTTCTGTTCCCCCCTCACCGGTTACGATCACCTATCGTGTAAATGTTGGAACGGGGAATTCCGAAGAAATGATCGAAGGCACGGTCCAATATTATGATCAAAGCGGTACGGAACATCAGGTTGGTATTACTCAACTCGTTACATATGAAACCGTTACACCTACAATGACTTCAACCGTGACTTCCACTCCAACTTTTTCTCCAACTGTGACTTCAACAAATACGCCTACTCCGACACCTTCAAGTACACCAACATTTACACTGGTTCAAACACCGACAAAGGTTTTCACTCCGACACATACACCCACTCCTACACCGACAAATTCACCGACTGAAACATCCACACCAACAGTACAGTTAACGGCAACACCAGATTCAACCAATACCCCCCGGCTGGGAAATCATCCGCCGTCCGTTCAAGTCAATCCACAAGAACACATTTCCGCGTTTCAAGGAGATACAGTAAGAATTTCATTGATCGTCAACGATCAAGATCATGATCCCGTCACCATTTCTCTCTCAGAAGACGCGCCTGCGACTCTCGTTACCCAATCACGTATTGGAAATATGATTTATGCTGATTATCAATTGGATACTTCGAAACTGGGCGAGTTCACTTTCCGTATTTATGCTTATGACGGCAGCGATACTTCGCAAAAAAGGATCACCTTGCATGTTTCACCGTACCAGTCACCAACCCCAATCCCCCCTACCCCTACTCGAAAACCGTCATATACACCGACATTTACACCTACGAAAACCAATACTCCTACATCAACACCCTCGCCAATCCCCCAACCCACACGGGATAATCATCCGCCGGTGATCGAGGCAAGCGTCAGCATAAACGGAAGCGAGTTGGAGGCAATGGATGAAGATCAGACCATCAATGTGAAAACCTCAGACACTCTTGTATTTCACTTCAAGGCTGCTGACCCGGATGGCGATATGGTCCTGTCTCCCGAAATTGAAGTGCTTGAAGCACCCGATTTTGAGCATAAGTTTACTGTCACAAATATACAACCAACGTTCATTGAAACCCAATTGGTTTTACAAACACCGGAAACGCTCTTGGGAGAAGAAACCACAGTACAAATTGTTTTTCATGCAAAAGATGCGCATTCGAAAACCCACGATGCCTCTTTTTTTGTTACTGTGCAGAGAGTAGAAGAGGAGAGTTCTACACCGACAAAAACAAATACACCACGGCCTAAGCCAACAGATACTCCGACATTTACTCCAACTCCGTCCAACACTCGAACCGTACCTACGTTGATTCCAAGCAGCCCTGAAATCAAAATTGTTTCTGTAAAGGTGGATGGAGTTGAGCACTATAGCACGGATAGTGTTCGCGTTCGTGAATTACAAACACTACAAGTAGAGGTTCAAGGACTCGAGGCAGGCAACAACTATCTTGGAATAGATGTCCAAGCGCCAAGTTCTGTTCAGTATTCTCTTGACACTTCCTCCTCTGCTGGAATCATCCAAGCCCAAATTACCTTCACGCCTGATTTCGAATTTTCGGACATGCCAGTCGAGAATAATAGCGATGATCCGTTTACATTCCATTTTCATTTAACCGGCAGTTCTTTACAAAAATCGTGTAGTTTAGGGGTGGATGTACTCAATACCAGTCAACCCCCGATTATAACGACAACGGTGAGTGTGAATCGGGAAGAGCCTATTGCGATTGAGGATGGAGAGATTGTTGAAGTGGAAGCGTATAGTTCCCTTGAATTTTATTTCAAGGCAACGGATCCTGATTACGATACGGTATCATTTCCTACTATTGAAGTTCAAGATGCCACCGATTTTATTTACGTTTTTTCTATTACCAATATTCAAGCTACATTTGTTGAAGCAAGTTTGACTTTATCCACACCGAAACCACATCCGGAGAATCTCCAAACTGCAAAAGTGATCTTTCATGCAACCGATGCATATCTCTCCTCTGCAAGTGAGTCTTATTATGTTTCAGTGAAACCGCCGCTTGAGATCGATGAAGTGATCCTTGCTGCAGGACACGGTGGGCTACAATCCATAGCAGTTAGAAATATCGATCCGGATGCGGACATTCCTGTAAATGGAAATCTTCGTGGATTTCGCGCTGCGCCCCCTGCATATTTGCAGCATCCGGCTATTGGAGGGGGATTAGACCGGGCGGCATATGTATCTGCCGGTGATTTAAATAACGATGGGAATGTTGATCTGGCAATCACCCTTGGGCCAATTACGGAACCTGCAAATTTGGCGAATATTGTGATTCCACGAGACGCCGTAACCAAGGAGTTTCTCGTTGGTCCCTTTGTCGCCTTTCCTCAAAATGGTACAGGATTGATTGATTATGACAGAGGGCAGTTGCGAACCGCAATTGGAAATTTCATTGGTTCTTCTCGGAATCAAATTGCCGTTGCGCAGGGAGTCGGTGGAAACGGCATTGTGCGCTTATTTCAATATACTGGTAGGCCTATACCGAATCATTTCCAACTAGTCGGCCAAATACAAGGTTTCGTAGGGGCTGAATTGTCACAAAATGCAAATGGGGGTGTGCATTTGGCGGCGGCCAATCTTGATACGGATGTGTATGATGAACTGCTGGTTGCGCAAACAAACAGCAGAACCTCTCAGACTTTTTTTAATGTAGTTGATTTCGAGAATATTGGGGATGCGGGTGTTTCCGCGGGTCAAATTGCAATGGAAGAAGATCGTGTTCGCGCTTTACGAGGATTTCATCTCTCTAAATTTCAAGGAGATGGAGGGATTGAACTCACAACGGCAGATGTAAATGGAGACGGCGAATTGGAAATTATAGTGGTTAGTACCGGTGATGTGAATAAGAAAGCGGATCCATTTATCAATTTGCTAGGATTGTTGAAACCGACTTATACTGTAGAAGGAAAAGTGAAGGGAGTCGAATATCTAAACGGATACCTCATGAATATTTTTAATGAAACGATTAATCCTTCCGGCGCGATGCGTGTAGCCGCTGGAGAAATGGATGGCAATCCTGATAATGGGAATGAAATCATCGTTACTACCGGCGCAATACTCGAGAATGATGGATATGAAATCAATGTAGTAAAATCGGCTCCCTTAAATAAATATCTTATCATAAAAATTGACTATGATGCTCAAAACGATGTTATAAATAGTTGGAGTTATGTTCGATTGCCACATGGTGGTCTGATTACTTCACGGTATGGGATGCAAGCGTTTGCTTGGAAATATGAGCCATCGAGCGGTGCTTTGTCAGTAGCTGCTGCCAATACAGATTCCCCCTAATTCGCAGTAAGATTATTCGTTGAGGTGGATCGTGAAATCCACTTGAAAATGGCGAGGTGAATTATGAGATTGCACTATTTGATATTTGTTTCTGCCGTGTTTCAGCTTGGTTATGGGGTCTATGCTGCAGAACGTATTCCGTATGAATCTCCACTGCGATTTATTCATACCGCTTTCGAAAATGCTTCTCCCCTCGATTGGGAAATCGAAGAGGATGGCACTATTGTTATCAGCCTTCTTTATGATCATGAACGTTCTTCTCCCAACCGAGCCAATGGGCACTGGTATTTTCAAGTACACGCTGATCCCGGTTCGGATTTGACCTTGATCTTACAAAACTTTGACAATGTTTGGAACAGCCGGAAGAGTTCTCCGATTTCTGATCGAACCAACTGCTATCTATCGGTTGATGGTAAGAACTGGCGGGATATCCGTGCGCAAAAAACCGCTGACAACCGGTTGAAATTTACTGTACATATGGAGCAGGAATCCCTTTACATTGCCCGTATGGAACCGTATACCCTCAGCGATCTCCATGCGTTTCTTGATGATATTCAGGATCACCCGTTGGTCGATATTTCTACCATTGGCAAAACGGTGGAGGGAAGGGAACTCGAAATCGTTCGTGTTGGTGTGGAAGAGGCTCCTTACCGTGTTTTCATTCGGGCGCGCGCTCATCCGTGGGAAGCCGGAGGCAATTGGGTTGTGCAAGGATTGATCCGAAGTTTGTTGAAAAAGGATGACCAGAACGCAAAATATCTTGACACCTATTGTCTTTATATTCTTCCGATGGCGAACAAGGATTTTGTCGTTCACGGCCGTACCCGCTTCAACGCGCTCGGGATGGACTTGAACCGCAAGTGGGATCAACCTGCCGATCCTCAACTCTCTCCCGAAAACCATGCGCTCGAGCGATGGCTTGCAAACATGATCGATCAGGGAAAGCGGCCACACCTGGCATTCGATTTACACAATGATAATGGAGGGAAAATCCATATCAGCCGCCCCAATATTGAATTGGAACGTTATTTAAAGAATATGGTCCTTTTCGAAGAATTACTACGCAAGCACACCTGGTTCACTGAAGGAAGCACCAATCCCAACTTTCGTAATCCCGGTTCCATCGGAGAGGGGCTGCTTGAACGCTATGGTATCGACGCGTTTGTCTATGAACTCAATTGTGACTGGATTGAAGGATTGAAAAAAGTCCCATACGGAGAGGATTGGGAACTGTTGGGGGAACAACTGCGCGAGGTGTTATATCACTATTTTCAGCGATTTGAAGCGTTTGGCCAATGAGTGTCGTATTTGTTACAAATCGATCAATCCCAAACTAATTTTCAAAGCTTTATCAACATGGACCATGATTCCAGGCTTTAATACTCCTATTCGTCTTGTCAAACGTTTACGGTCAATTGAGCGGATTTGGTTGAGAAGTACTACTGAATTAGTTTTCAAGCCTCCTTCTTGAGCTGGAATAAACACTTCCGTTGGATACAATTTCTCACCAAATTGAGAGGAAATCGCCGCTACAATCGTAATGGGGCTGTATTGATTAGATATATCATTTTGTAAAATTAAAGCCGGTCGAATTTTTCTGATTTCAGAACCAATGGTCGGATCAAAATTTACCACATATATATCACCACGTTTTGGGTAAGTTAGCCGGGATTGTTTCGACATGTTTCTTCTTCTATGTTAAACCATTCTTCGCAGAGCGTAAGGTCACGCTCTGCTCTTTGGCGTGCGCCTTCTTTGAGCTCTTGTTTTAATTTTTCCCGTCCGATTTCTTCTATATAAAAATGAACAGCCTGGTCGATGAAGTGGCTGCGATTGCCTTTTTGGGTGACTCGATCAACCAATTCAACGGTTTCAACAGGTAGTGAAATATTAATGCGTTTATGGAATTTGTATTGTGTATCACTCATAATATGTTTATTATACACAAAAAAAGTGTGTATGTCAAATCGAATGGATTACGGATCGTCTAATTCCGAACTTGCAATAAAAATCCAAATTCAGTTTTGTGAATAATCTTATTTCTTCTACCGTCTAACCTGCCTGAAGTGAAACTTTATTCGATAATTAGCCAACATAATTATTATGCGACGTTCAGTATCCTTATTGATCCCTTTGTTCATCGGTCTCGGTATCTTTCTCATTCTATTGATTGCCTATTTTTTGCACAAAGAACATGAACATCCGTTGAATACATCATTCTATATCTGGCAATCGCAATGGAATCCGCCGGTGAATGAGGCGGTTGCACAAGCAAAAAACATGGCCGATTCGTTTATGGTTTTTGCCGCTGAAATCCATTGCCGTTCCGGACTGTTGGAAAGGGATATCAAACAGCCGGATTGGTCTGTCTTCTCATCCTTCAATTCAGCTGTCATCCCGGTAATTAGGATGGGTGATTCACTTGCCCCTTATCTATCAAAGAATGTCCATGAGGCAGCCGATCCGATTGAAGATGTCTTGCAGCAAGTCCGGGATTCAATGGAAGAATTTGGAATTGTAGGTAAAAATCTTCAATTTGATTATGATTGTCCTACTTCGAAGCTGGCTGATTATGCAACTCTTATGACCGCCATCCACAAAAAAATGCCGGAAACGTCCCTCTCCATCACCGCGCTTCCAACCTGGTTGGATGATCCCGATTTCGAAAAACTCGTCGGGAAAACAGATTATTATGTATTGCAAGTACATGCTTTGGAAAAACCGAACACGGTGGAAGATGACGTCTGCCTGCATCGCTCGATCCGAGCCAGTGGGGATATGCAGAAAGCCGAACGAATCGGTGTACCCTACTATCTGGCTTTTCCAACCTATGGGTATCAACTCCTATTCGATTCAAATGGGAATTATTCTGGTATTTATGCGGAAGACAGGCCTTCCCGCATGAAATCCGGCTTTTCTAGTCGTGTACTGATGGCTGATCCACACGAAGTGGCTGACGATGTACAATATCTTCAAAATAACAGTCATACCCACTGCCTGGGGATTGCCTGGTTTCGGCTACCGGTTGCGAGTGACCGGTTGAACTGGTCATGGTCCACCTGGCTGGCGGTCAACGAAGGCTGCGTTCCAAAAACCCGCTTTCAAGCGGAAATCCGCGATGTGTCGGATGGTCTTTACGAACTCTGGGTGTATAACACAGGCGAACGCAATGTCTTCGAAAACATCACCTTTCAAACCCCGATGAAGGATTATCCGCTTTTGGCATATGATTGCTTGAACGGATATCGGGAAACCCAACCCGGCGAGTTGACGGGTCCGGCGCCTCGGCAGAATGAACCACTGCTGGCAGCCTGGTATCGTGCGTTGCCCTCCGCAAATATTCAATCATCGACATTCGTTATAAAATTGAAAGAGAGAAGCGAACCATGAACCGATGGATCATTATTTCTATTGCAATAGTGGGATTATTAGCTATTCAATACCCTGCGATGGGTTGCGGTCCTTTTTTCCCGGATACGTACCTTCTCGGTGGACAGGAAGCGGATGTTCTCGAACTGTCCCGCTTGTATTTCCGTGACGAACTATGCCGCATTGCCGGGATTGACCAATATAAAACCGTCATGCACAGTTCCAGAACCTATGACTGGGAGAGCACCGCAAAAGGTGACCGTGAGGATTTACCCAAAGCAATGAAACGGGAGAGTACCTACGCCGTACAAAAATATCGAGAAATGCGGCAGGCGATGATTGAATTTTATAATGGTGAAAATAGTTATTTCGATCTGGAGAATCGGGAAAAGCGGGAACACTTCGACCTGGAACCGTATCAATCTTTATGGAAAGAACTGCCGCAAGAATTTGTGCTCTACACAAAAGGGGCCAACGATTATCGCGCACACTATTTTGAAGACGCGATCAAGGATTGGAAACTTTTACTTGAACTCCCCGAATGCGATCGCCAATTTCGCTCTACCTGGGCCGCCTTTATGCTGGGAAAAGCCTTTATGTTCGTCGATATGGAGAAATCGATTCCCTATTTCGAAAAAACACGCAAACTTGCTGAACAAGGATTTCACGATTCACTCAATCTCGCCAAACAAAGCAACGAATGGCAGGCCATGGCGGATTGGCACTTGGGAAGACATCATCGATCCTTTCGCCGGTATATCGATTCGTTCCTTGCACATCCGTATTATGATACGGAAAGTTCGCTGCGGATGATAATCCCACCCATTCTCCACCAAAATCCCATCGAGGAAGCCATTGTTGCCGATCCCCTTTGCCGCGAGGTTATCACCTCCTGGCTAATGGCCGGCCGCTATGCCCAGCATGGGCGCGAATGGCTAAAGGCAATCCAGCAGAATAATGTCACACTCGAATCCAAAGAAGGAGACCGGCTGGCTTGGGTGGCATATAAGATGGGAGAGTTCGATGCCGCCCAAGAGTGGCTCTCCCGCGTTGAAACCCATTCCCCCATCGGCCATTGGATACTTGCCAAACTGCTACTTCGGAAAGGCGACATCGAAGAAGCAATGAACAATCTTCAAGAAGTTCGCATACTGTTCCCTGAACAACAGGCGAATAAATCGCAGGCCGAGTTGGGCGTGCTGCGGCTGGGCCGGCAAGAATACATCGAGGCGTTAGACCTCTTTGCCCGCAGCGGCTATTGGGAAGACGCCGCCTATATTGCAGAGCGAGTTATAACGATTGGGGAATTAAAGAATTATCTGCAAAACCACCGGAACGATCTCGCACTGCAATCCGTCCCGCTACGCGGCTCGTGGAAATATCAGGAACTGTCCGTATGGCAGGGATTGAACTATTTATTGGCTCGCCGTCTCGTTCGGATGGAGGCATGGGATGAAGCGGGCGAGTATATGCCGGAAAATCTGAAACCGGTTCTCAAACGCTACATCCACCATCGGCGCAACGGAAACCATGAGAACCTACCAGCCAGTGAACGCGCTTCTCATTTATACGAGTGTGGTGTTCTGGTTCGCAACTTTGGCATGGCACTGCTGGGAACCGAGGTCGAACCCGACTGGCGGATGTATGAAGGCGCGTTCGACCGGCAAGGCGGCTCGGAATTTCGCGCCAAAGGTAAGAGCGATGTCCCGCAAGAACCACAAACGCTGTACGTCGCACTAACCGCCAGTGAACAAGAAAAAGAGAGAGTAAAACAATACGCACCGAGTCCCAACCGGCGATTTCACTATCGCAAAACCGCTATCGACTTAATGTGGCAGGCGGCAAAACTCGCCCCCGACAACGATCCCTTCACCGCCCGCGCCCTCTACAAAGGCGGCCAGTACGCAATCGGAATCCATGATTTCGAAGAGGCGGATAAATTTTACAAATCCCTCGTCAAACGTTGCGGAAACCTGCCGATCGGCCAAGCCGCCCAAAAAGCGAATTGGCTCCCCAAAAACGGCGAAAAACTACTTCAATAAACCGTAGGATGGGTCACTGACCCATCACTTTCTATGTACATGGGTAACAAAGATAAGAAAACTCTTCCCCTTGATGATTTGTCCCCCAAATCACGGTCAGACCTTACGTCTTGCCCGTGGTACCCGATTCAAGAATCAGGTGGTAACCATTTCATAATCTTTCCCCGCTTAATTGCTTCACGTGCTTTCTCCCGGCCTCCCCGTAAAACATCCGCAATTATAACTGTGTTTCGATCTTCCAAGAAATAGTACAAAACATCATGCCTCGGTTTTTTTATGTTGACATGAGCTCTTTTTTTGCTATGAACGATGAAATATTGTCTTAATCCATCTTCTTTTCCAGGAACAGACCGGCTTCCAGGCCTTTCAGGATCTTCACAAATATCGTTAATGGCTTGTCGTATCAATTGATCGTATTCATCGGCAATTCTTTGACCAAACTCCACATAGCCTCGGTAATATATTTCCTCAATTGATGCTTCCGCCTGCGGGGATAACCAATATGTATACACTATGAATTCTCTTGAAGTTGCTTTTCTGCTCTCTTTATGGCCCGCCTTCTGATCTCATCAAAAACACGTTGACGATCGTCCGGAGAAGTAATATTTTTTCCTTCACCGCGTTTGACAGACTCGAATGCATTTTCTCCTACAGCTCTCAGATATTGATCCCATTCCTTTTCCCGGCGTTCATGCTCTTCCTGAAATCGGCGCATGGCTGAACGCACCAGTTCACTGGCGTTACTATAGATGCCTTCCTCGATCATCCTGTTAATAAATCCGTCTTGTCGATCAGAAAAATTTATATTTCGCTGAGGCACGATTATTTCTCCTCTTTGCTTTTTTGTTCTAGTATGACTTCTTATGGAACGATAGTCAATCTTTGACTATAATTGAACAACTGAAAATCGTAGGATGGGTCACTGACCCATCACTTTCTATGGACATAGGTAACAAAGATAAGCGCAATCCCCCCTTGACGGTTTGCACTCCAAAGCACCGGCAGACGTGACGTCTTGTCCGTGGTACCCGGTAATTAGTAGTGAATATGTCCCGCCTTCTAAATTACTGTCTAGCCTATCCACCATTTTTAGTTCAAATTATTCAACTTGATAACAGCAGTACTTTTACATCCACCTTTCAATCCAGCAATCTGCCCTACATGACGAAAATCATTGCCGATCAGTTTGATATCGGAGCATGTTTCTCCTTCAGCACATAAAAATTTTGATATCGGTTCGGTCGATTGATAGCCTGATAATGTGACATTCGTGGACTGAATCAGGCGAAACAAAGGCTGTTCTTCCGAAGGTGTATCCAGATCGAAATCGGTCATTGTAATGTTGTGGCAATCGTCAAGCACAACCGCCGGGCGAGCATCGGGAGCCAGTAACTTGAAAGTAAAATTTTCAACGGATAAGTTCTTGATATGACGCACATACAACCCATAGGCAGGCAGGCTGTATCCGAACATCCGGTTTTCCGGATATGACTTTTCCTTTTCCGGCACCGGGGCATTGGCTTCCTTCATCGTTCCGGTTCCAATGTAATTAAAAATGATGTCCTTGACCAACACATTTTCGACATAACTTCCCGGGATTCCGGTAATCGAACTGGTAATGAGCGATTCATTGGTCGCTGTAATATTGCTGACCACCACGTTCTTGAGCGTTCCTCTCCCGCGCCGGCTTCCCAACCGAATGAACAACGGCGTCTGAATGCCGGTCATAGATACATTGGAAATGGCGACCTGATCCATAAATCCACCGTCAACAACTTCCAGAGCAATACCCGAAATAACCGTATCATCGGATGTCACCCCCTGAATTCTCTCGCTCCAATGACGATGCACCGATTCGGAGGGACGGCGGACCACGCAGTTGCTGATCGTGATATTCTTGAAACCGCAATGACTGGCGGTTCCGAATTTGATACCGTTGCAATTGGATGCAATCACACAATTGGTGATCGTGACATTCTCCACCAGGTAATCCGGATCGTCGCTTTTCAGGCACATGGCATCATCGTCGCAGTCGATAATGCAATCGGAGATTGTGATGTTCTTGCCATCGATGTCGATGCCGTCGTTGTTCTCATTGGTGAAAGAATAGATGCGCACTCCTCGGACAATCACGCCATCGCATTGCAGGATACGGAACACCCAACTCGATGAATTGATCAATGTGACATTCTGAACCGTAATATTCTTACTTTTATATAAGTGGATATTGTTATGTCTGGGGCCGCTGGTGGGATAGTATTTTTTGGATCCCTGCCCATCGATCGTTCCCTGCCCGGTAATGGCGGCATTCTCTATTCCATCGGCGTATACAACCGCACGTGTAAAAGCTTCAGTATCCGTACTTCCAAGCAAAACGGCCCCTCTCTGAATATGAAGATTGACATGGCTTTTCAAAAAAATCGTATTGGTTAGAAACGTTCCCGTCGGAACCGTAACGGTTCCACCTCCCGTGGCCTCACAATAATCAATGGATTTTTGAATCGCTTCCGTGCACAGGGTTTTTCCATCCGGCACAGCTTGAAAATCAAGGATGTTCACATTGTCCGCCCAGGCAAAACCGGTGAGAAAAATCAAGAATACGGCTAGATAAAATTTCATAATCTTTTCCTTTCGATGAATAGACTAAAAACGAAACAAATTATACTTCTATCCGGGTAGAGCAAGCGTCCTCGCTTGCCTTTGTAATGCAGGCGGGGACGCCTGCTCTACCCAGAAATCAATACTGGTAATACCAAACTAATCTTCCTAAAGATCATGGTCAAGGGATTTCCAATCCACAATGACGCATTCCCTAACCAACCAGCAAAAAACATTGTTACACATTCAAAATATAGGCGTTAAGGGGGTAAAAGTCCATTTCAACCCGTCGGATGTGGAAATAGGTTGAAAGATTTCTGGATAATCAAGATTGAGGGGGATACCGATCATGAATCGTGAACTCGTCATTGGGGGAATATTCCTGATTGTTGTACTGGCCGTCGTGATTTTCGTGATGAATGTCGGAGAACAAACCAGCAATGAAAGCAAAATTACTCTTACATCAACGGAAGAGGATTCGAACTTACCCCAAACCAAAGAGCCGGAACTAGACTCGGTTGTTCCGGAAAAGCGGGAACAAAGTGTTTCGGAATCCATCATTTCACCGGTAACCGAATCCACTGTCGCCGAAACGGTGAATCTCCCCGCTGAAGATGAATATTGGATTGTCGGTTATGTTCGAGATGAGAACGGCAAACCTCTCCCCGGCTCGAAAGTGGTTGCCCATGTGATGGACGGGAAAGATGAAAGAATGCGCATAACAGAAGATGAAGGCAATGCGGGCATTGCGATGACAAACGATGAAGGATACTACACTATCCTCGCCGATGGGCCGCATGAATTTCAACTTCGCTCCGAACCGCCCGAAAATCACCTTACGCTGGTCGAGCGAGTTCCTTTTCCCGAAAATGAAAAAACTCTCACGCATCATTTCAACCATCCTTCTGCAGCTTTTAAGGTTCGCGGCAAAGTGATCGATAAACAAACCAAGGAACCTATTGAGGGGGCAAATGTAGTCCTGTTGCCGAAACTTCGAAAGATGGTGCATGAAAAGCAAAGGTCTGTTAAAGCTACGAGTAATGAGAAGGGCCGATTTGTTTTGCACCGCGTGGCAGCGGGAATTTTCCGGTTGCAAGCAAGTGCAGAAGGATATGTCGATGTGATGTCCTATGGCCGAAGTTCCGGTGAAAGCCATCCCCTGAGCAGCATCGACGTCAACGAGAAAACACAAGACAAGGAATATATCATTGAAATGGAGCCTGGCTGGGCGGCGCTCGTATCCGTGAAAGATGAAAATGGTGTACCCGTCGCTGAAGCACACATCAGTTTCATACGGGATGCGAATTTATTTTCGTATGTGACCGCCGGATCCACCGATGTGCAAGGACAATGTCTCATTCAAAAACTTCCCAGAGAAAAATTGATTGCACAAGTCAAAAAAGAGTCCTCTGGTTCTGCGATCAGTTCGCCTTTTGAACCGGGGCCGGTAGAGAATCCGACTCAGGTCGAAGTGATTCTTACAGCAGCCGGTTCCGTTTCCGGGGTAGTGACCGATAGTGACGGCAATCCGCTTCCCGGGAAGCATGTTTATGCGAATTTTCAATCGGCGGGTGATTGGGCGAATCTTCCTAACGAACAAGCCGAAACGGATGACAGCGGACATTATGTGATCGACAATCTATCAGCAGGGAACTATCAAATTTCTTTATCCCACCAAGGGCATCCCCTACGAGTTGAGCAAAGTAAAGCAATCGAACTTCAAGCGGGAGACGCAAAGACCGGTGTGGATTTTCAATTGGGGAAAATGGCTAGACTCAGAGGAAAAGTCGTCAATGAAGAAGACGAACCGCTGGTAGACATTTTTGTCCATGCCGTCACTTACAAAACAGGTGGGGAACTCGTCGGCAGTGGCACGACGAGAACGGATGATAAGGGGGAATTCCTGGTACCCGATGCGCCATTTGGGGATGAGATTCAATTTCAACTGCAAGGGGATGGATATGCACATACCATCATTCGCCACCAGTTGGATATTGAACGGTATTATGTCCTGACAATGAAATCCTGTGGGACGATTCAAGGCGTCGTCGTTGATCAAAATCAACAACCGGTTGCGGGTGCGAAGGTCTATCCGATTCGAGTATGGTCTCACGGCAGTACTTATCCTCTTACGATGAACACCGTCATGACGGATAGCGACGGATCGTTTGAACTCAAGGATCTCGATCCGATGGAATACAAATTATGTACACAAGCGGAAGGCTTTACCCGCAAAGAAGGCCCGAACGTCGTCCTGCATAAGGGTGAAACAGCGGATTCGGTTGTCGTGGAATTAGAGCCAGGTGAGGAATTATCCGGTATCGTTGTCGATCACTTCGGCCAACCAGTGACCGATGCATTGATCAGTATTCATTCCTATGTAGCAAATCGGCAGGGGAGTGGGTATAGTTCTTCTTTCCGTGCACAAGAATTTCCTGAGGCAGCTCGAAGCGATGGAGAAGGTAAATTTGTCGTGACAGATTTTCCCCCTTCCGGCGATATATTGATTGTGCAGCACGATCAATTCGCTCCCGGTATGTTCGAGGTTACACCATCAATGCTTGGACAACCACCGATGAATTATTCGCTCTCACCGGGAGGAGTGGTGGAAGGAACAGTATTCGATTCGGACAACCACCCTATGTCCAACGCACAAATTCAGATTCAGAATTATCCCGAAAACTTGTTTCGATATCAGGAGATTACCGATCAGAATGGTGAATACCGGATCGAGCATTTATCGCCGATGTCGTATATGGTATTGAAATCCGATCCAAACGGAGACCATAATTCTATCGAATATAAGACAATCATGGTGGAAGAAGGACAAACGGTGCGAGCTGATTTCGGAAGTGGAGAAGGAACGACTATCCATGGTGTTGTACTCAAACGGGGGGCGCCCGTTGCCAATGCAAGAATTGCATTGGACAGTCAAAATATAACACAAAAAAGTATTGGGGTATATTTGCATACTATTTCTGCCGATGACGGAAGCTATAGTATTCAATCTGTACCGGAAGGCAATTATTATCTGCTTGCATCTACCGAGCAAAAGGGAAGAATCCATCAATCCAATGCTGAGTATAATGAAAAAATACAAATTGCAGAAGAGCAAACGGAAATGGTTCACGATATCAATCTGGCTGCGCTGGAAATTCAAGGAACCGTGGTGGATGCCGAGAGTGGAGAAGCCCTTGCTGGGGTATCCATACAACCAGTCATCCCAACCGACACCGAACCGCAAAAAGGATATTATCAATTAAGGGAAACAACGGATGATGCCGGAACGTTTTTACTTTACCCCCAGGAAGGTGGTGAATATCGGTTTGTCGCCATGAAAGATGGGTATGGGCGGAAAGAGTTCAGTGTTTCGGTTCCCGCACTTCCGCCGGGACAATTTGCACCGCCCGTACAGGTGACGGTGGAAATGACAAAAGATGAAACCAGTTTGATCGTACACCTTTTCTTCGACGGTCAACCTGCATCGACCAGTTGGGCGCACATTCGTGTTCGCAATGAAAATCTTCGAGAAAGATTGGCTGAAACACAATTGCCGGAACCGGGCAGTTACCGTGTATCCGGCATGCCGGAAGGCGAATTTACGTTGGAAATCACGGCATACTGCGATGGGAAAGTAAAATCAACCTTGCCGCAAACGTTGTCAGTCCGCCGTGGGGAAACACAAGAAATCAGCCTTGATCTATTCGAGACAAAAACGTATGCCATCACATTGGTTCATCCGAGCGAAGAAGAAATCAACGCCTCGGCAACCATCGAAATCCTCGATTTTCCGCAAATACGCCCTATCCAAACCCAAGTTCGAAACATCCCCGAACGGAATATAAAAAATACAATATACGAAACTCTTCCCAGCGGGTATCATCGATTTCGTCTGACAATCCCCGGCTTTCAACCAATTGAGTTTGATCCGGAAGCGTTGGCTCCGGTGGATAAAGAGGAAGAAACAAGGAAGATTACCCTGACGTTGACTTTATTGTGAGAATGATTTATTGTTTTCGATTCGTGGTATTGATTTTTGGACCTATCGCATGCAAAAGTCCATGAGCCTATGTACAAAGGGCAGAGAAAAAACTCTGTGGATGTCATCAGGGGAATTCTTTAAGGAAGGGACATAAAAAAAGCAGGAGACGGGATTCGAACCCGCGACCTTCTCGTTGGCAACGAGAAGCTCTACCAGCTGAGCTACTCCTGCATTCTTGAAGCAATTGGCTGTCAACCAGCTATTATTATTTCACGAACACTCCGATTGTCAAGTATCTGTGAAATCTTCCCTGCACAAATTTCAATAATCTTTTGTATACCAAGAGCGAATATCCGGATCTTCCGTTTTGATTCGTTCGATAATTCGCTCCTGTTTCCACAAACGGATCATGGAACGATGAACCAAATACACTCCCAACACCACCAAACCAGTACAGATTATCAAGAGTGGAATGAGCAAATGATATGTCTCCAAAAAATCATAGTAACGCGATGTAGCAATCAAGAGTGCCACTACCGATAACGGAATTGTAAATACAGCAATCCCTGTTCTCATGACTGCCAAAGCGGTTCGTTTTTCCGCAAGAACCATTTGAATCCTCGCCATATTCACATTTTCTTTGGAAGAAGAAAAATGATATCCTTTCTCATCTGTATTTGTCACAGCACCCCTCACACAATTTTATTATGCGTCTTTCAATTCATTTTCCAACTGGCTGATCGTGCCTTGGAATTCAGGATGCATGGTGCACCACTCTCGAAATTCACCTAATATCTCTTGAGATTGTTTCAAGTGTTTCGTTTTAATAAGAGAGCGAATTAAAATTAAATATCCCTCCGGTATGGATCCAAACAATAGGGGGAAAAAGTATTCCACACTCGAAGGGGGACAAAGGGAATCGAAATAATCTTTTGAAAAATAAAGTGTTCGGATGACCACTTCATTTTCACGGTAAATCGGTAAAATCGTTTCAAAAAGCGGGACGAGTTGATCTACGATTTTTTTTACTCGTTCCAATTCTTGTGGTAAATCCCGTCGGGCGCTCGATAAGATTTGTCGATCCAACGTAGATAATTTCCGCCAAACAGTATCTCCTTTCGGGGTTGTTTGATGATTCTGTGTTCCGGAATAGGCCTCAATCAACCGAATATTGTTCCGTGCTTTATCCAGTTCATGCCACATTTCCCCCATAATTTTATCGAACAATCGTTGTTTCATGCGATCAATATGTCGTTCATCGGCCATGCGGTATAACACATGAGAAATATCCTTTAAAGAGCGGACATGCGTTTCGAGAATCCGGTCGATTTTCTCGTGCGCAATCTCTCCAGTTTGTTCGTATTCCTTGACCAATTGCAAAACCAACTGGCGATTTTTATAAAATCCTTTTAAAAATTGAATCCGTTGGTGGTTTCGCCAACTGGTGATGGGATCGTGATGATGAATTTCCATTCAATCTACTCCAGCTGTTTTTTCACTTCCGAAAAAACGGTATCCGCTTTCAACAATTTCATGCAATGTGGATCTTTATCGCATCGAGTCAGATAACATCCAAGACAATCGATTTGTCCTTGCAAAATCGTTCCCTGCCCATAGAGTTCCAATTCTTGTGCCGAAGTCGGGCCGACGAAACATACGACTCGTTTTCCTAATCCCAGGGCTGCATGAAGACCGAATGTGTCTCCGGTCACGACCACATCGCATAAATTGACGATCGCAAAAAACTCCAACATCGATGCCCGCAATCCCGCATCGACGAAAGGAACCTTCAAAGCCGCTTTCACTTCCTGACCCCGATGGTAATCGGCCGGTCCATAAAGAAGCAGGATTTTTGCGTTCAATTCATGATAAATGCGATTGGATAACTCGACAAATCCCTCGACCGTCCATTTTTTGTGCTGCCAGCGTTCTCCGGCTCCGACATTCAATCCGATAACCGGCGTGTCTCCATTCAGCATATTCTTCTGGGCGAACGCTTCGGCTTTTTCTTTCATATGTGGAAGCACTGGAACCATAATTGGATGGTTCGTGCTGGGCGCGCCGAGGATGCGGCGCATATGCTCCTGATAGGTCAATTGATTGGCTTTTTTCTTATCATCCCACAAGCTCATCTCCAGCCATTCTTCGCTTTCGGGATTGAACGCGAAAACGGTACCATCCTTGTGCCGCCCGAATCCTTTCATAACATCCGCTTGAATCCGCCCCGCCAAGGCTGTGGCTTCCGGTGCCAAATCAAAATTGACACAAACGTCGAAACGTTCATGGTCGAGCAAAATCAATGATTCTTCCGTCAACGGCAGCGGTCGATCAATATGCGGATTATGGCGAATCAAGGAAAAACTCCGGCGTCCGCAAATCCATGTAATATGGGAGCGAGGATAGAGTTCTTGAACTGAGCCTAGAATCGCCGTGGTTCTCAGCACATCCCCCGCCGCTCCAAGTTTGATGATCGCTACGCGCGTTTCAATCGGATCATAAAACGTACACCCCTCGCAAATCACCTCATGTTCTTTATGAGGACTGCAGGGACGGTCACCGACATAGTGACGGCAGTCGCTGTGTACAAATCGCGTCATATTGGTTCACTTTCCGAACAGACAGGTCGCATGGGAAAGCAAATTGCCCTTACGAGAAGATCCCAGGGCAGACCTGAGGTCTTTTCCATGCTACACCATCCTATCACAATGATCATTTTTTTTCCGCTAAATAAAGTCTTGCCTTGTCTGCGAAGATTCCGTTCTTTTTATTTCTCGCCAATTCTTTCAACATTTTCTCACCCTCACTCTTTTTACCCCCTTCATAGAGAGCCATTCCCAACAGATACCGCGCCTGCGGTTCGGCATTGTCATCCGGATATTTTTCCAGAAAACGGTACATCGTATCCGCGCAACGGTCATACTCGCCTCGGTAAAAATATTGAGCCGCTTGAAGAAACAGCATGACAGTATATTCCTGCTCTGCTTCTTTGAGTAAAGTAGAAGAAATTCCATCCCATGCAAACAACCGCAGAAAATGTTCTTCCGCATGATCGAACTGTGCACGATCCCGCAAACCTTTCGCGTACATCAACACCATCTTCGGATTATCCTTGAATCGTTTCATCTGGCTTTCCAACATCGCAAAATTTTCGATATCGGTCAGAACACGATTCATCCGCGCGGCGAGTATGGTGATTTTCAATCGATCTTCTTCGATCCGGTGATTGACCAATTCTCTTCCTTTTGAATCGAAAAACAGCACGGATGGAAACGATTTCACCCCATACCGGTTCACGATTTTCCCGTGAATCCCGATTTCCACATGTGCGTATACAAAACGGTCGTAATACCGCTGCAGCAAGGGATGCAGCCATACCTTTTTATCCGAGCGGATTTGAGTCGATTGCAAATTGTAGAAATAAACAACCAACGGCATACCTGACTCTTCCGCTTTCTGCAACCCTTCTTCGAAGGTCAGCCATTCAAAGGTATACCCCGGCGACGCATTCAACACAATAAAAACTCCTATCGCTGTCAGAAGGACACCGATCTTCCTCATAACCAACTCCTCTCTCAACTGAGGTTTTCCTTATGTACCTTTCATTCTGTCTTTAAGAATAGTATATAACCTCCGCTTCAGTCTGCGGAGGAGTAAAAAAAGGGCAGCTCTGAGAGCCGCCCTTTCTGAATCTCGTTCCAATTCAAGGAATGGGATCAATACAGTGACCAATTATGGACGTCGACTTCACCGGTTAACCAAGTGACAGTGTTGTCGAACAATTGCCAGGCCTCCTCTGTAGCTACATCGGAACCCAGATTCCAATCCGCAAATCCAAGGAATGCCCGACGGTTGGCAGCTGTGCTTCCATCGAGAAGTGCGGCCCCTTCATCGATTGCAGCGATAGTGATTTGAGTTTCATCGTCCGCCGAGGTCGCCAATATTTGTGCTCCTTCACTCAATGGACCAAGAATATATGCCGGATCACCCGGTAAATCCTCTTTCTCCGATTCTTGAATGGCTACATTGCCAGCCGACATGCCTTCCGTGATCGGGTGGGAGGTATCCGTAATCGCCCATTCACGAAGATTGTCAGCATTACCGCCAACAACGCCATACTGCATGTCATCGGCAATGGCTTGTTCAAAGTTTAGAATGGGGATATCGACTCCCAAATATTGATCGGCAACATCGCCGGAAGCAATGGTGGCGGAAATGACCAATAATTGAAACTGATCGGATTCCAAAACCTCTGGAGTAAAGAGAGTTCGTCGTGGAGGGTCGGCATCGTCGATGGTTTCCAAATCCATCACCGTCACATCCATCCCAAATTCATGTACCAACCGGTAAACGATATCGGGATCCGCTCCTTCCGGTTCGATACTGGCACTAATAAAGGCTACTTGTGAATCGTTACGTTCCAATAATATTTGGTCCAAAAGGAAACCCGCTTCCCACGCGCTGACAGTCAGAACATTTTCTCCCTCTTGAATCGGAATCACTCCGGCGGTATGGGTTGTTCGACGCATGAGATGAGTTTCCATATCGAAGAACGTAATTCCATCCGCTCCGCTAATTGGACTAGCTGTAGGATCGTCCGGATGGGACCGTAATACAATGTTCGCACTATCGCCGCCGACATTTCGTCCACGATAATAGACGTCATACAAACCGGCTTGTTCCGCCGTAGCCTCGATGCGAAAGACAGCCCAGTCGGACGCTCCAATGAAATCTTCCGGTAGCATTCCACCGTTGTACGTAAAGTTTTCCACACCATCATCCGCCGGATCGGTGTCATTCGGAAAGACCATCACTTCGGGATCGCCTTCTGTTTTCACATCGGTGCCTGTTCCGATCAACGTGCTGGTCTCTCCATTGAAATCATACGTTTCACCCTCTTCCGCTTCGATGATGAAATCATCCGGCGCAGGGGGAGGACTGGGAGCAGGAACATCGGAAAGATCGGTCACTCGGTAATAAACGACTTGCGCGAGTCCGGAAGCCCAACTGATTCCGGCATACCCGTCCGGAAATGTTTCATCCCAAAAAACAGCGCTTTGCGGAGTATTGAAATCAATATCCATAGCCGGCGGAACATTTCCATCTTCTGGCGGTTCCCAGGCTACAACGCTAATCTGGGATCCGTGAGCACGAAGACTTTGCCCCTGCCATTCCGGAACTGTTCCGGAGTTTGCCCGGCGGCGGTCCTGTTCAGTGCTATCCGAACCGTCACCGAAAAAGCTCACGATTTTCAAACCTCCTTGGCCGTATCCACTGGCGTCTTTCTCACGTTCCACGTTATAACCGGCATTGGCCGCATTACGGATATCCGTTTCAGTCGACTGACCGCGAATCGTCAAAACGCCATCGGCATCATCGCCGGATGTTTCATCGGCCCATTGCCCCACATCCAGCCAGACAATATCGATTTGATAGTCCGTCCCGAAAAAGCCGTCCAACCAAATCCCACTGGTATCAGGACCCATTTCAAGTCCCATAGTCGAGAATCCGGGTGGGGGATCGATGACCTCGACTTCGAAGACAGGCGCGTTATTCACGATGAAGGCATCCAATCCTTTTCCTTCTGTGCCGACTTCGAGCTCGAACACAACCTCTTGACCTAGACCACATACAGCGATACTCAATATACAACTCAACCAAACTGCTTTCTTCATACAATACCTCCTGCTAATTGATAGTGCCAATTCAACCATGTACAAACCATGAATTGATTGGATTAACCGATCTTGACAGAATTATGCTCGATGTCAACAGCACTTTTCAAATTTCTTTTTCATTGAAATTAGTAAAGAGAATTCACTTCCCAACCGGTTTTTTTTCGCGGGATTGGTTTGCGATAAAATTTCTGTAGCAACCGGATTTGAACGGAATAAAAAAACCTTATTTCACGATGAACATTTGCGTATAATATAACATGGTTGAATATCTTTCATTACAAAGGGGTGTATGAATATGTCGATTCCTACTCTTTCTGTTGAGGAAGTTGATTTGTTGAAATTAGTAAAAGATGTAGAAATTGGGAACGAGTTCATTTTGGAAAAAGAAGGTAAACCCGTAGCGAAAATTGTTCCTTATCCAAAATCTACACATCAAAAACGGGTACCTGGGGCAATTCCGGGAATAGAAATCGCGGATGATTTTGATGAACTGCCTGAAGACATCGCAAAAGCATTCGGAATGATAGAGGAATGAACTATATCTGCCATTTCACCACCGCGATCCTTTTGACAGGATGCTTATTGTTCAAAGTCAAATAGAAAACTTGATCCTCGTCACCCGAGATCGTCTTCTTGAAAAATATGCTATATCACTTCTATTGGCTTGAAAAACAACTATGGAATGGAATAGTAATCATTCTTTTTCATTGAAAAACCGCATGAATTCGTATACTATTCTTTAGTGAAAGAAAAATGTAGAGTAAAATCGTTCGTCATGAAAGCAGATACTCACCTAAAAACTGGTTTTACACTTATTGAATTACTCATCGTCGTTGCCATCATCGGGATTCTGGCTGCAATTGCCGTCCCAAACTTTTTGAATGCACAATTAAAAGCGAAAATCGCTGCTACAACCGGAAATATGAAAGCCATCGGCTCGGCGATTGAAATGTACGCCATCGATCATAGAAAGTATCCAAATACATATATCTCCGGGACGACCACTTTCATCAATCCGCGAATGTATCGATTTTTGCGATTGACGACACCGGTGGCTTATATGACGGCCAGCGTGCGGGATGTGTTCAACAAAATCGATATTGAACCGAATGCGGTGTATCCGTTTTGGGGACCGGATACCATGGATCACCGGCGTCAGTTGACCTGGTTCGATCATCCGGATTTAAGACACTTGAAATATCAGCGGGGTGGTTGGGCCATCATGAGTTTCGGACCGGATGAGGATTTTGAATCGACGCAGAAACAATTTCTCGTTTGGTTCGACGCCTCGAACGGGTTGATCAGCGATGGAGATATCTATCGCTTTGGTCCGTAAATAAAGTGAGTATTCGGGAGGGGATCTCAAGTGTGATCCCCCTATAGTACAATCATAAATGCGATGTTCTATGAAAGGAGAATTGATGATGGTAAGAATTTTTGACAAAAAGCAAGTGAGTACAATCGTGTTGTTTTGTTTAGTCGCTCTCAACTGTTTTGCACAAGATGAGGAACTTGATGAAAGCAACTTAACTTTCAAACCGGAATACGGCATTTCGTTCGATGGCTCGACTACGTATATCTTTGTCGATGAAAGCGAACCTTTTAATCTGGAGGAATTCACACTGGAAACATGGGTTCGATTCAACGACACCCATGAAAACCAAGTTTTCATGAATCGTGGAGCGGCAGGACGGGATTTTACCTTTTATCTCTATGACCGAGTGCGTTTCTTGGTTGGGAGCGATGACGGCTACAGCCATGCCAACGCCTTTGTACCGCCGGCCGATACCTGGGTTCATATCACCGGTGTATTCACTTTTGGCGGAGTGAAGCGGATTTATTATAACGGAGTATTGATGCATGAAGAACCTAGTTTTTCCTTCATGTGGGAAACTGATCACCCATTATACATTGGCGCTCTGGAACCCGGTTTACGTCATATGGATGGAGAACTGGAAAATCTACGGATTTGGAACCGCGCCTTGACGGATGAAGAAATCCTTGATCTTGTCCAAACCAAACCGGAAGACGAAAATATCTCCGACATGCGAGCCAACGGACTCGTCGCCTATTGGGCCGCCCGTTCGGTTCAAGGTACGGTTGTGAACGATTTATCCGGGAACGGACATGACGGCATATTCAATACGTTTACTGTCGACGAATCCCATTTATCTTTCAAACCCGATGCTGGTATGACCTTCGATGGAGAAACAACCTATGCAATTGTCGAAAACGGCGAGCCGTTTAATTCCGATCAGATAAGTTTCGAAACATGGATCTACGTCGATCCGATCTTACATTCGCGAACAGCCGGTTTTCGGGGTATTGTGGGGCGAGGACCCTCTTCGGAATACATCGGAATTTATTCCACCTCCCATTTCGGGAATCATATTCACACCTCGATTCAACTGTTGGCAGATACGGCAGCTCCGATTCCACCGTCCAATTCTTGGGTTCACGTCTGTGCAACGTTTGATCAAAGCCAGTTGATATTGTATTATAACGGGATTCTTGCGACCGAAACGGAAGCAGTAGGAGAGATGATCCCCTGGGGAGATGTGCCAATATTCATCGGTGTCGCCTCGGATGTAGAAGGCTACACGCCGGTTGAATCCCAAATTTTTGTTGGCAAAATGGAAAATATTCGAATTTGGAACAAGGCTTTAAGCGAAAATGAAATCCAAGACTTGCTCTCCGTGAATCCGGCAGATGAAAATATTACTGAAATGAAACAGGATGGCCTGTTGGCTTACTTTTCCTCCCGGGCAATTGACGGAAGCACGTTGACGGATTTGAGTGGGAATGGGAATGACGCAGTCATCATCGGAGATGTGCCGGTACTTGATTGGGCCTTAGACGAGTAAAAATCAAATCTTTTACAAATATCAAACGTTTCCAATCCTGTATTCCTGTCGGTTAAAGCAAGCGTCTCGCTTGCCCTGTTGAATGACAATTCTTGATAATTCCTTCCCATGCTCTTACCTTTCCGGGATCAATAATCTCATCATAAAGAGGGAATAACTATGAAAAAAAGCATGCTTTATTTTTCTGTATTTTTGTTCGTGTTGGGAACTCCTCCCTGTTTGATTTTTTCTCAAGAAGATCAAATTCCGGTTCAAAGTATCGATATCGCAAACCTGCCCAACGATGCTCTTCCACTGGAAATGATTCAAGTTCCAGATGGTGATTTTCTGTTTGGGAGTACCGAAGAGGAAATTGGATATTGGGAGGATGAAGAAGAACAACGGTCAGAGTCGATTACAAGAAGTTTTTACATCAGCCGATGTGAAATCACCGTTGCCCAGTGGGAGGCGGTCATGGAAACCAATCCCGCTACGTTTTCCGACTCATCGAATTTGCCCATGCAAGCTGTTTCCTGGTATGACTGCATCCGGTTTTGCAATCAGTTAAGCTTGCTCGCGGGATATGACACGGTTTACGATGAAGAATCCGGGCAAGGAGATATGGGAGTTATCGGATTTCGTCTGCCCACGGAAATAGAATGGGAGTACGCGTGCCGAACCGGTAGTGAAACACGATTTTTTTGGGGAGACGATGAATCGTATGAGGAAATCGGCCAATATGCATGGCATGCCGGCAATTCAGGCAGCATGCCGCAGATTGTCGGAACAAAAGAAGCCAATTCTTTTGGATTACAGGATATCTGCGGAAATGTATGGGAATTCTGTCACGACCTGAAAGAAAATGCCCGTCTTGTCCGTGGAGGAAGCTGGTATCATCTAGGTGTTTATTGCCGTTCTGCCAATCGATTGTTCGTTTCGCCGAAATACCGCAGTGGGGCGATCGGTTTTCGAGTAGTAATCCCCCGCCTCGATTCTCCCAACATGAATGATAATCTTGCAAAAACAAATCGGTCACGAAATCGCATTGTTCAGCGTTCAACCAAACGCGCGCTTCGCCCAAAAACTGCCACTCTCCGCGAATATGCTGACACTCATGGATTTCAAATCGGAACCTCTGTCACAGTCAATTCTTTGCGAAATGACGAACGAGTGGGTGAAAGTCTGGCGAGGGAATTTAATATAGTTACACCTGCAAATCCGATGAAATTCAGAACGATTCACCCCGAACCGGATCGCTATGAATATGTGCTGGCGGATACCGTCGTCGATTTTGCCGAAGAAAATGACCTAGCGGTGAGAGGGCATACTCTCGTCTTCAATAGATACTTGCCCGAATGGCTCGAAAACGGTGTTTGGACGGAAGAAGAACTTTCCGATGTTCTCCGAGACCACATTCACACCGTTGTCGGGAATTATAAAGGTAGAGTGAAATATTGGGATGTATTGAATGAGGGAACCGACAGGGATGGTGGATATAAAGACACTTTTTGGTATCTCAACCTTGGTACGGAACATATCCCCAACGCATTTCGATGGGCGCATGAAGCCGATCCGGATGCGATTCTTTACTTGAACGATGCCGGTGCAGAAGGATTAGGCGCGAAATCCGATTGGATTTACGAATACGTTCAAGAGTTGAAGGAAAGTGATGTTCCCGTCCACGGCGTCGGTTTTCAAATGCATATTACATTGGAAGACGCGCCGGTTCCGGAAGATGTGGCTCTGAATATGGCACGTTTGAATGCATTGGGACTTGAAACCCAGATCACGGAAATCGACATTCGCCTAGAATTACCCGCTGATGATAGGAAATTGGAAGACCAAGCGCGAATCTATGCCGATTACTTGCGGGTATGCCTTGAAGCCGAGAATTGTACCGCATTTGTAATGTGGGGGCATAGCGACCTCTATTCCTGGGTGCCGTATATGTTTGATGGATATGGCAGCGCCTTGATCTTCGATGAAGAATTTCAGCCCAAACCGGCGTACGATTCACTCCTGGATGAGTTTCTTTCCTTCCAAAGCGGAATCATTCCGTGGGTATCTTATCCTTGAGAAAATAATAAAAAATATTTTTTATTTATCGAATACTCCTTAGAATTTGAATATCTATCCGAGACTTATTTGGATTGAATAATTTTTGCCGGTACCCCCACAGCGGTTACTCCATCTGGTAGATCATGGATCACAACAGCGCCTCCGCCAACCATAACGTCTTTACCGATTGTCAAATTCGGGAGTACGGCCGCACCGATTCCGATATGGGTTCTTTCTCCGATTGTGACAGTTCCACCTAAATGCACGCCGGGTGATATGTGAGCACAATTTCCGATCCGGCAATCATGATCGATTGTGCAACCGGTATTCAACGTAACATTTTCACCAATTACGCTGTCCGAATTGACAATGACTCCCGCCATCACAGCAGTACCTTTACCAACTTCGGCTGTTCGAGCGAGTGTCGTGGATGGATGTATTGCAGTTATCAAATCATATCCCCAACTCCGAATCAACTTCCCTTTTTCCTCCCGAATTTTATTGTTCCCAATCGCAATGATGCCATATTGGATGCCTTTTTCATGTAATTTCTCCAACGTTTTTTGCGGCGTTGAAATCGGGTATCCCATACATGTTTTATTATTCAGTTCTGGATTGTCATCCAAAACGGCAGCGACTTCGATATGATTCAACTGCAGGATGTCAATGATAACCTTCGCATGACCACCTGCACCATAAACGAAAATTGATTGAGAGTAGTTCTCATTGTTATCCATTGCTCAACTATGATTTCCCATCGGATGATTTTATTTGATCTTTCCACAATTATCTTGAGCATAGAATCATAACTCATGAAAAACAATACATCTGCCAGGCTCTCTCAACCGGCAGGTAATTATTTTACTTTTATCACATACTATATGCCTTCGTTGGCCAAACAAAAAAGAGGGGTATGAATTACCCCTCTTCTTGGTCATATGGTTAGAAACGTTTATTCGACATTCAGATCGTTTTCAACCCAAGTGGCACCACCTTCGTAGGCGTTTTCACGGGCCGCATGATATTCTGACCATGAATCAACAGTGCCTGACAGTGAGGCTACACCTTCATCCACTGTAACATTCACATCATTGGCGTCCACAAATGGACTCCACCACAGTTCGTCTTTGATTTCACTCTTGATCTCTAAATCGGAAAGATACGTGCGATTGGGTTGATAGTCATACCAATCGTAATCATAAATGTCTACTCCACCGGTGTAGGGTTCATAAACATAGGGTTCCAGATCTTCTTCGACGATCAAATTGTTGTTTACACTTACGACTCCCACGACTCGTGAAGCCACATCTTCCGCCTGGGCTTTTTCGAAATAAGTATCGACCTGGCCGTACAGATGGGCTACACCGTTGATCACATCGACATTGATCTCGTATCGCTCTACATAAGGATCGCGCATCAAGGAAGTGTGTAGCTTGTTTTCAATTTGCTTGTCACGCAATGTTTCTTCCGGGCGTACTTTGACCCGATTCTCGACCGAAATGACACCGACTGTATTTTTCGCATCTTTTGTCGCGGCACGTTTGGCTTTCAGGTTGTCTACTTCACCGCGCAAGGTGACGATTCCATTCTCGACTTCCACCTTGATATCAAACGAATTGACACGAGGATCGAAAAGCATGGCGTCTTCTACAGCGCTTTCGAGTTCTGTATCTGATTTGTAGACATATTTTCCTTCACGCAAGTCTTCATCACGTGCCCATCTCTTTACTTCCAATCCGGAAGAATCGACTGAATAGACGCCGGCAACCCAAGCCGCATTGATGGCTTCCCGCTTTTCCGCGGCGCTCCCGGCGATTCCTTTCAGGGTTACTTTTCCGTTATTGACTGTAACTGTGATGAGCGCATCGTCGACGAGACTATTCCATTTCAAAGTCTGTTCGATGTCTTCCTTGATTTCATAGTCGGGACGTTCTGTGTCATAGTCGACTGTAATTTCATTTTTCACTTTTGTGACACCTCTCACGCCTTTTGCCACGGTTCCGGCAAGGCTCTTTTCCTGCATGGATTCGACCGAACCAGTCAATGTCACGACTCCATTGTCTTCGACTTCTGCTTCGACTTCGAACGTGTTCGTAGCAGGATCTTCAAACAACGCCTGCTCGACATCGTCTTGGATTTCACTATTGGTGCGAAATGCGGGTGGAGAAACCGTAATTGTGTTTACCACCGAACGAACGCCTTTCACTGTTTCGGCGATTTTTTCACTTCGTTCTTTTTCCAATAGATTGTTGACTTCACCACTCAATGTAACGATACCATCGGTTGTTTCAATATCGAATTTTTGATGGTTCACGGCTTGATCATAAAATAATTCATCTTGGACTCGATCCGTGATGTTTTGATCCGTCACTTTGTTTTCTTGAGCAGAGACGGGAACAAGAAACATACTCATTGCCATACATACGGTGATTAAGGAAACCATCTGGACTTTTCTTTTTGGAATGGATTTTTGATTGAAATTCATAAGCGACCTCCTTCACTTTGAAATTGATTTTTTATTCCTTGAAACAGACGGAAATTGTATTATTCGCTTGTCTTCAAACGTCCTGAATCAAAATCACCTCCTTTTATACAATGATGCTTGATATATCATTTCACTTATGCGCATTAACATGATTGTTGTAGTTGTCATTCTTCCCTTTCATGGGAAACTGCAAAAAGGGGATTACTCATTATCTCCTGCAACTTGTATTCCAAAACAATATAAGAATTGAAATTCTCAATCTATGTGGCATTACGGCTTGGTATGGTTTGCGAGAGGCTGGAATGTGTTTCACTGACCGTTTCTATTTTTCTCATCAGCGTGAAAATATTACACGCTCATAAAAAAATATTAGTTATATAGAAATCTGTGTGAAGAGAACAATATAGTTGAAGGAAAGGCGATGAGTTGAAACGGTATTATTGTTCTTCAGAATGACAAAAGAGGCGCACTGCCATGCGCCTCTCTCAAATTACACTAACCGAGAAAGTGTACGCGAAAAGATATCAATATGCCATAAGTTCCCAATCGCTCACATAAGTGTCATCATCCGGAACTTCCACATTTGCCAATTGCTGCGTTCTTTCCACCGAATACCCCAATTCAGCGTAATTAAGTGTACTTTGATTGCTATGACAGCTCTTGCAGGTCAACGCATTTTCTTTGGTGATTCCGTGACTGAGGCTAAACAAAGCACAGTGAGATTCTTGGAAATGATCGAACGGTCCTGGCACCGGAGGAATCCCAATTTCGGCAGCCAATTCAGGGGTGTACATGGCTTCATACTGTGCTCGGCCGGCGGCGGCAGCGCCGGGAACATCTCCCTTCAAAAATATCTGTCCCCAAACAACCGGAACCGGATGGTTGTTTGCATCCACCGGTTGATTGATGAATGTGGCTTTATAAGGATAAATTTTTCCATTGCTACGACTTCCTGCCGGTTCGATTTCACCATGAACCGTTCCATTGAACCACCGATAAACTACGGCGTTTTCTTCACTTGCCAATTCAACTTTCACTTTGTAAATGGAAAGCGGATCGTCAAGATCCGGTGGAATGACATCCGCATAGTCTTTATATCCGGCTCCTCCCGTTGTCTGGGCATGGCAGGCTGTACAGGCGATGAACGAGGTATGCAGGTTATACATTGGCTGTGATTTATGAGGCGTGTCCGAGTGGCATTCTATGCACATTTGCTGTTTGGGCGGAGGAGTATCATACGCATACAAATCATTGTTGCGGGACCGTTTATTTTTATGATTTCCGGCGCTGTGACAAGTAACACAAGTCATCCCCGCGGCGGCGTGAACATCGACTTTTTCATCGAACGCTGATCCGCGCTTGAAATTGTACTCCATATTGTCCAGTTCGTATTTTCCGCCACCGGCCGCCGCATGACACCGCAAACAATATTCCGATTTAGGCAATCCCACATTTTTTGCCACTTCCAAAAAATGATTGAAATTCATGACGCCGTCCACTTTTGGCACAGCCAGAACAAGCGGTTTCCCATTGGGAAGCATTTCCGGCTCCCCATTGTTTTTGGCGATAAATAACTGACGGTTGTAATTGGGAGCATGACAGATAAGACAATCGACGTTGTTGCTTTCACTCTCTTGTACTTCTGTTTTTCCTACGGCGGTGAACGGTTTGATACCAATTCCAATGTGACAGCGCGCGCATCCGCCCGGCACATCGACATGCGGAGTATCGGGATCGTCTTTCAAACTGCCCATCCAGTTGAACTGCGGAAATGTCGTCGGAAAACCACAGAGTTTCCATAATTTCCCCGACCGTTGTATCTCTAAAGGATGACCTTCTTCGTCGAATAGATAATCTTGAGGAACGGATGATTCGAATTTGTAGTGAACCGTCTGCTGCAGTTCGGCAATGGAACCGCTATGGCATGTTTCACATGTTTTCGCTCCTTTATACTCGCGGATGAATAACGAGTGATCAATCCCATACCCCTGTGGTACGAGAAAGACAGACAGCGCGAGTACCGCGAGCCATACACTTTTTCTTTTGAATTGCCCTCTCATGTAGAAACCTCCTTCTTAAAAATTATTCTTTTTCCTTTGTTTTACCTACATTGGACAAATGATTCAGCTGCGCCTTCAATGAATCACATAAAAATTGACAAAAATGCTTCAAATTTGCATCCCGTATCGAATAGAATGTTTGAACTCCCTCTTTTCTTTGTTTGAGGAAATTGTTCCGGTATAAAATTGAAAGATGTTTGGAGACTGTGGCTTGACTCTTGTTGACAAGCTCAGCCAAATGATGAACATTTCTTTCCTTTTCCATCAAGAGATGAAGCAAATGAATTCGAGTCGGATCACCCAATGCCTTGATCCGTTCCGCCAACATCTGCCGAAATTCTTCGTTTTGTATGAAATTGAGTTCATTATTCATTGCATAATTCCATAGCTATATTCTAATTTAGCTATGTTAGCAAAATCAACCTTTGCGTCACATATTTGCGATTTTTTTTTGTTGTTATAAATAGCAACATAATTATAAAGTGTATAAAAAGTGTAAACCTTAGTAAATGCTCTCTTACTGCCCATCAACAGAGAATTCACTTTCGATTATGTTCCACGACTTGCTCTATATCCACCAATAACCGGACTACAATATTTGAGTCTTTTAGTAATCTTTAAACCGATTGTTTCTTCCAATGGAACATGAATTGTTCTATGATGAGAGTGAGTCAAATCATAGTTTGTTCGTGACAGTCACATGTCTATGCCTCCAAACAAGGAAAAAATATCTTTCAAACAAAAAGGAGATTTTCCAATGAAAAATGAAATTTCCAGACGAACTTTTATTTTATTGGTTACTGTGTTCCTTTTCTTGTCCGGCATCGGAGAAACAAACGAACCGGAAAACAATCGTGGAGAATTGTTTTTCCGAGAGGATTGGAAAGAAATCCCAGCGGAAATCCCCGTATCCCAGAAACATGTCCAAAACCCGGAATTGATTGTCTCACGGCATGGGCCGGATGGGGATGCGATCAAAAAATCCCATCACGACAATATCCCCAATGATCCATGGTATGTCTGGTCGGGTTCCTGCGAAAATGGGAGATGGGCGATCAGTCTGCGGAAAAAGGATGCGCTTATCGACCTCTCGAATGGATCGATTCGATGGCGTACGAAGCAGTCCGGCCCCCATATCTTGAAAGTGATACTGGAACTCGAAAATGGTGAGTGGCTGGTGAGTGAGAAGGGATTCGGAGAAACTCCCGATTGGTACGTCTTTCATGTTCCGTTGAATCAATTGACGTGGCGGACTTTGGATATCCAGAAAGTGGAAGCGGGGGAAAAAGTGAAAGAGCCGAATCTCACGCGAGTGCGTTCTGTTGGTTGGACGGATTTGATGGTGGGAGAAAGCAGCCCCGGATGTACACGGGTGGATTGGATTGAAGTGTATAAATCCTGAACCGAACTTTCTCTTACCGAAAGGAAAAATGAAACCCACCGGCTATATTGTCCATCAACATGCTTCACGACAGGATAGACTTTTCGTACTTTTGCTACCCGTATTTTTTTTAAAAAGATGAATTAAATATTCTATGAACTTGATTTCCTCCACCGAACCTTTATACTGTTTAATACTACTTCGTATGGTTTATTCATTTACTAAATAAAAGTGGATCGGTCATTCGTATCCTTTCCACCTCCACCCGGGAGCAGTACATCATGGTTCCTTCCTATTTCACTCGGATTGTTAGGCTTTTCAAAAAATTGAACCTTCCCAAAACTTGGAAGATGATCAAACAACCGTCCAATGAAAAAAAAATCCCCTTGGCCTCGAATGAAAAAATAAATGCTTCTGTTTCCTTATCGTATCGTACAGCAAATCGTTTTCTCTTTGAAAAGGGACCAGAATTCCTAGGGAATATGCCGCTCCATTTTCATCTTCTTTTCTATGAAGGGGAAAAAGAAATTTTATCTTCCTCTGTGAAAGATCATTTGAGTAGGAACAGTCAGTATCCGGTATCCATGCAAAACCTGAGGCTATTCGCGGAAGATACGTTTCCGTTTTTGGAAAGAATCTCTATGGGGATTGTAAAGGATATTCCAGTTGATATTCGGTATAAAGAACTCGTAGAAATTGCAGAGAAATATAATGTTTACACGGATTTATACACTGCCGATTCTATATATCACCATCCTGAAATAACGCAATTACAAGAGAAATATAAAGAGTGGTTAACATTATGCCACGAGGAAAACTGGAAACCGGAATCATGGGAAAGTAGTGAATTCAGTTTAATCCATCCTCATTGTTCTTCTCAGAATCTTCCGAATTGGAATTCGGCCGTCTTATCCAACGGCGATGTCGTAGTGTTTTTCAGTACGGAAAATTCTTCTCTCCAAGTGATGGGCAATATCAAAAGTATGAGGTTTTCCGATATCTGGTATGGACTCCATTATGGAGCCATGCGCAAAGCGTTTACAAGAGGAATGCATTTCCCCGATGATATGGATTATAACGATTTTTCCAACAATCAATATGAATTTTTACACTCTTTCCAGGATGAGGAAATTTCGAAACTCCTCGATCAAAAGACACTATTGGATCAAATCATACAGTATGAAACCAAGATTGATTCCATTTTGCAAAAAATTTTTCGGTTGGAAAAGTCAGTTGATTCGCCCTATCGGTTTGCTGCGACAATGGCCAAACAAGTTCCACCACCAATCCAAAGAGACTTTTTTCCCGCTATCCAAGTAGAAATGGATCATATACTTCGTGATTGGAACCGAATCCTATTTCAACAGGGGATTGAATTTCAAGGAAATTATCCTCGAGTGCTTTATATTTCTATCATGTGTGGATGTAATCTTCGATGTATTATGTGCACCCTTCCTCAACATTCGGAAGAAGAAATCAAAGAATTAATGAATACACAAATGAAAGAAGAAACCTTTCAACTCATTCAGGATCAATTGTTTCCTTATGCCGAACAAGTACTCCTCGGTGTCGGAGGAGAACCTACACTTCATCCGAAATTTACAGAATTTATTATCAAAGCTCATCAAGCTGGAACGAATGTATATATTATGTCCAATGGTTTGGCACTTTCGAATGAACATATAGCTCGTACCGTCGTCCACCATGTTAAAGAATTTACTATTTCCATGGACGGAGCGACAAAAGAAACGTATGAACGAATCCGAAAAAGGGCCAAATGGGATCAATTGATACGAGGAATTAAACAAGTGGTTGCGCTTCGGGATCAAACCCCGGAATCTTCATTGACTCTCAAGATATGTTATACCTTGATGACAGACAATATCGATGAATTACCGGAGATCGTCAAATTAGCGTATGAGTGGGGAATTGATAAGATCATCGGACAACATCTAATCGTTACTAAACCGGAATTAGCAAGTCATTCCCTTAGCCATATTCCTGAGCATGCGAATCGAATGATGGAAAAAGCATTGAAATTGGCTCGACAATTCGGAATGGAAGTGGAATTACCGTCTATGTTTCCTCCGATTGACAATTCGCCGCCAGATCCATTGGCCTCAGATCAGCAATCTATCGTTTCCTCAGCAGATATAGATAAATCTCCGGCGAATGCGACTACGGAGATCCCCCCGCAAGAAGAGAATGCAATTCAAGAGATTCCCTCGCTCGAAGAGTCTGTCGAAATCGAACCTTTTAATGAAAATACTGAAACGGTTGATTTGCAAAATCATGAAAATGAATCCGATACCATTGAATCCCCTATAAATCATCTCTCAGAACCTTTTTGTAGACAATTGAATTTTTCGGTTGTCATCAATCCAACGGGACTGGTATTTCCGTGTTGTCATCCCGAAGCGGTGAATGAATTGCAAATGGGAAGACTTGATCAACAGTCCTTCCAGGATATATGGTTCGGCTCCTTATATCAATACTTAAGGGAAGGAGGATGGATGCCGCCCGTTTGCAAAAAATGTTATATTGATTTTCAATATACGGGTAACGTACCTGCCCCCCAAGTATTCTATTCCACCTGCATGAGTGAAAAACAAACTTTCAAAGAACTCTATCCCAAGCAATTTATTCCGCGGAATATCCGATTTTTGAATTCCTTACTCCAACAAAATTCGCTGCTTCAAAACCATAAAAATTATTTATGCAGCGTTTTGAAGCATATGTCCAAACATCATGATAATTTAGTAAGAATTATTAGGAGTCAAGAATAAAGAGTCTTTTAGGAATAAATCTAACCTCCCTTTAGTAAACATTGAAATCACAACGTTCCCTTTCCAATACAGTAAGCAATAAGCATAAGGAATGATATATCATGATTAACCACAACTTACAGTTACTATCATTGAACATAAAAAAAAATGAAAAAAACACTTGACAAAAAGTTGGCTTCTGTTCTATAGTAGAATTATCATTACTTAGAGAATAAAAGTTTAGAATATCAGTCAAGTTTGTAATGTTCATTCATGTTCGGGAAGGAACGGTATTCCCGTATTGTGTTGCAGGCGGTGCGGGAATGAGGGGGAATTGGAGCCTGCCGTTGGATTGAATTCTGTCTTGTGCTGTTGAGCGCGCAATGTACCGCCGGCATCTTGCCGGCCTTGATACCCGCATTGCGTCCATTTACCGGAAAGGATTGTTCGATGAATCAATAGGTCGTTCACCATTAAAAATGCAAGGGGAGCACATCGCCAAGGTTTGACGGCCCGATGCGATGCGCCCCCGGAAAGGAGGCTACCGATGGGTAGCCCACCAGCTGTCATTCAAGCAGTGTTTGGCAGTGTCTGTCAAGCGGGTTGCGCCCGGTGGACAGGTGTGTATTCACGGGCTCCTCCTTGTTTTTTTCGTGTTTTGTGGGTGGTAAGGCACCACAACATCGGGCAATCACACAGGATTGCCCCTACGAGATGTAGGGATAGACCTATGTGTCTATCCGGTTTTGTCGGCCTTGCCTAACTGGTTAAACCATAAGGCGCCACTCGTCAGTGGCATAAGCAAATCAGTTACACGACACATAAAAAATAAACAAGGAGAAGTACCATGTTACACAAAATCAATACCTTAGCTATCGTCGCCGGTTTCTTTTTCGTTGTTTCCGTCGTATCGGTCGATACGTATGGTGAACACGCGATTGTGGAAATCAAGGATTTGGTCAAGGACGCTGCAGAAGCGGTGTGGTCGGATGGAAATGGGAATCCCCTTCCTTTCGATGAAACGCCGGGATTTTATGGTGGTGTTGAACGGGGTAACAAATTGGGTGGAGTGAACGGCTCGCACCTGTCGCAAACCGGAGTATTGCTGGTGAATGAAACCGTGAGCGCCCAGACTATCGACATCGATTTCGCGCCGACGTTCGGACGGAGTAATTCCATTGTAAGAGGATCGTATACTCTCCAACTTCCGATGAAGAAACGGATTCAGCTGGAAGTGATCTACGATTTGTTCCTCGACAACGAAGGCGTTCGTAATCCTGGTGAATTTTATGTGGAAGTGCATGAGAGGAATGCGCTGGATCAAAATCAGTGGATTCGCACGGGTGAATTTCACCAACTCGAATCCATGAAAGCGCCGCGCGGATTGGAAAGAGTCAACAGAATTCACGATTCACGATTTGTCACGCATCATTTCGTTACAAATTTAACGCAATGGGCGGGGCGAGAGATTCGGTTGGATTTGATAG
This sequence comes from uncultured bacterium, assembly GCA_964412555.1. Lineage (GTDB taxonomy): Bacteria > Hinthialibacterota > Hinthialibacteria > Hinthialibacterales > Hinthialibacteraceae > CAYPPG01. The sequence continues at coordinate 49,930 of CAYPPG010000055.1, forward strand.
CCGAGATTCCGGCGCGGGCGGTAACGAAACAGAAAGCACGCTGGTGCTCGGCGCGGTTGGTGGGGGCGAGTTTCAATTTCGCGTTTACCAAACCGGAAGTCATGAAAAAGCAGTCCCTGAAAACCCATTCCGCCAAGCGGCACGAATCTTCTCCTCAATCCGTAAAATATGATTACGATGTCTTTTCGACCACCGAAGAAATCACGATCAACGATGTGGAGAATCCGGAAGCGTCTGTCTCGACCGTGTTCATGAACAATCGTTGGTTGGCGTATTTTCACGGGAAAGTCGAAGGAACGAGCGATAGGGGCACGATGGTGTTTGATCTTGAGTATCCCCCGTCGGTAAGTTGGGCGAATATGTATTGGTGGCTGGCTTCGACGCTGGGCAGTCAGGTGCTGCGTGGAGAAGATGTGGAGACGGCAGTCCCGGGATCCTCCGGAATCGCCACGCGGGTGATCAAACCCTCGACGGATACTGCGGATTGGCGGTATGGATATACTGGCCTTACTGCAGCAGTCACGGCGGAGAACCAGGTTCATGCCTTTATTCACACCGAGGATTGGTCGCAGAATGGAGTTAACTTAAATGATGATCCAGATGAACCAGATGGAAATCGCGATTATTGGTACGTGCGAATCGGGTATGCAAGATCGGATGTGGGAAATGGAACCGGTTTTACTTGGATGTCCGATTCCAGCGTTGGTTCACCCACACCGGTTGTCGAATGCTTCATGCCGGAATGGGCTTATACATTTCCAAAGCCTCCTGCAAAACCTAGACGTTCGTATGGAGCAGCTATGCCGTCGCTGATTGAAGATCAATCGGGTGATTATTATTACATGTTTTATGTCAGATTTCTGGATGTCACATCGGTAAGTGACGCTTATGCAATCAGTTTAGGTCATCAAGACGCGACAGCCTGGGTTGAAGCGATCACGGCAACCGTCGGCGGGTTTTGGGATCAAATTTGTGTTGCTCGTGCGCCTAAAAACCTCGTCGTTTCGAGTAATTACACAAGCAATGCCAATCCATGGAAAAAGGGATTCCGTCCGAATAACGGCCAAGGGGATTGGGAATTTACCATGGCCGGCCGGGTGGAAAATGGAACCGACGAAACTTCTTCGTATTCCTATCCGGTAATTCGAGATGTTCGTAGTTCACCCAAAGTGCATTACAACGATGTTGTCATCAACGAATACATGATGATCTGCCGTGGAAACGAAGGCTTTTACATTTACACAACCGACGACAACGATCTGACGGATTGGAGCACCGGTATTCTTCTCCTGGAACAGGAGGAAGGTACTCTGATTCTTGATCCGTCGTTAATCGGTACGCACGGCAATGACAAATTCGGTGAATCGCTTTACAGATTGTATTACTCCTACGACACTGACTCATCACCTGGAGGTCACACATTAGTGAGGAGAACGGCTGTATTCTGGTAACTCAATTGACATAAGCAAGTGATTACTGGATAAGAGGAAGTTTTTTCATTGTTTAACGTCCTCTGAGTGATAGCAGGGACGATTACTCTATCGTCCCTTGCTTTCCATTTTTGGGTTGTTCGAAGAAATTTCAAAAAGTGTGAGGAATTCAATTATGATTACTTTATATAGGAAAATTCTTTTCTCGTTATACTTTATCTGCTTATTGGTCGTGAATGGCTTTTCCATTCAGTTGGAATTGATATCCGTAGGGATGGACGGGAAAGCTGCTGGGGGAGTTCGTGAATATTCTACGATTGATATCACCGACGATGGCCGGTACGTGGTTTTTTCTTCCACAAAGCGCAACCTCGTTCCAAATGATACCAATTGGGTACAAATCGATTTGGAAATTTCCGGCAGTGATGACATTTTCTTACGTGACCGAGAGTTGCAAACCACTGAACGAGTTTCCTTGAGAGCGGACGGGGGACAAATTGAAACTGGCTTGAGCTTTCATCCATCCATCAGTACAGATGGAAATTTGATTGCCTATCAATCAATGGCGTACGATATCGTACAGGAAGATCGAGATGAGGCGAATTTTGACATATTTCGTGAGGACGTTTTTTTGTATAACCGTACAACAAAACATACCGAGTTGATTTCGTATGCATCGCTTGGAGAGAAAGAGATTCTTTTTGGACTTGGGCCTGTCATCAGTACGAATGGCCGTTTTATTGCTTATAATTCTTATGCAGTATATATTTATGATATGGTTGAAAAAACAACGGAATTGGTTTCCGCTGCAATGGAAGGACAACATATTGGAAATTTGGAATCGTTCAGTGCGGTCAGCGCAGATGGTCGTTATATTGCCTTTCAAGCCAGTTCACGCACTTATGGGGGACGTTTTTGTGTATTTTTAAGAGATCGGGAACTCAAAACAACGACTATGGTTTCGGTTTCCTCAGAAGGTGAACCGGCGAATTCGGACTGCAAGTCTCCCAAGATAAGTGACGATGGAAGATATATATTGTTTGTATCTTCTGCTAATAATTTGTCAGATGACAATACTAATCATAAGTATTCGGACCTATTCATTCATGATCAAGTTTCAAAAGAAACCATTAAAATTCCTTTTGGTGAATATGATTACGAGGGAAGATATGGTACCGCTGCACGGTGGGTGGATATTAGCGCTGATGGCCGTTACGTAGCATTTGCAAGCCGTGCCAGTGACATCCGATTTGAAATATACCTTCATGATCGATTAACCAAAGAAACAAAACGTCTTTTAGTTTCAGATGAGAGATATATTGGTGATTATTATGCAACTTGTTATTCTTTGAAGGTTATATCGAATGGAACCATTGCTTTTGTGGCGAATGCGAATTTAATTCCGGAAGATACGAATGACACTAATGACGTATACTTGCTTGAACTAGATGACGAGATGAATTCAACACCATCTCCTACTCCACTATTGACACAAACATACACACCGACATCCACCCCCACGCCGACAAACACCCCAACACCATTTGTAAAGATTTACGACGACCCAAATGAAGAAAGTTCAGAATTACCGGCGGGGAGTATCGATTATGATGCGGTGGACAACCGCAACTTGAGTTTGGCGTGGAATGCCGGGTTGGCGAATGTTCGGGATTGGCATGTGTATGTAAGAGAAGGATTTGGGGGGATGAAATTTTTGGGACATACGAATGATCCCACTGTTCGGAATTTGGACTGGTTTGACGGTGCAGACAAATTGAACGAGGAATTTGTTGGCGGACCGGAATTCAACACGATC
>CAYPPG010000056.1:0-51837 GCA_964412555.1 uncultured bacterium
CGCACTCGCAGATTCCGGCTGCCGGGTGGACTTCACCAACCACCGCGCATGGTTCAAACCCGACTTGGTCGAACGGCAAATCGAGACGCAACGTGCACGCTACAAAATGGTACGCTCTTCGTTGTGGTATCCCTTTTGCCGTGACATGCCCGAACACGATGTCTCCTTCCCTGATGAATTCATTGTCGATTATGGATATGCAACCCCCTGGATTTACGATTATCCTGAGAACTGTTACCGCAAACCGACAGAACAAGATCAAATCGATATGATCAAGCTGGGAAACGCAATCCCGGCAGTAAAAGCCGTCAACGCTCCTTTGATCTGCAGCGAGTTCGATTCGCGCATAGAAATCATCGAATCCGCGCGCCTGCTCCTGCTGCATACCAATAAACCCGGTTGGGTGGGAACCAGTTCGGGAAAAGAAGTGAAATATCTGGCGGAACTGGCTCAGTTGATAACCGGTGACAATCCGCAAATATTCCTCACACAACCACCGCTTTTCGTCGCCGCTTATTGCACCACGTCTCCCTTGAAACTCGACCGCCGCTCCTGCGAGGTTCTAAAAGAAGCACTTAAATATGAGTTCCCCATCAATTTCGCCCCCATGCCTATCTTAGGCGCAACCGCACCGGTCACACCAGCAGGAGCCGCGATTGTGGCGCTCGCAGAAATCCTCGGCTGCATGACCGCCACCACATTGATCAACCCTGATGTATTTTACTTCTCTACCAGCATCACCGGCGAGATGGACATGAAGACCACGCAAATTTGTTATTGCTCTCCTTCTGCCATTTTGACAGACGCGGCACTGCACCAGCTAATCCGCTATCGATACGGCATGGTTCACAACATCGATCCAGGATACGTCGAAGCGAAAATCCCAGGTCTTCAAGCCGCCTTCATGAAAACATACCGTCAAATGGCTTTTGGAAGCACCGTCAGCCTACCGCTGCCGATTGGCGGACTGGACAATTGTGCTGTCTTTTCCCCCACCCAAGCGATGATCGACTTGGAGATGAACGAAGCCATCTATAAATTGTATCGCGGAATGGAGATCGATGAGGATACCTGCGCAGTCGATGAAATAAATGAACTGGCCTTCTGTGAACGAAGCAATTATCTGGAAAGTGAACACACAGTGAAACACTTCCGCTCGGTTGGATGGTATCCGAATTTATTCGACCGGTCATACTGCGCTCATACTCAATCAGCCCCGGATGACGACCAGAGAATTCTCCAAGAAGCCGATCACGCATGGCGGCGATTGGTGAAATCTCAGACAGATATCGAACATGAATCGGGATTTGTAAAGGAAGTGAATCGGATTGTTAAGGCGGCCCGAAATGAATTGATGACATAGCCCTTTGCGAATATATTGATTCACCACTCCTTTTCAAATTAATAGGTGTATCTTGGATATTTTCGCAGCCTGACTCAATTTTTTATCTATCGTAGCCAAGGGGAAATTCTTCCGAATCGCGAGTTCCAAATAGGATGCATCATAGACCGATAAATTGAATTTTCTTGCCAAGTCAACAATTTTAGTAATGAGGTGTATTGTAGGTGCAGGTTCAACATGAATTGGTAGTTTTCTAAGATTTTCAAAGTATTGATTGATTTTCTCTCTTTGAATCCGTTTCCTCTTTTCGGATACTATGAAGACATTACCAATTTCAAAAATCCAAAGTGCTGGTACATAAGCTTCTGAATCCAATGCAAGTGAATCCTGAATACGATCAGTCGATGAAGTCGCTTCATCTTCTAAAAACCAAGATAGAGTTACAGAACAATCCAAAACAAAATCCATCAATATTTCCGACCTTCCTCAATCATTTCTTTGATCGTCATTTCACCAAGAGAAACATTTTTCCGAAGCCGTCTGATTTCATCAATGGCTTTTTGGATTTCTTCTCGGGAAGGTTTTCCAATCGGCACCAATTTGGCAATTGGTTTTCCCCTCCTAGTAATAACAATTTCCTCGCCTTGGGTAACACGATCCAATAATTTGGGTAAATGGGTTTTTGCCTGATACGATCCAATTGTTTGCATAATATTTATCCTCATCTTTAGCTAGTCTAATAACCAGTCTAGTATTCATTTCATTTTTTTCAACTTTGGGAATATTGTAAGATTGAAAGTGATTGCAATTGGATTGAAAAAACCTCACTTATGTGGATTTGATAACAATCACGTTAACCGGACACACAATTTGACACGCCCCGCACCCGACACACCGATCTTTCAAAACCACCGGATAAGCGGTAAAGCCGTCATCTGATGTTCGAATCTCAATTGCATCAAATTCGCAATACGTTTTACACCGATCACATTCTTTAAAATGCGTCAACAAACAATCCGAAAGTTCAATATGAGCGATCCCGATCACCAACCGTTTTTTCTCATCCACTGTAAATTGGGAAATCGCTCCACTCGGACAGACACTTCCGCATCGTGTACATTCCGGCAAGCAATAAGAGTCATGAAAATGAATCTGCGGAGTCAAAGCCCCCAGTAAATCGTCCGGATCAAATGAAGCTTGTATGATGTTTGTCGGACAGGCTTTAGCACAGTTCCCGCATCGGGCGCATACGGTCTTGAATTGAGATTCCGGTAAAGCACCCGGAGGCCGCAATACTTCCTCCTTTTTTGCCTGTACCATTTCCCGCGATCCCACTCCCATTCCGACACCAACCAGCCCTGCCAGGAAATAACGCCGTCCATGTATACCTTGATCAATAGGTACCGTTGCTTTTGCTTTCCAAATTCCTTTCACATCCGTTATGAAATCCTGCATTCCCCCCAATGGACACAACCGGCGGCACCAAATATGCGGAACTATAATATTAACACATACAATAAGGATGAAACCGGAAATCTTTATTAATTTTGTTACAGCTGGCAGCGGCTGAAAAGCATCAAAGAACGCATAAAAAAGGTTGACCGGATCGAGAACAATCAACAAAGGAACACCGAAACCGGCTATGATCATGGCAATTAGAAAAAGCGGTTTATGCAAAAATGGGATACGATGTAAATTGTTCTGCTTCATGCCTATTTTAGAGACATCATCGCACAATGCGCCTGTAGGACAGACAAACCGGCAAAACCATCGATGTTTCAGAAATATGAATATCAATACAATCAAACCAAATAATTGAAACGGGACCACATGTTTCAGCGCCAAAAGAGAATTGAAAAGAATAAATGGACTGAACCACAAATAGAGTCCGGTGAATATTCCCAATGGAATAGGAAGAGCGAAAACAAGAGCGGTCAGCAAGGAGAGATAACGTATGTATTGTGAATTAAAGATCATCCGAGATTTACGTTTTGGTCTTTGAGAATTTTTTGAACCTGTTGTATATCAACTGTCTTTGCCGAACCATTCGATTTCGCTGCAACCGCGGCAGCCACTCCGGCTCCCTGCCCTGTTACCAGACATGTACCGATGATCCGCGCATCTTCAACTAACTTTTTCTCAAAACTGAAGCAGCGACCCGCCGCGAGAAGATTCTTCGTTTTCTTTGGAAGAAGAGACCGGTAAGGAATCTGCCACAAAGGCCGTTCTCGAGTTGAAACTCGTTTCCCCTGATAAATCAAACTCGTCCAAGCCCCGCTAATGCCGATCACATCATTAAATTTTTGATACGTCATCGAGTCCTCGAGCGTAAGACAATATTCTCCATCTAAGATCCGCGACATCCGGACACCGAGTTGGGATGCGGTATCCAACAAAAACACTTGCTCATATCCCGGTGTAGAGCGGATTTTCTGCAATCGTTCCCAAATATCGATGCGATACTCTTGCTGCAATTCGGAAAGTGTATACAGATCGATCCCATTTTGATTATCCTTACCGTGCATATTTACCCAATTCACACTGGGAATCGGTGTCGGATTGCCGATCGGCAGTTCTTTGTATCCCGGTTTGCTCTTATCGATCCGGTCGATATTCCCCAAACGGTGCACGAGACCGATGTGATAGAACATATTCTCATACTCTTCCCCTGCCAGATGCAAGAGGTCACCGTCCCCCGTCCCATCGACAACCACTTTCGGAGCAACAGCTACACGTCCCGATTTCGATTCCAAAATAACGGCACGAATCCAGCCGTCTTCGACGATGACATTCGAAGCCCAGCAGTGATAGAGTGTTTTGACATCGGAATCCCGCATCATGACATCAAACACATATTTCGCCGCTTCCGGATCGACCACCGGATTGACCTCATGAATGGCCATCCCCAACCGCCTCAACCGTTGCGCCATTTCGTCCCCAATCCCATAAATGACTTGTTTGAATTTTCCATCCTGATCCAAGGCATGCGTGGAAAGAAGCGGGAGCACCAACCCGCCCGTCCACAAACCGCCCAAATGATTGTACCGCTCTACAAGAAGTGTACGAGCACCCGCGCGAGCAGCAGCCAGCGCCGCGGTAATCCCGCCCGGTCCACCTCCGACAACAAGGACATCAGGTTCTTCGATCACCGGAATCTCTCTCGCCGGTTCAAGCACGGATTTCGTGTTTGAGATAGACTCGTTCTCACTTTGTGCAAACTGTGCCCCACTTAAAAAAGCTGCTGGTGTTATTGCTAAATTGGTTAAAAAAGATCGTCTTCGCATAATGATCCCTTCATGTATAAAAACATAAGTGTAGACAATACTTCCCTTTTGGTGTGATACCACATTTGCGGATAAAATTCCAGCCTTGCCGAATGGGAGTAATTGATCGAAGAACGATAAAAGATGCAGCATCCACAAGAAGCCTGCATCATTAAATGCTTGATTTCAATCCAAAGATCAGTTAGGATAATTCATCATTGATTTATGAATAATAACTGCGCCCGTAGCTCAGCCGGATAGAGCAACGGATTCCTAATCCGTAGGCCGCGCGTTCGAATCGCGCCGGGCGCAAAATTGTATTTCTATCCTCCCGTTTCCTCCTTCTCTCAATACCCCAATGTCTTTTTCACAAATTCACGGCTCATTTTCAAACTCTCCCGCAACGGACGTGTAATTTCAAATTCTCTCGGATGCGCCAATTCGATAACCGCATAGCCGGAAAATCCAATCTCCCGCAATGTCTCACCGACCTTCTCGTAATCCATATCTCCCTCCCCCATCGCTTCCACCCACGTTTTGTCCGCCTTTTGATCACGCAGATGCAAAAAGACGATCCGGTCTCCATATGTTTTCAAGAACTCGAGCGGATCGACTCCCGCCTGCACCAACCAATCCAAATCCGGTCCCAGCTTCACATCCAGAATCCGCTTCAACGTTCCTTTCAAATCGTACAGTTCGTTTTCCACTTCATACGTATGGTTATGTAAATTCAGCTGCACTCCGTGCTCTTCACAAATTTGAATAATCTTCCGAAGGGTCTCAGCCTGCGCATCCAGTTGCTCCTCCGTCTTTATCTCTTTCGTTCTGCCGACCGATGTTCCTAGCGTTTTTCCCCCGACTAATTCAAGACGAGTGATTACCTTCTCTGCATCCTGGATAATTTCATTCCGCTTTTCACGATCCCACATCGCCGCACTATAGGATGTTCCAATCACAGGCAAATCATATTTCTCTCTCAAAGCATTGATCCGTTCAACTGCATCATCCGGATACAACGCCGTATGCATCAACTCAATGCCTTCCATCCCTGCGTATTTCATGTCAGAAAAAATCCGGTCGAGAATCGGATAAATATCATACTTCAGCTGCGTCGCCGCATACACCCAGGGATGTGCTCCAACGACAACCTCTTTTTTCGCTTTTGCACTCTTCCCAACACTCACCGCCAATACTGTTCCTGCAACAGATTTCAAAAATCCTCGCCTTGTATTCTCCATCGTAATGCTCCCTTTGATCCAAATGAATATGGTTATTTTATCATGGATTGTAAAAGAATGTTGAGGAAACTGAAAGCCGATAATTTTTGTGGGAAAAAACTGTACTGCTTGTGAAAGAATCGAGTTCGTATATGCGTGTAGTTACGTAATGAATTGACGAGACCCAAAATTCTCTCTGCATAAATGAATTGAAAGAACTACACTCAATGATTACAACATTCCATCATCACTCAAAAAGATATTGATGTTCGGATCGAGTAGATGCATTCTCCAATGTTCTACTGCTGTACTGAAATCGTACGGATCGAAATTGTTTTGCGGTGAGTATAGCAAATCTTCACCGAGTTGTTCTCGTAATGTAACCACATCTTCCCAATCATCTTCATCAAGATAGTTCCAACGTATATCGAGTCTTGTTAATGATGGATGATCTATAAAATCTGTATTACTAATTATATAATTATTTGAACATGTCAATTGCTGTAACTTAAGATTGTGAGAAATATCTAAACTTGTTAATTCATTGGAATCACAAAATACCTGTGCCATATCTGGATTGTGAGTTAAATCCAGCTCTTCCAACTTGCAATCTACACAAATAAGACGGGTTAATTTGGCATTGTTGGATATATCCAACGAGGTAATTGGATTTTGTCTGCAATCCAGTTCATCTTTTAGTTCAGTATTTTGTGAAACATCCAATGACGTCAGATTATTTCGAGAACAAGTAAAGAATTCCAATTGTGTATTATTGGATATATCAATATTTGTTATTTGATTATCGTCACAATAAAAGGCTGTGATATTTTCAAAAAATTCAATCCCAACAACGCTCTTCACATTTTGTCTGGTACAATTGAATAATCCGGTCTTTGCTTTTGCATCGGCTTCGGTAAATTCATCACCTGGATCAACCTTCATGAATGCTTCAACTGCTGCGCGGAAATTCGGATCCGGAAAATTGTCAGAAGTATTGATATTCTGACTTGTTTGTTCTTCGTTGGTTATGAGCACAATGCGCATCCCCAAGTGATCCCGCAAAGAATCGGGAGCTTGACCGCTATGATTGGCAGACCGGCAGTGCCGAATATATCCATCATAAAAACTTCCGCGCCGAACGCGTAAATTGCCGTTTGAAGATCCTCGTGGATCAACTCGTGGACTATCATCAACATTATTCGGCCAATAGTCCCAGTCATTGCACCATTCCCACACATTCCCATGCATGTCATATAAATCCCAGTCATTGGGGCGTTTCAAGCCCACTTCTTTTGGACCATTTTTGTTATCTTGATACGTATTGTTTCCCGCCCACCACATATAAGGATCGGCAATCGAGCAATAGGAATCACCTTCATCGGCACACGTAAGCGCATCTCCAAAGTAAAATCGCGTCTGGGTACCGGCCCGGCAGGCGTATTCCCATTCCGCTTCTGTGGGCAGACGAAATCCTTCACCGTCCCAGTCCACCTCCCACGTTTCTTCATCATACAACGGCGTGTATCCGTTCATTTCACTAAGCCGGTTGCAAAAACGAACACAATCATACCAGCTCACATTGGTGACAGGATGATTGGCTTCCATATTGCTCGGAATAGAATCATCTTGATGAACCGCTTTCCATTGCGCTTGTGTGATTTCATATCTTCCGAGATAAAAATCGTTGGTGATTGTCACCTGATGCGCCGGCCAATCCCATTCATATCGCCCCCGTTCGGAAACCGGTGAACCCATCGTAAATGTCCCGGCCTCGATCAATACCATTTCCAAGGGCTGCGAATCATCTTGCAGGTTTTCAAGAGGGATTTCCAAATCTTCGGAAAAACTGCTCGCATGGAAAATTGTAAAAACGAATACAACCGAAAAATAACGTAAAAACATAGGCTATCCTTTCATTTAGTAAGCTGAACAACAATACAACTATAGAGCTCATGGATTTGTTGTATTGGAAGGTTCATTTTTCTGAATAAGTCTTGTATTTGAGTTTTATTTCTATATGGAATATATTCAGGGGCACAATCGATCAACTGTTGTGGATTTTCGACTTCCCGCTTGATTTTTTCCCAGGCTTTCTTCCATCTCTTTCTGACCACTTTTTCCTTTCTGGGCAGTAACAATTCTGTTTTGATTACCACAAGCAAGGCGCCCAACGTACTAATATTTGGATTCTTTTGGATTGAAGCAAATAATTCAGAAGGTTTTTGACTCATAGCCACATACGTATCCCGGAAGCACCATTGATCGTCTTCAGATATCAAGCCGGTGTAACGCATGAGTTCTTCCGCTCGAGGATGAAACCGGTTAAAAGCAATAAACACCTTGCCAGTTTCATCCGTGACACGTCTGACTTCCGTAATGATCTGATGAATGGCTTCTTCGTCATCCATGAAATCCAACACGCCCGTGGTAATAATAGAGGTTTGGAAGAATTGATCGGGAAAAGGTGTCTCTTTGGCATCTGCATGAATGAGTTCTATTCCTCGTCTCTCTTTTGCATATTGGATCATTTCTCGACTTAAATCGATCCCTGTAACTTGTAAATCCTGTTGAAGTAATTCTTCAACGAGAAGCCCCTGTCCAGCCCCCACAACGAGAACCGGAGATTGAATGAATTCCATCAATTGTTTGAGGCTTTCAATGTCCAAACAGAAATCTTCAATATAACTCCAATAAGGAGCCCATACATCAAAATAATTTATAATAACCATAAATATCTATACAATTTCATCTTTCACATACTTCCATATACGCTAAAACTTTCGAAGTTACAATTCATATGAGAAAGATAACTCAATTTATTTTAAAATAAATGACTCATTTCCCATGTCGTATAATCTCGGCTGTAATCAGTAAATGCGACTTTGTTTTTCTTCGGATGAACGCGCAACCAGCTAATATTCATATCGGTCCCCCATAATCTCGCCGGTTTTTCCCCATTCTTGGTCACTTTCCACAACGAGTTTCCTTCTTCATTGCTCCTGGTGACTAAAATTGCATTATTATCGGGCATCCATTCCAACCAACGGATTTCATTATATTCAACATCGTCAAATTGAGCGATTTCATGGGATTCCCGATTTGCGGTTGACATGACATTAATTTTAACTTGAGAAGATTCCATATTGTATAATAGATAAGCCAACCATTTCCCATCGGGAGATAAATCGGCTCGGCCAATAAAACCAAAATCCTTAAAATCCCAGTAATGATCTTCGAGCAAAAGAATGGACTCCCCTGTGGATACATCCAGATAGCTCAAATACCTTTTTCTCTTTTTCCCATCTTTTGCCCAATAATAAAGTGTTTCATTATCGGGTGATAAACCACATGGAAATATTTGTGTATAACCGAAGTGTTCTAGGGCAGTCAATGTTTCTATTGTTCCTGTCGCAATATTTATTTTGCACAACCCTCGGTACTGATCATTCCCATATCGGCTATACAGATACTGTCCATCCTTACTCCATAAAAACCACCCGAGAATTGGATAGTCCTTTGCAAAATGAATAATTTTGTTATCAGAGAATGATAGTATATTGGCGGTTATGGGACCACTGTTTTTCTCATAGGTTGTGTAAGCCAATTTTGTTCCCATAGGAGACCATTCCGATCCCGCCTTGAATCGAACTTTTTGCTTTACAGGAAGTGGCTTGATATTGCGGATACAAGGTTTTTTATTGATATCAAAGTTTGCCGTATACACTTCCGAACATCGTTCCGACTTGTCGAAATAGACTTTCCCTTCATTTGTTACCCCAATCATATTGATCGTCCCAATACCTTTTTTAATGAGTTGCGGAACACTCGAAGAGTTGTCAATTTTTTGAACAAATAGATCCAAATTATCAAAGCGATCACTGATAAAATACAATTTGCTCCCATCCGGCGATAAAAATTTTATTTGATCATTGGCGGGATGTTCGATCAACGCTTTTGTAGTATTGTTTACAAGTGAATAAACATATATATCATAATTTTGTACATTTTGCGAAGGTTTACTCTGATAGAAAATACAATCCAATGCCGGATTGATTCTACAATGTGGCCATCCTTTCTCTTTATTGACCGTTTTTACAATATCGATTTTTTGATTTGAAATCGAAAGTAAAGCTATAAAATATTGATCGGCTTCTTGTATCGTGACAAGCAATTGATTGTGTTGTCCAATCCATTGTTCAATATCATAAGATTCATATTTTTGATGTGTAAAAAGAGATCGATCCTCACCCGTATCCACATCAATAATCCGAATTTCAGGCGGCTTTTCTTTGCCCGCTGTTTCAGGATAATAACATACATATGCAATCAATTTTCCATCCGGAGAAATGTGTGTTTCCGTGGAATATGGATCCAATGACCACGATACATAATCGGAAACCATACGCCGCTCACCGGTTTCCATATTTTTGAGGATTATGCTCCCCTTTTTCTCATCGACACCACATGCATATTTTCCCCCAATTTTTTGAATAGATGAATATACTCCTGGTAAATATTCTTTGGACAATTGCTTCATCACAATACCCTTCTTTTGCTCAGAACCAACTGCGTGGATCGAATCAGAGCTGAATTGCAAAAAGGACAAAAAAATGACAAGAAAAAATGTGGCCATAGACATACTCCACCTCCAAATATGCTCGATTGGACTATATTTCGGGGATTCTTGATACAGGTTCTCGATTCGCTCTTCCAGCTTTCTTCGCAAACCAACAGCCCTCATAGCAAATGCAGGCCGTCGTTGTGGCAGAAGTTGAAGAAGAGACTGAGCATAACGATCCACGGAATACCCTTTGGTAATCACCCAATCATCACACGCCATTTCACATAAATGATCGAGCCTATACCGCACCCACCATACCAACGGATGCCATGGATAAAGCAGAAGAAGAACATCGGTTAAAAAAGAAGAAATACAATCCCCCCGTTTTACATGAGCCAGTTCATGGCACAAAATACCTTCCCAATCTTGCAATGAATAATCCTCGATTCCGGAAACCGGAATCAGGAGAGAAGGCCGGATTCCCCATCCGCAAATGACAGGAGACCGGACAGATTTCGTCTCATATACAGTTGGAGATATTTTAAGATTCAACTTGTCCAGAACAGTTTCCAACGCCTCATGAATTTTTGCATGATTCAGCGGCTTCGCATGACGCAAAATCCTCATCTCTTGAATCAGTGAAACAATAAATTTCAGAAGCAAGAATAACGTGAAAAATCCCCACACAATCCCTATAATTTTCACCAAAGAGAACGTCTCAAAGTTAGTAATAGACTTCCTTTTGTGAAAACCAGATGTAATTGAGGATGATCCTCTATCTTCAGACGTTTTGGATTGGATAGAATTGGCTTTTGTACTTTCTGCCACTTTGGTATGACGCCCATCGATCTCTTGGGCGGATTCTTCTGTTTGAACAAAATGCGACGGCAGTGAAATCGAATGCGAGAACAGCCCCCACCCGTTTCGCCTGACCAATTCACTGACAACAGGAGTGATCAATGATGCGAGAACAGCCCAAAAAAGGATTTGATTTGCTCGTGCAGGTTTTTGTTTCCAAACAGAACTCAGAATCACACCGATCAATAAGAAAATCGTTGTATATCCAATACCACGAATGAACATTTCCTGAATGGCGTGAATATCCATTACTTCCTCCCTTTTCTTTTCTGCTCGATCATCTGTTGAAGAGCCTCCAAATCCTCATCACTCAAGTCTTGATCCTCGATGATATGCCGGAAAAGCAATTGCTTGTTCCCTTGAAAGACTCGATTGACAAAATCCTTGATCGTACGAATCGTTTCCATACTGCGGTTCCGCTTCGCTTGGTAGTAATAAGTTCGCCCCACTTTTCGATGCTTCAACCAACCGTATTTTTCCAATCGCTGCATGATGGAAAGAATGGATGTATACGCAAGATTCTTCTTTTGCTTCTTATTGATTCGTTCCTGAATCTCACGCACCGTCGCCTCTTCCAATTCCCACACTGCGTCCATAATCTCCTTTTGCAACTCACCCAGTCCGTCCATCGATTTTCGCACCATGGTCGTTTCTCCGATCTCATTGAAATATCATTATTCAATAAACTACTGCAATATGCAGTATATGTCAACAGGTAATTGGGGATGAGATTAAAAAAAATCAAATTGAAATGATATCAATAATAAACAGTAATCGATATACAGTACATAAACATACCAAAAGGTATGAAAGAACATAAAAAGCCGGAAAGGAAAAAACATCCCGCTTTCCTTTCCGGCTCAATAAATGTTACGAATAAAGAACGATGAATCTTATTCCGAAATCGTATACTTCAATGTCCCGCTTCTCAACGTGCCTTTCTTACCCGTCAACGGACGAAGCACAATATGGAACTGATATGTATGCCCGCCTTCCGGTCCGCCGACAAATGCTTTTTCCGTTTTGAACAGCTGCAACGGCGTCCACCAAAAATAGTTGATATCACCGCTCTGCGTCTGACCCAGGAACTGGAATTGGCCACCGTCGACACTCACAAACACGTGATATTCAAGCACCGTCGCAGGATCGACATCGAAATTCCACATAATCTGCAAGGCATTCCACTCCGGCGGATCAATATCTTCTCCCTGCCGTAACGGATGCGCAAGATTGATCCATCCAAGGATATCGTCAGTGACAATGACATTCCGCGCAAACAAATCGGGCATGGCCGGTTGCACCAATGGGACGGGATTCCCACCTTCGACATTGAATCCGACAGGACGAGGCAGATCGTAATAATCATCTGGTGTGACTTGATCATCGATACGCACAACACGGAATCGATAAACCGTATTGAAATCAGGCCCATTCTTAAAACCAGCAGCCAGATTTTCCGCACCGGGCTGCCATGCAAAACTCGAAGCCTCACCATTTCCCACACGGCCGAGGAACAGCATCCCGCCAAATCCTTCTCTCACATAGATATGCCAATCCTTTGCATTGGTGTGATCCGCTTCCCAAGCAATCGTCAAGTTTCGCTCATCGATGGGATCAAAGTCGGTTTGTCCCGTCAAATCCCCACTTGTATCCTTAGGATCATCAAAGATAAATACCTCTTGCTCTTCTTCAGGAACAGTAGGCTCAACTTGCGGTGTCGGTGTCGGCGTGGATGTGGGTGTCGAGGTTGGCATGGTCGTCGGTGCCAACGTCGGAGGAATGATCGGCGGTGTGACAATCGGCAACGGCGTCAAGATCGGTTCAACGGTCGGTTGTGGAGTCGGTGTCGATGGCGCCGTACCTGTCACAATCGACTGATACACATTATCACTATCCCGCTTGATATACGAAACACCGTCCGTGATTCGCCCCCACCCAGAGAGATGGAAACGATAGGGACAAGTATTCCAATCCATCACATTCCCGTCTGAATCTCTCGGCAGAAGCGGTATCAATTCCACTTCCGTAAGCCCAGTCCAGGAAGGAGGACTACTGTCATGCAAACCGACATACTGCTCGCTGATGAATTCTCCGCCATAGCGATTGTTCCCCCATTGCGAATTCAACCGGAAATTGCGTAAAAATCCATCGGGATGCGCCGCAGTAATTTCAAATATAAGCCGTGAATCACCATTATGAGGCAAATTGATTTTTTCACACTCGGCCAAAGGCGTTCCATCCGCATATTTGATACTATGAATTTGCATTTCAACGGATTTGTTGTTAATGACAATCGTGAAATGATCCAACTCGTTACTCGGTAAGTTGACCGGTTGCAGTGTCCCACCCGATTCCCGATACGGTTGAATGGCTACGCTGTATTTCCCGTTCAAACCGCTTGTTCGCCAGATATACCGTAAATCGGTAAACGACCAATAGCCATCCTTGTTCAACCGATAGACATTTTGCACTCCACCAACCGTCAACGGCCCCATGCGAACATTCGTCTTGTTCACAGAACCGTCCTCTTCAATTGTAAAATGCGTTTTCGACAATGGATCATCGAGCGTTTCTGTCGCCGATGTTCCATACGGAGCCGCCAGAATCTGATAATAATCGACATCGTCCGATTCCCCGAACAATCCGCGTATCCATAGATTGCCGCCAAAAGCCGCATCGGTATATTTTGGAATATGAAGATCGTTCTTCACCGTATCGGATACTTGAAGCAATCCATGGGAAGGATCGGACGGATCATCGACAATCTCCGTCAACGGTACTTTCCCGATACTCGTAAAGACAAAACCGCTCTGCGTTCGTGAAGGAGCACTTGTCTCCAAACGCCCTCCACCATACGCTCCCATATCGTTTCGGGTACCGTCGTTATCGTTGTATTGCGGATCGGGATTCCCCGCATCGATGCACGGTGAATCCGAATCGAGCCGGAAATAGCCATTCGCTTCATCGACAAACATCGGATCGGCGGAAATCGCACCGTCTCCACCGGACATGACATTCCACTGCGTTCCATCATGATAACTATACGCAGCCAATCCACCGCTGCCGGTTCCGGCCGGATCGTAAACATTGTTGTACGATACCATGATTGACGCCGGTGAACTCCAAGATATTCCGCCTACCGGTTGCTCGTTCCCGCGCACGACGATGTTGTTCATCACGAGCGGCGTCACCGGTCCGATATTCAAGGCAGAGAAGGAAATCCCGGCATAATAACGATAATCGTAAATCGTGTTATTGATGATATTAGGCTCACTGTTCCCTTGACCGCGAATCCCCATACCACCGACGTGATAAATCACATTGTGCATGATCTGCGGCGATGAATCATCCAAACGAATCCCGTCTCCACTCGTAGAACCAATTTCAATATTGGTAATGTAATTCTCCCGAATCACCGGTGACGAGGTATGGCAATACACACCGACTCCCGCGTTCATAATCGTAAAACCGGCGAGGACTTCTCCTTCACCCAGTCCGACAAAATCGACGGCACGGCCTGTCGTTCCCGGATCGATGAACGTGGATTCTTCCCCGGACCCGATCAGATCGACTCCGTCTTTCATATCCACTTCTTCGGTATATCGGCCGCTCAAAACGCGAACAATCTGGTGTTCCACCGCGGCGGTAATTCCTTCACCGATTGTATTGAATGGATTCTGTCTCGTTCCATCTTCGGTACCGGAAGTATTGTCATCGTCGACCCACACCGTTCCTCGAGTGAATTCATAGGTCGCTTCAGAATCAGTGCGCCCATCTTCTTCTGAATAATCCGTAAAATCGACCACTCGAAGTGTATTTTGGCCGATCAATTCCATCGTCAATGTATCGGTTGCAAAACCGAAATCGAACATCACTGTGGTTGGATTCCCGGTAAATGGAGCCGTAACCGTTCCCCAATCGCAATCCGTCGGGGTACATTGACCATATCCATGAACTGCTACATTCCCATTTTGTGCCTGGATATTTAATCGAGTGACTCCCAAAGTATCGGGATTGACGTTCACCCAGTTATCGGTGAAATCATCGATCGTGAACAACGCCAAAGGAACAACACTTCTCGGCCTTACCCTCGCCGAAACTTGTGTTTCCGTTCTCTGTAAATCGCCCGATGTTTCGATGGCCTCAATGCGGGGTAAAATAATAGCATTCGCAGGATTTGTATCTATATTTTCCGGGCAATCAACACAATCAGCCACGATTCTCGCCGCTACTTTTGCCGAAACCGAAGTTTCTACAGAATGGTAGACATTAAAGGTATCTCTTTTGATATACCGGAAACCATTTGTCGTCCGGGCACGAGCTTTGATTCGAAAGCGATACGCACAGTCTTCCCACGGCACCGGCGTTCCATTGCTGTCAACAGGTACGAGTGATGGCAGAGTTTGATCCATATACCCAGCCCACATCGGCGGAGAACCATCGTTTTGTCCGACATACTGTTCGCGAGTAAATCGTCCTCCGGAATTGTTGTGACCCCACCACGCATCCAAAATGAAATAATCAAGAAATCCACCCGGATGATGGGCTTTGATTTGAAACTGCAACTGGCTGGTGCCTGCATGCGGAAAGAGGATATCTTCACATTCCACCAATTCATCCCCATTTCCATACGCGACATTGATGATCTCCACATCGACGTCATAATTGTCGATCCACAGCGTCACTTGGCTCAAATCGTTGACAGGCAGAGTCACCTCTTCGATATCGCCGGCACTGACTTCTTGGTATCCTTTTACTGAGAGCCGATATTGTCCGTTTAATCCCGTCGTATTCCAAATGATCCGCAAATCCTGCTGGCTCCAATAACCGCTTTTATTGAGTTCATACAAATTCTCGATTCCATCCATATTCAGCGGTCCCAGTTGAATGCGTTCCCGTTTCACCGAACCGTCCGATTGGATGGTATACAAAGTTTTCGTCAATGAATCATTCAGATCGAATGAATCGCCGCTGTCCAACGAAGTCGCAATAATTTTGTAATAATCGACATCATCGGAAGCTCCGAAAAGCCCCCGTATCCACAAACGGCCGCCGAACGGTGAATCCGTATATTGCGGAATACTGTACTGGCTGGATGTAGCAGAAGAGACATCCGCCAACCCATAAGAAGAATCGGTGCTGTCTTGATTGATTCCGGTTATCGGAATCTGCCCAACCGATGTAAATAGAAATCCGGAACCCTTATGAAACACATTCCCGCCTTCGATATGAAGGCCACCGAATGCACCGATATCGTTACGCGATCCATCCACATCGTTATATTGGGAAGCCGGGTCCCCCGCATCGATACAAGGAGAATCTTCCTGCAATCGGAAGTTCCCATTCGCGGCATCGACAAACATCGGATCTTCCGAAATCGCTCCCGGACCACCATTCACTTCCGTCCAGGTTGAATTTTCACTCACCGCATAATAAGACCCCGTTCCGGTCACATCTTGCGGATCGTATACATTATTAAAAGAAACTTGAACCGAAGCCGGTGCACTCCACAAAATACCGCCGACCGGCTCGCTATTGCCTCGCACGACTATATTGTTTTTAACCACGGGCGACACGGCACCGATATTCAAGGCGGCAAATCCAATCCCAGCATAGTATCGGTAATCATAAATGGTATTGTTGATGATCTCCGGCTCGCTGTTGCCTTGTCCGTTAATCCCCATTCCCCCGACGTTGTAAATGACATTAAACTGAATCAAAGGTGAAGAATTTGACAATGCAATCCCATCCGCCGCCGTCGAATCGACATCCATATCGGTTATGTAGTTTTCTTGAATGCGGGGCGACGCATTACTGCAATAAATTCCCCGTTCTGCGTTCTGCAATCGAAAACCGGATATCCATGTGGACGCACCGGCATCCGTACAGGTAATAAGCGTTCCCGAACCACCGCCATCGATAGTCGTCGTCTCGAATCCATCCCCGATCAGCTTGACTCCGTCTTTCAATGTTACCGTTTCTGGGTAAAATCCGGATCGCACTCGAACGGTATGCGTAACCGCCACATTCATGGCCGCCGAAATGGTTCGATACGGATGCTCCTCCGTTCCATCTTCTATCCCGGAATCATTATCGTCATCCACCCAAATCGGATCGGGGATCACACCGAATGTATATTCCACCGGCATATAGAATTCCAGCAACGTCTCCGTTTGCCCGTCGTTTGTCATCTCGAATTTGAGCTGATCAACCCTCGCCGGCATATCGGTGATTGTAAAAAAACCGTCACCGCTACCCGAGCCGGTCTCGTACAACGGCGAACCATGCGCCGCGTAATTGGGTGTTGACTCCCCATTCGTATAAGGCCGAACATAAATTCTGACTCCACCACTCGCCACTGTCGAATAATCGAAATTGACGGTCACCTCTTCTCCTAATTCCAACGACGCCGGCGAAGAAGGATCCAAAGTAATGTTTGTGATCGTATTATCGCCAGTGGGAGGAATCGTTGGGTAAATCGGGATTGTCGGTAAAGGGGGAATCGTCGGTATTGTCGGTGGCAAGGTTGGAACCAAAATCGGTGTTGGTTCCGGCGAAATTTGTGCGCCTGCAAAATTCGTGAAACATACAATCGATGCGAGCAAAAGGATATTCACCGTACTCAATTTGTTCATCATAACACCTCCGTTATTTTTTGTGCAGCTTCCGACCATATATAGATTACCCAGGTAAGTATAGACGTTTGAAATGATTATTTCAAATAAAACCGTAAAAAAAGTTGGACTTTCTTTTTTCCATCCAATAGAGGAAACATCCACTATTCCGATCTAATGAAGATGATGCAAATGCAAATGGTGAGGAATTCAGTAATTTCTTTTTTCCAAAAGGTTGATAGTCATAAAATCACATATTGTATTAAGCAACTACCATTCCAGCTTCAGTTCCTGATATTGCCGTTCAAAATCTGCCTGAATTCCAACATCAAAGAAGGTCCTGTTTCAAAAACACACAATACAGCTTCGTTTTTACAACCACTGTCTGTTTCTCAAAACACTTTTTAAAAAATGAAGGACAAAAAGGGGGGGGAAATCCCAATATTGTGAGTATACGGAAGTAAGAGAATAAATCCGGCTTACTGCCGGTATTTCATGGATCAATGATTAAAGGAGACTTCACGATGAAATCGAGTGGTGTTTTAGCAATGTGCCTGGCGCTTATCGTCGGATCGTACGCCATCTGGAATTACGCCGAAGTACGGTCCACCGTCGAAAGCTTACAAAAAGAATGGCGGGTTCGCAATTGGGATCAGCGAATCAAAGACAAAATCAGCGAATTGGAACGGAAAGTCGAAGCTCAAGAAGAAGCCGTCATTTCCTTCAAAGTCAAAAACCGCGACGTGCTACGCAAATTGGAAAACGAGAAGGAAACCTTCAACAAATACGATGATGTCATTCGCGGCCTCGTCGATCAGATGAACAAAACCAAGAATGATCCCAACATCGAAAAGTTCGAATACTTGGGCAAAACTTACACAGTCGAAGCGGCGCAAAACACGTTCGATCAATGGACCGCCGAGCTGCTTCCGATCAAGAATCGCATCGATTTCCTGAACAAACAGAAAGAAATGTTCGAGAAATCGATCGAACGAATCAACGACTCCATCACCAAGATGCAAGTCAGCATTCAAGACCTGAAACAGCGCGCCCTCGAACTGGCTACCATCCGGGATACGTTGGAAGCCCAAGAATTCGCCAAAGAATTGGTTGTGGACGCGGTCGGCATGGATGACACCGGCGTCAAAGAATTGCTGCAGGAAATGCAGAGCTACATCGACGAAATCGAGATCCGTATGCAATCCGATCTCGAACAACCAACCGCTTCTACACTTGATGACGCCCTGAAATACAAAGAAAATGTGGAAACGGACAGCGAACTCGATAAACTCCGCCAACAATACCTAGGCGGCACCAAGTTATAAAAAAAGGGAGGGTAGCAAGGGCAAGACGATAGGTCTGCCCTTGCCTAAATCCTACTGGTGTAATTTGTATCAAGAGGTGAACCGTGAATACCTTCGGCAAGAACTACGGCACATACTGCCAACAGCTTCGCACAGCATCCGGCGAAGCGGCCGGTACTCTCCTCCGGCAAAAGGATCGTGATAATCCGGCCTGGATGCAGCAACTCTGCCACAGGCCGGAACAAACATCCTGGTTCTCATTTCCGTCATTCACAATGGAGGATTTGGTAAATGGAGTCTGCATCGCCGTGCTTGCCTGCCTATTGATCACCGCAAATTCGACGAAGCTGACACTCAGCGCGGTGAAAACGGTATTCACACAAGAGCAACCGGCAGATAGTATCTCAATGGCGCTGTTTGAATGGAATGGAGAAAACCACGATGATCACTAATCAATTGCAGAAAAATCTGGTTTTCTCCTTCATCCTGCCGTTGTTGATTGTTGGCTGTAAACAAGCGGCGGATGTATCGATTGTGGCTGAATGGACACCGACCATCGTGCCGATCCCCAAACCGACTCCGTCTGCAATGAATCAAATTCATTTTTACCTGGCGGATATCAACGACGCGATCCAAACCACCAATCGGCAACTTGAACGATTGCGAGAAAACGAACGCATCATCCCCACTAAAATCGACAAAATCCAAGCGCTATTGGTGGAAGATTTGAACAAGCTGAACAATTTCCAATCGGATGAATCCGAAGAAAAAATTCAGTTCCATGTTCTCAAGCAAATCTGCATCGGTTTGGGTCTGCAATACGACTGGTTTACCAACAAGAAGAAGCAAAATCAGGTGCTGATCGAAAACACGATGGACAAGATGTTGGCCTGTGAAGATATCCGCGACTACCTCGATATCACCATCCAAAATATGAAGGGTACGCCGACGGAAGAACACGACCAATTCTTCGGGATGATCAAAACCACCATCGATGAGGTGAAAAAAATCACGGAGACCAATGAAGAATTCTTGACCGAATTCCAAAAAGGGCCTCGCTCCGATGTCGACAGCGCCGCCACCGAGCAGTATTTTGAAGACTTGATCAAACGTTTCGGCAACATGCCGGCGGCGGCCCCGACTCCACCTCCCGTATTGACGGTACAACTCGATCTGCCACCAGAAGCAAAACCGTTTGAAATGATCTTCGTCCCGCCTTCCATCACAACGGAAGAAAAAACAAAGGATGAGATCACGAAGGGATTTTATCTGGGTAAATATGAAGTGACCCAAGCACACTGGCAGGCCGTCATGGGCAGTAATCCATCCCATCGCCGGGATCATCCCGACCTACCAGTCGATCAAGTGTCTTGGAACGATTGCCAGAAGTTTCTGGAAATATTGAGCACCCGGGAACAAGTAAAATTTCGGCTTCCGACAGAAAACGAATGGTTATACGCGTTTGAATGGAAACGAAATGATTCGGATTCCACTAGGATGGATTCCGTGATCGATGAGGTTGCCTGGTATCGAAACAATGCCGATGGACGCCCACATGAAGTCGGGCTGAAACATCCCCATCCCGGCGGTTTCTTCGATCTGGAAGGCAACGTCTTCGAATGGTGCCGCGATCCGATTCCAAATTGCTTCCACGATACTACATCTCCGTTTCCCCATCGGATTATCCGAGGAGGCAGCTGGGATAGCGGTTTGAATTCCGATAATATTCATGCAAAGGATAGTATGATGGAAACCTATCGTACAATCAGCGTCGGATTTCGCGTACTGAAAGAATTATGATTTCGATAGATCAATTCACGATATACACCATGATGGATACTCGATGAATGAAAATTATACGAATGAAACGGAAGAACATCTATGGCATCGGTACACTCATAACAACGACCACAACGCGTTCGCCAACTTGGTCGCTTCGCATTGCGAACCTGTCCTGGCTTATTTGATCCGCATGCTTCGCGATCCGGACGATGCTTTCGATCTTCTTCAAGAAACGCTGCGGCGTTTCGCATTCAATTACGATCCGGCGAAGGCCTCTCCGAAAACATTTTTGTTTCGGATTGCCGTAAACCTGGCCCGGTCTCATTACAAAAAGAAAACTCGGAGACAAGAAATCTCTCTGAATGATTTGTGCGAAAAAGGATTCGATATCCCCGATTGGAATCAGCAATCGGATGAAAAAATGAAAACAGCTTTGCTGGACGACGCTCTCAGCCGCCTGAAAGCAAACGATCGAGAAGCAATCGATTTAAAAGATATCCAAGGTTTTTCCTACAAATCCGCGGCACAAATTTTGAACTGCTCGGAAAAACGGTTTGAAAAACGCTTGGCGAAAGCGAGAAAACGATTGCAAACGATTCTTACCGAGAATCCGAAATACGAATCGCTTCTCGAAGGGATCTTTTGATCCTACAAAAAGAATAATCCAGGATCTTATGGTTTTGGCGAAAGACACAAGAATTGGGGTTTGATAACATGGCAATGTCCGGTTTTATGGTAGGTATCCTATTCAAAATCATGCAGTTTGCTCTGCTCATTCTCGTTCTGTATTTTTTGATTTCTCTTTTGAGTAAAAGACCAAGACGAGCGAGAGAACATTCGGGATACGCCGGTTCTCCTTCCGAAAGCGGCCTCAAATGGGTTGGAGTCGGCTGCGGCGGCTGCCTTGGCGTATTCCTGCTGTTGCTTCTCATTGGGTTCAGTCCCATCTTTTTCTTTCATTTTTACGACGAAATCACCATGCCCGACATCGACCGCCAGATTCGGGAAATCGAGCAGCAACAGCACGCCATCGAGCATCGGATCGAAGAGGAACTCCCCGATTTCGTTCGATTGCTCTATACGCAGGTTCGTGAAATCAAAGAGGAACTCAAGGAAACGGACGATCCGGCCCGACAACAATATTTAATGGAAGAACTGGATGAAATCGCCCGCATCTTCCTCGTCTTGGACAAGGAAGAGGACGAGTTTCACGATCTCCTCTCGGAACTCTCCTCCAACAAACGAAGCCTCGTCCGTCTGCGGGAATCCGAAAAAATCTTCGGTCCCGAATACGAGGAATACATGGAGCAATCTCGCGAAGCCATGATCAAATCGAGAGCGAAACTCAATATCAAACTGAACGAAGAACTCGGCAATACCACAACGCTTTCCGAAGCGGAAGTCCAGCAAAAAATCGAGGAATTGCTGAAATAAATTCAAGAATTTCCCTTAATATATAGGTAGGGATAAACGTAACACCGCTGTCTCGGCGGTCAAATGTAACGACGCCGTCTCAGCGGCCTAAAGTATCGCCGCCATCTTGGCGGCACTTATGGAATGAAAAATCCCAAAAAGGATGGTAAGACAAAATCATGATCGAAGTATTCTGGGTCTTATATCCGTTTATCATAGTCAACTTATTGATGAAATCGCTCAACTCATACAAATGTTCCAAAGAGAGCAACGACCTCTATCAATGCATCATGATCAGCGTGATCGGCGCAATGATTCTCTATTTCATCGTCCCGTTTCACCTGATCCATTTTAACCGTGTCATATTCTCCATCTTTTTTGTGATCGGTATCTTTACCCTTCTCCCTCAAAAACGCGGATCGATGGTGCCGTTCGCCCTCTTTCTCATCACCTTCTCGATCCTTTTCATGGGATCCAACACTGAATTCAAACACAAATGGGTGAGTGCCAAAGACCATATCCACACTTTCGTGGAACAAACCCGCATGCCGGAAGAAGAGAAACAACTATCACTCATTCACGATCAGAAAAATATGATCGAACGGCGCTTGGAACGGGAAATCCCCGATTTCACAAAATTACTCTACAAACAAGCGAATGAAATAAAAGACGAATTACGCAAAAGCCCTTCCCCCTCGTCGCGAGTTCTCTTGATGGATGAACTCGACGAAATCGCCCGCACCTTACTGGTATTAGAAAAAGACGAAGAAGATTACCGCGATCTTCTTTTCGAGCTCGCGTCGAATGAGAGAACCTTGGTCCGCCTGAAAGAATCCGAAAAACTCTTCGGCCCGGAATACGACAAATTCCTCGAAGAATCGCGCAACGCCATGATCAAAGCGAAAGCAAAACTCAACATCAAACTCGACAACGCCCTCGGCAACACCACCCTCCTGCAAGAACTCGAAGTCAAACAAAAAATCGAGCAACTGTTAAACGAGTAAAACCGGGAGCGCCTTCTGGGAGCGCCCACTGGGAGCGCGGCCATCCTTGGCCGCATCTTCCAACGCACCAAGTTCCTTCATCGCACCACCGTGCGGGCAGGATGCCCGCGCTCCGACCAATACTACGGGCAACAAATACAGCGTCCGCACGGCACCGGATCGCCAATGCAAGCGCATGGGCTGGCATCATTCCCGCCATGCGCAAACAAAACGTAGTCGCCCAAACAGAATGCTTGGAAGAACAAAACGTCGGGCGTCCAACAAAATCAATCAAGAACTACTCGATAGTCGATTGAATCGCCTTCCGCTCGATGCCGTCATTCCCGAAATTCGCCTTCAAATAATCTTCCCCGCTCAGGATGAAGTTTTTGAGAACTATCCGGTCGCTGACGCCGATGTTGTTCCAGTTGTATTCCCGCTTTTCCCGTTTGGCTTTCATGGCTTCGTTCACCTCTTCCCGTAGGTTATAGCGGTCCCATAAACCGATTCCGACATTGGGTTCGAGGTGAATGAACTGCCAATCGACAATTTCCCCTTCGAAGCGGCCTTCTTCATCTTGAAGAATCGGTTTGGAACCAATTCGGTTACCTTCTTCGTCGAAGAACGGTTCGATATCGACCAATCGGCCCGGACGCTTGAAGATAGGAGAGATAAGGTAATCTGACATCAAGTAATTGGCCCAGCCGTATGATACACCGCGCAAATCTTCACCGATGGTTCTGCCTTTGGCTTTTTCCCATTCGGCACCGTGTTTCTTCACGTATTCATTCATGGCGTTCATGACTTTCGGCCCTTCGGCGTGCAATCCTTCGAGAATTTGTTTGCGGTATTTTTCTTGGATGAATTCAGGGAGCAATTGCTCCAAGGTCCCGCCGCGTCCGACGTTTGTGGCGACCTGCAAACTGATCAAGGAAATAGGAAATGCGGTGTCATATTTCTTCTTCGGATGCGATGAAGAAGCCACAATGCGGGCAGAACCATAAATCTGGGATTTCGGATACGAATCCCGATTGACAGGGGTGTTCCATTCCAGAACCTGCCGGTCGACAAAACGCTGCATCAAGGATTCACTCGCCCACACTTCCGGTGTAGTGAGTAGGGCTGTCTGAATGACAACACTTTGTGAACGAGAGACATCATAAATAAAGTCAACAGCGTTTTCCAATTCTTCTTCGTTGATCCGGGCACGTTCATCCTGCAGATCGAAGACTTTCAAGTTCCGAGCGCCCGATTCCGCAGCTCCCTTGATCAGAACGATGGCATGCTGCTTGGCAAATTCGCGCAAGCCAAGATATCCCTTATCTTTCATCCCTTCAGAAATACATTCGCGTATTTTTTCCGGTGTCAATCCCTGATTCCATTCATACAACCAATCGATCTCTGGTGGCAGCTGCACACCGGATTCTTTTGTGAATATTTTCGGATACAACGACTTATCATAGGTCAGGTCAGTATAGATGGAGGATTGAATCGTCGCGGGAATTCCTTCCTCTTCGGTATACCCTTCAATATAGATTGGTAATCCATGGAATGGAATCAGGCTGCCCGCAACGATAGGAGCCTGTTTGTCTTTCTTCGTGAAACGGGCGGCAATTCGGATTCCTTTCGGAGTCAACGCTCCCTCCGCTTTCGCTTTTTGCAGTTTCTTGTTGAGTTCCGATTTATTCAAACCTTTCGATTTCTTCAGCGCTTCAACATATTCTTTTTCACTGATATAAAAGTGGCCGTCCGTCAAAAGAATGACTTTCTTTTGCGCTCCTTCGACCTCGGCGAAATCGTTGTAGCGGGTAATGACAATATTCGCTCCGGAATGCTTTTCTGCTTGCAGCTCTTTGTTAATCGTTGGACCTTCCCGTAGGGCACGGGAAACATGCGTCCGGCCGACGGGGAAAAGAATCCCCAAATTGACCCGTTTGTCCGCTTCGATAATATCCGGATCGAATTCTTCGAACACTTCCGGCAACGGAAAACCGTCGGTTTTGATAAAAGCGATTTCGCGCAATTGATTGTAGGCGCGCCACCGGCGCTCCACTTCGCTGGGGGCATTGGCTCCGATCGCCACGACTTTCTTGTTTTCAGTGAAATTACCAAGCAGCGCATCCTGATCCGCCTTTGCCCAATCCTTCATTTCGGTTCGCTCGATCATCGCGGTTCGCAAGTATTCATACAGCCATGCATGACGTTCGACCGCCATTTCGTATTTCTCATCCGTAGGAATATTACGGAAGCCGATTCCGCGTGAATAGGCCCAGGGCCAATATTCGTACCAGTGATCGTTAATGGTTTCCGCAAAGAAATCAGTGATGTTTTTCCAGAACATGGATACATCGACATCCTCAGGAAGAGCCAAGACGAACTCGAGCGTTTGCGCCAAGGCAAACGTTATGTAAAAGAATTCGATCGCTTTGGCGATATCGTTCAATTTGTCAAGATCATCTTGTGCCGCTTCCGCCAAACGGGCGATAGCCCCAATGTCTTCATATCCACCGGCAAGTTTTTTCAAATCTTCGAAAATGATCTCCCGGCCGGTGAAGACCGTAGAAAGGTCTTCCAGGATTTGCCGTTTGAGCGAACGTTCATCGGCATTGGATTCCGGCATGAGATCGACGAACAGCCGATGGAATATGGAACGGGTGTGACCGATCAGACAACCGAAGGTTCGGTTCACGTTGGATTGTAAATCACGCCGTTTTGAATCGTCAGTGTTGTATTGATAAATCTTGTCTAGATTCCGTTTGATTTCGCTTAGGCAGTTCATGGAGTTCTTCCAGCCTTCGGCGAATGCCGGAATCTGGTCTTCTTTGAACGTTTCCCGGAAACCGTCTTCCCGGTCATTGAAAGCCCGTGCCCGTTCGGCGCGCACTTTCAAGGCTTTTCGGCGTTCCAACGCTTCACGGGCGGCAATTTCAACCGCTTTGCTGGAGGATTCGACCAGCATTTGTTGAGCGAACCGCTGCGTTTCCGGCACGAATTCCGGCCGGATCAAGTGAGTATATGCGTCTTCCTGCTCATTCTTTGTGAACGCTTTGACGTCGACGGATTCCCCTTTTCCGGCGATTTTAGTAATCGCCTTTACGTTGCGTTCCCAAATATCTCTTTTCTCTTGAATCGTGCCTTCCGGCTCGCCGTTGACGGCAAAGATACCGCCGATTCCGGCAACCCATGTGAAGAAATCCATATCTTGCAACGGCAAACCGGCGCTGATTTTCGCCAACGCTTGGCTGATATAGTAATCACGTTTCTTCCATTTTTTGTATCGCTTCATCTTCTCTTCTTCACGGAGCGCTTTGCCGGCTTCGTCGGTGGCAGTGATTTCTTCCCGCATAGAGCGATACAGTGCAAGCGCTTCTTCGGCAGCGGTTTCCTTTTGTTTGTCGCTTGAGGCTTCCGTCACTTCAGCGACGGCATTGAATAGTTTTTCTGCTCGAGACCGTCTCTTTTGCATATCTTCCCGAATCCGTTCGATATTGCTTTTTCCAAGTCCAATAGCGCGATACACACCTTGGCGTCCGATTTTTTCGCAGGCGGCGAAGAAGAGCATGATATCGAGATAGGTCATCGCCCGCCGTGCCCGTCCGGCCGCTCCGTCGGTTATCGCCAAACTGCTGTTCGGGTTGCCGTTACGCATCAAGGCAATGAGTCTCGGCATATCGTCAAGCAGTTCAAGTAGTTCAGGGAAAGGAATTCCGGTGTTGAGTACATCGATCCCCTGCACGTCTTTTTCGTAATCACGGCCAGGACCGCGCATTTGCAACACAAGCGCGTGAATCTGTCCGCCGACTTTTTCGATCAGTTCATCCTGCTCTTCTTTCGGCAGTTGTTTGATGCCGGCCCATTCACGCAGATGGCCGCCATGCACGGTTGCGTTAGCGCGAATCTGATCTTCTGTGAGACCATAATCGCCTAATATCACTTGAACTTGATTTCCGATTTCATCCAGCTTCGTATCGCTGACATAGAAGAGCATATCCTGCGTCGAGGACATCGTAACAGAAGTCATGATCAAATCGCCCGGGGATTTATGGGGCGGGAAAGCTTCCTTGAGACGATTGATTGTTTCTTTATCATCCCGGGAGACGAGCATGGTTTGCATGATTTGATTGACCGCCCGTTTACCGACTGGATGTTCCGTATCCGGATCGAATCCGTGCGTCATGATATACGCAAGGTTCTGGCCTTCTTCATCGAGCGAATAGGTTAAATGTTCACCGGTCTGGGCGAGAATTTCAAACAAGCGCATACCGGTGGAATACCGCACGTCCTGTACCGGTTTGTATTCAGCCGTCAAAGCGACAACGGCGTTGTCTTCACTCGGGGAACTCGCATTTTGCGCGTGTGCTTCCCGGATCGCATCGTAAATCATCCATGCTTTGTAGAATACCATAAAGCGGTTGACTTGTTCCGCCCGAATGATCATTTTTTCCACTCCCCATTGAGCGGCTAAATTGGCGAGGAGTTTGGAGCCATCGGCGGTTTCATGCCACGGCTGTCCAAGGTTCTCGACGGCGCGAGCGATTTTGTTGATATGGAAGACAAGGATATCTTCCTTCAAATCAAAGAATTTATTTAACTGTTTGTAGGTAAGGAGTTTTTTCGCCGCCCATTTTTGCCAATCGAAATGGCATTCGAAATCGTTCTGATGCAAGAGCACTTCTTTCGCCAAATCCATAACCGCTTTATGGAATCGTTCGGGGATTCCGATTTGGCGCAGTTTCACTTCATTTTTCAAGGAAAGAACAAAGGCCAGAAATAGACCGTCTTTGGGGACGCAGTATCCGCCGTAGCCTTCGCCTGCAGGTGGGATCATCCGGTCTTCCCGCAAGTTCATCTGATCCGCCATATCTTCGACATCGCCTTCGAGAACCGCCATGCACAGCAGAGCCAAGGCGTTGGAACCGGCAAAATGAGTGACGCAAAGAGCGTTTTCAGAGGTTTTCTGGATTTCGGCGTAAGCCAAAGCCGGCCGTTCTTCGACACCGCCTTCGTTGATTAAACTATAAAACTCAAATCCTGCCTGGGCTGCCCAGCGGTCTGCACCGCCGACCCACTGGCTCCACTTCACGACAGAATCTCTCTCCCGTTCTCCCAAATTGACCCGGCTGGGTGTATAAAGTAGGTTATACCGTTTGTTGCCGCCGGTCGCCTGGTAATAATTGAGTGGCTCCTGAGTTTGGTCGTGAATTTTCTTTTCCGCGATAATCTGTTTTCGTGCGGTCGATTTGGCCAGCATCGTATGGACGCGAATATAATTTTCTAACTGCGCCTGTAGTTTTCGTTCGGGATATTCTTTGATCAGTTTCTCCAAAACACGGCTGCGGGCTTCAAAGCGAATCAGCGCGTCGAGTTCTTCCGTATAGTCGGTTTCCGATTCGATAACTTTCTTTTGCACTTGATACAGACTGAGTTTGGATTTTTCTTCTTGAATTTGCATAACTCGCCGTTCGAAGGCTTTCCCGTTGTTTTCCGCCACTTTCGGAACGGCAATTTTCATGAGTTCCGTTTTGTGTTTCGTTAAATAGTCGTCCACGGCTTTAGGATCGCTGGCATTGTCATACTTGGGTTTTCCCTTTCCTTCCAGTTCCGACTGTTCGATCAGAACCGCCAATTTCGCCGCTTCCTGCATGACCGGTTTAAAGGAAGTCAAGACCGTCATAACCGCCGCCGGTTCCGGCAGGCGCTGCTGCGCCATGACTTCATCGACGACGACACCCATCCCGAATTCATCGATGACTTTCTTCCCAACACTAAGGATTCGAGTCCGGAACTGGTTCATTCGTTCCTTGACTTTATCTTCAAGACCGTGATTGCGGATTACGTTGAATAACGCGATCTCTTCCTCGATCCAAGTCTGAACATATCCTTCCGTCATCCCGGCGGACTCGGTCGTCAGAATATGGAGACTGGGAACTTTGCGTGTCGGACGGTCAACATAGGGCATAAGGCGCTGCATTTCCGCCGCCATTTTTTTATTTCCCTTTTCAACTTCCGATTGGGCAGCAGAAGCAATCGTCTTGGCGGTCTTCTTTCGAAGTACATCGTTTAGCGACGCCCCTTCTTTTGTTTCCAAAAATTCGGGCAAGGCTCGTTCCACCGCATCGATTCGGCTGATATCTTTTAACTCGATGAGTCTGCCCACTTCATCGATGCAACGCCGATAGGCATCGGCTACCAACACACCAAGTGCGGCAATTCCTTCATGGATATCGGATTGATCGGCCAGGACTTCCCATGCCGCATCGTCGTCGTTCTTATCCGGATTATTTTGCCGAATTTCGTTCACCGCTTTACATAACGATGGATCCGTTTGAACCAGTAAGCGGCGCGCCAGACCGACATGCTCGGAATCCATCACGGCATCGATATTCCTTGCCCAAAATTCCGCATGGAACCGGAAAAAGGCTTCCATCGCCTCTTGATCGACCTCTGTCTCAATCAGTTCGATGGTAACTTCTTCGTTGCCGATTTCGACCGTTCGCTTCACCACGCGTTCGTGAATGAAGAGCGGGATCGCTTCGATCCAGTCGTCGACCTGAATGATCCAGTTGGTGTCCGTCGTCTCATCTTTCTTGTCAATCACGGGAACTCGCCCCAAGCCGGGACTGGAATAAGTATAATGACCGCCTTGCCGGACGAGATCGCGGAGATCTTCTTCTTTCCCTGGATGGACTTCGCGAAAGAGATTGGCGTTGGCAAGATTGATGGTTTCCGCCGGATGAAGCCGCTGCATAAGGATCGTATAGGCCGCAGGGCTTTTCTCCGTCTGTTCTAACTGATCCCGAAAATTCGCCGCGAGGCGGTACAATTCACGGATGCGCTCTTGAATCGTATCGAGAACTTCACCGCACATATCGGCATCCGGACGCCCGATCATCCGCCGCGACGCTTCGTCTTTCTCCCGCAGCATCGTTTTGAATTCTTTGGACTGATAAGCAAAAAGCGCTTCTTCAAAACGGTTCAATGCGCCGATGGTTTGGGAAAACGGAGTCGGTTTGGTTTGTTGGATGAGGTGGAGCAAGCGTGCCGCTTGGGTTTGCAGTTGTGGAACTTCCATCGCGAGTTTGTACAATTTTTTCGCAGAGGGAAGCAAACCAGCCTTGTCGGCGAGGATTTTCGCAACGGAAAGCAGCTGCGCTTGGTTCCCAAAGGCACGGCTCAATCGGCCCGCGACCATACGCATACTGTTTTCGCGCGCCCATTTCGACAAGCGTAAGATATTACTGCCTTCTTGCTCTAAATCGTAGGTGGAGCTGATGGCCTCATTGATCAACGCGCGCTTTTCGTCGATGTCTTCGATCTCTTCTTCCATCAATCGCACCACTCTCGTTTGATCGTAGGGCATATCTACCCGCATCTGCCCGATCAACCAACTCACCCATTTATCGCGCCATTTCAAAGTCCTTTCCATGACCTGCGCCATTTCGGAAGGGGACTTGCTACTCAATGCGCCTTCCGAATCCTGAATTCGGTTGACGAGATCGGTCACTTCATCTTTTCCGATCACCTTCCCGTTTTTCTTTCCGCTGAGACCGTTCAGCGATTTTGCCGTATCGACACTTTCTCCCCCCCGTTTTTGTCTGAATATTTGATGCTCAAGAAGGTTGCCTACCTCATAGAGAACCGGTGTTCTCACATGACTGAATAGTCGCAAATCCAACTGTTCCAGTTCGAGCGCAAGTTCCTTGTCCCGCACTCCTTCCAAGAACAAGCTGAACGAATTGTTGCTGTCGATGGCATGGCTTCTCAGAAGATGATCGAGTGCATCGAGATCCGTATCCGGTAAAAGGTCGGCGACATCCAAAACAGAATGGATCGATTCCCTCTGCGTATTTCCATTCAACAATGAACAGGCATGAACGAGAGTCAACGCCGCCAGCACTTTGATCCCTTCGACAAATAGCGGATCATTCGCCCTGAATTTCTTTCCGGATAATTCGACACCGCATGCTTCAAGCCAATCGAGATCGATGCGAATGACGGCATCATCGCCGGGGAGCACATCGAGAATCACATCATGATTCTGCATCCAGGCAATGGTCACTTTTTCTTCACTTTTTTTGGGGGGATTCAAGACATCAGCCACCGCATTTGCGGATTGAAATTCGGCTAAATACTGCAAGCCTTCATTGAAAACCGATGCGGCACAACCCTCGTCTTTTCCGGATTTTGATCCGGTTTTGATTTTACATTCAGCGGGATTTTTTCCCCATTCAAATTCACCTTTGCTTTTTAAAGTGCCTGGCGTTCGTTTCGCTTTTTGTACACTCGTTTTCTCATTGTGGAATTCGACGATACTGACGGGAAAGCACTCTCTGTCCATTCGATTGCTCCTTGAGTGATTTATTATTTATTCAGAAGTGATGAATTGCATGTTTGAACGGTTGTGAAAATGCACATCACATGGATCGATGGATCAACCTGTTCATTCATTCGATGAATGATATCCATATACTCTTGGCAATTGTATTCTTTAATCAAAAATTGTCAACTTGAATCATCCAAAAAATCAGTTTGATTCATGATAAAATTGAATTACACTCCATAAACTCAAAAATTCCTTGGTAGAATGATCATTAATTGATTCATTCACCTTGTTTTATGATTGTTTTTGATTACAATGAGTGATCGAATTTGATTGAAAGGTTCATAACTTATTATGATTCAGCAACAAAGGCATGATTGGATTCTATCCTATTTGGCGGAACATGATTATTTGAATGTGGAGGAAGCCGTGCAACAATTGAGTGCCAGCCCCGCGACAGTCAGGCGGGATTTTCAGGAGTTGGCCAAAAATAACCTCATCAAACGGACACGAGGGGGGATCAAGCGTAATTCGACGACCGTGAACGGCTTGACACCTTACTCGATTCGCGAAATTCGTTTTGCGCAGGAAAAAGACGCACTTGCCCGTAAAGCGGCGACATTACTTGAACCCAACGATGTTGTCATGGTCGACGGGGGAACCACCACATATCATCTCACGAATTGGCTTCCCCCGATACCACTCCGTATCATTACAAATTCTCTGAGGCTTGCCGCCGTGTTGGGGGAACGACGATCGAGCGAAGCTCCTGTGGAGGTCATTTTATCCGGCGGCCAACTGTATCCCTATTCCGGCCAACTTATTGGTCCATTGGCACGCAACAGCCTGAAACAATATAACGCGAATTGGGCTTTTATATCCGTCGGGGGAATCAATGAAGAGAGCATTTTTTATTCCAACGAACTGGTCGTAGAAACCGAGCGGGCCATGATTGCGCAGGCGGAAAAAGTCGTTGTACTCGCCGATCACAGCAAATTCGGCAAACGGGCGATGTGCCATCTCTCCGGCTTGGATCAAGTTCATGTATTGATTACTGATTATCATAGCGAACACAAAGTGATATATGAAAAAATCAAAAAAGCAGGAGTGGAGCTGCTTTGTGTTGAAACGTAAATAATACAAAAAAATATTAAAGATTCCATCGCGCCACTCCGTATCACTGTTCGAACCCATAAAAAACATTCCCCCAAAAAAAGGAGAAGGACAATGAGTACAAGAGTGAAGGCAGGAGTTTTCTTATTCGTGTTTTTGTTGGTTGGTTTCGTATTCATGCATACGTCGGATGCCGCAGCGCGCGGTGAAGAATATCTGGTCCGCATCCATGTCGAACAGGCCGGTCATGAAACAGTGGATGTCTCGGTTCCCGCTTCGATCTTCAGCACCATTTTTAAAACGATGCCGAGAGAAGTTTTGGAAGCGTTGGAAGATATCGATATGTCTCCCGAACGGTTGATTGCAGAATTGACAAAGACAAAAGGCAATGATTTGGTGCAAGTCAAAGGGAAAGAGGAAAACGTGACGATCCGCGTCGAACCGGTTTCTGAAATAAATCGTGAAGAAGCCGATTTCATCAAAGTTCATGTCGAAGACGGCGGTGAAGACGGGCATATCGTCAATGTATGTATTCCTAAAGGGTTAGTAGAATTGGCGAGTGAAATTGTGGTGAAATTAGGACTTGCAGAACAGATATTCCCACGGGAAATGATCGAAGCGATTTCCCATGCACGCCGATAACCGATCGTTTTGGTTTGCAACAAACCGAACCAATCAGCAACTCCCCCAACCGGATGGATATGGGGGAGTCCCCTTTTAGGCTTCATAGGCATGGCGAGGCAAACCGAGGTAATGCAGCAGCAGATGACCGACCACCACTTCGAGGCGCGGATCTTCCGTAAGCGATATTCGAATCGTATCGCCGATTCCCATCTGCAGCAGCGCCCCGATGCCGGCCCATGAATTCACGACAGCGGATCGCCCCAGCCCCGCTTCCGTCACACCGAGATGAAGGGGATAATCGTTCTTCTCCGCAAAGATTCGATACGCATCGATCGTCCACCGCGCATCGTTCGCTTTGAGCGAAACAAGAATATCCGTCACGCCTTCTTCTTCCATCAAACGAACTGAATTCTCAGCGCTGATCGCCAGCGCTTCCGCTGAATGATCGCCGTATTTTTGTAATAAGTCACGATCCAACGAACCGGCGTTGACACCGACACGCATGGGCACCTTCCGGTCGATCACTTTTTGCGCAATTTGCCGCAACAATTTCTTGTCACGAATATTCCCAGGGTTGATGCGCAGTTTATCCGCGCCCGCTTCCAAGGCGGCGATAGCCATCGGCGGACGGAAGTGGATGTCGGCTACGATCGGGATGGGGGAATTCCGGACGATTTTCTCGAAGACCTCGGCGGATTCTTCACCCGGCACACTGACGCGGGTGATATCGCAGCGGAACGGCCCCAGGCGGCATGCGTCTTCCCAACACTGCAATTCTATTAAAATGTTTTGTTCGCGGTCATCGAGATCTTCGGCATAAAAACAGGCCGTCGATTCGATTTCCCGCATCACGCCGTCGTAATCCGTTGTGGGCACCTTCACCATCGTTTGCACCGCTACGGGCGCGTCCCCACCGACGGGTACATTCCGGACATAAACGGTTCGTGTCTTGCGGCGTGTATGAGTCATGGACGATATGTCGATCGGTGAAATAGCGGTCATGTTCTTTTTTCCTCGATTTGGCGTTGTATCCGCTCTGCGATTTGCCTTTCTGTTTCCGCTTTCTTCGGTTCATTCAGCAAATCATAGTAATCTGCCAACTGTTCATGATATTTGGCTCGAGCCGGAAACAATTGCAAGGCGGTTTTCATCTCGGCAATCGCTCGCTCGGTATATCCTAGCCGAAAGAGCGCTTCCGCGTAATTCGCATGATGGGAAGCACGCCGTGGCGCATATTGAACTGCACGCGCATAGCAATCCAAGGCTTTTTGATTCGAGCCGATTGTGGGAAGATTCAGATAAATCCCACCCAAACTACCCCAGGAATCGGCATCGGTTCGGTCAAACAAAACAGCCTTTTCATAAGCCTGCATGGCCGCCACCGGCTTATTGTCGATTAACAGATAATAACCGTTTTCCCGATACGTTTCGTTTACGAATCGAGCACCGATCAACACTATCCATGCGCAAAAAAGAATGATCAGTATTCCGTATTTGCAAAAATTCATGGAAGTGGAATCATTTTGGGGAGAATCATCCGGATTCTGTCCGGCCAGTCCAAAGAACAATGCGGGAACGATCCACATTTCCGTGAGATTATTGTGAAAATCGATC
This sequence comes from uncultured bacterium, assembly GCA_964412555.1. GTDB lineage: Bacteria > Hinthialibacterota > Hinthialibacteria > Hinthialibacterales > Hinthialibacteraceae > CAYPPG01. Next base: position 35,009 of record CAYPPG010000056.1, read on the forward strand.
AGAGAGAGAAGAAACAGCACCAGACCGGTACCGAAAGCGGAAAAGACAATGGTTTTCTCCTGATTCTCCAGATTCCATTGAATCCTAACATACCGAAGTGCAGCGCAGATCAACCAAAAGAACAAGAAACATCCAATGATCCCCCATTCCACCGCCACTTCGATCACACTGTTATGAACATACCGAGCTTCGAAATCTCCCGGCCGCAAATAGGCACAGAAATAGCCTTCATATCCTTCCGTTCCTACACCGAACCATGGATAATCCTCGATGATATGAAGTCCCCCGCGATAAAAATCCAGCCGGGCCAAAATTGTCGAATTCGTGAGTAGGCGGCCGCCGAATACATTTCCTTTCGTCATCACAACCGCACAAAACAATATCCCAATTAGAATAACGACGATTGCAACGATTGTTTTCCAGGGGAACTTTTTCCCGCGAATCAGATATTCATAAGAAAGAAAGAGAAAAATGGAGAGCAAAAGCACTACTAGGCCGCTGCGCGAAAACGTGCGGTATACGCCAACCATCAAAACAACTCCGATCAAAACAAGACCTGCTCGATAGGCTTTCCGTTTCACCTTCTTCCATAACATCCAGACCGGCCACAACGCCAGCACCAAGTAGCCGGCAAGGTGATTCGGATTGCCGAAACGGCCAAGCGCCCGGTTCGCTTCGAGAGATCGGATAATCTCGCGCTGCATCGTCTCGTCATAGACGGAATATTGCCGCAAGGTATCGATGGAGTCGGCATGACCGAGCCATTGTTCGTAAAGCGCCAGTAACGCCGCTGTCAATGCACCGAAACCGATTCCTAAGCATAGGATTTTTCTATCCCGAGAATCAAACGGAATAGAGAGAGAAAGAAAAAACAAGCCATAGATGGAAAGCAAGAGCGCCAGTTTGCTTTTGGCTCGATAGGGATCAGGAGAATAAAAAACACCGACGATGGCGGCGATGACGATCAATGTGACTGGAAAGACCAAAGGAGAGCGTTTTATTATAGGGTATATAGAAGACCACCCAACTTTGTAAATCAACAAAGCCGCTAAAAGAAACATAAAAGTCCGAAAAAGAAAAGCAAATTGGAGATGAGAAAGTTGCGGAAACAACGGTACGAGAAAAAAGAGAATTGCCAAAAGAATTGTGATCAATCGTTTCTCGTGATTTTCCAGTAAGAGAGTATTCGAATTCATGGAGTCGGGTTTGTTCTTTCAAAATTTATTGTAGTATAAGCTTTTTTCAGATTGCTGTTAATATTTCATGTCGGAGCGCAGGCATCTTGCCTGCATTTTCAAGAATGATTATGACCTTGTGTATTTTGTATTTATTCTTACATGCGATTTGCCTATTTCTCTGCATTCCCGGTACAGCCCAACCATTCATCGAACCGGAAATGATCGAAGTTCCCGCCGGTCCTTTTCTCGCCGGTTCTTCTTCTAAGGAGCGAGCACAATTTCTTATTCCCAAAAGTGAACCGCTTCAAAAGGAAATCTACATCGAAACATTTTGCATCGGGAAATATGAAGTGACAAATCGGGAATACGCTTGTTTCATCGAAGACGGTGGTTATGAAAAACAGGAATACTGGTCCGAGTCAGGTTGGCGCTTCCGAAAAAAATACTCGTGGACAGAGCCACGCCGATGGAATGATAAGGATTACAACGGTGCCGGCAAAGAAAATCATCCGGTTTGCGCCGTCAGCTGGTATGAGGCGGAAGCGTACTGCCATTGGCTTACGCATAAAACAGGTATGTATTACCGTCTACCGGCTGCACTCGAATGGGAAAAAGCCGCCCGCGGAATGGACGGCCGCATTTTTCCATGGGGGGATGAATGGGTACCGGAAGCCTGCAACTGGCTGGCCGACACCGAGGGGAACAAGCTTCCTAACACGGAAATCGATGGCTATATTTATACAGCCCCAACCGGTTCTTATCCGGAAGGCGTAAGTGCTTATGGATGTTATGATATGGCCGGCAACGTTCTCGAATGGTGTTCGGATATATTGGAGAATTCCCATAAAGACAATACATCTTTCGAATGCCGGACATACAAAGGAGGTTGTTTTTTTGTCGGAGCGCCGAGATTGTTCCGGTGTGCATGGCGGGGGGGCACGTATCCGGAAATCGGGCATGTCTATTGGGGAATCATCGGTTTTCGCTTAGCTTCAGATCAACCGGCGGAATAAGAAATGTCAATTTATCAAAACAATCTCGATGCTCTCTCCAAACTCTATCCTGATTACCGTACTCTTCTTCCTCCAACTCCTCCTCCTTATTCAACCTCACAAAGCGCTATCCAACAAATCCAAGATTGGTTATCCTCTCTTCACTTTCAGCATGATCAACTAATCGTGCTGGGGATTGGCGATGGAGTTGCGCTTCAGAATCTCGCTCAAAGCAGGCGATTTTCAAAGATAGTAGTTATAGAACCCAATCTCGACTGCTTTACCGCCGCGCTGGCGCGAACCGATCTGACACGAGAGTTTGAGAATCCGAATATATCCTGGCTGATCGCCGTACCACCTCATCAGCTGGAGGAAGCACTGCGGTATGTGAAAACCATTCTAGCCGCCCGTGGATTTCAAGTCTTGCAGAATCCCTTCGTTCCGCAAACCGATCGCGGTTATTACTCAAAAATCACACGAGAATTGAAAAAAGTGATTGACTTTGAGACCTTCAACCTTCGTGCCAGGCTTGGCCGCGGCACTCTTGTCCAACGAAATTGGATCAGCAATATTCCTTCTATACTCAATGCATTTATGCCGGATCAGGTGGTGAATTTGTTGGCCGACATTCCGGCCGTTGTTGTCGCCGCCGGCCCTTCCCTGGATAAAAATGTTCACGTATTGAAGCAAGCCGAAAATCGTGCAGTCATCATCGCTGTCGACACAGCCCTCCGCACGCTGCAAGAAAATCATATCACTCCTCACATCGCAGTGACTTGCGATCCGACACCGTTGAATGAAAAACACTTCGAGCAGGTAAATTTGCAGGAACAAACATTGTACGCTTTCGTACCGGATGTTTATTACAAAATTCTTTCTTACTTCCAAGATATGCCTTATCGATTGTGTTTGCTCGATGACAGTTCTCGCTTGTCCTATCGGTTGAAAGAACGGCTCGGAATTCAACGATTGTTCAAACGTGCCATGCATGTTTCCGAAGCGGCGATTCATCTCGCGCTTCATATGGGATGCAATCCGATCCTTTTCACCGGCCTGGATTTAGCCCTTCCACGTTTCAAAGGAAGCACTCACACTCACTTCGGTTCCCACTCTTCACAAATCACTGCAATCAATCAAGACAAGATTCATATTCGAACAAAAGAGGGACAACATGCAGAGCATTCCATAATGTCCGTTCCCGGCTGGGATGGCCAACCAGTTCTCACTTTCTATTCTTTTCACATGTATTTAATGAAACTCGAAGAGCTGATCGCTTCAACTCCCGTTCAATGGATCGACGCTACCGAGGGAGGGGCTAAAAAACCAGGATGTTCCCAACAGCAGTTGGAAAACGCCTTACAAACACTACCGGAATTGGATGTCTCTTTCGCGTTGCGTTTCTCGAATCTTTCTATTCCACCTCTCCCAAAAATCGATGCATGCATATCGGATTTAGAGGAAGGTTTTCAGAAAATGAATCGGATGGTGGAAGAGTTTGAGAAATTGACTACTGATCAAATGAACCGAGAAAAATCGATCAAAGTATGGGCGGATTTCTTACAAGATTCGCAAATCCGAGCCATGCTGGACCATGCAGTGTTTCCCTTTCAACTCCATCCTGGGATTGAATTCGTCGCGGATGAAAATCGACATTCGTTCGTAAAATCGCAGACTTCGGAAGCCCAAAAAATCATGAATATGTTCATTCCATTGTGGAGGGGTACACTCGAAGAACTCTCACATAGAAGGGATCACTTGAAAGATAAAAAGTAAAAAATCAAGAGCGAATGCCCAAACTCTCTTCCAGCAATTGTCGTTGATAAATCCGCGCATACAATCCTTCGTGCGCCAGGAGCGTATCGTGAGTTCCTTCCTCCACGATTTGTCCATCATCCAAGACAATGATGTGATCCGCATTCATCACTGTGGAAATCCGATGGCTTATGAGAATGGCTGTATTTTGATGAATCGCATCATGCAATCCCCGCAAAATGGCTTCCTCGGTTTGGGTATCTACATTGGAGAGGCAATCGTCCAGGATAAGGATTGGACGGTTCAGGATCAAAGCGCGGGCAATTCCTGTTCGTTGTTTCTGGCCACCGGAAAGCGTGATCCCCCGTTCGCCGACCTCTGTTTCATAGAGTTCGGGGAATTCTTGCACTTCATTATGCAACTGGGCACGCTCAGCCGCCTCGATTATTTCCGATTCTTGTGCCGCTTCAGGCTCAGCTAAACCAAACACGATATTTTCCCGGATCGAATCCGAAAACAAAAACACTTCCTGGGATACATATCCGATTGACTGCCACAATTGTTCTTTGGGAATATCGTTGATATCTTGTCCGTCGAAAAATATTTGCCCGGGGGAAACCGGATAAAGATGTAACAGTAAATTCACGATACTCGATTTGCCGGAGCCTGTCGGTCCGACAATCGCGAGGGTATGTCCGGGTTCAACCCGAAACGAAACATTTTTCAAGACAGGCGGCATATTTTCGTTATAGGAAAACGTTACATCTTGGAATTCAATCAAACCTTTCAGGGAGAGTGCGGACTCATCATAGGGAAGTTCATCGATTTCCGGTTGGATATCGAAAATCGCCTGTAATCGTTTCCACGAAGCCGCTCCTCGATGAATCACGTTGATGATCCAGCCTAAAGCGATAATCGGCCACATCAACATTTGATAATAGATCGTGAATTGAACCAGATCGCCCAGACGTAATTGCCCGTCGATCACTTTCAATCCCCCTAACCAAAGAATCAATACCGTCCCCACACCGCCGATAAATCTCATGAAGGGAAATAATTTTCCCCTCATCTTGATTTGTGCAATGTTGCGGTCCAGATAGCGGTCGTTTATATCGCGAAAGCGCTCATATTCTTCGTCTTCCTGGCAATACGCCTTGATTACCCGAATGCCGGAAAAATTCTCCTGGATTTTCGCTGTCATCTCAGAGTAACACTCTTGCGCCTGCCGGTATAACCGATACAACTTTCGAGTATTGAAATTCACATAAATCAGTAAAACGACAATAGGAATCAACAAAGTAATGGTTAAAGTAAAATCCACAGACAGCATGGAATATAATGCTAATATAGTAACCATGAAGGCTGTACTGGGATACATGATGCCCGGACCGACTAATAATCGTGCCTGTTCAATATCGCTGGAAAATCGCGTCACGAGATCCCCTGTCCGAAATTGCTGATAAAACCGAGGGGTCATGCGTTGGATATGGGTAAAATAGTTATTTCTGAGATTCATCTCGATCTGCCGCGACGCGCCAATAATCAACCATCGCGCAAAAAAGAGACTAATACCACTGCAAACAGCCAATCCCAAAATCGTCATGCAATACACAAATAATTCGGGGCGAGAAATATCCGTTTCCAGTCCATTGATGATTTGTTTTACATAGGCTGGGATTTGAATCATGAGGTAACTGTGCAAAATCAAGGCGAGGATTCCAACACAATTCCGAAACGCTACCGGCCGCATATACGATAAAACAATAAAAAATAGATTTCGATTACTCATAAGAAAACACTTAAATCGGATCTTTGTCTGCTATGCAGAATCTCATTCGAGGTAAACACGACGAACGGCTTTTTTATGCGAAATTCGTACGAGGAAAGAAGCTTACTCATGATGCCGGAAAAATCAAAGTTTTTTATGTGTTCGGCAATTCCTTTGTTTCCAGAATTTCCAGCAATTTCCGAAGTTCTTGAAATTGATGATGATATCCCAACCCGATTAATGTATCACATCCTATCAATGTATTTTACCTTCAAAAATCAGGTTAAAAAGCATCGGTTTGCCAATAGACAAAACCATTGTTTTCCGCTTCTTTTTGAATTATGTCATGAAATCCCTTTCCCGCAACATTCCGGCACATCATAAACGGATAAGGGATTTCTCTGATTTTCCATTTTTCTGTTTGTAAAAATGCATAGATATCCGGATCCGGAGCGAAAAAACTTTTTATCCCTTTGCACGCTTTTTCTTCCGCTTTGATCGACATCACCGCGAAAAGCCGTGTCAATAAATCCGGATCCGGTCTTGAAAATCCATATTCACTGATGGTCAAGACGGGTCGATTTTCGGTATATTTTGCATAATAAAAATAGGCAGCTGGTTTCTCACCTTCCAACAGAACAACGGGGACGTGACTCATCCAAGTAGGTCTTGATTCCCAATATTGAAAATCACGAAGAAGTGTTCCCGAAAGTATGGATTGGCGCTGCGAATACATCTCATGCAATAGAGGATAATCTTTTTCCTGCAACCTGCGGAAAGAACCTGCATGCTTTCTCAAATGTTTCAGTTGTGAAATATCGATTTCTTGTTCTTCCAAAGGAAGAATTTTCCAGCCGAATCGCTCGTAATAAGATTGAATCGTCGTATACAAAAAGGAAACAGCCATCTCCTCTTGCCCCATAATTCGGAGCGCATGTTCGATCAAACGGCCTGCATATCCACGGCCGCGACATTCTGGACGAGTTCCAACATTTCCGATTCCCCCCACACGGATGGTTTGGTTTTGAAAATAAATCGAACGATCGAATATTTGAATGTAAGATAAGTATCGTTTTCCTTTTTGTATTGCCAAGCAAAATTTGGGATTATACCAGGGATCATTTCGCACAATGGAGAAAAAGAAACGCGGAGATATGTCGGGAAATGCCGATTCGAACACGGACCGCGCATTCTCAAATTCATCAAACGGCACATGGGTAATGCGGATTCCATCTGAAGGATACATTTCATGATCGGATAAAGAGCCATTCATCATATGCACAGACACAACAAAGCATGAAAAGGTGGTTTTCCCTCAATCGTAAAAAACCTACTGAGCGAAAAAAGAATAATGTATCTGATAATGAGGATTGGATAGCAATCCCCTCCCGCGGCTTCTTGTCACCGCGATATCCTCGACAATTTCTCGAATTTCCTTTTGAGGGATCTCGTCAAACTGTAAATCCCACCAAATGCCTCTTCGAAGAGAGGCCGGATTTACATCTTCCTCCATTCCTCTCAAAGCCTCCATCGTCCCTTCGGCTTTGCTGTCTTCGATATCACACACAAGAACGGAAGCGTCTTTTTCGAGGAGAAAAGATTCCATATCGGTTATACTCTGTTCACTGGGAAGAATCTTATAGCGATGTTTATTGGGATTTGCAAATAAAGCCGTTTTTTGTACCCACTTCTCGAGTATCTGTTCAGCCTGCTCGGGTGAGAGTCCCAAAAATTGTATTTCCCAGAACTCAGACCGCTGAAGCGCTTGTAACGAAGTACATCCAAGCCTCGTTTTCAGAGTATGATGAGCGGTCAGGGCAATATTATCGGGAATTTTGAGTGAAACAAAAAGAAAGACATAACACATATTTGCTTGTTTTAACTCCCTCATGCTATACTGTGTACAAATACGGTGTAAGGTAAGATAAAAGATCACCGTTTCATCAAGAATGACGAAGCGGGGTTGACATTAAAATAATCGTGCCGATAAACTTCTACAAGAGCGATGTCGGTTTATTGATCATAACACAAGATGTTTTACCCTAAAATGGACCGATGAGGAATATATGTATCTTTCGATATCATCTTATACGTGGTTATCTTCATCTTTTCTGAGTAAGCTGTCCCTTCTACAAGAATATGGGATCGAATCGGTGGAAATTTATGCAGGGAAAAGACACCTGGATATTACGGATCCGGAAGCCGTCCAACAAGCGGGAATGGCAATTCGGAATATGGGATTTCGGAGTGTATCACTCCATGCGCCCAGTAATGTCGGTGATTTGTCCAATCCGGTGGAATCCGAGCGGGAAGAAACCATTCATAGTTGTCAAAATACCTTGGATGCCGCAATACTGTTAGGCGCGTCTCTGGTCACTTTCCATCCCTGTGGAATTGAGGGAGATGTGAGCCAGGGGATAGAACGTTGGATTTCATTATCGGAAACTCTTCGTGATTTGAGCGGTTATGCGGAAGACCGGGATGTGCGCATCGCTGTAGAAAATCTACCGTCCCCCCTATTTGGAAGTGCGCCACTCGAAATGTACGAGCGAATTTCATCATTGGACCTCATAAATGTCGGAATGTGTTTGGATATCGGCCATGCATTTGCCGGCCGTCATCTTCCCGCGGCATTGACTCGATTCGGCGAAAAAATATTTTCGGTTCACGCCAGCGACAATCGAGGGAATGTCGATGATCATCTCACACCGGGAAAAGGGTATATACCATGGGAAGATATTTTCAACGGTCTGCGGCAAATGGAATTTCGTGGACCGATCACTTTTGAAGTACAAGACAATCGCAAATTAGAAGATATATTGGAAGATGCCATTGACTTTGCGGATCAAATGGGTCTGCAAGGTGTTGGTCAGTTATCTCATTGAAAAAAAAACATCACGCCCCTCTATTAACTTTGGATGTAGCATTTATGCGTCGAGCGTTGGACTTGGCGCGTGAAGGCCGTTTTACTGTGTCTCCGAATCCTCGTGTAGGATGTGTCATCGTAAAACCCGCTCAAGATTCAAACACGCCTCAATACAAAATCATCGGTGAAGGATATCACCTTCGTAAAGGATTACCACACGCGGAGCGCGTAGCGCTCGACAATTGCACCGAAAGCCCACAGGGGGCAACAATGTATTTGAATTTGGAGCCTTGTTGTCACACCGGTGCTACACCGCCGTGTACTGAAGCAATTCTTGCTGCGGGAATCAAGAGGGTTGTCACGGCCATTGCCGATCCTTTTCCTGAAGTGGCCGGAAAAGGAATTGAATGGCTGCGAAAACAAGGGATCAAGGTGGATGTTGGAATCCTTGAAGATGAAGCTCGATACGAAAATCGTTTTTTTCTTCATTTTCACAAAACAGGATTACCGTGGGTCATTGTAAAAGCGGCCATGTCATTGGATGGGAAATTGTCCACGGTTTCCGGTGAATCAAAATGGATTACAGGGGAAGAAGCCCGTTCTCACGTCCACGAAATTCGCGCTGAAGTCGATGCGGTTCTCGCGGGGATCGGGACAGTCTTGAAGGATAACCCTCATTTAACTGCACGGCCGAAATTTGCCGGCAAACGTGAGTATTCTCCACCCACCCGTTTGATACTCGATCCTCTTGGTCAAATTCCTCTCCACTCCCATTTATTCCAATCGATAAAAGAATCACCCCTTTGGATATTTACATCGAAAGAGATTCCTGACAAGACAAGGCAAGAAATAGAATCGAATGACGCACGAGTCCTAATTGTAGACAATGATGGGGAAAAACTCGACTTAGATCAAATCTTACAAATACTGGCATCGGAAAACATGATGAGTGTAATGATTGAAGGGGGCGGTCATGTTCATTCCTCATTTCTTGAAGAAAAACTCGTGAACGAAATGGCGGCTTATATTGCGCCGGTTTTGATTGGCGGAAAGAACGCGCCGACATTCTATATGGGGAAAGGCGTGGGTACAATAAAAGAAGCCCCTCGGCTTGAACGAGTTAATCGCCGCCTTCTCGGGCCGGACACATTAATCCGAGGGATACTCAATTGGAAATAGAGAGTACTCGGTTATGTTCACCGGAATTATTCAAGAACTCGGTACCATATTGGAGATCAGACAAAGAGGAGAAACCGCCTCATTACACATCCGTGCCCCAAAAATCTGCTCCGATGCACAATTAGGAGATAGTATCTGTGTGAATGGAGTTTGTCTCACGATTTCTTTTCTCGACTCGGAAACATTTACCGCCGATCTCTCCACAGAAACTCTGAACCGTTCGACTTTTCTTGATTTGACGACCGGTGACCTCGTAAACCTCGAATCGGCTTTGCGCCCCACTGATCGTATGGGGGGGCACATTGTCGCCGGACACGTTGACGGTATTGGTACGATAGATATACTAGAAGATCAGGATGAATTTTCACGCCTGGTTGTGCAGTTTCCCCCACATCTTGCTCCGTATATCGCCGAAAAAGGGTCTATCACGATTGATGGGATAAGTTTAACCCTAGCAAATGTGGAAGGAAATCTTGCAAGTGTTGCCTTAATTCCATATACAATTCAGCATACGAATCTTCGCTCAAAACAACCCGGCGATGCGATCAATTTGGAAGTCGATATACTTGCTCGCTATGTAGAACGTCTTCTGCAATTCAATGAAATCAATAGCGAAAAAGGATTAACGATGGATAAACTCGAAGAATATGGGTTTCTCAAAGAATGAGCAAAGTATCGATAGATTCTATTATCCTTTTGAGGATTCTGATTGAGATTTCTTTTGAGGTAGCGATTACAAGATTACCTAAAGTATGGACACAATGATCACATAGAATTGGTGATCAAGGGAAAAACAACATGACGCTCACGATTGAACAGGCCGTTGCCGAACTGAAAGCCGGCAAAATGGTTATCGTTATCGATGATGAAAATCGCGAAAACGAGGGGGATATTATTGTTCCGGCTCAAACGATCACTCCCGAACGAGTCAATTTCATTGTCAATAAGGCTCGCGGTTTGTTGTGTGTGGCAATCGAAAAGGAACAAGCCGATCATCTTAATCTCCACCCGATGACAACGGACAATACCGCTCTTCATAACACGAATTTCACGGTTACGGTTGATGCGATCAATGGCACTACAACCGGTATATCCTCCCATGATCGCGCAATCACGATCAAAACATTGGCTGACCGGAATGCCCGGACGGAAGACCTCGGACGGCCGGGACACATTTGCCCGATCATAGCCAAACCCGGCGGTGTTCTTCGCCGCGCCGGCCATACCGAAGCCGTTGTTGATTTGATGAAAATGGCAGGATTCAATCCGGCCGGTGTTTTATGTGAGATTTTAAACGATGACGGCACAATGGCACGATTACCCGAGTTAGAAATACTATCGGAAAAATACAACATCGGCATCGTTACTATAGAAGACTTGATCGCTTACCGTAATCGTACGGAAACACTGGTAGAAAAAGTTCTTACGACAGACCTGCCGACCGCCTTCGGGCACTTCTTGCTCCATCTCTATGTAAGCAAAGTAGATGACAAGAAATATTTGGCGCTTGTCAAAGGAGATATCACGACACCGGAGCCTGTTTTGGTTCGTGTACATTCCCAGTGTCTTACCGGTGATCTGCTTGGTTCTCTACGATGTGACTGCGGTCCTCAATTACATTACGCCATGCAGAAAATCGAGGAAGAAGGAAGAGGGGTACTTCTTTACATGCCGCAAGAAGGGCGTGGAATCGGCATCGTCAATAAGCTCAAGGCCTATGTGCTTCAAGATCAAGGATTGGATACAGTCGAAGCCAATTTGAAACTCGGTAAAAAAGCCGATGAACGGGACTACGGGTTGGGCGAGCAAATTCTTGTCGATTTGGGGATTCGGAAGATGCGCCTCATGACCAATAACCCTAAAAAAATCACCGGCTTATCCGGATATGGGTTGGAAATTGTGGAACAAGTACCCACTCGGGTTGGTGAATGTGAGTTCAATGTGTATTATTTAGAAACCAAAAAGAAAAAAATGGGGCATCAATTATAAAGAACATTACGTCGAGAGATTGTATAATATACTTATACTATATGTTGATTAGAAACATCAGTCGGCAAAAAACCGGCAAGACATCTTTCCCAATTTCGTGAGAAGGACAATCATGGTAAAAACAATCGAAGGACAACTTATCGGTACGGGAAAGAAATTCGGAATCGTCGTTTCCCGTTTCAATAGTTTTATTACGGAGCGCTTATTGGAAGGTGCATTGGACGGTCTTCGTAGGCACGGCACCGCCGACGATGATATCACTATCGTCCGTGTTCCCGGTTCCTATGAAATGCCGTTGGTGTTGAAAAAAATGGCCAAAATCGAAAAATACGATGCTCTTATCGCTCTCTCGACAATCATTCGGGGGGCAACGGCCCATTTCGATTATATAGCGGCAGAAAGTTCTAAAGGCATTGCTCTTGTCAGTCTGGAACATGAAATTCCAATTGCGTTCGGTGTGTTAACCACGAATACGATTGAGCAAGCGGTGGAACGGGCTGGAACGAAATCCGGAAACAAAGGATTCGAGGCAGCGGTTACCGCAATTGAAATGGTCAACCTTACCGATCAGTTATGAAGCCATCCGGTCCTCGACATCTTGGCCGTGAATATGCCCTCCGTCTTCTTTACGGATTCGACATAACCGGTAATATTTCCAAAAGTTTGAAATCTTTTCCTCCGGCAAACTGGTGGACCGGTCAAGATCGTCTTCGAGTGCCGCCACCGGCAAGAGACTTTGGCCGAAAAATAGTGGAACAAGTTCTAAAGCATCGTGAGGAAATCGATCAACTTATAAAAGAATATTCCAAGCATTGGCGGTTGGAGCGCATCTCTCCCATCGAGCGCAACATATTGCGAATTGGGATTTGTGAATTGTTATATTTCGGTGAAAACCCGATAAAAGTCATTCTCAACGAAGCGCTCGAATTGTCCAAATGTTACGGAAATCTCGAATCCCCCCGTTTCATTAACGGTATTCTTGATCCTCTCGCCTCTCATCTGCGCCAGGAAGAATAAGCGGCGTTACTTGTTGGACTGGCATGAAGGACAATAATAACACGAACGACTACTGATTTTGATTTTCTCGATCGAGGTGTTGCATTTTGGACATCGCAGGTCCGTATTCCGGTGAGCTAATAGATAATTGTTGGGAATGCCTTGGTTTTTGATGAACCGATTCGTTGTGGTTGTCAGGACACGTTGCATCGTTTTAAAGAGAACCTTTTTCTTTCAGGATTCGCCGATCCGTTACCGTGAGACCGGTGATGGTTTGATGCAAGGATGTGGAATCGAGATAATTCTTGAATGAGGCAACATCAGGTAATTCAGGCATGATGAATCCTTGTGAAAGAGGAAACGATTTGGTAAATTGAAGCGAGCTTTTCATGAGAAAGAAATGCCCCACTTCTCAAATGATTATTCATCCTTAAAAACGATAGATCGCTGCCGCATACGTTTGACTTGGCAATTGTTCCTGTTCCACCGCATAGACCGTGCCTCCGTTTCGAATCGTATGAGAAGCGGAAAAATCCAATAAGTCATCGTCATGCAGATGCTGTTCAGCATGGAGATCGACACGGTCCTCCGCCGGATCGTATTTTCCCCATACATGTTGATTCAAGGCAACGAATAATGTGTCCACTCGTTTAAAAGCAGCGGCGGGAACTATATTTCTCACCTCATCCGATACTTTCTCGGTGCTTTTCATTTCCTGATACCGCTCCTTTGATTTTTCATAATCATTTCGGAAATAGGGCTCAATCACTTCCCAAGCATTTTGAAGCAATTTTTGTTCATCCGCTTCGTCAATATTTCCAGGGACGAAACTTTTTTCCACTAAATGGGAATAAGAATTCGCCTGTTGATAGATCGGAAACAAAAAATCGACACCGGCAAACACTAAGGGCACATTCCTGTTCGGCACACTCTTGTTGAGTGTTTCATCCACTTGTTGAAAGAAACGTAAAATTCGGTCTTTATGATCGTCTTCCACTACGCCCTGCCCATGAAAAAGAGCCGAACGCGTACTAGGAGCCACGGGAGATGCTTTGGTATGAAATTGAACCGATTTCTCATCTTCTTCCAATGCCAGTGCTTCATCCAAACTACCCGGCATGTCCTTGTTTTGGATCTCTTCAATAAGATTGTTCGTACATTGAAACAATCGAACCCGATTTTGGCTGATCGCTAAGAGATAAAATTGACGGTTATTCTGAATCAATGGAATCAAAGGTTTTATATGAAACCGATTTGTGGTCACCAGGAGTTCTGCAAAAGAAACGGGAAGCCGATAGATTCGAAAGTCACCATTCGAAATAAAACCGGCCAATCCATCTGACTGGTGTAACCAAAAATCATCGTTTTCCAGCAAGGCTCGTGCCTTTTCCATTCCATCGTTCAAGAAAGGACTTTCCTTCGTTTCCAATTGTTTTTCCAAAGAACGAATACAATTTTTATATCGTGTACGATTTTGTTCATGCTCCGATGATGCTCGTAACGTCGGCATATAAAGGGAGACACAGGTATTCCCTTCTTGGTTCAAAATCGATTCAAAATCTTGAAAAAAATATGGATCTAACATGCTGAATACCTCTACCGTTCTTCCACTCTTCATACTTTCGATTTTTCTTCCATGGATTGAATTCGGTCTGTGCGCGTATCGAGACGGACTGTGGTGAGAATTCGAGGAACACCACTTTTGTGAACTTCAAACAGACATTCTTTTACCGTATCTACCACAGAGGCCCAATCGCCTTCCACATTCGTTCCAAAGGCATGAACATGAGAATTCAATCCGGCTTTTTCAATAATCTCTTCACATTTATCGATATAGTCGGAAACCGACGTTTCGGCTCCCACTGGGGTAATGCTTATATCCGCGGTTACATGCATTGATTTGTTCTCCTTCGATTCGTAAGTAGTATCGGCGTTCATCGATTCGTTCAAGCGATCCATGTATCATTAGAGTCTTGGTGGTTTGTCGACAATGGCGACGGTGCTGGCTTGCAAGCCTTTCTCTCCTTCTTCTTCCACATATCGAACGCCGGTGCCGATGTTCAGCCGTTCAAAATCGTCGTTCAATACACTGTTTTTATGGAAATACACATCACGTCCTTCCCGTGATTTCAAAAAACCATATCCTTCTTGCGGGAAGATTTTGGAAACAAAGGCTTGAACTTCCTGATCGGGATGTTGTTTCACTTCCTTGTGTTGTTTCTCCACTTGATCCTGGACTTTCCTGCGAGCGGCATCGAACGCCTGACGTATTACGGTAGCTAAGGAATCATGCATGTCGCCTTCGCCTGCCTCCCGTTTCACGATTAATTCATGGCCAGGCGGGATGGTTATTTCAATTCGAACGCGATATGGATTCCCGGAACGTTGATGCTTTTGTGGTTGTTCCAACGTCACGTTGCATCGAATCATCCATCCGCAGATGCGTTCCAGTTTTTCCACTTTTTCATAAATCAAGTTTTCAATTTCTTCCGATTTTTGAACATCGCGATATGTGATTTCAACCGGGATTTGCATAGATTGAACCTTTCTTTATTTCCTTCTGTGCTCACTGAGAATGTACACCGACCGGAATAATTCCTTCCGGCAGAGCACTAAAGATATGATCCATTTGTCCTTTGCTGATATGCTTATTCAAGATTTGAAATACACTTTCTACCGCTTTTTCCGGCTCGTATCCGCCTCCCTGGCGCACTTCTTCAGCCACACGTTGGAGAAATTCCTCTTTCGTTCGATATTTTTCTGGTTTTTCAGCGGGACGATATCCTTCAAAGTAGATTCCCCGAATCAGAACCGGCAACTGTGAGGCAAAATCCATCGCTTCTTCCACCGTAATTCTGTCTCGTACGGCGAATAAAACACCACGTAAGGCATGATACGCGGTTTGCTGATTTGGGATATTGAGTTCATCGCTGATCTCGTTCAACCAGGTATTGGCTTCGTGCAATGTATGATCGAAAAGATGATGTTCCGTTCGTGCCATATGATCATCTCCTTCATTAATGGTTTTTATTGTGTTCATGATAGAATTTCGCAACCAATGTGCCATTTCTGAGTAAACAAGATATGGAAAGGAATATGAATAATTGTAGGGATTCAGAGGGCTAATTCAGGGAGTGGGAAAGAATGTTATCGACAGTTTCAGTATTGAACTGTGAAAAACATACACAATTCAATGTAATATTGAAACATGACGTGTATAATTCAATTTGTTAGGGTAGGCAAGAAATTATGATCCATTTGATTGAATACTCTCTATAACGAAGTCATCGAATGCCGTCGCGGCGTCTGCTTTTGTCCATAATCCTGTCATTCCGGCATCGGAAAATGTTTCGTCTTCAACTTCGATCATCTTTTTCCCATCGAACGATGCTTCAATGGATGTTCCTTTCATGACGATTCCGATTTCATGCCATTTCGCCGGATCCGCTTTTACCTCTGCCGATTTGAGCATGATTCGTTTCCCGTCTTTCACGGAATATACACGGAAGTTATCTTCCAAAGGATTCCAGCGGGCAATATAGTAATTATCCGGATCCTGCACACGCCACATGGGGCCGCCGCCTTGATCGATTTTCCCCCTCATCGCTTTCACCTTGACCTGGATTTTCACATCTTTGATTTTCTTTTCCTTATAAATCGCAAGATTGAAGGTAGGCCGAGGATTATCGGTCTTCGTCAAGGCAAACACATTCTTCCCATTTAAAGCGCCTTCCATCTCAATGGCTTCCCAGCGTGCCGGGGTACCGGCACCGTGATTTTCGGCAAGAAACCATCTCTTCGGCACTTTGCCCGATTCACATTTCTCGAAATCCCATTTGCATCGCGAATCATTCTCTGTTTCGGAGGCAATACTGAGCGAACCTAGTATAACAATGGCTGATAGAACAAAATACTTTCGAAGCATATTACTTCTCCTTTCTTTTTCTGGGGGTAAACGCTGAAAATGGGAAAGTATTACAAAGAAATCTACTATTCAAGAGATGAAAAATGGCAATAAACGCATAGGATCACCCCGTGTTTTTATGTTATAATATAGGTTCTTCGCTGTTTGGTATGGATAAAGGAGGAGAAGCCAGTGCATACCCCCC
>CAYPPG010000057.1:0-23385 GCA_964412555.1 uncultured bacterium
GGGACGTAACATTTTTCTCGGCCGAGAACCGTTACATCCGAACCAAGACTACAACAAGAAATCCCGACCGCCGGAGAATGAAAAAAATTCCCCCGGCAACCCGCCCCGGTTCAGCGGGCCAAAAAGGATTTCCAAAGGCTGTGGTGTAGATAGTAGGGGCGGTTCGGGAACCGCCCCTACGAACGGGCAATCACGCTGGATTCCCCCCTACAATGTGTAGGGGTAGACCTACGTGTCTATCGGGTACCCAGGGCAAGTTTTATCTGCCCTGGCTTGTATCTCGCCGCCCCTTCAGCCTTCCACCTTCAGCCTAAAAAAAACGAGTGCATCACGATGAACTCCGGCTTCGTTCCTCCGGAACGAACCACCCTGCGATGCCAGCCCCGGTTCCTCCTTTTGGTGGTACAGGTATCCAAACGGAGAAACCGGCGATACCGCGTGCGTATCCGAATGGCCTCGCAGGTTCAAACCGTAGTCGCCGCCCTCCGTTGGGCGCCCAACTAAAACGAAAAAAGAAATCAGAGGGAAAAAGAGGGTAGCAAGGGTAAGCCTTATCTACCCTTGCGTAAAAATCGTAGGAAGTATTAAGCCTCCTTTCAACGTATTGCGCCCCCATCCTTGGGGGACACAAGTGGGGCTTAACCAGGTAACAAGGGCAAGTTTCATCTGCCCCTGCGTTCTAAGGCACTTCGGGAAGCCGAAAAATGAGGGGAGAGGTCTGCCTACATAGAATTCCATTTCCGATGTTTTTTTTAATTTATCGAAAAAGATGTGAATAGAGAGAGATCAAAAAACTGTTAGAGATGGATTTTTCAATATTCCGATGCAATAATTAACGTTATAGATCAAATAGTATGGAAAGATACTTATTCGATACAGAAACTCCAAAGGTGATACATCATGATCCAAAAAACAAAATTCTTATCCGCATTTTTTTTGATCTTTTTACTAGTCGGCGCTTCAATCGCAGGCGCATGGGATGTTGTCATCAAAGACAAATGGGATGAACTTTTTCGGTTCAACAAAATTCATGAGGACGTCTACTCAATCCTCTATGATGGAGAATGGGAATGGCGATCTCCAATCAATGACAAAACGAAAGGGATAGCGGCGGCCGCTTACATTAAGGAAGGCACTGCTCTTTCGATGGCCGGCTGGTATGGGGATGGGGATACAGGCTATTACTTGATTTATCCCTATTATGCCTGGTACGACAATAAAAAGGTCTATCGTTGGTATGGCGTGAAGCATTGGGTGCGGGATACGCAATACCGGGAAAATATGTATTGTGATGTTGTAGAAGGACAAATCTATTGGTTCACAAATGTTCAATATTATGGGAAGCGCACCCGGTTGCAACGGACATCAGGCATACAATCCCTCAACCTCTTCAACAAACTCAATCCCGCTCACTTCGATCCATTGCAAGACCGCTCTACCATCCGAGTTCTTCCCCAATCCTCCCATCTCAAAATCGGAGCCATGATTCCCTTAACCGGTAATTTGGAGTCGCTGGGTCAATCGCTGCAAGCAGCGTTGAAGTTGGCCGAAGAACGCCTCAATCAATCGTTCCTCAAACAAGAAAAAGAGGAACGTGTCGAAATCGTGATCATGGATTCGGAAACCAATCCGCTCAAGGCCGGTGAACGTCTGCGTGAACTCTATGAACAGGGAATCACGGTCGTACTGGGACCACAAACCAGCGAGTTGGCCCAATTACTGCTCCATCATGCCAACGATAACGCTATCTTACTGATGTCCAGCGGTTCCACCGCTGTAGATCTTGCCATCCCTGGCGACAATCTTATGCGCATGATGCCCGACGACACCAATCAGTCGCGAGCGGTTGTCGATCGATTGATTGCAGATGGAATCACTGAGCTTTTCGTGCTGAGCCGCACGGATATTTACGGGAGCGGGATCTCACAGGCCATCGCCGATCAATTTCAGGCGTGTGAAGGTAACACCGTTTCTTTATTGAGTTTTCCGACAAAACAAACCGTACTGGATTCCCTTATGCAAACGATGGATACACAAATCCGTGAGCGCATCGATGCCATCGGCGCAGACAAAGTCGGTATCTGCGTCATTCTCTTTGAAGAGGGCATTGAAGTTCTAAACCGCGCGTCAGCATTGGAAGGAATGAAACAAGTTCGATGGTATGGAACCGACTCTTTGGCGCTGAATCAAAACTTGATCAGCGATTCCACCGCTTCTGCCTTTGCCGCGCAAACCCAATTCACCTGCTCTGCAATAGCAAAATTCGAAAATGATATTTCTGGCAATATAGAAGCGGAATTAACAAACCGGTTAGGCTACGAACCCAATCCTGTTGCCATGAATATGTACGACGCAGCCGGTTTGGTTACTCATGCGCTCCTCAATTCCAATCCGCAGTACCTCGAATCGGTCAAGTCCGCCATCAACGCAATTTCCTACACATACAACGGAGCCACCAGCCCCATCTGTTTCAATGCAAACGGAGACCGCAAAAACGGGAATTACGATTATTGGAAAGTCAGCAATGAAAACGGCGTGTTCCAATGGAAAAAAGATTCAACCTGGCAATGGACAGAACCAGTCAAAGTGATAAATTGGACCAAATATTAAAAATAAAAATGTAAGGAAGGATTGATAAAAGTGCAGGGTGGGCTCGAAGCACAGCCCACCTCATTTATCTACAAAAGTTTACGAGATCCTGTCTTCGTCTTCTTCACCGGATTCCTCTCCCGCTGGTTCTTCCGGTGTTTCTTCGCCCCATGAGTCGACTGGTTTCCCTTCGAATGTCACGGTGGGTTCTTCCGGATCGTTTTTCGGTTCGGGAATGAAAACCGTGGATTCCGTTGTATCCTCCACAACCGTTTCTTCCGCTTCTGGCGATTCTTCAGTGACTGGCTCGGTTGGAGTTTCCACTGCGGTTTCCGGTTCAGGCTCCGGCTCTTGAATTGGTTCTTCTACTGGCTCCGGCTGTGTTTCTTCGACTGCTTCCGGTTCGGCAGTTTCCTCGGGCAAGGTTTCAATTACCGCTTCCGGCTCTGGTTCCGGCTCATCGGGAGATTCCACAGGTTCACCGGCGGGTTCTTCTTCCGAAACCTCTTTTGCTTCAAGCGGTTCTTCTGTGACCGATTCTGTCTCCTGGGAAGATTCCGTCTCGGCTTCTCCAAGCGGCGGTTCTCCGGAAATCGCACTCTCTTCCACCGATATTTCCTCGACCGATTCACCACCTGGTGATTCTATTGTAACCGCATCCTCTTCTGCGGAGACTTCATCTTCGACTTCCATAACGGGTTCGGGCATGTCTTCCTCGGGTGGCAGCTGCTCTTTCGCTTGTTCGGCCGCCTTTGCTTGTTCCATTAATTCATTCATCTGGCTACCGAGCAATTCACCCAGGGTGGCATTTCCACCACTATCGGCCGACATGTAGCGTTGAACTTCTTTTTGTTCCTGCTCTTTCATATAGTCTTTCAAGGAAAGACTGATTTTTCGGTTGGCGCGGTCGAATTTGATGACCTTCATCGTGAGTTTGTCACCCACTTTGACAACGTCCTCCGGACGTTTGCCTTTTTCCATTACCAACGTGGAAGCGTGAGCCAAACCTTCAATACCCTCTTCTAGTTCAACGAATGCCCCGAATTCCGTGAGGCGAACGACTTTGACTTCAACAAGCGTTCCCACACGGTATTTTTCTTGTGCCAAATCCCACGGATCAGGTTCCAACTGTTTCAAGCCAAGTGAGATTCGCTGCTGAGATGGGTCGATATCGAGGACTTTCGCGCGAACGGTTTCGCCTTTTTTGAGAAGTTGTTTCGGATGAGTAACCTTTTCGGCCCATGACATATCCGAAACGTGGATCATGCCATCGACACCTTCCGGCAGCCGGACGAAGGCGCCAAAATCGGTCATGCCGGTAATTTCACCTTCAATAACACATCCCGGCGGATTGTTGATTTTTGCCAATGTCCATGGATCGACGGTGGTTTGCCGCAAACTCAGTGAGATGCGCTTGCGTTCCTCGTCGATTCCGAGAATCTTGACACGTACCTCTTCCCCTTCTTTCACGATTTCGCTCGGGTGCCGGACTCGCTTTGTCCAGGACATTTCCGAAATGTGAATCAATCCTTCAACTCCGTCTTCCAATTCCACAAACGCACCGTATTTGGTCATGCTCGTGATTTTGCCACCGACGATGGAATTTGCAGGATAGCGCTCGCTGATGGATAACCATGGATCGGGAGTTTTTTGTTTCAATCCCAGTGAAATCCGCTCTCCGTCGATCCCCAGCACCATGACATATAATTCGTCACCGACATTGACCACTTCACGAGGATTGGTGATATGTCCCCAAGACATATCGTTGATGTGCAATAGTCCGTCGATGCCGCCTAAATCCACAAACGCCCCGAATTCGGTCAAATTCTTGACGACGCCTTTCACCCAATTTCCTTCCTTGAGGGAATTCAGCGTTTGCTGGCGCAATTTTTCCCGTTTCTCTTCCAACGCCTGGCGTTGGGAGAGAATCAGATCGCGCTTGTTCCGCATTTCGAGGATTTTGGCTTCGATCGTCTGGCCGATGAGGGCTTTTTGGTCTTCTGGGGTTCGCGCTCCGGGACCCATTTGCGAAAATGGAATAAAACCACGAAGCCCATCTACATCTACTTGAAATCCGCCGCGAAGTATTGATTTGACTACACAGCGGATGGGTTCGCCTTTTTTAAACGCCTGCCGGATCACTTTTTTGGCAAGCCGTTCTTTTGCTCTTTGGCGGGAAAGAACAGGAAGACCATCGGAGCCTTCCCGCTTGACGATCATGACATCGACATTCATCCCTACAAACACGTTCGGATCTTTTCCGTCTTCCAGGAATTCCCGCAACGGAATCAATCCTTCCGATTTTGAACCAATGTCGACGACAACGTCATCTTGGGTAACTTTCAATACTTTCCCGGTGATGATTTGTCCGGTCTCATACGAGGGTAGCGTTTCGTCAAGGAGAGTTTCCATGTCGAAATCTTCATGAATATCGCTGCTCTCGTCTGTAAGATTTGTCGTTTCGCTTGTAATCGTTTCTTGTTTCGTGTCCTCTAGTGACACCTCGTGCTCTCGTTCTTGGACCATCTAGCTTAATGCCTCCAATGCTTGGGTATGCTTTATTTGTAAGTGTAAAGAATAAAGCGGCGTTACGCCCGTGCGGGAGAAACCAACCGCAGAGATTCTACAAGAATTTCAATTTGTGTTAAGGCTCTTGGAAGAGGGAAATTCCGGTTTTTCATTCATTTTCACCTCTTCATTCAATTTCTCCTTTAATTCAAGGATCGCCTTTCGAATTCGCTGGTTCATTTCACTAACGCTTTCCGATGACGAACGATTCCGATCGTCTGAAGGCGGTGGGATCGGTTCACCCACTTGAATTCTTACTTTCACCGGCTTCGGAATCCAAGCATTCCTGGGTAACGCCCGATACGTGCCTCCGATAAAAATAGGGATCACTTCCGTTCCCGTTTTGATCGACAGCCATGCCAATCCATCCTCGAAAGGGATCAATTGGCCATTGGAACTCCGAGTTCCTTCCGGAAACACCAGGACCGCATGACCTTCTTTTAACAAGCGCAACGCGGTCTTGATCGCTCGCAAGCCTCCTTTTCCCCTAGCGACGGGATAAGCGCCCAATGTTCGAATCCACCTCCCGAATACCGGAACAGAAAATAATTCCTCTTTCGCAAGAAATGCAATTTGACGGGGAACTCCCAAACCGATGAGCGGAGGATCGAGAAAACTACAATGATTGGCAGCAAGTAATACCGGTCCTGAGGAGGGTATATGATTTAAGCCCCGAATTGATAGCCGAAAATAACTCCTTGCGAAAGGTCTATATAGTTGCCATTGAATTCGATAAAGCAACTCCATCCGTTTTCAATTCCTTCTCGATACAATATCATTTACGCCGCAAAAAACAAGGTTTCATAATACTTTTTGGGCGTGAACGGCTCAATCGAGATGATCGAGCTGATGAACTGTCTTTTTCCTCAACCACTCAGTTCCCATCACACAAAGTCCGCATTGGACGATAGGAAACCAAACCCCTGAAAGAAATAGGAAATGATGGTTCATCATCGTTGTCAAGCCGAACATCCTGATATGTCCGGACGGGAACAAGGCTGCGATTCCCGATAATGGACTGATTATCAATAAAAAGTATGTGATTGGATAAAAAAAACCCAATTGTTTAGATAGAAAAGCTTCGGTTGGGAGGATAGCAGGAGCCAGCATGGAAATCAATATGAACGAACCGGTCAGTAGCATAGCTCGATTGGTCGTTTTGCAATAAACAGAAAAGTAAAGCCCTAACGCCGTGTACAATACCAGCGAACAAAGAAGCAAGATCGGGTAACACAAAAGAGAAAACGTGCCTCCGAAGTTTGTGATCAAATCGACTTCATAGTCCAGCGCCCACGCACAAAGGATTTGAAGCAACATCCCAGGAAGATACAAGGCAAATGCAATAAAGAAACTATACATGAGATTCGTTGTGAATTTCGCATAGACAATTTGTTCGGAACTGAGGAGAGAAGTCCGTAAAAAATCCAATGTCTTTCGTTGCCGGTCTGAACTGATGCTAGTCGCTGCTAGAGGTAATGTGAACAATACCGCGACTAAAAACGGTAAGATCAAAAACAACCAGGAGCCTTCATATGATGCCAGCGGTAACGTCAAGACGGAAATCATCAAGGAGGTATAAAATAGACGCATCAATACCGGTAAACGAGCAAACCACTGGACTTTTTGCTCCAGAATCAACCCCGGATTTCCTTCCCGTGAAGTTTGATCAAACGTGATCTCGTACTTACGCTCGTATACTTTCACGTCCAATTCATTTTCTTTATACAAATAGGGAAAACTCTGTTTTTTCCACCTTTGTCCAGCCCCGAGAACAATTCTCCGAATTTGTTTTACCGCAAGAATATAGCTCACTATACCCAACATGAGGGAATAGAAAATATAGAGGAGTGAAGGATATCCAATCCGAATGGAAATCAAGGAATTTCCCGAGAAAAGATGTTGCGGTACCGGGAGGGAGAGGGTTATCGGTTTTGTAGCGGATGACGGGAACAATCCTTCATACAAGGCATAAAACGGACTGAGAACATGAAAACCGTGATTATATGATTTTATTCCTTCCCATTTCAGCGTATTCACGTACTTCCAAAGTGTTCCATGGTAGGGAAATAAGAAAAAAACCAGAAGGGTTATGAACGCGGCGATTAAATAGACTTCATAAATCCGCGGCCGCAATGTGGAACAGAAAATGCCGAGACAGCTGAGCGAAAACGCCGTTGCAAGAAGAATCACATAAGTCACTACAACTTGTTCATAATCCAGTCCACCTCCTAAAAAACAGAGGGAAAGTACCGGCATCCCCGCCGTTAGAAGTAAAAATATATACATCAGAGGAGAAATCAATTTGGACATAATGAAGCGAGTCACGGGAATGGGGGAAGAAAGTAGCAATTCCAACGTCGAATGTTCACGCTCTTCAGCAATCGATGGAGCGGTCAGCAAGGGGATCACAACGATGAGAAAAAGAAGATGCCCTTGCGCCAAAGCGTGAAACAACGTCAACGCCCCTCGTGATACTAGCACACGATTTACTGTACCTGTGTAGAAATCACCGGCCGGTTCAAAACTTCGTGCAAAAAATATCCAATTTTGAGTAAGTATAAAAAGAAGGGCAACCAAAAACAGGAAGAGAACAAGAAAAGATTTATTGCTCCGAAATACACCCCTCAATTCGCGCGAGAGGAGCGCCCATGATGAAATATACCTCTCAAAACGAATTCGGTTCATTGTATCGGATCGAGAAAGTAGAGTGGCGAATGGAAAACCGGATCTCTTTAATGAAATAAGGATTAAAAGTTGTCTCGCTCAGTTACCATTCTATATACCCCCGACTTTTCAGTGTGGAGAGAATCTTTTCAACACTTTCTTGGGGAGTTTCTTTATCGGTCTCACAAATAATTTCCGGGTTAGAAGGGGGTTCGTAGGGATCAGAGATTCCCGTAAAATGGGCAATTTCACCTGCTCTGGCTTTTTTGTACAATCCTTTTGGATCTCGTTGTTCACAGATTTCTAGCGGACATTGTACATAAACCTCAACGTAGCGCTTGATAAGATCGCGATTGTAATCGCGTATTTCTTGATATGGAGAAATGGCTGCAGCGATCGCAACAATATCATTGCGGGTCAATAAATTGCATACGAAACCGATTCGTTTGATATTCGTATCGCGGTCCTCCCGAGAAAAACCAAGCCCTTTTGATAAGTTGGTCCGGACTATGTCTCCGTCTAAATATTCATGTTTCATTTTTCTTTTGTGAAACTCTTCACTTAACAGTTGGGCCAGTGTGGTTTTCCCTGAACCGGAAAGGCCTGTAAACCACAAGGTAAAGCCTTGATAATTGCATGGCAGTGTACTTGTTTCAATTGATTCGACTGAATTTGTTTTTGTAACCATTTCTTTTTCCTCTAGAATTTGTTAAAAAGTAATCTGATCGATGATCATCAAGGAACATCGAACGAATTGGATTTCTTCGATCCGAAAATGATATTTTTGCTTGTTACACAAACAAGTGGCAGAATAATATAACCTTGATATTCCTTGATTTCAATCTCCACATTCCCTCACATTTTCATTACTCAGTGTGATGACTGATCGCCCGTGCTGTTTTATCCACCAACCAATAAGCGATCAACAAATAAATCAATCCCTGAATGATAAAGAATACATAGGAGGTAATAGGAATGCCTTGAAAGGGAACTACATAGGATTCCGCATACGTTGATATGCCGTACTGGTTCGCCTGTTCCGGTGGAACAAGGGACATGAATCCCATGACCGGGCAAATCCACGCGAAGCCATGCACAAGCAATCCTACTATCCAGGACAAATAAGTTAAGAAATAAGGGGAAAGCATAAGACGGGGATCCCAAAGGTCTGAAGCGAATAGCGGCAACCACAAGATCGCCAAGAGAATCAAAATGGAAAAGATGGAAACGACATGCGCCTTCCGATATTTCGTTGAAAGATACAAGGTCAGCGCATTGCTGAAACGCTGAACATAGAATAGTAGAAATGGGAAACTGAACAGCAAAATAGCGTCCAACATTTGCAGACCTCGCGGGAAGCGAAATCCGCCCAACTGCGCCAAATAAAGCCGCAAAAACATGCCCGGCAAAAAAAGCGCCAAAGCAAAAAAGAAGCAGAAGTAAAAATTCGTTTTGAATTTGGCTTCTACGATATGCCGAGTGGGGATCATGGTCGTTACTAGCAGATCCAAGGTGCCGCGATCCCGCTCCGCATTGATTCCCGTCGATGCGAATACGAGAGTAAAGATGATCGCTGCAATAATCGGTATCGTGAAAAACAGCCAGGATCCGCCAACATATGCGGCAAAGGGAGCCACAATCAACAGTCCCACAACGACGGTGCCATAAAAAACACGAACCAACACCGCCGACCGGGCAAACCAATGGATTCTCCGCTCAAGAAACAGGCAGGGATTGTGTTCGAAAAAAGCAACTTCCGGAGAGAATCGATACAATAAATCGCGGAAAAGAATATTTTGGTTTGGAGAGGGTGGTGGTTTGATTTTCTTTTTGCGGGAACGGGGAAGGAATCCCCCAGCGGCAAGTTTCTGCACTCGATGGATCGTCCCCCAGAGAAAAAGTAATACCAGAAAAGCGGAGGAGGCTAAAAAACCGAGAAAAATTTCCCATTGGGCGATGTATGATTTACCATACATCGATATTGAATATCCTTGCCTATTGTTGACGGCGTATTGAGAGCCAACTTGTATATACGGATCCAAATCAAACTTTACAAAATAAAAAGGATTCGCATGAGTGGCAAAAGAGGTGAAAAAAGGAATTCCTACGATTGCACTCGTATCGGAAGTTCGGTGAGGTGTATTCCACGCTAACAACATCGTATCCGACAGAAATTGAACGAAATGCCAATGAAACAGAATAATCCAGCAATACAAAAACAACATTCCTGCACAAATCAGATAGGTTTCGTACACTCGCGGGCGGAGAGTGGAGCAAAACAGTCCCATACTTCCCATCACGACAACATTGGTCAACAATATACAATATGAAGTCAAAATTTCGCCATAAGACAATCCACCGCCGATCAGACAGAGGGATAATATTGGCATGGCGGCTGTCAATAACAAAAAAATATAGAGGATCGGCGCTGCCAATTTCGACAAAACAAGATACCGGATGGAAACCGGTGAGGAAAGCAATAATTCGATCGTTCGATTTTGACGCTCTTCCGCAAATACTGATGCGAACAGGAAAGGGACAAAAAGGATTGTGAACACAAGATGGACATTGATCAATTGGATAAAGAGATTCCGTGAAAAATTGGCCAATCTTTGAGTATACCATGCGTTGGCAATTGCAGACCATCCGGAAGCGATGACGCAGCAAAGCACCAACAAAAACAAAAAAAGTGTAAGAAATGACTTCCATTTTCGTAATAACTTACGAAGGTCGCGTGTTAAATAAGGAGAAATGATTGAATGGTTTACTTGTGTTGAACTCATTTTCTTACAGTCATGATTGAATTATTATTCACATAAAATAGTGACTCAATAGATGAACGAAGGTGGAGAAATCTTGTCACAACTTTTTTTATCACGATTCGTTGAACTATAATCTGACAAAACCTCAGTGATTGGATTATCTTCTGTTTATATAGTTATTATGGTATTCTTTTTGAGTATTTTGTCAGGGAAAAAATCAGATCGAGAGGTAGGGCAATTGTTTACCAGGCGTAAGTTCAATAGAAAACTCATTAATATTGTCAATTTTTGCCGCTTTTGCGGCATTGATTGTTTCAAAATATTTCAATTTTTTGCACTTTTCAGTGTTCTATTTTTCTTTTCGGATAATTCGAACGCACAATTTTCTTCAATGGAAGAAGAACCGATTACCGCCCGCGCTCTGGTCGGCTTCGATCCCGAATTGCCTTCCCGGCGCAGCAGCACCTGGGTGCCGATTACAGTCGAATTGACGAACAATGATAATGATTTAAAAGGTAATTTGTTAGTTACCTTGAAAGATGGAAACGTTCAATACCGAACTCCCATTGATCTCCCGACAAAAACCAAAAAATCATACAGCCTTTTGGTTCATATTCCCGCTGAATTGGATGAATTGGAATTTTATATCGAATCAGGCCGCTGGCGAGCACCGATCGAAACCATTACTGTTACAGCGATGACAATGGAAGCCTTTCGCTTTATTGCGGTGATCAGCCCCGAGCGGGGTTCTCACGATCATATGGCGCATCGGCCGGACGATGCATCCGATTTTTTTCGCCGCGTGATTTACACAACTCCCACTGTATTTCCTGATTATTGGGTGGGATATCACAATCTCGATACCATACTTTGGGACGGTGGAAGTAACAGTGAAATGAGCGAAGAACAGGAAATCGCCCTGGAAAAATGGATCCAGATGGGGGGAACCCTTATTTTGGCGGCGGGAGAACATTGGCAGGAATTGAATACCTCCTCGTTCAGGAATTATGTTCCCATGACGATGACCGGTTCCCGCGTTTTAGAACCGGGCACTGCATTGGAATCAGTCGGAGAAACAGTCCGGCCTGTTTTGGAAGATGGGTTAGTCATCACCACAGGGGAAGTATTGGATGATCCGCATGTGCAGGTGCGGATGAAGGCGGGAGAGAATCCCTTTCTGATCGAACGGGAATGGGGCGCGGGGCGGATTGTTTTCGTTGCCTCCCGACTGAATCAGCCCCTTTTCAGTGATTCGGATCATGAAAGTATTTTTAAGAATTTCTTGACTCAAGCTCTGCTTCCTTTTCCTCCGGATGCGATAAACCAGCTCGATACCCCCATTACATCCTTTTTGCGCTGGATCAGCCAGGCGGAACTCCCGAGTACCTGGTTCATTGCGGCCTATTTGGGATTGTACATAATTATCGTTGTGCCCATCAATTACATTGTCTTCCGCCGTTTCCGGCGGTTGGAATGGGCATGGTTCACCGTTCCCATTTGGGCGATACTTTTTGCCTATGGGGCGTATTACATTGGCGCGCTTCGGCAGCAAGGGCAAGTCTCTGTCAATGAAATCAGTATCATTGAGGCCCGTCCTCAAGCCCATTCGGCTCAGACGATGAGTTATTGTTCGATTTATTCACCCGTTCGCCAATGGTATACCTTACTCTTCGACCAAATTCCCGCTTTCCCACAACTTCCTAGCATATACGACTATCGCCAAGGCGCCGAAGCTACATCGGATGAATCATTGCGTGTTTTTTATGCACGAGGAGGTCCCGTAGTGGAAGATTACCTCATTTACCACTGGTCGCAGCGCATCCTGAAAACCTTGCATGAATCCCCGCTCGGAGAAGGAGTGCAGGTCGATATGAAATGGCAGGCCAGCCGCATTCATGGGACAATTACCAACAACACCGGTTTAAATTTGATGAATCCTCAACTTTTTGTAAGGGACCGGATGGTTCAGTTCTATGAAAATTTGGAAGATGGAAAAACGGTATCTATTGATGAAACTGTCAACACGATGCAGATGTTCGACCATGAAAGGCTCGCTCGTGAAACGTATGGAATGCAAATCCGTTCAGGAGGGAACACGATCCAACAGGGAATAGCGACAGTAGATGAATCTCTCCACCAGCATTATGCAGCAGTACTGCTTTCTGAACCAACCAGTAAGAATCTCGCTGTCCTAACTGCTCGTGTCTCGAAACCGTCTTTTGATTTTCGCTTGAATGGTGAAATGGTGAAACCAAATGGAGAAACTCTTTTCTGTCTCGTTTTTCCTTTACAACAGGAATTCCGCGGCGTAAAAATCGTGGATTCGTGGCATCCGGCATCCACTGCTCCGGCTGGTTGGAATCGAGGAATGGGAGGCATGTATGGTATGGGCGGTGGATACGGAATGGGAGGAATGGGACAAGGCGGTGAAGCGGTGCATTTTGTACAAAACAAAATGAGTTCCACCTGGGATTTGGTAACGGACGCCCCCTTGATGGGCGGCAAACTCGACTGGCTGACCATCGAGATGGATTACAAACAAATCAATCTTTTCGAACCGCAACAAATGGGTGGCCGAAGACCGAGAGGAGGGGGCCGGGTCACCAGCGGCGCGTCATCCTTTCTCTACAATCAGCCTACGGGGCGTCCTCCGGTGGAGGATTATGAGCTGCATATACAAGATCGACTGTCCAGTGAATATAAACCGTTGTCCGCAGTTGTCGGTCCCGAGGGACGGATTACCAATCCCGACCGATATGTCGATAAAGTCAGTGGCACGATATCGTTCCAGCTGAAAGCTCCACCGAAATTCAGTATTCAATTCCCATACAGTTCGATTGATATTCAATTGCAGGTGGATTTTGGCACGGGTGAAGGCGATACGTTTTTGGGATATCCGTTGTAAATGCGCTGAATATATTTTTCGGCAAGCGGGATGCTTGCTCTACCTTTGATTGATGTACCCATCCAAGAATAGAGGAGTCAAGGAAAGCATGATTCGAATCGATGGATTTACGAAAAAATACGGTGACAAAACGGCGGTACAAAATTTTAACCTTCAAGTTGAAAAAGGCGATATTTTTGGCTTCATCGGACCCAACGGAGCGGGGAAAACAACCACGATTCGCTTTTTGGCCACCTTGCTCAAACCGACCGCCGGTGAGGCATGGATCAACGATTTCAGCGTTATTCATCATCCAATGGATGTCCGCCGTTCGATGGGATATATGCCGGATTCTTTCGGTGTCTATGAAGGGATGCGCGTTTGGGAATACTTAGACTTTTTCGCAGCTGCTTACAATATCAAACGGGACAAACGGAAAAAAATCATTCGGGATGTCATCGAGTTATTGGATTTGACGCAAAAACGGGATGATTTCGTTGAAGGTCTCTCCCGTGGGATGAAGCAGCGCCTTTGTTTGGCCAAAACTCTCGTTCATGATCCGCATGTGCTGATTCTTGACGAACCGGCATCCGGTCTCGATCCCCGTGCCCGCCATTATATCAAAGAATTGTTGAAGGAATTACAGAAAATGGGGAAGACAATATTCATTTCTTCCCACATTCTTTCCGAATTGGCGGACTGCTGTAACAAAATCGGGATTATCGAACAGGGAGTGCTCTTAGCGGCGGGTGAAATCAAGAAGATTATGAGCCAGATTCGGGAAAGCATGATCCTCGAAATCGAGATGCTCGAACCCAATCCCCGTTTGGAAAAAGTATTATGGGATTATCCCGGTGTGAAAAATGTGGAAGCGATGGGGCAGATTACCCGTGTTGAATTTCTCGGTGATATCCGTGAAATTCCCAAACTCCACAAGACTTTGATTGAAAAAGAAATCGATATACTTTTCTTCCGTGAGTTACCCGCCGACTTGGAAGAAGTGTTCATGAAAGTCACGAAAGGGGAAGTGGCGTAACCTTCTGGTACGGATCAAGCCTTGGCGGTGGATTCTTCTTTCGCGGCCATCTCCCGTTCGGCAATGAGGTCTTCCAATCGTTCCTTCTCCCGCACGAGTTCTTCAAGAGTCATCAAGGATGGATCGTTTTCCCCATCCGAAATTTCGATTCCTTGGCTGCGAAGAAAATCATCGATTTGTGTTTTGTTTTTCTTGTATACATAATAACCTAACGCCGCTGTTCCTAAGCCGACGACAAAACCGGTGATGTGTTGTGAGGTGATATTCATCAGTCCTTCCTTTCTTGATGATTATGATAAATCGAACATTGACGGAACTATGTTAGCGAATCCAAAGTGGCATACCGCTTCTCATGTCCCCCAATCCTTCCAAGACTTCGTTGTGTAATTTCGAAACATTGCGTATGGATTCCAGCATTGTGTTTTGTCCAAATTCACTCCGGCCGGTTACTGTTCCGGCAATGATGTTTGGCAGTAGGGTGGAAATCGTTTTCCAATTGGGCTGCGGTTGATCCGGCGAGACGACAAGTTCATAGTTGGGTTTGCCGGATTCTTTGTCAGCAAATTCAACCGGCCGCACTTCCACTCCGCCTGCTGGTACATGCACCAGGTGACGGCCGAATGTTGTCATCCACGTAAATATGGCAGCCGGCAGGAAATCTCCCCGAGTCATGGCCGTCAACAAATACACGACGGATAATACCTCGGGATCGAAATTCCCACGCTGATTCACTTCACTGAGTCCATGTTCCACAACGGCGGCGGTTGTCCCCAGTCCGGCGATCCATTGTAAAATCGATTTTTCCTGATTTCTCCGAACCAAACGATCGACCAGAGCCGCTCCTAAGAGCAATCCCGTATAGAAGGCCGAATCGGAGATTTCTTTTCGTTCCGGTTCGGCAAGAATTCGCACCGGTACGACTCCATAATCCAGTGAAAGAGACAAGGCTACGCGGATGATGATTTCTTCTTTTTTCACTTCTGCCGTATCAAAGATGATGAGCACGCTGCGAGTGATGGATGTATAGGTAACGGAGTGGATTCCTGCATGTTGTTTAACCGCTTTCTCGATACGTTCCAAATTTACAGGGGCATGAGAAAGACGCAGCCGCACGCGGCCGGGAATATGGTGTACGATCGTGATCGCGAGTTTTTGAGATATCATGAATGCCCTCTCTCAATATCATGAAACAGCAATCGGCCAGAATTCAGGACGACGGCCACCGTACAGGAATTGTGCAAGACCGCTCCCCAAAACACAGGCAAAATACCCAGTGAAGCGAGCATCAATCCCACCGTATTCACTCCGATTGCAATGGCGAAATTTTGCCGAACAATGCTCATGTTTTTGTGCGCCAGCCGGACAATACCGGGGATCATCAACGGATCGTCACTGGTGATTGTGATATCGGCCGCTTCCATGGCAATATCGGTTCGGGTTCCGCCCATTGCAATGCCTACATCGGCATATGCGAGAGCCGGTGCGTCGTTGATTCCGTCGCCGACCATCACGACGCGTGTTCCTTTCGATTGTAATTGCAAAACTGCTTCGGCTTTGTCTTCCGGCAATACTTCCGCTTTGTATCGATCCATCTGCATGCGATCGGCCACGATTTCCGCATGTTGTTCGACATCGCCGGTCAACAAAATGATATCGTCCATACCGATAAATCGAAGGCGATTCAATGCTTTTTTCATATTTTCCCGCAGTGCGTCTTGGATGCCCAGCACGCCGACAAGTTTTTTCCCCCGAGCGACGTAGATCACATTCTCGCCGCGTTTCGCCATTCGAACGACTTGATCGTGGACATCGGTAATATCGATTTTCAAGTCCTGCATGAACCGCCGGCTGCCCACGCGAACATTGGTTCGGCCGACTTTGGTTTCCACCCCGCGGGCGACGTGGACTTTGGTTTCCGAATGATTCGGGATTTTCCACCCGCTGAGGCGAATTTTGTCGAGAATAGCGACGGCCATGGGATGTGTCGAGGATTCTTCCGCCGCCGCCGCGAGTTCCACGACTTCCCGGGAATCTTTGCATCCGTTGACGGGAATAATACTGACCACTTCCGGCTTGCCTTCCGTCAAGGTCCCCGTCTTGTCCAGGATCAATGTATCCGTATCCGCCATCATTTCGATGTAGTTTCCCCCTTTGACAAGCACGCCGTTGCGGGCGGCGGTGCAAATCGTAGCGGAAAAAGCCGTTGCGGTGGATAAACGGACACCGCAGGAATAATCGATGACGAGCATGTTCAAGGCTCGCGTCGCGCTTTTTGTCAGCATATAGATCAATCCGGCCAAGGCGAAATTAAATGGAATGAATTGGGCGGAAAAACGGTCGGCAAACGCTTGAATCGAGGCTTTGCGATGGGAGGCTTCCTCGACGAGATGCACAATCCGGGCGACAGCGGTTTGGTCACCCACTTTTTCGGCTCGAATGATCAAGTTGCCGCTTTTGACGACGGTTCCGGCAAAGACCTGGTCTCCATAATTTTTCTGAACGGGTAAAAACTCTCCTGTAATCGACGCTTGATCCACGGCCGCTTGGCCTTCTTCGACAATCCCGTCGACACTGATTTTTACGCCGGTATGTGCGATGACGCGGTCACCGGGCTGCAGGGCTTCGAGCGCCACTTTTTCTTCTTTCCCTTTGTCGGTGATCCGCCAGACGAATTCTTCTCCGACGGAAAGCATTTCCCGAATGGCGCGGCGGGTTCGTTCCATGGTGTAGGCGGTCAGCAATTCGGCAATATCCGCCAGCCAAATGATTGTCAGCGCGGAGAAATCTCTACCGGCCATCAAACTTGCCAGAAGCGCCGAGGCGCTTAAGGTATCCGCATTTGGCCGCCATGTTTTACGCAAAGATGCCAATCCGCTTTTGAAGATGGGAACACCCAACGAAATCGCTGTTAAGGCCGGCATGGTAAAAAAACGTGAAAAGATTGAATCCGGAATTTTCTTGGGGGCTTTTCTGAAAAAAGCAAATAGAAGAGTCGCGGAGCATACTGCCACTCGAGTGGCCATTTCGCCGATCGGTTCTTCCTGCAGCCGCCGCTCGTTGACAGTGGGTTGAGTCAATATTTCCCGTTCTTCTTTATACGCGATCAAAGAATAAGAGGAAATGATCCATTCTGTTGATTCGAGAACGGCATCGGCGGTTATGTCGTCCGGATCGAAGAGAATCAATATATTTTCTGTGATCGGCGTGACACGTGCGCTTTGGATAGCTCTTACATTGCTGACGCGTTCTTCAATTTCTTGTTTTTGCTCATGAAGATAACGCAAAGCACGGCAATGAATCCGCACACGACCCGGTAGTTGATGCAGGACTTCGCACATCAAAAGAGGTTTCAGTTTACGGCCAAACATCGTCCGGTATCGTGACCTCCTTATCGAAAACCATTCGGCTTTTCATGGAATGTTTCAGTATCTTTTCGATCCGTTCTGTGACTTGGGGCAATTCTTCTTCGGAGACATTGGAAAGACGATTCCATATTTGATACACGATTTTCCCCAATTGACGGATCCAATCCAAGACTTCTTTTTCGGATATTTGTTCCTGATCATAGAGGAACAATAAATTATTAGTTGTAAAACTGATTTCGACCGATTGAATTCCGGGCGCCAACAGGAAAAAACGTTTGAATGATTCGGCTAAATGCCTTTTCTCTTTTGGGATTTTCGTCATCGCCGGCACGTGAACTCTCAATCGCCCGGGAAGACGATGGATCACTCTCGGATGCGCCCAATATTGAAACAGCAACGACTGCCAATTCATTCTTGATTTATTTTTCCTTTCGGAAAGAAAGACATATATGCCCACCAGAGTAAGGTGTATCCGGCTGAATTCCCGGCTAGAAGTTTGCGGATACCGAATCCGAGAAGTACTAAGGGGATCGCCGTCCATAAATCAATGATGCCGCCACTTGATTTGTAGACGGCACGATTGGCGGCTTCTCCTGCATTGATAATTTCCTTTCCTACAATCGCTTTTGGGGGCCGTTCCAGTTCGTTGTCCATTCCGAGAAGCCGGGCGGCCGCCAAGCAAAGGATATCGGCATCGATCTGATCCTGGTCATAACGAATCAGCACGCTTCCACTCATGGCATTGACTTCACATGATTCCACTCCATCGATACCGGCGAGTTTTCTTTTTAAGAAAGCAGGCGCTTTTTGGCTTTCCACCAGACGGGGAATCCGAAACCGCACGCGCCCTGGTAAAAAATGGGCTAGTTCAATGACGCCACCGGGTAGGGGAAGCACGGGTTTTTGATAGGGGCTACGTTTGTGGAACAATGTCGCTAGAAGTAATCCGGTTATCAAATGCATGATCGTTTCACGTCGAAAAGAATTCGGTTTTATGTAAAAATTTTCATGGTGTTAGAAAGACATTAGTATAAAATTGTACCCTTCATCGGCAAGATGTCCAGAATACGTCTCTTGAATGAAATGGATTTACGGATTTAACCCCTATGACCATGGACGAGACGAGGGTTGTCGAGCCGGCCCGGCAGATTTGCCAGACTGGTTTCGATCACGACTGGGATTTCGATAGCTGGGGTACAAATCCCAAACAGGAGGAGAACAACAATTGAGCGTACGGTATTCGGCACTCCGCATGAAAACCGTAACTCAAAGTGTTATAGTATATGGCATATAAATATCCATATAAGTATATTGACAATTAGCCATTTCACACTCAAGATAAACGTATGAAAAAGCAATCTGATTTTGAATGGGATCATAATAAGGACCTGTTGAATCAAGAAAAACATGGAATTTCATTTGCTTTGGCCCAGTTTGCTTTTCTTGATCCAAATCGTGTCATTCTTGAGGACCTTGACCATGGTGATCCTGAAAAACGATTTTATTGCCTCGGCAAAGTCTCAGATGGAGTCATGACAGTAAGGTTCACCTATCGGCAAAACAAAATCAGAATTATCGGCGCTGGATATTGGCGGAAAGGCAAAAAAGTATATGAAAGAGAAAATAAAATATACGGATGAGCCATTGGGAAAAGTGAAGGTAATTGCTGACTTTCTTCCTTCACCCGAGCAACTTGCGCTCAAGGATGAAACCGTGAAGGTCACTTTGTCCCTAAGTAAAACAAGCGTGGATTTTTTTAAGAATGAAGCCAAAAAATACAATACTCAATACCAGAAAATGATACGCAGGTTGCTGGATGAATATACGGCTCATCAATTATAGGTGATCAGCTCAGGAGGATGGATCGCGTTGTTTGATTCATCGATAAAAATAAGATGTTCAATAGATGGGTCGGAAAAGCGTACTCCATCTTCTGAAGTGATAAAATGTCTAGAAAATCATTCCCTTGATTGAATTGGGGTTAGGAATTTATCATCCGGAGAGTTTTTGTTGTATATATTGAATAGAGAAGAATTGAAGAACAATGCATCGAATTGATCCTATCCCTACAATCGATATCATTCCATTTCCTGAAATCACAGAATCAGCACCGGTTGCGCTTCTGTACACGCAACCGGCTTTCAATGCAGTTAAAGACCTTTTGCATCTTGCCATTACCTGGAAAGCAGAAGTTAACGAAGCGGCAGAGAATCATTGGCGGCAAATTCAGAATGATCTGCAAGGCGATATCATTTATGCCGCCGGTGGGGGACTCGCCGTGGATGCGGCGAAATATATTGCTGCACAACGAGATTTGCCTTTGGTTTGCCTGCCAACCGCGCTATCCGTTGACGCTTTCTTGACGTGGGCTTCCGGTGTGCGTGAAAAGGGATGCGTCAAATATCTGGAAACCAAGGTGCCGGATCGTTTGATTATCGACTTTGATGTGCTGTCCGCTGCACCGGAGTCGATCCGGGCAGCGGGGATTTGTGACGTTCTTTCCATCGCCACTGGCTGTTGGGACTGGGAATTCGCCGAAGAACAAGGTGAAAATCCTTCTTCTATGCGATACATCTCCTATGCCGCTCAAACGGCGCAAGCCATCCTGCAGGGCGCACTCGACTGCGCCGAAGCCGCCGGGCGTGGAGACAGGGAAGGATTGAAGCAGCTTCTTGACTGCCTCGCTTTGGAAGTTCAACTCTGCAACCTTATCGGCCACTCCCGACCCGAAGAAGGCAGCGAGCATTATTTTGCCTATGCGGCAGAAAATCTGCGTGGAAAAGGATTGCCGCATGGTGATTTGGTCGGCCCGGGTATTGTCCATATGGCGTCATTGCAAGGGCAGAATGTTGTTCCTCTTCGGAGAGCGTTGGAAGCGTGTCATATCCCGCTGGATCGGATCACTCCGGATCAAACAACAGAAATCCTGCGGCAACTTCCTGAATATTGCCGTGCTCATCGATTGCCTTTTGGGATTGCGCATACTTTGTTGAACAAGAAGTGGTCTTATCAACCCAAGGATAATTTGACTATGAATTATGTACATCCTGAATAACCAATAACCGGTCTTGAAAAATCGGGGCGCTCGGAATCGTCCATTAAAAATATATATATTTAGCTTTTTTAAAAATGAGTGAAATGTCAAGGATTGATAAGCACTAATTATTTACTCAGGCTTAGTTGTTTATCACGTATCGAATCGTCTTCCAGTGGTGCAAAACGGATTTCAATCCTCTTGTGCAAGGCGGTGGCAATTTTTTGGAGCATTGGTAAAGAATGGCCATCGTAGTTGGCGTCTTCCAAACGAGCAATCGCAGATTGCTGAGTGCCAATACGATCCGCCAATTCTTTTTGTGTCAAACCGGATTCTATGCGGGCATCATAAATCATTTTTCCAATAAGTAATTTTGTGTATTCCTCTTCTACTCCTTCTTGAAAATCGGGATATTTGTCGTACCTCTCGTATAGTGCTTGTACTGCATCTTTTCCTTTCAATTTATTGATCATGGTATATTTCACTCCATAGATAAATGAT
The DNA here is from genome assembly GCA_964412555.1 of uncultured bacterium. GTDB lineage: Bacteria > Hinthialibacterota > Hinthialibacteria > Hinthialibacterales > Hinthialibacteraceae > CAYPPG01. The sequence continues at coordinate 21,404 of CAYPPG010000057.1, forward strand.
TGTCCGGTTCAGCTTCAAACTGTTTTTTCCTTTCAATTGCCTTATTGATCTCGATTTCTGGAACTTTTTGTTTTTTTGTCAAACCATGAGACAGAATAATTATATTCCGTCCATGGAAAAAGTATAAAATCCGGTATTGTGTGCTCCTCCATTGAAGTCTCAGTTCATAAATGCCTTCTCTCAAATAGTCCGCATAGGGACGCCTTAATTCATATCCATAAGTTTTGAGCAATCGAATTCTAGCAATACATTTCTCGACAGTTTTTTTACTGTGTTTTTCAATTTCATCAAGCCACTCAAAAAGTGGAACACTTCCGTCTTTTTCTTTATAGTAATAAATTTCCGATTCAGGCATCAAGGACCTTACACAATTATCACATATGTGTGATAGTATGTCAACAAATCTATCCGTTTCAATTATACCAAAAAGAATTTATATCATACCATTGTACGTAAAAAGGGCACAAAACCTGTGCCCCTTACATATACTTATGTTAAAGTTATAGAGATATGCTCTACGCCGCTTCCGCCGTCGCCGGCGCTTCTTGTGGTTCCTCTTTCACTGGCTGCGCCGCACTCACGCATTTCGATTTGTAATAGAAAATCGCCAGCGTGCGATAGAGGATATGGGCGAACTTCGAATAGGGGAAATACCCGATCATGCATAATATCAGGACTAAATGTACGAAATAAACCGGGTACGCGATATTGGGGGTATTCGTAAGGCGAAAGACTTGCGTCAGAATCCCCGAAACCGCCAGACCGAACATGATCCAGATAAAAAGCCAATCGTTGTACTTGCTCTTACCTGATTTTTCTTCATCCGTGAAACGGTCATACAACATCCAGCCGGTTCCGATCAGGAAGGCGATGGCGCCGAGATTGCCCAGGATTTTGATGGGGTGTACCTGCGACATCGGGAGTTCCAATCCGAAAAGGTAAATGCCGAAAAAGACCGCCGTCGTCGTGATGAATAGGGCGATAAAACCGTAAAATGTCAATAAATGCGAATAGAAGCGCGGATTGGCTTTCTCACATTCGTTGAATTGGGTGTGGCCGGCGATTTCCTGAAACGTCGCAACCAAACCGGGGCCGAATCCCATCGCACCTTCTTTCAGTGGTTTACGAGGTCCATCGTGCAATGCATTCCAGAAATTCATTCCACCCTTTACCGCTCCAACTATAGCGAGAAGCGAGAACAAGATGAACATCGGATCGAGATAATGGTGGGGGAAGAATTTCTTATAGACGATCTCGCCTTCGGGAATCGCCAAGTGTCCGGTTATTCCCAGAACTGCCAGCAAGATCACTGCCGGGATGGCAAAAACCAGTGGCAAGAATTTCTTTTCGAACAGTAGCCTACCCATAAAACTCGGAAAGGCAAAATGTTTATAGGCCACCGCGCGAATCGAAGCCAATATGTCTCCCGGATTTCCTTCCCGCGGGCAAATCACGGAACAGTCGTTGCACTGATGGCACAGCCAGACATCCGGGTCTTTCAAAAGCTGATCCTTCAGTCCCCACATTGCCCACACCATCTCTTTGCGTGGAAACGGATTGTCATCAGGTGAGATCGGGCAGGTGCCGGAGCACGTCGCGCACTGATAACACTTTTTGAAGGTTTCCCCACCGAGGCGGGATATCTCGTCAATAAATTCCAAATCCGGTTCAATTACCAAGCCTTTCAGGTGATCTTCCGGAAGGGCTTCTACGGTTGAACAGGTTTCACAAGTTTGTTTTTCAGTATTTTCTGCGGTCATCGTTATCCCTCATTTGGTACTATCAAGGTGATTTCTCTAATGTTGAATTAAGGTTTCTTTCGCCCTTACAGGGCTTACTATCTTTGATTCTTTTCGTACCCAGGGCGTTGCCCGTGGGCTATCTTCTTACACCCCGTTGGGGTTAAACACTTTGTTCTTTCAACGTTCACCCCGTTGGGGTTAAACACTTTGTTCTTTCAACGTTCACCCCGTTGGGGTTAA
>CAYPPG010000057.1:23485-46303 GCA_964412555.1 uncultured bacterium
ACACTTTGTTCTTTCAACGTTCACCCCGTTGGGATTAAACGCTTTGGTTTTTCAACATCCACCCCGTTGGAGTTAAACACTTTGGTTTTTCAACATTCACTCCGTTGGGGTTAAACACTATGATCTTATGACGTCCACTCCTTTAGGATTAAGGACTTTGATCTTTTCACTTCTACTCCATTTAAATGGCGATTGATCATTGATTACAATTTACATTCCTTTAAAAGGATTCATTCCCACTTCTTCGATTACTTCCATGAAGTTGTCGATGATTGCGGGGATTTTTTCGTAATCGTGGATTTCGATCTGATGCAACTCCACGCGTTCGTTTTCCAACGCCAACTGCTGGAGTTTTTCTTTGATGTTATCGCCGCGCTTGCTGGCGAGTTCGCTCCCTTTGATAAAGTGGCACTGGTAATCATCTCCATATTTGCAACCCATCAGGATGAGGCCGTCGAATCCACGGGAGAGCGCATCGGCTACCCACACGACGTTCATCGAACCGAGGCAGCGCAAGGGAATGATGCGAACGAAGGGGCTATAAGTCATGCCTTTCATGGCGGCCATATCCAATGCGGGGTAGGCATCGTTTTCGCAAGCCAACAGAAGGACGCGCGGTTTTTCGTCGAATTCGTCCGGCACTTCCACCGATTTGATCATTGAGCCGATCATATCGACCGAATAGTCTTTGAAGCTGATGATCCGTTCCGGGCAGGCCCCCATACAGACTCCACACCGGCGGCATCGCGTGGAGTTTGGTTCGGGTGTTCCTTTCATGTCTTCGTTCAAGACGCCGAAGGGACATTCTTCCGTACATCGTTTACATTGCGTACAACGCTGCAGAAAAAATTCCGGGTAAGATTGATCGCCGGAACGGGGGTGAACTGCCTCACCCCGTGAGGTCATTTCCACGCATTGAATTGCTTTGAGTGCCGCACCCGCCGCGTCCTCATAGCAGGACTGCGAGTCCATTGGGCTGCGCACACAGCCAACGGCGTACATTCCTGTCCGGCGTGTTTCGTAGGGGAAGCAAATGAAGTGTGAATCCGGATAACCGAATTCCAGCACCGGCATATCCGGACCTTGGCGATAGCCGAGATTGAGGATCGGTTCGCCCGGCGAAGGTTGTTGAGACAATTCGAGAATTTCGGGCTGGGGTTTGTTGCCTTCTTGTTCGGCCTTCGCTACGGCCGCTTTGGCATCGCGCCAGGCGCGGATTGCTTCACCGTCTGCCGAAACCGGTTTCATACCAAGCCCCAAGACAACCAGATCGACATCGACGGTGACGCTTTCTCCCAGCATCGTATCTTTCACAGTCACTGTCAGTGAATGATCGTCCTTTTCCGTCACGGAAATGATCTGGCCTTTTGTCAGAAAGACACCGGGATCTTGCTGTGCCCGTTTATAGAAATCTTCATATTGCCCCGGTGTTCGCAAATGATCGTAGAATATAAACGCTTTGGCGTTTTTATCCTGCTCCCGAACATAAAGGGCCTGTTTCAACGAAGTAATATCGATAATGGAAGAGGTGAAGGACAGGTAATCCTCATCGGTTGAGCCGCCGCACTGCAGGAAAGCAACTTTCTTCACTTCCTTTCCATCCGACGGCCGTGCGATTTTACCGGCTTTTGCCAGTTCCTCCATTTTTACATTCGAGATCACGTTGGCATATTTTTGATAGCCGTATTCAGCGGCACGTTCAGGTTCGTAGAGTTCCCACCCCGTTGCCTGGATGATCGCGCCAACTCGGGTCGGTTCGATATTTCCGTTGTTGCTTTTGAACGAGACGTCGAAAAGGCCGGGACCACCGGTAATTTTTTCGAGTTCCGCCGACTTATGAACGGTGATTTTCGGATGGCTTTCCACCTCTTTGATCAAATCGGCAACACCGGTATCGATCAATTGATCGTAGGGGCCGCGGGGCGGGATCGTTTTATGCCACTTTGACATCCATCCGCCGAGTTCCGCTTCTTTCTCGATCAAGATCGTATCGTAGCCGGTCTTCGCGGCTTCCAGAGCCGAAGTCATTCCAGAGATTCCTCCGCCGACGATGAGGATGGTCTTGTTGATATCTTTGCTTTCTTCCAACGGAGTCACGACTTGCGTTTTTTGAGATTTGACGATTCCCATGCGAAGATAATCTTCGGCCATCATCTGCGTATCTTCGTCATTCGGTTTTTGGCACCAGATTACGCCTTCACGTAGGTTGACACGTTCCAGCATCACCCCATCCCCGAACGGTTTGATCCCGAAATCGACGCGTGATGAGCAGCCGGCCAAGACAACTTTATTCAAACCTTCGGATTGAACGTCATTTCGGATTGTATCGAAATCGCCATTGGCGCAGGACGAGATCGTCTTGCAGACGGGAACCTTGTATTCGCTTTCGGCTACTTTCTTCAACGCCTCGATATCCAAGGCGTCTCCGATGCCGCAGCCGGTGCAGATATAAACACCCTGCTTGTCTTCCATGGTATTAGTCCTCCTTACAACACTGAATCGCCTTGATTGCCGCACCGGTTGCCTGCCGCACGGATCGTGATACATCCACCGGCCGCAAAGCACAACCGACTGCAAAGACTCCCTTTTCCCCGTTTTCGGGGAGTAAGAAACCATATTCGTCGTATTGGAGTCCATTGAGTGGGAGTTTTTGGGCGGCGGTATTCGGCATCATGCCGGTCGCTAACACAACCAGATCAAACGGTTCCCGCATCTTTTTTCCGGAAATGGTATCTTCCACTTCGACGACCGGGTCTTTCGTCGAACCGTCTTCCGTAATCATCGCCGCTTTCCCTTTCACGAAATGAACATGATCATCTTCGAGAAGGTCATAGTAAAATTTTTCATGGCGGCTGATGGTGCGGATATCAATGTAGAAAATCGTTACCTCAGCGTCTGGTAATTTTTCACGAACATAGCGAGCCTGTTTTAAAGAACCCATACAACAGACGCCGGAGCAATAGGGAAGATGATTTTCATCGCGCGAACCTGCGCATTGGATGAAAGCCACTTTTTTCACTTCTTTGTCATCGGAGGTTCGTTTTAGTTCTCCATGCGTAGGTCCAGTGTCGGCCGCGAGCCGTTCCATCATTACATTTGTAATGACATTTTCGCAACGGTCAAATCCAAGATTGTCGATTTTCGCGGCATCATACGGCTGCCAGCCGGTGGCGATCACGATCGCGCCGACTTGTTCGGTCACTTCTTCGGCGGCCATATTGTAATCGATCAATCCCTTCGGCACTTCCTTTTCGAGCATCTCTTTGTCTTCGGAAGAAAGAGCCTCCCGGTCCAAGACAAATTGCATGGGAAACGCCATGGGGTGGGGATAGTACAACGCTTTGGTTGTGTCCATCCCCAAGTTGAATTCATTCGGAATTTCCGATTTCACTTTTTCCACGACGGAATTCGGGATCCATGCGCCTTTCTTGACAAAACGGGGCTGGACTTGAATTTTGACATCATAATTTCCCTTATTGCCGGAAATGTGAGTCACTTCCGCTTTGGCGTATACTTGAATGCGCGGATTGTTTCGAATTCGCCGGAAATTGATTTCCATCCCACAGCTCGGGGGACACATTTTCGGAAAATACCGGTGGGTTCGAGCCACCCGTCCACCGAGGTAGGGTTCCTTCTCTACCAGAATCACTTCGTATCCAACTTCCGCCGCTTCGAGAGCGGCGCTGATACCGCTGATTCCTCCACCAATTACTAGAATTTTTCTTTTTGCGGACATCGTTATCGCCTATCCATCTTGAAGTTTTTAATTTTTATTGTGGTGCGGACCTCCGGTCTGCACAATTCAGGCGCAGACCAGAGGTCCGCACCACAAACAATATTTATTTAGAGGGCATGGTGGTTTCTTCGATCAAACCGCTACGCCCATTTGTTTTTTCTTTTGTTCTAATATTTCGGATTTGATTTTCATTGTCGGTTCTCCAAAGAGGGTGAATTTCAACCATTCAAATCCGAATTTCATCAATTCTTCGTCATTGTTTCGAATTCGCTCGATTGTTATTTCATCGATTTCAAACATTTGCAGAAATCGGCTTTCAAAAATAAAGCGGCGAAATCGATCGATTTGGTAGGTCGCCATGAAAAACATTTCGATTTTCTTGGGATCGAATTCGGGGATTTTTTCCATTTTTTCGTGAAGAACGAGGTCTTTGTACCATTTCCCCATTTCGTTATAGGGTTCGATTCCCTGATCTTCGATCCATTCCCGAATCGACCAGATTTGTTTTTCACCGAAGCCGTCGCAGTGTGTTTCTTCCATGACGAAATAGAATTCTTCTTCGACCGGATCGCCCTCTTGGGGTGAAGCCATACCGACGGGATACATGCGGCAGGCCCAAGGGCGATCTTCATAGATAGTGCAGCCTTTTTCCATGTCTACGAAGGGGCATCGCTTGTCATCTGTGTCCTCCATTTTTAATTGGACGACAGGATATTTTTGATTACGGTCGATGGGGAGGATGGTGTATTCATCGATAAATTCTTCCGAAGAAATACCGAGCCGTTTTCGCATCCGTAACACATCATACGGTGTCAAAAAGATATTCACGTCCGCGCAACAGGAGTTGAAACATTTCAAGCCGCAATGGCATGAAAATTGAAATTGGTCGTCCAGCGTAAAGCGGGGATATTCCTTGAGAATCGATTCTTTTAAATTTGCAAACTCGTTCATGTTTACCTGCCTATCATTCTTCGACTATTCTGTTTTTCATGGCGGACATTGACCAAACCGGTAACGGTCCGCTTTCGCCAGTCGCCGGGTCGAAGCGGTGACGATAAGAAGCGTGGACGTTGTATTGCTGCATCATCCATTGCCATCCCCGAATCAAATAAGGGCATTCGTCATTGAAGCAAACATATTGAATGCCTTCCCCCCAACTGGATTCCGCCGGTGCAGCCCATTTGGTCAAAGGAGTACCACAATAGGGGCACGTGTATTTTTTTTCATCTTGCATCGGTAAAGGGTTCGTCTCTCTCGATTGGTCATTCAAGGTATTCAGGGTGTATTCAACCATAACAACGCCTTTCCTGCGGAATTCATTCCCTTTCGTTGGGAGGTAGGGAATTCCAGCCGGGCGTTCTTCCGGACACCCGGCTGGAATAGATTTTAATCATGTACTCAAGGCATGATAATCGCAAATGATCATCCACCGAGAAGTTCGTGATCTTGTGCTTGCGGATAGATGTGGAGAATAGGCCGCTTCATCATTTCCCACTTTTTGGAATCGGGATCCCAACGGCAGTTGGCGAAGCAAAGCCAATTGTCTTGATCCATGGTCGGCGTATCGGAACGGTAATAATATCCCGGCCAACGTGTTTCTTCACGGAAGAGCAGCGTTCGGACGTGCGCTTCCGCTTGCCACATACGATGGACGTTTTCCCAGCACCGCATCAGTTCGTGGAGATCTTCGGCGGCCAATTTTTCAGCGTCTTCGGCCAAGAACTGAAGCAATTCAACACCTTTCTCCAATAATGGTTTGCTGGTTTTGAATTGAGCCGAAACACCACCGGCATATTCATCCATGATCTTCTGCAGCCGGAACATAAACATTTTGGGTTTGATGTAATTCGGGTTGATGTCCGGATCGCTGGAACCAGCCTTGAATTCTTGGAACCGATCCAACGGTGCCAGAATTTCTTTTTTCAATTCTTCAACCACTGCCATATCCACGTTCGGCTGATCGGTATTGTCCACACAATATTTCACCGCTGCTTTTGCGGCGATTCGCCCTTCGGCATGGGAGCCGGAGGAGAATTTGTGGCTGGAAGCGCCGGAAGCGTCACCGGCACAGAACAAGCCTTTCACGGTGGACATGTTGTCATAGCCCCAATTGTATTCGTCCGGAGCCATATCGGCAGGTCCGCTGACCCATGCGCCGGAAGCGCCGGAGTGAGAGCCGATGAAGTACGGTTCAGCAGCTGCGATTTCCGAGGATTTCTCTTCAGGCTGAACATTCGTCGCGGCCCAAAGGATTGCCTGCGAAATTGTCATGTCGAGGAAGTCTTCCCATGCTTCTGCTTCCAGTTCTTTCAATTTCTTTTTGGCTTCTTTTTCATCGCCGGCGGAAGCGGAAAGTTTCTGGATGGCTTCTTCTGTTCTCATGTAGATGGGGCCTTTGCCTTCCATCACATCCAACATACCGAGCCAGTTTCGCAGGTTGGCCGGAATCGGTTTGACGAGACCGTAGGGTTTCCAGTTTTCCAGTTCGGGACGGCGTTCCACCATGTATTCGCCACCGAATGCGTTAGTCGCGCGGGATTTGAAGAGGAGGAACCATGCGCCGACCGGGCCGTAGGCGTCTTTGAAGCGCACCGGAATAAAGCGAACTTCCTGACAGGTCATTTCCGCACCGGCTTTCAGTGTAAAGTAGGCGCTGGAACCGGAATTCCACGGCGGATACCAAGCACGACCCAAGCCTTCACCGCTGGACCGCGGTTTGAAGACGTGCACTGCGCCGCCCATTGCCGCGAGAACGGCTTTGGCTTTAAAAAGATAGAATTTATTTTCACGAACGCTGAATCCGACAGCACCGGCGATCCGGTCGCCATCGATAATGGGACCGACGATGAAGACGCGTTCGTAAATGTTATCCATTCCGATAGCGTTCTTTGCCGCTTCGGCAACGACAACTTTGTAGGATTCTCCGTTGATCATGAGCTGCCAACGGCCTTCATGCACATAATTTCCTTGGTCATCTTTCCAAATCGGAAGTCCCCATTTTTCGAAAAGGTGAACGGTGGAATCGACATGGCGGGCGATATTCGCCACCAAATCTTCACGGCAGACACCCATCAAGTCGTTGCGAACGTAATCGACGTAATCTTTGACGGTATTTTTTCCGTCTTTCAAACCGACATATTGGTTGATCGCGGAGAGTCCCATGGCCACCGCACCACTGCGGTCCATTGCCGCTTTGTCAACCACAGTCACTTTAACATTGTTCTTTTTCGCCCAGTAAGCCGCTTCAACAGCCGCTCCGCAGGCCGCCATTCCACCACCGAGGATCAATAGATCAGTAGTGACTTCAACATTTTCAAAATTAGCCATGTTCTTTACCCTCCTCACTTTGTTGGTACTTCAGGCAATCCAGATGATGCCGGTTCGGTGAAGAGGCATGGGCTTGCCAGGTCATCGGAACCCGTTTCCCATCCTCCAGCCGGTTCGGCCGCTCCTTCGGGAGTCGTCCGGATGGGGAACTTAAATCGTTTTAACATGCCATTACGGAACTTTACTGTCCACATAATGGAATCGGAACTGCGCATCGGCGTTACGGAAGCGCCTAGCGGACAGAAATCCGCATATCCGCGAATTTCAATGGCTTGGGTGGGGCATATTTTTACACAGTTATAGCATTCCCAGCACATTTCCGGCTCGCAGTTATAGGCCTTCATGAGATCTTTGTTGAGAACCATCAAGTCGTTGGGGCAAATATACTGACATGCCGTTTTATCCAACGCCTTGCATCCATCACATTTTTCTGGAATTACAAAACTAGGCATTGACCATCTCTCCTCAATTCTAGGATGTTACAACCTTCACAGTTGATAAGGACCGAGGCAGCGTGTTAAGATATGCTGGCCGGTCGCGATAACGAATACTTTTCTCATACCCCCTTTCTTTCTTTTTTTAAAACGCAAATCCGTACTTCTATTCGAAACAAAAACCATTTCGAATTTGCTTTTGACTGTTTCTCATGTTCTTTTTCCGAATTTTGTTAGACCTTCAATAACGAAAAGGGCCTTAGCCTCGTATTTACATGATTCGAATTACAAAATGTAAAAAGATAAGTAATTCATGACAAAAAAGTACGAAATGATCATTTCAGGATAATGAATGAACTAACTAAAATATAGATTTAATTTTCACCAAGTCAAGCCGGCTGTTTGTGATTTCTATGAATTCTCTTCAAGAAGATTTCTATCATCATTTTTCTGTTTTTTCTACCCTCGGAATCCATTTTTTTCCATTTTTTTCGCCGGTTAAAAATCGAGTTAATTTGAAATAAAGACTTGAAAACATTACATATAAACCTGATATAGTTATATTTACAGTAATACAAGAAAGACATCTTCATTCACTGTTTTCAAACCGAATCATTTCCACAGGAACGGCAAGAGGGTGTGGGAGTCAAAAAAAGGGAATATTTTTATCTATCTTAAGGGGGAATTCTATCTATCTTTCAGGAAATGTCTTTTTTGCATTCTACAGGATAGTCCGGAAAGGAATGGATTTTGATAAAACAGCACATCATTCGAATGATTGAAGTGTTTTGTATAGGGTAAAATTTGAATGGAATTGAGTAAAATCAAAGGGATTTATTTATATCGCTTGAATTGAAAATTGAAAGAGGGTTGATGGATGCGTAATTCCTGAATATTCCATACGAATAGATTGTCGCCCGGTCCGCTTGTCAAGAGATATTTTCCGTCCGGGGAAAAACGCACAAATCCTTGCTCAACATCCCGAATGGAAAAGTACAAGAGAATACGTCCGTCTCGGGTGTTCCCAATACCCGTTACCCCTTTGTTCGTAAAGGCGAAAAGTGGATCAGTTGGTGAAAAGTCAAAATCATCCACCATCGTTTGGAGTGAAAAGATATGATTCTTGTCTCTTCGGTCCAGAAGGCGGAGGGATTGATAATCCGTATATAATATTTGATTTTCATCGGGTTCATGGAGAATCGACTTCCCTACAAAATAAATTGTGTAAGGTATTTCTTGAAATAAGGTATCGGAAACGATATCCCAGATCAAATCTCCGCATAGAATCCGTTTCCCGTCCGAGAAGAACTGCAAGCTGGATTGGTAGACATCGAGCCGCTTTGTCTCTTCCCCGTTTTGCACATCCCATAATCGGATGGTTTCGTCTTGGCCGGAAGATACGATGAGTTGATTATTTGGAGAAATATCCACGTCAAGCACCGCTGAAGAACCATCATATTTATTGAACTGCCGATAGTCGTGAGGACCGAATGTTTTATTCTTTTCACCCGTTGCGACATTCCAAAGATGGATATACCCCAAATGATCACCGGTGACGATGAATCGGCTGTCTTCGGAGAGAGTGGAACAGTATAGATATTCTTCAAGATCGATATATCTTATTTGTCGTTCCGGTTCCAATTTCCATATTTGTGCCATGTGACCGCCGAGAGCGATTGCTTCGTCATTCGAAAGAAAGTCGATATTCACGAGATAGTTATGGATATTTAGGGAAAGTGCATGAACCGGTTGCTGTGGAAGACGATCCATCTTTGGGAAGACATCCTCCGGGTTGACAAAAGGTGTTTTCAGGTTTGTTTCCCAACGAATCGCCAAACCATCGTTTCCTGCGCTGAACAAATAAGAATTGTCCTTAGAGAACTGTAAAGATTGAATCTCATCGTTGTGGCCGATGAAGCGGGTGATTTCTTTGCCGGTTGCCAAATCCCCTATGGCGATCCAGTGAGAGTCAGGATGCAATCTATCGTGGAAAAAAGCGATGGCCAAATAGCGGCCGTCATGGGAAAGTGCAGATGTCATGAAATGAATCGAATAAGGTTCTTCACTTTTGAGCAGAATTTGGTTTGTTTCCGTTCTCCAATCCCACATCGATATTTCATCACCATTGTGAAAAATCGCTTGATGGCCGTTGGGCAGCAAATGAAATTGCATGGTTCCGGAGTTTGGGATCTGTTCGGAAAAATGGATCATCTCTTGAGAATCTATATTCCATCCAACAAGACCGTCATGGAAGGCGAAAAGGATGGGTTGATCAAAATAGACGTTCCACAAACGCTGAACCGGTTGTGGGTGGATATACGATGGTGGGGATTGCAGTGGCTGACAAATACCAAAATGCGTATTCAAAAAACGGAATTTTTGAATCAATTTGCCATTGTTCACATCCCAGACAGCCGCCCAGGGAATCGAGTTGTTGGCAGTAAGGAGACGGTCTTCGGGTAGAAACTCGACATAATCGACACGAAAACCGGGACTGAATTCGTGCACCAATGAACCGTCGTCCAAATCATGAAGAACCGCTTGCATGTCATTTTTTACAAATATCCCGTATCGTCCATCCGGTGAAAGAGCGCCGGATTGAATGGGGCGAGAGGAGTATTCCAATTCCATCTCGATTCGTCCGGATTGATCCAAAAGACGATGTTTTGATTTGGATGTCAATAGAATTGTTGATTGATCATGGCTTACATCTACTTGTTGGAGCTCTTCCATGAACGGCCCGTACGTTCGAAGAAGAAGGCCGGAAGGAATTTCGATTCGCTCAAGGGTATCGGTATTGTAGCGAACGAAAATGGAGTTGCCGTCTGCCGCAAAGCGGACTTGTGATATATCGGAATGCAATTGGATTACCGTTTGTTGGTAGGTTTGTGCATCACGAATTTGAACGGTGTTTCCGGCTGCAACTAGAAAGTGCTGATTGTCAAGTGAATAATCCAAAGAATAGTTACCTTCCGGTATTTGCACTTTAATTATTTGTTTGAATGGTTCGGTATTCCAGAGTTGCATGAAATTTCCAATTGAGAATTCCCAACTGATCAAGAGAAGATGCGAACCATCGGGAGAGAAAATTGCCGAGTGACTTTCAAATATATCATACCCGTTGGTGACCTCCCATGTTTTCGTATCAAACGCCGGGATGAAGTGGGTTTGGTCACTGATTATTAATGTTTCCCCATCCGGCGAGAAGGTAGGATCACCATTCCCATACATAAAGCGAGAATAAATTTCTTTTTCGGTTTCAAGATTCCACACCTTCAACGTATCGCTGCTTGTAGGGGTATACTCAAAGAAAGCGAGAGTATTTCCATCCGGTGACAAGTCCATACGCCGAGGGTAATCGCAGTATATGGGTAATTGCTTGATAAGAGTTCCTGACTCTATATCCCAAATGTTGGTTTCCTGGCGATTGACATCGACGATCCACTGTTGGTCGTTGTGGATAAATACTCCACCCAGCCACTCTTTTCTGGGAAAGACATGGATCGGTGTTCCTTGTTCCACATCCCAAAGGATTGTAACAGCGCCGCTGGTGACTACATATTCACCATTTTTACCAACATCGAAATCTTGGATTTTTCCATAGGAGTAATACGACATCGGTGAAGAAGCAAGTATATTTTCCGATAAGAAACACAAGATCATGAATGGAATGAGGATATTTTTGCGCATCGAGATAAGCTCTTTTTTGTGAGTTAATCGTCACCCATTTTCTCGTCATGGGTAGAGCAGGTGTCCCGCCTGCATCGATAGAGTAAGTGAGACGCTAGCAATTTATAATATTATCTCAAATGGCGGAGAATGGCGACTAAAAAGTTGCTTAAAGGATTCTTTATCGGATGTGAGCGGTGTACTTATATTCAGTAATCACATCCTCCGAATGAAATTGTTTTTCTTCGCCAACATAATGCAGGGATAGTTCATCGGTTACGCGTCCCCGTTCCGGCTTTTTTGAGCTTTTATACCGAATTTGCAACGGTTGTTCCGATTCGATGATGAGTGCATCGTCAATGGTGATTCGTTTTGCTTCATTCGATTGAATGACTTTTCCGCTACAGGCCGGGATGATTTCTTCGACAGAATTAACGTTTAAATTCCGTTTCCCATTTTCATATACCCAGTGAGGATTGTTGAGAATCCCCAGCAAACCGGTGGCGATTTCTACTGTTTCCACCTCGCTTAACGCAACCAGTTTTTCTTTGACCGTCCAGCTGCCGTCCGCATTCGAGCCGTATTGCAAATAGGATCGAAATTGGTTTTCGCCGTGGTTCAATACCAGTTCGACATGGAAATTATTATCATCATTTTTTACCGAAACGTTGTGAATGGATATGGGGAGTGGTTCCTTATCGCCTTTCAATCGAATCCAGCCGATACCGCTTCGCAAATGGGGGGATACGATACGGTCCAGCCGGTTGGCGACAGTCTGCGCCATCACTTTTGCTCCCCAGCTGAATGTGTGAATCGCTTTGCCGGTGTGATTCATAATGATTTTGCCTGAATCGAGGCGGAGTACACCCTTTTTTTCGTTAAAACTGTCTTTTATCGGAGGTCCTAATTTGAGCGTGAGCCAGGCGAGAGAGAGAGAATAGAGGCGGTCGGTTTGAGTGGACGGGAAGAAATATTCTTCATCCAGGTATATGGCTGAGTGTTGGGGACGCGCTTGCATTTTTTCCTGCGTCGTGAAGGAGCGCATGGCCAATGTCCAGGCATCGGTGTCTTGTCCGAAAGTTGCCATCAATGTGTGTGGGAAAAACCAATCGGGATTGCGAAACAGACGCCAGTCCTGCCCGGAGGGATACACAAAGCCACCGTCAGGAAGGGAAAACCATTTAAGATTTTCGTAAATTCCATCGATGTTGTAGTACATCGCTTCCGGTTCTTTGCGGTGTGTCATGATAAAGTCGAGGACACAGCTTAAGGTTAGTGAGAATGTCGTCATGTAATCCGGATGGACAAGGCGGTGATTTTCCAATGTGAAATCATTATAGATATTCGCTCCAGTGAAATGTTCGGAAACCGGTTTGCCATCAACAATTGTGTTCGAATTTTTATCGGCTGGCCGCAGGAAGGAAGACATCGCCCAACATTGGAATTCATCTTCCCATTTCTCCCGCATCGGATCGTTGGGCATGAGAAGCGCTGCAACCGGAAAGATTTGTGCGTTCCAAGCGTTTTCTTCGGCTTTCGTGTCATTGCGGATTTGATGGGGGGGAGTTTGATCGACGAATCGTGAGGCTTCATGCTTCACCACACGCCGGATGCCTTCTTGGATGTCCTCGGGCAGTTCGTCCCAAAGCCACCACCCGGCCCGGCCCAACATGTGCGCCCAATGGGCGGACTGCCATGCGTCTCCCCACGGTTTGCCGTCACTGGTGGGGCGTGTGCCGGTGACATGGGTTGTGATCAAGTAACGCATCATCGGTAGGATGTTGAATTCGAACAGTTCGGTTTTATTCGCACGCATCGCCCGGTCATCATAGGGACCGAAGCGATAGAGAAACGAGAGACCGGCGACTGTTCCTGTATTTGGCCGAATCCAATGCTCGCCGCTTTTGCTCTCCGTCAAAAGGAGCAATTCCGAATCTTCTTTCCAGGGTTTGACTTGTTCAAGGAGATATTGTGCTTGTTTCATGAGGGAGGTATAAACCCGTTCGCTAATCTCGGCGCGAAAGCCGTCGGCATTTTCCAGGGGGATGGCGAAATGGAGCGGAAGAACATCGTTGGAAGAATTTTCCGATTCGGCGTAAAGGGGAGTGAACAATATACAAGACAGCATGATAAAAAAAGCAGTAGTCATGGGATATATCGATTTCATGATAATATTCTCCATTATAGAATGAGTGTCCATTGTACCAATTTTTTTTCGGATTGTCGATTTGGTCGGAGCGCGGGCATCCTTGCCCGCCTTGGGTGCGAGTGAGTAATCGTGTGCGTAGAAAGTGCGGCCAGGGATGGCCGCGCCCCCAGCGGGTCGGAGCGCGGGCATCTTGCCCGCATAAGTACGAGTCAGTTAACTTGTATATAGGATACTATCGATCATCTAAGATTTGTGAGGTGAAAAATGAATCAAATGAAACAATTTCTCGTTAGTTGCATTGCTTTCTCTCTTTCACTCCAATTTTCAGTCATACCTGGATTTGGTGAAGAAGAAAAGAATTCCCTTTGTACCATGAAGTACACCTCTCGTTCGAAAGAGGAAACGGTAGCCTGGCAACAAGAAGTTCGAAAGAAACTATTCCAACTCCTGCACATGGATGATCTGATCCTGGAAGAAAATCCTGTCCCGCTGGAACCAAAGGTGATATCTACAGAAGATAAAGGAAGCTATGTCTTTTCGGAGATGGAAATCCGCTCGACGGAAGGGCGCAACATGAAGATTATTCTTACGGTTCCGAAATCGGATCAGGAATCGTATCCGGCAGTAGTGTGCATCCATGGGCATGGGGGGAACCGTAGGAGTGTGTATGATCCGGACTCAGTTTATAAGGGATTCGCGACCGAACTGGCGAAACGGGATGTGGTCACGATCTCGACGGATGTTGGGCAACATGAGGTGTATGAAGAAGGGCGGACATTGATGGGGGAACGCTTGTGGGATTGTATTCGATGTGTCGATGTGTTGGAGACGCTGCCGCGAGTCGACGAAGAACGTGTCGGCTGTGCCGGATTGTCACTGGGGGGAGAGATGGCAATGTGGTTGGGTGCGATGGATGAACGGGTGCATGCCGTGGTGAGTTCAGGCTTTTTGACATATATGGATCAAATGGAGCAGAATCACTGCATGTGTTGGAAATTCGAGGGTTTGCGCGAACTGGTGGATTTTCCGGATATCTATTCCCTTATCGCTCCCCGTCCGCTGCAATGCCAGAATGGTTTGAAGGAAGGACCGAAGATGTTCTATGTGCCGTTGGCCAAGAAAGCGATGGAAGAGATCAAGATCATTTATTCCGGTTTTGGTGTGCCGGAAAATGTGGAACTGGATGTGCATGAAGGGGGACATGAAGTGGATTTGAAGGGATTGATGAGATTTTTTGGTAACTTTTTCGTATTATAATTTTTTCGGTGAGTTAGCACTACTCTTGCTCCGAAAGGGTAGGGCCATGTTTTCATAACGGATCAGACGATCCACGAAGAATACGTCACGGGAAAGGCTTTCTCCTATGGCGTATTTTTTTGTGTGTCTAATCATTCTCTCATAAACAAAGGATACACTGGGGATGTCCATTGTATTACTCCATTTTTCTTTTGGGGAAAATCCAATTAAAGCAGAAAAAGAAAGGATTCAACATGGGAAGGAAAAACTCTGGTTTCACCTTGATTGAGCTCTTGATTGTTGTGGCCATTATTGGAATTTTGGCGGCCATCGCTGTCCCTAATTTTTTAAATGCGCAAATGAAAGCCAAAATCGCCCGGGTCCATAACGATCAACGGTCTGTCGCCACTGCTTTGGAACAATATTATTTGGATTGGAATTCTTATGTGGAAGATCATGATTATCCGTCAGACCGAAGTCAACGAGGATTGTTTCGTTTAACCTCACCGGTGGCTTATCTATCGGAACTTCCAGTGGATCCATTTCCCAGCCAGCAATTTCGCAATTATAACGAAGGCAACAAGCACTATGAATTCGGATCGGGAAATACACAAAGTCCTGGTACTCCCTGGCCGAATCAAGCCTATCTGATCATTTCTCCCGGGCCGGATTTGGACGAAGAAGTGAGTGGCAATGACGGATTTCCTTACGGGACCAATATCCGGAGTTTCGATATCAGCAACGGGCTAAACAGTGGAGGGGACATCGTTCGGATGGGGGGGAATCACTCAGCCGGTTTCTATCTGATCGATGGTAAGGCCTATGGTTCCCCTCGGCGATAATGACTAGCGATCATGATCATGCATTCTCTTCTTAATGAAAATGAAACTCATCTTTAATGCAAGTATTACAATTTATTAATGAATCTCCAATCTTCGGAAGATAGGGTTTCACATGCTTCCTTTTGGAAGACATATTTCTAGGAAAGGATTCTTGTGTAACTATGAATTTGGAAAAAGTGTTTCATAGTGGCTTAGTTTGCTTTGTTCTATTGACAGCGCTTTGCGCGATGGGGCAGCAAACGGTGAATGTGAGTCCCGGCGATGATTTGATGGCCGCAGTCAACCAGGCTGGGGCCGGGGGTACAGTTATTTTCGCCCCGGGGATTTACAACCTTCAACCGAATAATCCCACCAGCGATAAGGGAATCGTGATCAGCCCGGAATTGGAAGGGATTACCTTGCAAGGCGCTGGGATTGGCTTTGATCCTGCAACGGCCTCCATCATCGATGGTGACGCTGCCTTCTTAGGAACTGCGTTTCGGGTTGATGCAAATGACGTAGTTGTGGAAAATTTTACAGTCGCAAATTTCTGGGATGAAGCGCTCGAAGTGGAAGATGCTTCCAACGTGGAATTTCGAAACGTTTGGGCGATTGCCTGTAAACTCGGAATTCAAACCGAAGGCGCCGCTGGCTTGTTTACAGAGGATGGCGATTTCTCTCAATGGGTTCGGGCGGTCAACTGTGTTTTCGCAAAAGGCGCTGATGTTATCGAAGCGCGTGATAATAGCTTGCTGGCTTTGATTAACTGTGATATTCGTGATGCAGCCAGTGATCTATTAGAACCGGATGAAAGCGCTCATATTTATCTTCGGAACTGTATTATTGACAAAGGACTTGGTTCCAATGATTTAGATACCGATGGCGCTTCACTGATTACCATTGATCATTGTGTATTTTATGGGCCGAAAGTCGATGTCGCGGCAGATATTACTGCAGAATTTGATTTGGGTGGTGGAGCACTTTTGGACGATGTCAGTGTTTTAGCGGATCCAATGTACGTGAACGGCGCTTTCAATTCCGCCATCGATGAATACGATTTTCATCTGAAACCCGGATCACCGGCTTTGACAGCTGGTTTGGATCTTGATGGGAATGTGACGTATGCCGGTTCCGCTGGTCCTGCGCAGTAATTGCGCTTGTATAACACTAGGATAGGAGAAAATGAAAATGATGCGAAATTCAGCCATATATTTCCTTACAGCCATTCTTGTAAGCCAAGTCACTTGGGGGCAGCAGGTTGTGAACATTGCCCCGGGTGATGATGTAACTACCATTCTGAGCACGGTAACGGAATCGAACAGTATTGTCAATTTTGAAGCGGGATTGTATAAAGTGACTCCTACATTGGATGGTTCCAATTATTTGTTCAATATTCCGGAAGGAACAATTGTTCGAGGAGCCGGCAGTGGTTTGGATCCGGAAACGGCCACGATACTTGATTTGCAGTATTCGTTTTCGGTCGGTTTTCGTATTGGCGCATTTGATGCAGTGGTTGAAGATTTGACGATCATGAGAACGACAGGACACATTATTCAAGCCGAACCCACTGACTTGATCACATTTAACAATGTGTGGCTCTTGAAATGTTTCGACGAATTGATCGAGATCACCGGTGTATTGGATTTCAATTTCAACCATTGTGTCTTTGGGTATGATGGTGACGAATTGATTAAGGCCGAAGGTGGAGGAACCTCGATCATGCGGTTTGAGCAGTGTGATTTCTTTTGTTCGGTCGTGAATTATGTGGAAGCAGAAGCCGGTTCTGAATTGCTCTTTCTCAACAGTATTTTTTATACTGGTGGTGGCAGGGCATCCGATAATTTTGAGAATGAAAACGGCTTGATCATGGTTCGCAATTCGATTGTGTTTGACGCTGTGGAAGATACCCGTGAGAGTGAATATCCTCATCCAAACGATGGAGGGATGACGGTGATCGGCACCAATGGCGAGCTAACCATTGATGATTCAGACATTGGTGAAGACCCGATGTATGTTACGCCTCCGGGAATGGGGTATGCGTTCAATTCCATCGATCTGCATCTGCGGGAAGGTTCACCGGCTTTGACCGTTGGCAGTACCAGTTTTGATGATTTGGGCAATGCAACGGGTGATCCGACTTGGGCGGGTTCCCAAGGGCTTGCTCCGGCGGATACACCCAACTGGGCGGTTTATTAAGTGCCTTTATCTACTCTGAAAGTAAAAGAGCCGGTTGCATGACCGGCTCTTTTTTCGTCAGTAGCAAAGAGGAAATGGAGTAGGAGGTACTTTCCTATGTCGAGAGCATTTACTTTGATTGAACTGTTGATCGTGGTTGCCATTATCGGTATTTTGGCTGCTATCGCTGTACCGAATTTTATGAATGCTCAAGTGAAAGCCAAGCTTGCGCACTCGTATAGTGAATTGAGAACCTACCTTCAAATCCAGCAGATGTACAAGATGGATTATAATGATATACCTGGTCACTTCGATGGCAACCGTGAGCATTGTCCGTATATCAATCTTGGGTATATCAGCCAACCGCTTACCGATCCGTTTACGATCGATGATCCGGATGTATTGTTGACCGATCATCAAGGGATGTACCACAGCACGCATTTGCGGGATTCCGGAGGGGTTCGGCAGTTGAATCCTCAGTTGTATGAGGAATGGGTTCGGAAGGGGATGGGGTATGTCATCTTTGGGGAAGGGCCGGGGAATCCCTCTTGGATTTCGTATGACGTCAGCAATGGACTGTATAGTGACGGCAGTATTCACAAGGCAAGTATTCGAGGTAATGGGATACCCGGCTCCAACCTTCCGAAACGTACCTGCAATCCATAAAACCGAAAATTCTTTTTCTTTCCGTCATTCTCGAGGGGGTGCGCGAACTGGTGGATTTCCCGCATATCTATTCCCTCATCAATTCCCGCCCCTTACAATGCCAGAACGGTTTGAAGGAAGGGACGAAGATGTTCTATGTGCCGTTGGCCAAGAACGCGATGGAGGAGATCAAGATCATTTATTCCGGTTTTGGTGTGCCGGAAAATGTGGAACTGGATGTGCATGTGGGGGCATGAGATTGATATGGAGAGATTATTGCGATTCTTTGCTGAATCGTTATAATTGATGTAAAGTTCTTCTCTTGTGAACGAAATAAGTTTTCGTGCGGTATTGGAGTTCATTGCGTGCCAACTATATCGATGTTTTATGGTATAATTATTCGGATGTATTTCGCTCCAGGTGAGCATAATCCTCCGCATTTTCACGCCTATTACAATGAGTATAAGGGGTCTGTAGATATCCGTAGGTGTGAAATCATTGAGGGTAATTTACCTCGAAAACAACAGCAACTAACTTTGGCATGGGCAGAAATTCATCAAGAGGAACTTATGGCAAATTGGAATTTAGTCATGAATGGACAAAGTCCATTCCGAATTCAACCGATTCTGTAAGTAGGAGAGTATCATGTATCCAGCTGTAATAAAAGTTATTCCCCGTGAAGATTTCACTCTGACTCTCGAATTTGATACTGGAGAACAGGGTATTCTGGATATGAAGCCATATCTTGGTTTCGGGGTATTTCGAAGAATAGCGAAATATGGAAATTTTAAACGTGTTCGTGTTGCCTTCGATACCATTGAATGGGATTGTGAGGTTGATCTGGATCCTGAGTTTGTGTATGCCAAGTGTACGATGAAGACGGTTGTATAATATGTATGTTATATGTTTTGGTTTGCCTCAAAAGGGCAAGCGGGGACACTTGCTCTACCCACCGGGAAGGCACCAATCGAGAACGAGGAGGAAAACGATGAAAGTCTTTTTTAAATTATCCTTAATTGGAATGTTCTTATTTTCAATTCAACTATTAACCAATGCGCGGCCGTCATTTGAAATGCATGAAATCGATGCGGAACATGGGAAAGTTATCGTTTTCGATGCCGATTGCGATGGGCATAACGATATGGCAAAAATCGAAACGGGTGGTGAAGCGTTTGTTTTATATCATTATTCCAAATCGGGCGAACTTGCCAAACATGTTTTGCTGGAAGGAACTTCTTTTCGTGGGGATCGGATCGATGTAGGCGATATCGATAGGGATGGCGATTTGGATTTGATCGCCGGTCTCAATGTGGCGGAACCTGGTGAGACGGAACGGTATAAAGCTGTATGGCTGGAGAATCCATTGCCGGATGGTAAGCCGACACAGAAAGATTCTTGGGAAATCCATATCATCGGGGATCAGGACGGTTATATCAAAGATATGGTGCTTGCCGATTTTGACGGTGACGGGAAACTGGATGTTGCAACAAGAGAACATACTCAGACCATGATCCATTTTCAGCATGATCCAACTCACTGGTCGCGGAATGTGATCTTGAATCATGAAAGTCATGAGGGGATGGGGGTAGGAGATTTGGACTTGGATGGCGATCCGGATATTGTGTTAAACGGATTTTGGTATGAGACGCCGGAAGAGCCCAGAACCGGTGTTTATGAGAAACATGTATTCGATCCGAAATGGTTTACTCCGATTGACAATTCTTGGCGGGATAACAATGCGGCGATCAAGGTGGCGGATGTGAATGGGGATAGTTTGCCGGATATTCTGATTTCTCATTCGGAGTTACCGGATTTTCCGATTTCGGTCTATACAGCCGCTTCGGTTTCCGATGTTCGTGAGGATAACTGGCGGGAGATTCAGATTTCGAAAACCTATGATTTTTGTCAGACGCTCGATGCCGGGGATTTCGACAATGATGGCGATATCGATGTGTTGGCGGCTAAATTCGAACGGGATCATCAGTCGAAACGGTGGATGAATGAACCGCCGTACCCGATTTCCGTTTTCTACAATCTTGATGGGGAGGGAACTGAATGGAAGGAAGAGATTCTGGCAAACGACAGCATGTATGCTGGAACAGTGGGGGATGTCGGTAGTGATGGGGATATGGATATAGTCGGACCGACCTCGTATTGGAAGGGTCCGATCAAACTCTTCGAAAACACGATCGCCGATCGAAAACTGGCTCTCGACAATTTCGAATACATTCAAATCGACGACAAACGGGATAAAAGGTATTTCGGATTACTCTTCGCCGATTTTACCGGAGACGGCTATCAGGAGATTGTGACGGGGAAATGGTTTTACATGAATCCGGGTGGCGATATGAGCGGAGAGTGGGAACGAACGGAATTGGATGAGAACATTGATGCGCTGGTTGCCGTGGATGTGGATGATGACGAATTCGGGGATTTCATTGCCTTGCGCTGTAACGAACAGTATTGGTACGAAGCGAAAGATATGGAGGGCAGGGAATGGAAGAAGGTACAAATCGGTTCGTTGCCCATTTGTGATCACAAATTGAGTACACAATACTACAATAGCGCGCAGCTCATTCCCGGTGGCAAACCGGAGATCATCTTGGCAGAATACTATTTTGAAATTCCGGACAATCCGGAAGCGGGAAACTGGCCGGTTACGCAATATTCGCTTGACGGGAAAGGATATGCGGTTGGGGATATCGATGGGGATGGTTGGGTAGATATTGCCGGGAGTTATGGGATTCCCGGTGAGGATCCTGTTCCCGGTACGCGGAATGTCAAATGGTGGTGCAGCATGATGGCGTGGTGGAAGAATCCGGGGGACGGCAGTGAACACTGGAAGCGGTTCGATGCCGGGAAAGCCACGCATGCGGATCGGTTTGCGCTTGCCGATGTCAATGGGGATGACCGTCTTGATTTGATTACGACGGAGGAGCGATATCCCGGTTCGGTGCCCAATTCGCATCTTTATTGGTTTGAGCAGCCGGAGAATCCGGCCGAATCGGAATGGACTCGCCATTTGATCGTCAAACAAACTTCGATGAACAACCTCGATGTGGCCGATATCGACCGCGATGGAGATCCCGATATTATCGTCTGCGAGCATAAGATGCCGTTTCCGGGAAAAGAGAAAACGGTCGATGACAACGAAAAATTGGAGATTTGGGAAAATGACGGACAAGGCAATTTCACGGAGCATTTGATCGATACCGGTAAGGAAAGCCATTTGGGGGCACAGCTTGCCGATTTGGATCAGGATGGGGATTTGGATATCGTCAGTATTGCCTGGCGGAATTACCAGTATTTGCATTTGTGGAGGAATGATGCGGTGCGGAAGGGGGGAAAAGTTTCGTGGAGGCATGAAGCCAATTTCGAAGGGGATTTTCCCATGGCGGATGTCGGGCGACAGGCGGCTGCGCTGGTTTTCGATATCGATCAGGATAGGAAAGACGATTTCGTGATTGCCGGTTGGAGTGAAGAGACCAGTATGGTTTGGTTTCGCAGCACGGATGAGGGGTGGAAACGGTATCTGGTTGACAATCGCAAAAGCCATATCGAAGCGGGAGGTGCATATTTCGATATCGACGGTGACGGCGATCTGGATATTTTGCAGGGAGGCAGTTGGGCAACAAATGAAGTGTGGTGGTGGGAGAATCCATATCCGGATTTCGAGCCGGAGAAACCATGGAATCGGTATATGATCAAAGATTATGGTGAAAAACAGCATCATGATCAAATCTTCGGTGATTTTGACGGGGATGAAGAAGCCGAGTTGGTTTTTTGGAACCAACAGGCTAAGAAACTATGGATTACGGAAATCCCGGACGACCCGGCAGACATGGAACAGTGGGACTTGCATGAAATTTGGAGTTGGCCGAAAGAATTCAAATATGAGGGATTCGATCAAGCGGATATCAACCGCGACGGAAAGATCGATCTGGTCGGCGGCGGGCGGTGGTTTACTCATTTGCAGGGATATACGTTCTATGAGAACATCGTCGATCAAGCGTATGGTATGTCGCGGTCGGCGGCAGGGGATTTTATCAATGGTGGATATCCGGAAATCGTGTTGAATTCCGGCGATGGCGTGGGGCCGTTGAATCTGTATGAATGGAAGAACGGCAAATGGGAAAAAACGACATTGATCGAAAAGATCGATCACGGCCATACTCTGCAAAGGGGGGATATCAATGGAGATGGGAACCTCGATCTCTATGCGGCGGAAATGTACGATCCCGGCTCCAAGGAGCGCTGCAAGCAATATGTCTTGTATGGGGATGGGAATGGGAATTTTGAGATCCAAGTGCTATCCACCGGGATTGGAACGCATGAGGGGAAACTCGGCGATCTCGATGGGGACGGGGATTTGGATATTTTGCAGAAGGATTTTCAACATCAGCAGCGGGTGGATATTTGGTGGAATGATGGAGTGTGAAGAATGCTATTAGAGGGTAGCTGGGGTAAGTTGTATTTGCCCCTGCGGGAGTTTTGAAAACGACCGAAAGTGCTTTGGGGAGAAAGCCAGGGCAGACTTCGCTTGCCCTGAGTACCCAGGGAAGTTAAGTACCGGGTAGCCAGGGGAAAGGGGGAGTAAAAGCAAAGGGTAGCAGGGGCAAGTTGTAT
>CAYPPG010000057.1:46403-48747 GCA_964412555.1 uncultured bacterium
GGGAAAGGGGGAGTAAAAGCAAAGGGTAGCAGGGGCAAGTTGTATCTGCCCCTGCTGGTGCTGGGTAGCAGGGGCAAGTTGTATCTGCCCCTGCCGGTGCTGGGTAACAGGGGCAAGTTGTATCTGCCCCTGCGGGATTTTTACAAACTACCAAAAGTGCTGTGGGTAAAAGCCAGGGCAGACTACGCTTGCCCTGGGTACCCTTAGAAGTTGAGTGCTGGGTAGCCAGGGGAAAGGGGGAGTAAAAGCAAAGGGTAGCAGGGGCAAGTTGTATCTGCCCCTGCGGGATTTTTACAAACTACCAAAAGTGCTGTGGGTAAAAGCCAGGGCAGACTACGCTTGCCCTGGGTACCCTTAGAAGTTGAGTGCTGGGTAGCCAGGGGAAAGGGGGAGTAAAAGCAAAGGGTAACAGGGGCAAGTTGTATCTGCCCCTGCGGGGTGTTTTGATAACACCCGAAAGTGCCTTGGGTTCAAACCCAGGGCAGACTACGCTTGCCCTGAGTACCCACTATTGTTCACCCTCGATTCGAAAAGACGCTCATTGGGGGTTGATTGCTCGTTCCATTTTGCATGCTAATCAATCGGAATATCCTGTTCATCCTTGAATCCTGAGTATCCTGATTCAGACATTTTTTAGGAGTGAGCAGGTTGAGTTAAGAGAAAGGAGAATCATAGAAATATGAACAAGAAACTTTATTCTTTTGTATTCTTCGTAATTGGAGTAGCAATATCGATTCAATATCCGGTTTATTTCGCACATTCTTCCGAGCCTTTGTTGGAAAAAACAAATCTCTTCGACGCCGGCCAAGGCGGCTACGCTCTCTATCGTATTCCTGGGATCATTGTGACGAAAGAGGGGACGGTGTTGGCGTATTGCGAGGCGCGGAAAACTGGAAAAAGCGATTGGGATACGATCGATATCCTGTTGCGGCGCAGTACCGATGGTGGTAAGACGTGGGGATCGGCGCGGAAGATTTCGGATGTGCCTGGTCCGATAACGAAGAATGCCGTGGCGCTGAAGCAGAATCTGGCCGGTGCGGATGATATCACGTATAACAATCCGGTTGCGATACCGGATCGTGAAACCGGCGCGGTGCATTTCCTGTTCTGCCTGGAATACATGCGCTGTTTCTATATGCGCAGTGATGATGATGGGAAATCATTTACCGATCCGGTGGAAATTACATCGGCCTTCGAGCCATATCGCGAGGAATATGATTGGAAGGTGTTGGCGACCGGGCCGGGGCATGGGATTCAACTGGAGAATGGGCGTCTCATCGTGCCGGTGTGGCTCTCGACCGGAACCGGTGGGAACGCTCACCGCCCTTCGGTATGTTCGGTTATTTATAGCGACGATCATGGCAAAACATGGCTTGCCGGCGAAATTGCAATTCCCAATACGGAAGAATGGGTGAATCCGAGTGAGACGGAGGCTGTGCAGCTGGTGGATGGCCGCGTGATGTTGAATTCGCGGAGCGAATCGAAGGCGCATCGCCGTTTGGTTACCTACAGTGAAGATGGTGCTACAAATTGGTCGATCCCGGTTTTTCATGAGCAATTACTAGAGCCGATTTGTATGGCGAGTATTGTGCGGTTTTCGAAAAAGCCGGCTCATGATAAAAATCGCATCTTGTTTTCCAATCCGAATACACTGGACTCGCGGAATCCGGATCAAGAAGCCCAGCCGGGACGGGCGCGGATGCGGAAAAATGTTTCCGTCAAATTGAGTTATGACGAAGGGAAAACGTGGCCGGTGTGTAAAACACTCGAAGAAGCATACAGCGGGTATTCTGACTTAGCCGTTGCGGACGATGGTACCATATTCTGTTTTTATGAGCGGGGGACGACGGATGGATCGATGTATCAGACTGGGTCGCTGTGTTTGGCGCGGTTCAATTTGGAATGGTTGACGGATGGGAAAGATTCGCGGTAGATGAATATTCCCACCGAGGGTAACAGGGACAAGTTGCATCTGCCCCTGCGGGAATGTTGCGATCTTTCATAAATGCCTTTCGGTTTCAAGCCAGGGTAGACTTTGTTTGCCCTGGGGATCCAGTTCGGCTAGATGAAAAAATAAGTTTAATTTACTCCTACCTAACGAGATATTGTATTATCTATTAGATTTGTTCCAGTTTCTGAATCCAATCGTCAAAATGACGGCATTGAGAACGAATTCCCGCTAATCCGATTCGCTTTGCAATCATGTTGCTATACAATACTTTTTTATATTTTGGAAAGATACTCAAAATTCGTTTGGAAGGAGCAGTATCTGGAGCATCATTAATTTCTTCTGGCGTAGGAAATAAGGCTTTGATCTTATTTAAATCATCTTCTTTGGTAGGCT
>CAYPPG010000058.1:0-37686 GCA_964412555.1 uncultured bacterium
GTAAAATCAAAGGGTTATATTGAATGAGGGGGTCTCAAGTGGTAAAGTCAGGTTATATAAAGTATAACTCCTGTTCCATAGACTCCAAGTTTGATCATACTTTCGTGGAATTTACCAGCGAAATGTGTTGCACTTTCACTGAATTTTGTGTCTTCCTCTCTCCAACCAATACCGTTCGATCTCTTCAAGTGTTTTCCCTTTTGTTTCGGGAGTAAGTTTTACAATAATATAGAGGGCTGGAATGCACATGAACGCGAAAAACCAGAAGGTTCCGTGCGTTTTCAAATGATCAAACATCCAAGGGACCATTTGACCAATGAAGTATGTCCCCATCCAAAGTGTAAGGGTTGCGATGGACATGGCTCTGCCGCGTACATTGGTCGGATAGATCTCAGCAAGCAGCGTCCAAACTACAGGACCATAGGAAAACGCAAAAAAGGCAATAAAACTCAACATAAAAAGAATCAGCAATGGACCACCGGAATTACCGGAAAAGAAAAGCAATCCAATTGCAATATGAGAGACCATCATGCCTGCGCAACCCACAAGAAGTAGAATCCGCCTGCCCAGTTGATCGATTTTCCAAATAGCGATCAGTGTAAATAAAACATTTACCACTCCAATGACAACCTGCCCACTTAAAGAACCGCCGGTGCTGTATCCGGCCGATTCAAAAATCTTTGGCCCGTAATAAATAATGGCATTGATCCCTGTCAACTGGGATAACACAGCGAGTGACACGCCGATAAACAACGCCAACCGCATGCCGGGTTTCAAGATATCCCGCCAGTCCCCCGTCTCTTCCGCTAATATTTGTTTGATATCCTCGATCTCTTTTGCTACAGTTTTAGGATCGTTGAATTTGAGTAAGACATTTTTCGCTTGATCCTGCCTGTTACGCACCATCAACCAACGGGGACTTTTCGGAACGATAAACAGGAATACAAAGAACAGGAGTGCAGGAATCATTTCCGCGCCGAACATGGCACGCCATACTTCTGTGGTAAAAATAAAATGGAAATAACTATTCTCATCGAATGCCATAGACTGGCCAAAAGCAAGCAGTCTCGAATTGGCGAAATAGGCAAACAAAATCCCGATGGTAATGGCAAATTGGTATAACGACACCATCCGCCCCCGTGTTTGCGGTGGTGATATTTCTGAAATATAGAGAGGAGAAAGCATCGAGGCAACGCCGACACCGATCCCGCCGATCAACCGGTAGACAATCAATTCAGCAAGACTACCGGAAACCATACATCCAACTGCGGATACACCGAGCAAAATTGCGGATAAGAACATCGTCTTTTTGCGTCCCAAAAAATCCGCCATGAAGCCGGTTATGGAAACTCCGAGTACACATCCCAACAATGCCGAACCGACAAACCAGCCTTCCAGTAATGAGTTCATGGAGAACTGGTTTCGAACAAAAGTCAGTGTTCCAGAAATCACGGCCGTATCATACCCAAACAGAAATCCACCCAGTGTCGAAACCAGACAGACGAATAACAAATAATGTTTTTTGTTTGCCATTTTTTCCCCTTTTGTACTTATGATAACATTCAATCAATCATAGACGCATTTTCGAGCTTCATCTACGAACGCGGCAATTAGATTCGGTTCTGCTTCAAAGAAATGATCGGAGGGGGAAAGGATATACCCCCCGCCTTCCCCGGCAGCTTCAAAACAGCGGCGAACCTCATGCCGGGTTTCTTCCGTTGTGCATCCGCTAAAAAAGTGAAATTGATCAAATCCGCCGATCATACACACTCTTTCACCGATTCTCCGTTTTGCCTCGGCAAGCTGGGTGTCGCCGCCTAAGCCGGGTGGTGTAAATGTTTCCATCGCATCCGGATTCATAGCTGCAATGTTTTCCAAAATCGGCATCATCCCTCCGCAAGTATGGTAGACAATCCGTTGTCCTGCAGCGTGTGCCCTCTCGATCAACTCGGAATCGTATGGAGCGACAAATTCATCAAAGATTTTTGGCGATATTACAGTAGTGGATGCATCTCCTCCTCCCAATTCCAGGATGTCATACCGAGCACCCTTCAGAGAGTCGATAAAAACCTGCTTGCGTTTCTGCAGCACTTGCAAACAGGTATGAACCCAACTTGGATCCTCAAAAGTAGCCATGATGAGCTTTTCGACACCATATAAACACGCCAAATCCTGCCAACAGCCAGGCTGCCCGAATCCGTCAAAAGTACAGATATGTCCCCGGATCAATCCCCGTTCTCCGAACTCATCGGCGATTTGATTTACCTCATCGACATCACATTTCGGAGCCGTAGCGTATTTGGCAATCGCATCGATATCCGTTTTTTCTTTAATGAGATGTTCTTTTACCCACGTCGTGTGTTGATCGGATTGTAAAACCATGGAGAGCGTCTTATCGGGGTTGATAAAATGAAATCGGGTAGTGTTGTATTCAAGTCCATCCAACGGTTCCGGATGAAAACGCCAGTTATCCGTGCAAATTCGCTTTGATTCGAGAAATCCGATATGCTGTTGTTCCGGATCGTAGTATTCTCCTGTGGATTCATCACATCGATGGGGAACGATCCAACAGATAGGATCAAAACCGAATGCATCGAAAAATTCCTGATCGGACATTCCGTTCATATATTGCGTCAAAAATGATTCCATCACATGGTGGGTGGTAACTGGCAAGCGATCCGGTTTTTCCCTTTGCAGTGCTTTTAAAAAACGTTCTTTTGATGTCATAGTTCGTTAAATCCGAAATTTCCTTTTGATGATCTTTCCCCAGATATTACTTTCGATTTTCTCAATTCACGAAAACAATTGGATATCATTTATTTTTTACCAAGTCTAGTCTATGATAGGGTTGTAAGCGACAAACAGTTCTAAAGTGTTTTGGTTGAACATTTTTAACTGTGAGTTTCGATAAAATTTATGCGTATTCAGAGGAAAGACATGCAAAGAAAAAGACTTTTTATTACTACATGTACAATATTATCAATATCGATCTTCCCGATACGAGGAGTTCTTGCCGAAGGACACAGTGGAAGCGCGGAATGGCCTTTCGAAATTCAAACGCAACACAAACCCGGTACCTATTGGTGGTGCCCCGGAAGCGCCTGGGACAAGGAGAGTATCGATTGGAACTTGGAGAATCTCAAGGAAGGCGGGATCGGCACTGCTCATATTGTTCCCATTTATGGAGCAAAAGGATACGAAGACCGGTATATCTCTTTCCTGTCGGAAAAATGGATTGAATCATTGCAATATATCGTGGAAAAAGCCGATTCATTGGGATTACAAGTTGATATGACAACCGGTACCGGTTGGTGCTTTGGCGGACCGGATTTAACCGAAGCGCAAATCGATCTGCGGGCCAATCTGGATAAAAAAACAGGCCAATTCACCACGAAAGGCAATCGAATGGTCAAACGGGCCGCACAAGGGGGAGAAGGACACATGCTGAATCCTTATTCTGCCGATGCCATGAAAGTTTACCTCGAACGATTCAACAAGGCGTTTGAGGAATGTGAACAATTGCCGCGGTCGCAATATCACGATTCTTTCGAGTATGCCGCCAACTGGTGTGTGAAAATGCCCGAGGAGTTTCGAAAACGGCGAGGGTATAATCTTAACGATCATCTCAAAACGGTGTTCGGCGAGGGGGACAAAAGTGAAAAGGTCAGCCGTATCAAATACGACTACCGTCTAACTATCAATGAACTGCACCAAGAATATATCAAGACATGGACTGATTGGGCATCATCAAAAGGAATGCAAACCCGCAATCAAGGACATGGCTCTCCGGCCAACCTTTTGGATGTCTATGCGCTTGCGTCTATACCGGAAACAGAAATGTTCGGATCACCGGAATTTCCGATTCCTGGCTTTCGTCATGAAGATAGATTCTGCCGGCCCGGTGACTCGGATCCCCGAATATGCCGCATGGCGTCATCGGCCGCCCATGTTGCCCACAAGCCAGGAGAACAACTTGTTTCTTCCGAAAGTTGCACGTGGATGCGGGAACACTGGCATGGAACACTGGGTCAGATTAAATTGGAAATGGATTTGTTTTTTCTGGTGGGAATCAATCACGTTTTTTATCACGGTTCCTGTTATTCACCCATCGATGCGCCATGGCCGGGGTGGTTCTTCTACGCATCGACCAAAGCGGATTGGCGTAATTCCATTTGGCGGGATATGCCACTGTTGAATCAGTATATCGCTCGATGCCAATCGGTTTTGCAGGCGGGACAACCGGCCAACGATATCTTGCTCTACTGGCCGATTCACGATCTGTGGATGGACGCAAACGGATTGCTGAAAAATCTGACCGTTCACAGTCATGGATGGATGGACGAATCCAGCCTTGGAACAATGGCGACACTTCTTGACAAGAATGGCTTCTCATTCGATTTTATTTCAGACCGAATGTTGCATCAGATCCAATGCGAAAATGATAAGCTGATCGCTCCAGGGGGGCAATATAAATGCATCGTAGTTCCCGAATGCACATACATGCCGGTTCAAACGTTGAAAAGACTCGCTGATCTTGCTTCACAAGGAGCGAAAATTGTTTTCGAAGAAAAACTGCCAATCAACGTTCCCGGTTTCAATGCATTGGAAAAACGCCGCAGCGAATTTGAGAAAGAAAAAGAACGTCTGAAAGATGATGTCATTACTAAGAATATCGTCGGAGATCTTGATACTGCTGGCATTCAACGCGAAATGTTGGTTGATCATGGACTTCGATATATTCGCCGCAAGACTTCCGACGCGCATTGGTATTTTATTGCGAACCATACTGCCCAAGCATATGCTGGCTGGCTGGAACTGGCTGTTCCCTTTGCCTCAGCGGTTTTGCATAATCCCATGACAGGCCAGTCGTTGTTGTTACCGGTAAAAACCGGAAATAATGAACAACAAATCTATCTGGACATCGCCCCAGGAGAATCGTTCATCATTCAAGCAAGTATGTCCAAATTGAAGGCAAAACCGTATGTTCCCATGAAGGCGGTAGAAAAACCCTTTGTACTGAAGGGGGAATGGACTATTGAATTTATTGATGGTGGACCTGATTTGCCGCATGCGTATAAGACAGATTCATTATCTTCCTGGACGAACGCTCCGGATAAGAAAGCCGAAATATTTGCAGGAACCGCTCAGTATACATTGACGTTTCATTTGCCGGCAACCGATAACGCGGATGAGTATTTACTGAATCTGGGAGATGTGCGGGAATCCGCCCGCGTAAAAATAAATGGGAAGAAGGCCGCGGAACTTTTCGCCTTACCCATGCGTTGCCGGGTTGGAGATTATTTGCAAAAGGGGGAGAATACAATCGAGATTGAAGTGACAAATCTTGCGGCCAACAGAATTCGGGATTTGGATGTGCGGGGAGTGGAATGGAAAATCATGCGGGATATCAATATCGTAACCCCTCAATACAAACCGTTCGATGCTTCCCAATGGCCGATTCAACCCTCAGGCCTTCTAGGACCGGTGACACTGACTCCTCTGCGAAAAATGTGATCGGTAGTCAGTGCTCTTAAAACATGTACTGATTAACACCTTTTATCAGAAATAGCAGCTCTCATCCTCGCAGACACATCCCCAAATTCTCCTTCGGATTTATAATATAGAGATAAATCAAAATATTATGAAATTGGATTTACTATGGAATCATTTTGCATTCGAGGCAACATCGTCACGGAAGACGCTATTCTTCCCAACTTTTATTTGCAAATCGAGAACAGCAAAATCGTTTATCTTTCGAACACCGAACCGCCGGGAAACATCCCATGCCGAGATTATGAAAGCGCCTACATTCTCTCAGGCTTTCGCGATCCCCATATTCACGATATCAAGGGACAACTGAATGCGCCCAGTCTCTCCATCGATCAAATTGCCAACCGCTTCCAAACGGTTATGCACGCTCTTGCAAAACGGGGAGTGACAGGAGTCTATATGGCGACATTCGGCGGAGCAATCGAGGATTTGGAACAGTACTGCCGAGGCGCGTATGAGTGGATGATAAACAATGACAACGGGAAAACCGGAACCAAACTGCTCGGAATCAACATCGAAGGTACATTCTTAAATGACGAATGCCGGGGAGCACAACCTGCGGAGTATTGTATGATTCCCACTCGGGACGATTGCATCGCCGCTCTGGACCGGCTTCATGCGACTGGTGCGGTAAAGATGGTAAACATTGTCCCTGACTACGACCAGCCATCGCTGGACACGATCAAGCATGCACACGGCTTGGGAATGAGCGTCGGTTCCGGTCACACCAAATGTCCGGCGGATGTACTACGCGACGCATTCGAAAATTATGGGCTGCGATATATGGTGCATTTGACCAATGGACCGACCGGCCAATCGTTCAAACCATTCGGCGGCGGTGGAACTTTCGAAGGTTCACTGCATATTCCAATCGT
This sequence comes from uncultured bacterium, assembly GCA_964412555.1. GTDB lineage: Bacteria > Hinthialibacterota > Hinthialibacteria > Hinthialibacterales > Hinthialibacteraceae > CAYPPG01. Next base: position 6,426 of record CAYPPG010000058.1, read on the forward strand.
CAAAGAATTAGTACTCGACCGTTTCCACGTCGATGAACGTTACATTCTCGATATCATCAAACGGTCGGATGAACTATGGGGACCGGAGAAAGTAATTGCGGTAACCGACAGCAGTTTCCCGATTTCCGAGGAAGTGCCGAAAGAAGAATTTTTGATCGGAACGACTGTGGCGAAGAAGGATGAAAGCGGTTTGTTTTGCCGCTCACTCGCCTACATGCAGCCGGATGGTTCCCGCATCCCTGCTCCCTACAATACCTTGTGCGGTAGTATTTTGGCGATGGACAAAGCATTTGGCAACGTAGTCACAATACTTGTCAATCCTATCCGTGGACATTGGTTCGATCATTTGGGAATGCCCATCCAAGAGGCGATTCTCAAGGCCTCTCAACTATGCTCCGCAAATCAGGCAAAACTGGATGGAACCTTTGGCCACACTGGTTCTATTACCATCGGTAAAGATGCGGATTTAGTGGTTGGAACTTTCAACAAAAAAGAAGGGGAATACGATTTTGCCGTACAATCCACATTCGTGGGAGGACATGAAATACTCTGATTTTCTCGAAATTCCTATTCTCGCATCCGATTCGCCGCTTGAAACAAGACACCATCCTCGATCCCATCCCCGATTTCAAATGCGGTTTCCGCTCGGTGGAGATCATTCCCGATCACACTGATCGCTTTGCTGATTCCCACGAGCCGTAAAAAAACACTACAATCCGAGTCGGGCTGCGAACCGCGTACGAGAGCGTCTCTCACACTGTTGAAAACAAACATCGGAAAACCGCCGGGGCGACAACGAGCATTGAAACCGTTCAGTTCAAGGTCCTCTACATCTTCACAGAGCAACGCCGGACGAGAATCAGTCTCCTCCCAGCTCAAATCGATATTGTTGAATGTCAGTTTACTGACATGCCGGCAGAAAAAACCATATGAGGGTAATACCCCGAACATCGTACTTTCGGGATAATTTTCCGGCTTTTCCGGAACAGATTGATAAGCATCGTCATTCGTCCCACCGCCGTCATAGATAATCCGAATATTACTAAGCGATACATCCTTGATGGGATGATCCGGCAAACCGGTAATGGAACTGCCGATTTTGCCCACATCGGCCGCTACAACGTTGCTGATATTGATATTTTGCATCGATCCCATTTCCGGTTTTTCCATGTCCTTTTGAAAGGGACGCGCCCGGTTTCCTAACCGTAAAAATATCGGCGTTTGAACACCCATCATGGTAATATTGGAAATAGCAATCCGATTCATTTCTCCCCCATCGACAATTTCCAACGCGATCCCCGCAAGACCACGTCCGACACCATATATGCTTTCGGTTTGTTGGGAAGAATGGATCGAGCAATTGGTAATCGATACATTCTGAAAACCGCCGTTCGATTCGGTTCCCATCTTGATCGCATTGCAATGGCTGCTGAGTACACAATTCGTTATCGAAACATTTTCGGTCGGCGTGTCCGCCGTGCTTTTCAAACACAGGGCGTCGTCGTCGGAATCGAGAATGCAGTCGGATATTGTCACATTCCGGCAGCAATCGATATCCAAACCATCATTGTTATAAGTTACATGATTTTGCACCTCGATTCCCCGAATAGTAACATAATCACAGTTGAGATAATGCTGCATCCACATCGCCGAATTTCTCAGATGGATGCCTTCCACTCGAACATACTGACAGGAAATCAAGCGAATAATATAAGGTCGGTTCCGGTATTCTCTCCATCGGAATGCCTCTCCCTGCCCGTCGATCGTTCCTTGCCCCATAATCGAGACATGATGAAGATTCTCTCCATAAATTACACTTTGCTTGACATAGTTATCCGTATACGATCGAAATGCAGGAATGGTTTCCGGATAATCTTCCTTCTCCGTACTTCCCAACAGCACCGCTCCGGCTTCCAAAAACAAAGTCACGTTATTTTTCATAAATATTGTACCGGACAGATAACGGCCGGCGTCCAACAAGACAGTCCCCCCACCGGCTTCTTCCGCCGCATCGATCGCGGCTTGGATCGCACTCGTATCTTTCGTTTCCCCATCGCCTACGGCGCCGTACTCTTTTACAGAAAAGACGACGGTGGAATCTTTGGTTTCCTTATCGATTTCTTGCGCCATAAGACAGGGATTAGTTACTACTACAATCACCGTGAATATAAATATACTAGACCACAATACTTTCATTCTCTTATTCTCCTGATATGAATCATGGGTTGAAATACAAAGGGCAGACTTCGCTTGCCCTTTGTACCCGGATGATAAATCCTCTTTAGCAGGCTTTTCTCACACCGGCAATCGATGAGGGAAGTCTAAATCAATCAACCATGAAAAAAAAGGGATTCTCTTTCACTTTTTTGAAACAGAAAAGGGACTTTTCGATATGTATTTGTGAGTGTGAATCATTCGGCATGATGAGATGCCCTGATCGATCAGTAAAGGTTCGCGGCCTTGATGTATACACTCTAATATAAACAAAGGAGATTTACCACGATGTTGATGCACCATGTCATTCAAAAAAGTTGTTTGTTCATTTTCGCTTGCTTACTCACCAGTAGCGTATTTTGTCAGGAAATCGAAACGACAATACCCCCGAAGGAAAATCCAGTCAGTATGCCGAATCCATTTTCCTTTCCAGGTGGTATCTGTACTTGGGATTTCAAAATCGTTCCCGCAGAAACAGCCGGTCAAATTTACATTGACCTGGAAACGGAATTTTACACAAGCGGGTATGAACTGATTTCAAAAGAAATCCAAACGGAAGAGAACAATGTATATGTCTACATCGATGTCAAGATACCCGATGAAAACGAAGTTGTGCTGCCGGTGATCACTCCATTTCAGAACCGAATCGGTGAGATACAACTATCCGATGGTTCATATAAACTGATCCCATTTGTGAATCAGACGAACAATTTTCGAAGTTACATTCCTTTCTCGATTGAAGGTTCGAATCTGTCTATTGAGAGAGCTCAAATTTCAGAACCGGAAGTCCCGGAAAATCCATACGTCAATCCGGAACCGGTTCCCTTCCCTTTCGACTATGATCCCAACGAATTCATTGGTATTCCCATGCCGACCATGGTTTACACAAATGGTTTCGATGAGGAAAGTGTATCGGAAAATGGATTGCATATATCGGTTCCAGGTAATGACGGCGAATATATTCTGGCCGATGTTGAATTCGGTGAAATTCCAGTTTTACGAGGAGATGATCGTTTTACAAACGGGTACGGAATCAGTGCTGAACTCAATGCCGGTGAAGGGGTTATGTTCTATTCCGCGCCAATCTCGGTTGAAGACGATCTTGTTTACCTTCGCATGAGTGTGCGTACAAGAGGAGAAAGTGTCTCAATTGGATTGGGTGGTTTGGACGCGGATTCGGAGAATCTGGAAGAGGCGAATCTTGACGGCGCCATGGGTTTCACCCTTCTCAATAATAGTCAACGCATTCATTTTGGGTATCTGGAAGCATTCTGCAAACCAGAACGCGGCACAGTTTTCCCGGTTTTTCAAGTCGTGAACAATAACGATGAAAATCCTGTTACGGTTTACCTTGATAACCTCGAAGTCTACCGGATTCCTGCTACCTCATTTGCGAAACTGATCGAATGGCTGCCAAGCACCGACACATTCTTACGAGTCGGAGAGACAATTTACACACAATAAAAACCCAATCCATTCCCCTTCTTTGATGCGATGGAGGCCGGTTCCCGGCCTCCATTTCCATGTTTTAACTATGATAGTATTATCAGGATTAGACTGGTTTCTCGCATTACTGCATCAAATGCTCAAAGAAAGCTACAGAAGACTTCTTGATTTCCACACCTTCCCCGATGAATGAACTCGTAATCCCGCTATACTGCATTCCACGGGATTGCAATTCATCAACCAACAAGAAAAATGGTTTTCTGCCAAATGCGAGAAATTTAGTAGGGATAGGGATGTGCAAATTTTCTGAATCAACTCAGAACTTTCTTTTAATACCATTCAAAATGGTTTATGTTCGAAGCATTTTGGGAACAGGTGAATGTTAAATCTATACGGCCTTGCATGGTTCCCATCAGGAACTTATTGCCAAATTGGGTAACCGTCATGGGTGGATCTGTGCTCTGTAAGCGATACGTGGGTGAAACATGCAAGGTTAATCCGGTTATTTCATCTGGTACGTTCAATCGAACAATTCGTTCGTTTCCTTGGGGGAGTACATCCACTTCAATGGCATCCCGGGCAGCCCACCATTTCCCGAACTCAGCTAGTGTGCCAAACCATGCCCGCTCTTTCACGGCCGGAATGAACTGCTTGAGGAATTCCAACTTATCATCCAATACATTGGGATGAATCAACAGAACAAAAATCCCTCCGTATTGCGCAATCCGATCGGCTAGGTCCAACGCTTTAGGTAATTTGTCAAGCATGGTTTCGCTTTGCCCATTCTCGGTGTAGATTTCTTGTTCGTCTTCAAATGAGATAGGAAATTCGAAGACATGGGATTGCTGTGAGTATTCTCGATTGACGGTCATGCGAAACGGGAGAATGAGCAACCGAATGACTGGCGATTTCCATTCCCATGTTATTCAATTGTTCAATATACTGAATCCCTTCTTCATTGAAAAATGCAACATCGTAGTAATCTTTCATATATTTTGTCTGGATAAAAAAAGTAGCCTCAATATTTTGGCTTTTCTCATATTCCGCGTATAAAGGGGAGTGAACTAAGGATTGATGGAAATCCACATCGTGACTAATAATAACTGTCAAGGACTTCCCAAACGGAACCGTCCCCAAAGTCACAGCGTCGGATTCTCCCTGGCAGTATATCTTTTTTAAAAATCGAAGAAATACATCCACCGAGGGTTCATACCCATCTACATACGAACGAGCCACGGTATCGAGCCGCCCGTTGAACGCCACCTGGAAAAAGAATCCCAAATCCAAACCTAGAGCATAGGCATTACCCTCCTCAAAGGATTTTTGAGCAATTGCCACCGTGCCATCATCATAGGTTGCTACTGGGGGATATTCAGGCGATGTGTAGTAATACGAACCGGGGCGCCATCCTTCATCTGTAGGATCTCCAATTCTCGTATTCTGTTCGTGAGAATGGGTAAAATCATCGGCTGGACTAGAATTCGAATTCCAATGAAGAAGAAAATGGTCCTGTCTCGCAATGGCTTTTTCAAAACCGAAATTCTCTTGCAAGCCACCGAGAACGTTGCTTCCAATCAGACTTCCACCGTTCCGGGGAATATCGGCCAAGGCTTGTAATTCATGTTGAGATAAAAGCGATCCTGAAATTCTTGGATAGACAAATACAACCTTGTGTTTCGTGGCTTTCTCGACATCCGTTGTAATCACAAAGGGAATCCCAATCGATTTCAATCCATGAACAAGACCAAGCCATGTAGAAGAAGTATCTGTCACAAAAATAGCCATTCGAGAAACGGAACCATTCGAGAAGTGTTCCACGAATGGATTCTCATATTCGGGGATTGCCGAGAAAGAATCCGGTCCTGTTAAATTAGAAAAAATGAACCTATCGGCTTGAGGCCAACTGGCCGGAACAATGAACAAAAACAAAACAGTGGTAAAGATCGAAAGTAAATTCTCAATACGAAAAGGAATCATAATCCTAAAGTTCAATCATTACATAAAAATTTAACATTGGAGTGTAATCGATAACGAGAAAAAAACAATGCAAAATGGATACATACAACTAATGGCTAGGATAAAATAACGGTTTCCCGTGCTTGCATTTCAAAATTCGTAAAAGAAGAAACTGCGATTAGGTAACCATGGCAATACGCTAGTCTGCCCTTGTTACCGGATGTCAACCAGGAACAAGTGTCTTCGCCTACCTTCTTTATCGAAAGCCGCTGCCCCCTGCTCCAATACCTCCCAAACACGGTACTTTCAGTGTTTGGGGGTGGCTCCGGCTGAGTACCGGTGTCGCAATCAGTGGAGCAGAAATTCGGGTTGAAGGGCACTAGGATAAATCGGTAGCGAGTGGGTGGAATGGAATGCATATGCTGAGCGTCATCCTCGAAGATACGCTGCCGCCTTCTATTGTCATTGCAGAAGCCCCCGGCTTTCAGCGCCTCTGAATGAGATATGAATTTTATGTTTATTATATAAAATTCATGCGGGTAACACTTCCTTCTTTTCCTGCTCGAAAAAGATTTTCCCCGGATTTAGCACCCCCTTCGGATCGAAGGTTTCTTTGATCCGGCGCATAACTTTGATTCCGGTTTCGCCGACCATCATCGGCAGGTATTTGCTTTTGATACAACCGACTCCGTGCTCGCCGGTGACTGTGCCGCCCAATTGGATCGCTTTTTTGAAGATTTCATCGAAGGCTTGTTCCACTCGTTCCATCTCTGCCGTATCCCGTTCGTCGGTCAAGCAAGTGGGATGCAAATTTCCATCGCCGGCATGGCCGAAGGTGCCGATTTCCAGATTGTATTTGTCCCGAACTTGTTCGATGAATGCCAGCATTTCCGGTACCTTGCTGCGGGGAACCGTAGCGTCTTCGAGAATCGTCGTCGGTTTTCTCCGTGCCAATGCAGCGAGTGCCATCCGGCGGGCTTGCGCCAATTTATCCGCCTCTTCTTGATTTTGTGCAACTTTAACATCCGTCGCGCCATTATCGAAACAAACAGTGCGGATTTTCTCTCCCTCCTCTTCAACTTGCGCCGGATAACCGTCCGTCTGAATCAATAACAAAGCTCCGCTCTCCCGCGGCAAACCGATCTTTGAATAATCCTCAACACAATTGATCGTGACTTGATCGAGAAATTCCAACGCACAGGGAATGATCTTTCCTGCGATAATCCCCGCCACCGCTTTTCCCGCCGAGACCATATCCGGGAATAACGCCAGCAGCGTTTTCGAAGCGGCCGGAGGAGGCACGAGCCGCAATAACACTTTCGTCATAATCCCTAGAGTTCCTTCGGAACTCACCAGCAGTTTCTTGAGATTGTATCCCGCCACATCCTTCTTCGATTTGCTGCCGGTCCAGAACACTTCACCATCCGCTAGAACGACTTCCAATCCCAATACATAGTCTTCAGTAACACCATATTTCAAACAGCGCAACCCACCGGAATTTTCGACCACGTTTCCGCCGATCGTGGATATCTTCATCGACCCCGGATCAGGCGGATAAAACAGTCCCCGCTTCTCCACTTCCGACGCCAAATTCGCTGTCACGACTCCTGTTTCGGCCAAGACGGTCAGATTCTCCTCATCGATTTCCAATATCCGATCCATCCGTACTGTGCTGAGAACCACACCCCCTTGAATCGGAACGCTTCCGCCGGAAAGCCCGGTTCCCGACCCGCGCGGTACTATCGGCACATCGTTCTCATAAGCCCATCGAAGGATATTCGATACTTCGTCTGTATTGACCGGGTGAACGATCGCCGCTGGCGCTCCCATCAAATGGGGTGTACCATCGAATGAATAGGTCACCAGATCCTCCGGATCGGACAACACCCGCTCCGCATCGACGATTTTTCGTAACGCCGAGACGATCTGTTCTTTTGCCAACATGATTTTCCTCCTTCACCGTATACCGCACCGCTACCGATTCGGCAGTTGTATTCAACTCATCGTCTGGACACCAGGTCATGTCCCCACACCACCGCCTGCCGGCCTTTTTTCCCATAGTTTATCACGGTATTCGGACATTCAAAGCCAACGATATTCGGCGCATAAAAAACGCTCATCGGCCGGGGCGGATCGGAAGTATGCAACCGTAAGTTCGCCCATGCCGCCGTCAATTGCTTCCCTTTCGTATCGGCCAATAAAATAAAGTCCCGCTGAGTCGGCGAAAATTTCGCCCGTAAATAGGAACCGTTGACCATCAAGTAAAAAATCCCCTTCATCGCACTATCGCGTGTCATCAAGACAAAATCCGCATCGGATTCAATAAATGAATTTTCAATGGTGTCTCCGTCCACCTTTACTGCCACGATCTCCGTTCCCTGATTCCATTCCAAAACTCTCATCCCCGGCATCGGAAACATAGAGTATTTGACTTCGTACACTTCCCGCCCCGGCATATCCATTGTCAGAATATAAAAAAACGGCTGCTCCGGATTCGTCAATTGCATCTCCGAAAACCTCCCCAATACCCCTTCGGACAAAGCCGACCGAACCAAGGAATCGGGTGAAAAAAGAATATTGAGCATCCCCGTTGAAGAGAAATTGAATTCCCCTTCCCGCTCTGCTTTCCGCAGCAGTTTATACTCCCGAATGGTTAATTTTTCCTGCGCTTCTTCCGCTCCTTCCGGGATGAGCTGGAACATCCCCGGCACCTCGTCCACAGCGATGCAATCTGCTTCCTTTTGCAGTGCAAAGTTCACATATTCTGTTTTATTCTTTTTATTTTTACGGCTCGGAAAATGAGCAACAATCGTGAATCCACTGCCAACTCCTGACAAATGCCGCCGTACAATCAGTGTTTTCCCCGACGGCGAATAAGCCGGCCAACAGGAATACATATTCGTGATCATGGGCGTTACGTCCCTGATATGATTCGCCTTTTTCCCCTCTGACATTCCCATTCCGTCATCAAACGATGCCAAGACGGTGGAAGATGCCGAAATAGCCCGCGTTGCAGTCGTTTCGTTTTCCTCCGCTGGCATTTCATGATACCACTGCCATTCCGTCCGGTTTTCCGAAAGGAAGAAACTTTCATGATCGATGGCATAGGAAGCAATCAAGATTGTCGAAGTCGCCGATTGTGTGGAAACAAGATAATTCTCACGATTGGCATTAAATGAAAACAAAGAAAAACGTTGCTCCGGATTCTGAACCAACACCGGCTTATTTTCATTCCGATGACGGCCGCCGGCCATCGGACGCCATACGAGAAACGAATAGGGATGCGAGTCCGACTCGGACGCCATTTCCGACCATAATTCATAGTAATTCGACGATAAATCTTCCTGCGCTGCCAGCAGATAGACCGCCCCCCATAATGAAGGCAGCGTTAGCCCCTCCGGCATTCCCCAACCCGCTTCCGGATCGACGGGAGAGGATTCCTTTATTTGTACCACCGGCTTTTTCTTTCGCGGATAACTATACAATTCCAATTGTTCGCGAAGCGAAAGGCGTTTTCCGCCGAACTTCTTTCGTACTTCTTTTGCATAGACATCATTGGGTACACCAAAGGGCTGTTCATTGGTCACTTCAGTCTGCGTTCTCGCCACCGTGGGGAGTTCACTGGGAATCGACAATTCTTTCTCATACATGACCGGGTCGATTACCCAAAAAATAGGTTTGGAACGGGGAATCCAAGGATTGTGAAATGAGATCCGCGTTTCCGGAACAAGGATTTGAGTCGTTCCCGGAATACGATACGCTTCGAGAGTGGCTGCAATATCCCGATACAGGCCGTTCCGGGCCATAAATGCATACCCCATCGATTTGATACATTCGAACCAAGGAATTCCGGTCAGCAAAATCGCCTCCAGTTCCCGCAAGGAAACATGAACAATCCGGTCCTGGGTGATGGCTTCTTGCATCCCACTGACAGACAAATTCACTGCTCGAAATAAATCCGGTAAAAACACTTCAACCCGAAACAATCGATCTTTTTCCCATTCCATCGGATAGACGGAAATGCAAAATAGGGTCGACAATCCCAAAGCGGATCCCAGCGTTGCTTTTTTATATGGATTTACATTCTGGATATCCAAACCGTTGCAATAGGCGGCCAATCGGTCTCGGATGCGTTTGAACTGTTCATTGATCGGATGCCGGTCTACCGTATCGATTCGGTAATACAAGGTGTCATACATAAAGGTCGCCAGCGAGAACAACAGGGCCTGCGAGGGAGTAAATACATTCTCAGGCATTCCGGACGTGGTAATAGTATGTTTAGGTTCCAGCGCATTCAGTAACCGCTGCAATTCGAGTTCCAGGCGATTCATCGCCCATCGTTCCTGCTCGATTCCGGTATAGGCGATCGTTTCACAGATCGCTTGCGCATAGGCGAACAAGTTCTCCCCTGTCAGATGTTCGGGATGGAAATCCTCATTTTCACTGAGTGGGCCGTTCCCCAAATACCACGGCGATTCTTCCAATACATACCCTTCCACCCTCTTCACGAATTCTTTCCCACGTTCATAAAAAATGTCATCATGCATTTTTTTGCGCGCATCGCGAAATCGATCCCGGTCCGCCATCAAGAAGGGATGTCTCGCTTCCTGGATTTTTTCGATGATCGAATCCGGAATCGGTGGTTGTGTATGCGCTATCAACGCAGCGTGAGAGTGGCAAGCCGAACCCTGAAAAACGAAAAAACAAATAGAAATTCCAAACAAGGTTTTCAAGAATGTCATGAATCGTTCCCTGTAATATACAAATTCGCAAATCTCATTCATTGTAGGGTAGAGAAAATCATCGGAAAACTTGGTAAACACATACAGTATATCTGCTATAATGGAAAAGAAACCTTTTACGAGGGTACATCAAGGGCGGCCTGACGTCTTGCCCTTGTTTCCTCATTTCCATAACGGGTAACAAGGGTAAGTGATGTCTACCCATGCCTTTTTACTCTCGTATGCCCTTTTCATTGAGAAGATATCACAAAATGTCTCAATCAACAGAAAGGAGAAAACAATGTCCACGTTCAAAGAACTTCTACATAGGAAATGTAAAATGACCGACATCATCGGAATCTGTGCTCTTGCGCTCGTTTTGGTCATCGGTTGGAGTTATTTCGCTCAATCGAAAGTCAGTGACGAGACCTTGGCAAAAATGCGGAAACGCATGGTTGAGCGTCAAATCAAAGCGCGTGGAGTTAAAGACCAAAAAGTCTTGGAAGCCATGCGTAAAGTGGAACGCCATGAATTCGTTCCGGAACGATTATATTATCACGCGTATGATGACAATCCCCTTCCGATTGGCGAAGACCAAACAATTTCTCAACCGTATATCGTGGCGCTGATGACACAATTAGTCGAACCCGACAAGGATGACAAGATTCTGGAAATCGGAACCGGTTCCGGATATCAAGCCGCCATCTTGGCAGAGATTGTGAAAGACGTGTACACCATCGAAATCGTTGAGAAATTAGGGAAACAAGCGGCGAAATTGCTCAAAGAATTGGGGTATAAAAACATCCATACACGCATCGGCGATGGCTATAAAGGCTGGCCGTCTCAAGCGCCGTTCGACGGCATCATTGTGACAGCCGCTCCGCCGCGTGTTCCACAACCGCTCGTAGATCAATTGAAGGTCGGTGGCAGAATGGTGATTCCCGTCGGCAGAGGGTATCAGGAACTTCTCGTCATCACGAAAGAGGAAGATGGAGTTAGACAAGAAGATGTGATACCTGTCCGTTTCGTCCCCATGACCGGCGAAGCGCAAAAGGAGCAATAATTGATATTTACCATCGGAGGCGAATCATGCGTGCGATGCAAATCAAAAAACCGGCATCCATCGACACCAATCCACTTCAACTTGTCGATCTTCCGGTCCCAGAACCGGACAGAAAACAAATTCGTCTTAAAGTCCGCGTCTGTGGTGTGTGTTTGACGGATTTGCATGTCATTGAAGGTGATCTACCGTTCCATGGTCCGGTGGTTCCCGGTCATCAGGCGATTGGAATCATCGATGCCGTTGGGTCGGATGTAAAACAATATCACGTTGGTGATTCAGTCGGGGTTGCCTGGCTGCATGAAACTTGCGGGAACTGTCGGTACTGCAAAAAGAATTCGGAAAATCTGTGCGAAAATTCAAAATTTACCGGCTATGATATCGATGGCGGATATGCAGAATATATGCTGGCGTCCCAAGAATTTGCTTATCCCTTCCCCACAACTCTCGAACCAACCGAAAGCGCTCCGCTTCTGTGCGCGGGGATTATCGGTTATCGCGCATTTCACATCAGCGGCGCTAGCAATGGAGACCACTTAGGCTTATACGGCTTCGGAGCGTCGGCACACATCACGATTCAAATCGCCCGACATCGTGGATGTGAAGTGTATGTCTTTACCCGTAGCGAAGAGCATCGCGAGTTAGCACGTGAATTGGGAGCAGTGTGGGCGGGAGGTGCAGAAGACAATCCACCGGAAAAAATGAATGCCTCCATCATTTTCGCTCCTGCGGGCTACCTGATTCCCGAAGCGTTGCGCGTTCTGGACCGCGGAGGTAAAGTTGCTCTGGCCGGTATCCATATGTCCCCCACTCCGGAACTCCGTTATCAAGAACATTTGTATTATGAGAAATGCATCCAGAGTGTCACCAACAATACACGTTCCGACGGCCAGGAACTCCTCCGTATCGCCGCGGAAATCCCGGTCGCAACTCATACGGAAGTATTTCAGTTGGAAGAAGCAAATGTAGTACTGCAGCGCTTGAAACGTGGAAAGATCAACGGCGCCGCAGTTCTTCAAGTGGAATAAAATATACTGAAATAACCCAATGGCTGCAACCGAAGAAAGGAAACAAGATGAACTACAAGTCAATCTCTATCTGCTTATCCATTTTATTTGCGTTTAGTGCGCCCGCTTTCTCTTTCACAAACCAAATCGGGAACCATATCAAAATACTCCAAGGTCCTATCAATGGCGTCTTCATTCATATCAATGATAAAACTTTGGTGGTCTATGGTGATCCGCGTGAGATTCCAACTTCTGCGGATACTGTACTATTAACCCATCATCGCCGGGATGTCGCATGGGCGGGAGCCAAATTGGTGGAAAAAGGAGCCGCATCCGTTGGTCCGGAAGCAGAAGCGGATCATTTTCAACACACAGACCGTTTTTGGGACGAATTTCAGCAAAAGCGATTTCACGATTATTATCAGCAAACGACAAAAATTTTGGCCTCGCCGATTCATCTGTCTCGAACAGTGAGCGAAGGCGATACCATTGAATGGGAAAGCCTTTCGATACGTGTCATCTCTACTCCCGGCTATACACGTGGTGCAGTTTCCTATCTTATAGATATCAAAGGGAAAACAATTGCCTTCACGGGGGATCTCATGTATGGTGACGGTAGAATCTTTGACTGGTACAGCCTGCAAGATGCCATCCCTGAGGCCAAAATCGGCGGCTATCACGGATATGCCGGCCGCACGGCGCAACTCATTAAAAGTCTCAAGAAAATCGCCGACTTACGACCCGATATCATTGTTCCTGTTCGCGGTCCTGCAATCTATAATGTGCAGGAAAGCATTTCCCGATTGATTACTCGCCTTCAAAAAGCCTATGAGAATTATCTTTCCATCGATGCTCTCCGCTGGTATTTCGGAGATGAGCATATACAAACAAAAGCGGAGCGAGTTATCGGCTCTTCTGCCAAAATCGATTGGATGCCCTTTGCGGAAACGCTTAACGATACACCGCCGGATTGGATCATCCCCATTTCCAATGCACGATTGATCCTCGCCGAAGACGGTTCCGGTTTTCTCGTCGATTGCGGCAGTGAGCGAATTATCAATGAAATAAAAAAACTACACGAAGAAGGAAAATTGAAATCTCTTGACGGTCTCTTTATCACCCATTATCACAACGATCACAATCATCAGGCCATGGACCTCGTGAGAGAATTTCATTGTCCGGTATATGCAACGAAAGAATTGCTAGATATTCTTGAAAATCCTGGCGCGTATCGGCTTCCCTGCCTGACGGAAAATCCCATGGATTCCATCCGAGTTATGAAAGAAGGAGAGACAATCGATTGGAAGGAATTCAAACTCACCTTTTCATACCATCCCGGCCAAACTATCCTGCATGATTCCATGTTGGTAGAAAAGGATACCGGGGAACGGATTTTCTTTATCGGTGATTCCTTCACCCCCGCTGGGATCGACGACTACTGTCTGCAAAATCGCAATTTACTGCACCCGAATTATGGCTATTTTTACTGCTTGAATGTGTTGAAACGGATGGAACCGAATTACTTACTCATCAATCAACATGTTGTACCGACATTCCGTTTTTCCGAGGATCAGCTGGACCATATGTTGGAAACGCTGGACAAACGGATCGATTTGTATCGGGATTTATTTCCCTGGGACGATCCCAATTACGGCTTGGATGAAGGCTGGGCACGATTTTATCCCTATGCTCAGACTGTGAAAACCGGTGAGTCGTTCGATTTGAAACTCAAGATTTTTAACCATTCTCCAAAGGAACAATACTTTCGGACAAAAATCAATCTTCCTGAAGAATGGGATAATGCATCTCCCCAAATCAATTTCGGGATTCCTTCCGTTCGCGAAGCGGAAGCACAATACAACAATCTTACCGTACCCCAGGATATAAAACCTGGCGTTTATATTATTACCGCCGATATTCAAACCGGCGAATTCGACTTGCGGGAATGGACGGAAGCGATGGTCATTGTCGAAGCTTCTCACTCGCCCTGATATTTCGCAATAAAAAATTCAAAGGCTTCCCGGCGGTCTTTTGGAAAATCTTCCGGCTTTGACAAGACGGCGAACTGAAGTGCGTTGACACAGGCACAGGAACTTGAATCGCGTGTCTTGGGAATTTTAGGGATCGCGGTTTTGATAAGACGTTTTAAATTAGCGGAATTCTTCTTGAGATTGTCCAAAATCATATCGACCTCTACGTCCTCTTCATGCCAGCAGTCATAATCCGTCACAGCGGCGACAATCCCGTAACAGATTTCCGCTTCACGGGCTAGTTTCGCTTCCGGAATCGCAGTCATCCCGATCAAATCCGCCCCCCAGGTACGATAGAGATTCGACTCGGCTCTTGTTGAAAAAGCCGGACCCTCCATACACACGTAGGTACCTTTTTCATGAACGGTGATATCGGATTCCCTGCAACTTTCAATCAACACGTTGCGTAACGGGGAACAAAACGGATCGGCGAATCCCACATGAACGGCAATCGGATCGAAGAATGTTCCAATACGATGCCAGGTTCGATCGATAAGTTGATCAGGGATCACAAAATCCAACGGTTTCATCTCAAATTGTAAACTGCCTACGGCATTGACGGAGATAATCCACTCCACTCCCAACTTTTTCATCGCATAGATATTCGCCGCATAGGGAACATGGGTGGGATTGAATTTATGCGTTCGCCCGTGCCGCGGTAAAAAGACCAGCTCACGCCCTTCATAACGTCCCAATCGCAAATGATCGGAAGGCGAACCGTACGGTGTCCATAAATCCACTTCATCGTGGTATTCCACGCCATCCAATTCATATACACCCGATCCACCAATAATCCCAATCCGAGGTTCGGTCATCACTTTTATCCTTTCCAATCTGATTCGTCTTGATTCGAGATGATCGAATCCACTATTGTAAACGTTCCATTGTATTAATCAAACTCTTTCCCACTGCGAAATCGAAATGAGTTCGGCTAGGATATGATGTTCAAAGCGGTCGATTGTCAGTCGATCCCATCTCGTATGAATTGAAGAGGAAGCGTATATGATACGTAGTATGACTGGTTATTGCAGCTTGCGCGAAACACTAGAAGACGGCCATATCATCCTTGAAATCAAAGCGTTGAATCATAAGGGATTCGATGTCCATTTTCATGCGTCCCGTGCCTTGGCGATGCTCGAAATTCCAACCCGTGAATGTATCCAACAATTTATACGCCGTGGGCGTATCGAAATCTATTTGCGGGGAGATGGCATTTTATCTCCGGAAGAGTTGATCCATCCCAACCCGGAAAATGCGCAAAAATACATGGATGCCGCCAAAACGATCTCGAATGCGCTGCTTCTGCCCTTCGAACCCAAAACCGAGTTCTTTCTAACGTTAAGTGGGGTATTGGATGTGGAGGAAGCGGACTTGCCCATTGAAGAAACATGGAGCCGGCTGGAGGATATCTTCAAACGTGCCATGGAACGTCTCATCCAAATGAAACAAAGCGAGGGAAACCGGCTCAACAAAGAATTGGAAAAACTCCTGGTTCGACTGGACGAATTGAATCTCGAAATGAAGGATTTGCGGAATACAATCATCGAAGAATACCGGGAGAAATTGCTGGAACGGATTTCCGAATGGGAAAAAGCGATAGAATTGGATCCGAATCGAGTCGCGCAGGAAGTGGCTTTTTATGTCGATCGTTCCGATATTCAAGAAGAAATCGTTCGTTTAAAAAGCCATATTACCCATTTCCATGAAATTCTTGATGAAAACACCATAGAAAGACCCTATAAAGCGATTGGCCGGCGGCTTGACTTTCTATGCCAGGAGATGTTTCGTGAAATCAACACGATGGGTTCAAAAAGTTCATCGACCGACTTGGTCAAAATTGTACTCGAGATGAAAGGAACAGTGGATCAACTCCGCGAGCAGGTTCAAAACGTTGAGTAATGGCAAAAATCACTCCGCGCATTCGTTTGTTGATTACGGCTCCCTTGGCCCTTCTGTTACCGGCTGGTTTACTGACATATTTGGGATTGTTGATGGTCAGTGGGGTGGAGATGCGGTATCTGGAACGTGCCGATGAAATTGTTAAACGAACGGTTCACAGCGTTCGAAACCGCACCTGGGATAAACTCCAAACCGATGTTCTTAAACCATTTCAAAATACTGTACAGGAACACATCACCACTTTGCTGCCTTCTTCACACACTGTTTTGAATAGCTCTTTTACGTTGACGAAGACACTTCCCTTTGTCTCCCGTATTTTCGTTTGTGACTCCAAGGGAAAGATTCATTTTTTCGAACGGGAATCAGAAGATAAAACAAAGCAGAGTCATCAATGGATATATTATGAAAATCCCAAAACCAATTTTGTTGCCTGGCTGAATTATTACCTCGAGTTGGAATTAAAAAATACGAGTGAAGAACAGCATCAACTCATCGAAAACCGGGTCATTCCCTATCCCGATGAACAATATCCCGCTTCACAGGATCGAGAATTGGTGTCGTTTATACTAATCGAACGGGATATTCGGAAGCACTTCTGGATTGACGTCGTGGGATTCACATTCGATTTCACCTATCTCAACAAAACGTTTTTTAGTGAATGCATCGAGCGGATGTACGATATGTACGATATTCAGTATCCGATTTATATAGAAGATTACGTGACCGGACAGCGGGTCGCGGAAGTGCCGCAACAAGGGAATATTCAAAAAGAAAGTAAGAGATATATTCCCCGAGTTTTCAATCCGGTTCATTTACCTTGGTATCAGATTCATTTTTCCCCCGAAACCGGTAGTGATGTAATGGATATCGCCAATTATGAAAAAAATGTTTACTATTGCCTGATCGCCGCCGCCAATGTGATCATGATTCTCGGGGTTTTAAGTTCCATCCGAAACGTCAACCGAGAATTGACGTTGGCGGAAATGCGTTCCGATTTTGTGGCACGGGTTTCGCATGAACTTCGAACTCCGCTGGGTTTGATTCGCCTTTTTGCCGAGACACTGGAAATGGGACGGATGAAAAATGAAACGAAACAAAAAGAATACCTCCATGCAATTACGAAGGAAAGCGAACGTCTCACTCTGTTGATCAACAATATTCTCGACTTTTCAAAAATTGAGGAAAATAAAAAACATTATACCGTTACCGAAGCGCAGGCCGAAGAGATTATCTTGAATTCAGTCGATATTATGCAATATCATTTACAACGGAATGAAATGAAAGTCGAACTCGATATCGAACCGAATCTTCCGCCAATTTCTTGTGATCCGGAGGCGGTCCAACAGGCTTTGTACAATCTTCTTTCCAATGCCATGAAATACTCGGATGAAGGGAAGACGATCGAAATGAAAGCCTCTCGGAGAGATCATGAAGTGGTGATTTCCGTGAAAGACGAAGGAATCGGAATCTCCTCGGAAGACCAGGAAAAAATATTCCAGAAATTTTACCGGGTGGATAATCCCAAAGTCAGAAAAACCGGAGGCAGCGGTCTGGGTCTGTCGGTAGTGAACCATATTATCGAAAATCAAGGAGGAACAATCACAGTCCATAGTGAATTGAATCGCGGGAGTGTGTTTTCCCTTCATTTTCCCATTCTCCAGAAGAAACAAAAATGGCTCAAGCGAAGAGGAATATCTTGATGCACACCCGATCCATACTTTCCGTTATCGATTTGTTCTGCACGTTTGTGTTCTTACTGCCGGTCTTACTGATTCCGCTTGTTTTCACCTCCTTCAACACGGACACCATCGTCATGAAAGAGACAATCTTTCAATTCAGTATGGCCTATCTCGTCTTATGTGTGCCCCTTTTATGGTATCGATGGCAGAAGGCGGCGAATCGATCGCTTTCAATGACTCTTCCGGTTGATATGGTAGTCGCTTTATTCTCGTTACTCATTTATTTCACATGCTCTTACCTGTTCATCTCTCCCCATCCCCGATCGGCGCATGAGCTGATTCGATGGATAACCTATATCGGAATCGCATTCGCAACGATGTTTTTCGCGCAACGTCCGCGAATGGCGGAACGATATATCTTTCTGACTCTTTTTACATCACTCGTTGTGAGTATTTATGCGATCTGCCAATCGCTGGAAATCGATTTCTTCGAGTGGGATACCTTCGCTTGGGGAGAAGGAGTACGGCGCGTCACTGCCTCGATGGGAAATCCGGATTATTTGGCCGGGTATTTGGTTGCTTTGATTCCGTTGACGCTTACACTCCTGTTTATTCAAGGGGGTATAAAACGATTTCTGGCAGGAACAGTCTTGATCCTGCAAACTGTAGCTATGATCTTGACCTATAGCCGTGGTGGTTGGGTATCGCTTTTCATCACTCTGCTGGTTCTCCTCTCCTGTTTGACTTATATCAATTGGATGCGGGATCCGGTGTTGTTTCGGCCGGTTATCAGTTTACGGATGGCCATTTCTCTTCTTACTATCGTAATGTGTTTCGCGATTTTTCTTGTTTTTTTATTTTGGAATGAGATTACCGCCGCGCTCTATCGTTTATCGCAATTGGAAAAAGGAGTCTCTGTCGCGACACGTCCCTACTTTTATCGTGGGGCGCTTGCCATGATTGCGGCCAAACCATTATTCGGTCATGGCATCGGCACATTCGCGATTCATTTCCCTGAGTACCGTCCCACAGAATTAGCCACTTATCTTCCGTTCAAGGAATTTTATGTTGACCATGCCCATAACGAATATCTGGAAATCACTTCGGAAACCGGCATCATTGGACTGATTCTTTATGCCTTGATTCTCTTCCTCATGACCCGATCAATGTGGAAAACCATCCTGCAGAATCGAACTCGTTCCAATTTGATCTTGCTGGGCTTTTGGGCTGGAATTGTGGGAATATTGATTCACAATCTGTTTACGGTCACACTCCGCTATACACCGACGGCGTTCCTGTTATGGTCCTTTCTTGGGATGATTCTTGGGAAATCAGAAACACTTCTACCGGATCAAGTGAGATGGAAAAAAAAGATCGCATTCGCCTTCGTGTTTCTTCTCCCTCTCTTCAGTCCATTGGTAATGACTGCGTCAACACGATATTATGTCGGTGATTACTTGATCCGTTCCAGTTATGATTTCCTTGGGAAGGTCAATCCAAAACAAACGATGATTTCCAATCGCAAACGGTTGGAAAAGGCTTTGATTCTCTTGCATAAAGGAGAACGATTGTCTCCGGATCAAGTGCGTACTCATTTTTGGATCGGATTGACGTATTACCATGCCCTAGATTATCAACAAGCGACGGAAGCATATATCAAACTCGATCGTTTGCAAAAAGACTTTACATCGACATGTCTCAATATCGGAATCAGTTATTTAAAGCAAGCCGGTTTGCTGGGAAACCCCGGATATCTGCCGAAGGAGGTGGAATTGTTCCCTTCTCTTGCGAAAAAATGCATTGAAAAAGCGATTCCCTGGTTCGAGCGCTGTGTGTACAACGATCCGACACTACCCGATCATTATTTCCTTCTTGGCCATTGTTATTTTTGGTTGGAAAAACCAAACCTCGCCGAAGAATATGTAACAAAATCGCTCGAACTGGCTCAAAACCGACCTTTTCAAACAGAACAATTGAATAGAGAACGAGCGAAAACTCTTTTACAGCAGATTCGGCAACAATTGGGAACAAACCTGGAAACAATCTTCCAACTTCCGTACGAAACGTATAGCCCCTTTGACAAATTGGATTAAATCGTCTATCTTACGAAGCATGAGATATCCTAAATAAAAAAGCCTAACAAATCCCTCTTTTTTTTAAGAAATATTCTATTGATTCATACATATTTATTTTATATTCTTTAAAATATACCATGAATAATATCAAAGGAGAATAATAATATGGATGATTTTTGGTCTATTCTACAATTGGCAGTAATTGTTTTTTTTGGCGTGCAGGTCGAACGGATGAATCACAATTTGTCCAACATTCAAAAAACATTGACCAAAATTTGTGAACGATTACCGAAATCAGCAAAAGGCGAAACCTCTTCTGAACAGTGACGATTATACAGAGGGAATGATTCGTTCTCCGTTTTCTAGCTTGAAAGGAATTCATACACAATTTCGTCGACAAGGACAGCGCCTATGACAGAGTTACCGATTCTTATTTCATCGGCCGCACATAATTCTACCGGTTTGATAGAATGCTCTTCCGCTTGATTTTCCAACATATAATTCTTCCGCCAAATTCCCGGTAACAATCCATCATCCAAAGGTGGTGTGTACCATCGCGAACCGAGGCGGTAAAACACATTTGTAGTGCACCCTTCCGTAACATTCCCTCTTTCGTTGATAAAAAGTGTTTCGAAAAAACCTTTTCTCTGTCCCTCCATACGGCTGCGATCATATAGGTGCCGATTGGTCGTTTTATGAAACAAAAACCGATTCTGCGATAATAGGGAGTAAGAGGAAAAAGCTATCCTTATTTTTGTGGGGATCTTTGTTATTGGCCTAGAAGTAATAGAAACTCGGCCATCCGAAGCCAGTGTCAATCGTACCGCTCTCGGTACTGTTTCGGCTCGCTCGGCGAATTGAAGCAATTGGTGCGAGACGTTCTGTAAATGAAATGGAAAATCCCAATAATCGGCGGATTCGCATAAACGAACCAGATGATCATCAAAATAATGATAAAGTCGATTTTCATTTAAAAGAAACGTCTCGATCAAGGCAAAATCAAACGGCTCGCAGTGTAGAAAACGTGTTTTCGTTTTGATTTCCTGATATTCGTCTTCTGCACTCGAATCCCAAACGATTCCTCCCCCCACTCCTAGCGTATAGCATCCTTCCTTGCCGAAGAGGGAACGAATCGCCACATTCATCGTAAAATTGCCCGACGGTTCGATGAAAGCGACCGAACCGCAATAGACTTCCCGTGGCTCTTCTTCCCACTGTCGGATCAGTTGCATTGTCCGATATTTCGGTGCGCCAGTTATCGAAGCGGCAGGAAACATTGCCTCCAGGATTTTCGATAGAGATGCATCGCTTTGCAACTCCCCATGAACAGTGGAGGTCATTTGAAAGAGAGAACGATATTTTGTGACCTCACAAATCCGCTCGCTGAATACGCTTCCAAACCGGCATATGCGCCCCAGATCATTGCGAGCCATATCGAGTATCATGATGTTTTCGGCGCAGTCTTTTGGGCTGGTTCGTAAGCGTTCTTCAAGCAAGCGATCTTCGTCTTGAGTGCGGCCACGTTTGGAGGTGCCTTTCATTGGTTGTGTCGAAATTCGATTTTCAGTCCGTCGAAGAAACAACTCCGGTGAAAAAGACAGAATGTCCCATTCATTGCTATGCAGCCATGCCGCATAAGGGACTGGGTGAGCTTTGGTAGTCAATAGAAAACGTTGAAGGGGCACCATATCGTCTTCGATAAAAGCACGAAGGGTTAGATTTGTCTGATAGGTCTCCCCATTGGCAATCGCTCGTTTGATTGAACCGAGAATACGTTTGTATCGACCGAAAGAAAGAGAAAGTGATATGTCCGGTATTCCAGTCGATGGGGTGAACTCCCATTGACTAACCGTTGAATCAAATTGGGGTTTAGAACAAAATCCAAACCAGACCAGAGGCAGACGATTATGTATTGGGGAGACAATCGGCATGCCGAACGCTCCAGATGCCTCATAAGAAATCCAGCCAAATGCATAGTAGTTATTATCCCTTACTCTCTTTTCCACAGCGTCTAGTACAGGGATCACTTCTTCGATAGTGCAAGTCTCAATGATATCTTCCCATGCCGGTACGATCACGGATTGAATTCCGCCAATCCAACCGGAACCAGAGAAAACCGCTGTGGGAGTTGCAGGATCAGGCATGAATATGTGTTCGAAATGGGAAGAATTATCGTTATTGAGATGATTCCTGTGGATTGTTTTCCTTTTGCAATATCTTTTGAATTGCTTGTTGAAATTGCTCTTTTGATTGTGCGCCAATCAGTCGAATGATTTTTTCTCCCTGCTCATTATATATAAAGGTTACCGGAAGTTCACCACCCCATTCAGAATCGATGGACTCAATGGCTTTATTTTGGTCATCCACACGTAAGATTTTGGTCGTAAATGACATATCCAGCTGATCCATTTTCGCCGGAACTTCATCTTCGGTTCCCATAAAACCGTCAGCGGAAATCGCCATAAAATCGATTTTATCCTTGTGTTGCTCATGAAGTTTGACAATATGGGGCATTTCCTCAAGGCAAGGAACACACCAGGTCGCCCAAAAGTTGAGGAATAGTGGTTTGCCATGCCTGTTGCGGATCGTCGATTGCAAGTCTTCAAGGGTAATATCAGCGGCAACTGGTTTCACTTTTGGGCTGTTATCCACATCCGCTGAGACAAGTGCGTCTTCATCCATTTTTTCAACATGCTTCGTCGGTTCAACAGTCACTTCCGAAGATTCGTTTTCGGAAGAAATGGTCTGATTGCCATTTGGCGGGTTACCGCATCCGATCATCAACAAAACAAACGCAAAGAATATGAATGCATGAATGGCTAGTTTGGATTTCATAATTTCTGTCCTCCGTCCCTTAAAGATTGATGTTTTCCTCATCTTAGTAACCGATTTGCACATATTATATTGTAATTGTTTATTTATTTCTTGCATTTTTTGTGAACATCCGCCATACTATCTATATTCGTTCCTTAGGGAACAGCAAACTGGTGTTATGAAAGGAGTTTCATTTTGACGATGAGTGTATTCAAACGATCAACCATTTTCATTTTTGCTCTTATGCTTTGTTTCAGTTTAACTTCGATTTCTTCTTTTACCAGTGAACAGCAGACAAGACAACCGGCTCCGAAAGTCGGTCAAAAAGCCCCTCAATTTTCCGGGAAAACCATCAATGGGGATGAACTTGAACTTGAGAAACTAAGGGGAAAAGTGGTTTTAGTTGATTTCTGGGCCAGTTGGTGCGGCCCCTGCCGAAGCGAAATTCCGCATTTGCAGGAAGTGTATGAGGAATTTCATAAAAAAGGATTCGAAATCCTTAGTGTGAATGTAAACGAAAATGAAAGCAAAATTAAGGCATTTACCAAACAAACAGAAATGCCATGGAAGCATATTGTCGATGAAGATGGAAAAATCAGCGCATTGTACCAGGTACAATTTATACCGGCTCCCTTTCTGATTGATCATACAGGAAAATTGGTAGCGGAAGGGGCAAGTTTACGGGGAAAGAATCTGCAAAAAACGATCGAGAAATATGTGAAAAAACTACCCGAAACAGAATAAATTATCGATTCAAATCCGAAAGGGATAGGAAGGATATTTTTTCCATATTCCCACTCGAAAACCGGTCTGTGTTTTTCGATAAAATCCCATCGGCATTTACCTGAGCCGCCAATAATATTAGTTTCTTTTCTTTTGCTTCCGGAAGTTCCTTTTTGTTCGAGGATATACGGACGAACTGACAATGTTTCAATATATCCAACAGTATATCTTTCACTTTTTCCGGTTCTAAACCGAATTCTCCCCAGCGGAGTTGGCGTTCCACTTCACTGAATATCTCGGGACAGATGAACAACGTGTGATTTTCAGCCTTATCCTGCCAAAAAATCCGTTCGTCTCCATCGGATGTATAAGCCGAAATGATAATGTCAGAATCAACAATCAGTTTCATTTCTGTTTTATTACTCCAGTATTTTTTTATTCCAGTGCGGTTTCCGATACCGCATCTTCAGGGGTTGCAATCTCGCTCGGATCACTGCTGGTGTCGTTGCCATCGGAAATTTCGTTGGTTGTCGGCGAGGCTTCTTGATCGAGCGGGGGGAGTTCGATGCTTCGGAAAATAGAAGCGCTTCCATTTCGCACGCGGAGGCGCACTTCGAAGCGTCCTTCGTTATTTACCCCTTTTCCATAAGAAACACCGCTTTCCGCGCCAACATTCATAGGAAAGTCGGAATGGATTCGTCCCCGTTCTGCTTGAACATCGAGAATCATGCTGGATTCTTCCGGAACGCGAAGAATGATATTTCCATCATCCACATCACAATAATAGCTCTGGGGGACAGGAACACGAGGGGCCAGTTTTAAAGTACCATGCAAGACATAAGCGCGAACTCCCTCCCGGAAACCGTCACATACGACATCTCCGCGGCGATTGTCGATATCCAAACGGCCGAGAATATCGTTAGCTTTGATCTCAGAACGCATACAATTCATCGTGAGGGCACCGTCCACATCCGAAATTTCGATTTCACCCTCATTATGGCGGACGGCAACTTCCTCGCCAATGTTTTCGACGAGCAAATCTGCTTCACGGGTGTCGAGTTTCAATGATTTATCAATGGAACGAGCAGTGACTCGGCCACCTTCCGATCGAATTTGTGCTTTCCCACCGATGGATTCTAGAGCAACATCTCCGAACCGATGATCGATGGAGACATCGGCGTTTTGATTTTCGACTGTTATAGATGCATGACGAATTTCGATATCCAACGCCAAATTGCGGGGGACATTCGCGATGTAAGTGATCTGTTCATCAAGACTGCTTTTAGGGACACCGGTGCTGGAACCTTGGTATTCCAAAACAAGCCGGTTAGGCGGTGTTTCATAGGCGATGATTTGCATTTCTTGGAGTGTATAACGGGCATCGCCGACAGTTTTGGCAACCACTTTCTTGGTCCCTTCCAGCACAATGAAAGGTTTATCCCATCCTCGTACAGTCAGGTCACCGTCGCTGTGATTGATTTCAACAATGCGGATATTCGGGGGAACCGAAACTTGGCGTGCAAAGTCTTCCTGATCCGAAACCGGAGGATTGTCCTGAACGCGGTTTTTACACCCATTCGTGTAAATCGCAACAAGAAATAAACAGAGAATAATAAAATAGTTACGCATGATACTCCTCAACCCAGAAAGAATGGAAATCCTTATTTTACGAAAGCAAAGTACGAATTACAGTATTTTAAACATCTCTGTAAAATAATCTAAGGGGAAGTAAATAGGCTGAAGACTGAAGGTGTAACGCCGGCATCTTGCCGGCTTTTTGGGTTAATCCACTTGTTTGTGTTGATAGAGAATTAATGTTAAAGTCAGAAACAGGGCTAGCAGTGCCAAGAGCATAACAACAGGGATAATTGAGAGTAGTATTTCAACCATTCGTTGCAACACTTCGGCGATTTTTTTATAGGTAACATCGGAGGCTGCCGTGACGAGGATGAAAGAGATGACACTGGTCAATACTGTTATTGTCAGTTTCGGGGAGAGTAAGGCTACGCAATATGTTAATGTATAAACAACCAGGAATACAAAGAATATGCGAAGGTATTGAGCACCAAGTGGATCCTGGCCTTCGAACAGAGTGGGTCTCACACCGAAGAGAATCCCTTGAAGGAGCAAAAATGACAAAGCCCAGGCCAGCCATCCGCAGCATCCGCAAGCAAAATAGGTTTTGAAGAGATCAAAACGAGGTACAGGGCGGACAAAAAGGTAGGATTCAAGGTTTTGACTCGCTTCCATCACCCGATTGCCGGCGGAGAGAAGATAGGAGAGACAGGCGGTTCCGATAAACGCTCCTAAAATCAATGATTCCTTCACTTTCACCAACGAAAGTCCGGTTGATTTATGCTGGAAGAACAATTGCAGCATGTATAAAACGGTCAACAAAACAAAACCGATCACTACGCCTGCCATTTGGCGGGATTCTTTCCAAGCGATTGCTTTGACGATACGGCTATCCATCAGTTGTCTCCTTTCGATTCGGGGATGTTTATGTTGCCTAGTAAGGAATGACTGGCGTTGCGAGGATCACGAAGCTGGGGAAACACTTCATAATCCCATAACGGTTCGATACTCTCATGTTGATTATTGCTCTTCCTACCTAATTGATATTTCAGATAGTGAGTGTTGAGTTGCTTTACATTTCTACACTCCAAATACATACAATCCTCATCGATTTCTACATCGTAGAGGAATAACTGCGGATCGTCTTTGATCCATCGGGCGAGCGGATTAAAAAAACCATTTCTTTCAAGTGAATAGACATTGAGTCCATCCATGTTGAATGTGAACAATCTTTCTTGATCAAAAATCATATTTCGAGTTACGGCCAATTCGGCTGGATGATTGAATCGCTTCCAAAATGAACGACGTATCCGTACCGGCTTCTTCGTGATCCCATTCTCCTGTAATTCCAAAAGGATCAATTCCTCATCCTTCGAAGATTGATAGGGCAGTAGGAGCCGATGATCATCCACGCAGAATTGATTCGAGATTTTGATTTTCGTCTCATTGATCGATGCAAATGAATTGAATGTCAAAGACGATTCCAAATTCTTATCCTGTTGCCATAGATTCACTTTCAGTGATTCCAAATCCGAGAAATCCATAGACATGATCAAAGGAAAAGAAGGATCATTTGCTTCTTGAATTGTGAAAACCCAATAAAATCGGTCATCTGTGCAAACATCACCAAAACTTCCCAGCATCCCCGCCTGCGTCAGCAGAAAAACCGAGAATATTTTTTCGAGGATCTCTGACGATTGGTTGTCTACATATTTGCTATTTGATGTCAAACCTTCACATAATCGGGAAAAATCGTTTGGAGTAAAAATACCGGCTGAAGAAGCTTGTACAGTACTGGAAGCCGATTGGTTCGACCGACAAAAATTCAAGCGGATTTCCTGTACTGGTACAAACTGAACGTCTTCTCCTATGGTATATTGAGCAATAAAAAAAGGTTCTCTTTCATTCCGCACATCACTTGAGTAATGAACTTTCCCATACAAACAACCTTTTTTATTTCCGGCTATCAAGTTGTAGGAAGCATGTGAAAACTGAAATGCATCACGCTGAAAATAAGGGATCAAGTCTATAGTATCAAAAATCAATTGGTCAAATTCCTTCGAACCATTCGGAGGAGATTCATAGGAAATCACTTGAAAATGAAGGCCAAGAACTCTTTTCCATCGCACTTTGAGAAATTTCTTCTGTCGATCGTCATAAGGCCATTCTTTAGGAATTTCATTTAATTTGGACCGCATTCGTTCTTCCATATGAGGGCTGATTTGATCAAATTCTTTCTCCTCTAACATCAAAACATTGTTGCCTCGAACATATCTTTGTCCCGAAGCGCTGCCGATATATCCTCTGTGTCCTTTGTTCAAAATCATTTCGATAATAGAAGAGGGAACCTTTTCTTTATCGATAGGCATTCTTGTCATATTTTCAGTGGTTACCATAAAAATGGTGAGAAAAACGAAGCATATGCCTCCTGCCGTAATAACCGATGCATATTTCAACCGATGGCAAATCCGCTTATACAAGCGGAATCGCAATAGAAAGAGTGCCAGTGTGAACAGCACAATTCCTGCAAGAGCCACCACTGGAACCGGCAGTAGTTTGCATACCAGTTTTATTTTTAGCCAGACAGTCGAACGCAAAAAAAAGAAGAGTGAATCTAAAAATATTAATCCTATATACGCAACACCAATTCCAAAAAAAGAAACCGCGAAACTTTGAATCCGGTTTGCCCCGAACATGGAACAGAAATAAAAAAAGACCCCGAAGGCGATCAAGATTCCAAGACCTAACCAGAACCAATAGGAAATATCCGATAGAATGGAAACAAGGTTCGCTAATTCATTTCCGCGACTTCTTTCCATCATGACTTTCACGTTGTCGGAAAAGCGGATTTTTAAAACCAACAAAGCAGTCAGAAACGGAATCAAGGAAAGAAGGAAAGCGGAAATCCATTGGAATATTCCCCAGCGATCGGAGGATAATGGTTTTAAGGCTTGGCAAGACAGCGTTCCTCTTTCCGATTCCCGGGAAAGGAGCGGTAAAAAGAAACAAAGAGCAATGACAGCAATGGCAGCCGTATAATAATAGTAAAATGAATTCAGCGACAGGCTGGGGGGATTGAGCCGGCGGGATGTATGAATCGATGAAATGAAAAAGGGATAATAGGATTCAAAGTAAATCATCGCCGAGAGAATCAGTAACACCAATGAAATGAGCACAGGGCGGGATTCCCGGTACTCCTTCCAGAAAATCGCTTGAAACATTTTCCAGTTGCGATGCATGGTTATCTCCATTTGTTTTCCTTTGATGAACGTATCGTTTCGACGAAAATTTCTTCAAGCGTCATGGTTTCCACATCGAGGCTTTTGGGATTGAATGATTTAAATTGTTCAAGCAGTTCTTCCTGATAATCATCGGTGTAATAGGCTTCTTCTTTTCCGGCTCCCTGCACAAAGCGAACCTGCTGCAATCGTTCGCGGGAAGGAACATCGCCATTCCATACCACTCGAATGCGTTTGTTCTTTTCCTTCAACGTGTCGAGGGGAGCGTCTTTGAGCAGTTGGCCTCTGCTAAGAATGCCGACGTTGTCGGCCACGCGTTCCACTTCGTCGAGAAGGTGGGAGGACATGAAGATCGTGCGCCCTTCGCTCTGGATCAGGGAAATGATATTTTCGAGGATTTCGCGCCTCACTAGTGCATCCAATCCTGACGATGGCTCATCCAGAATAAGCAGTTCCGGCCGGTGACCCATGGCGAGGAGCAAAGCGAGTTTCGCTCTCATGCCTCGGGAGAGTTGTTTGACTTTCGCCGGTTTGGGCAATTCCATTTTTCGGCAGATTTCATCGGCGTATGCATCATCCCAGTTATCATAAAATTGAGCATTGAACCAGATGATTTCTTCGACGGTCATCCATTCGTACATTTCCCGTTTTTCTGAGACATACCCAATCAGCCGCTTCAAGGCAGGACCGTTATGCCAGGGGTCGTAGCCGAGGAGTTCGATCGAGCCTTTCGTCGGGCGCAGCATGCCCAGCATCATCTTGATTGTGGTAGTCTTTCCCGCCCCGTTATCGCCGACAAGACCGTATACTTTCCCTTCTTCCACTTTCAGCGACACATTGTGAACAGCAACGTTTTTACGGAAAACCTTCGTTAAATTTTGCAGTGTTATGGATACACGGTTCATTGGCCGCTCCTTTCTTTCATGGCATCCAGGCGTTTTTGAAACAAGGTTTCCACTTCGGAAAGTGGAATATCCAGATGAAATGCTTCCGTGAAGGCACGGTTGAGCTGGTTTTCGACGATCTTTAAACGCTCGTGTTTCTCGATAATTACAGATTTATCCGCCACAAAACAGCCGGCGCCTCGTTTCGTGACGATGACACCGCTTCGTTCCAGTTCCGTATATGACTTGGCGATCGTATTCGGATTCACCCGCAGGTCATTCGCCAGTTGCCGGACGGAAGGCAATTGGTCACCGGGCATGAGTGCGCCGGTTGCAATTTTGTACTTCACTTGTTGGACGATTTGCAGAAAAATGGGTACCCCATTGGATGGATCGAGATGGATGATCATTTCAGGACTCTCCCTGTAAGGGACGTTGATTTTGGATTTACATTACTGTACTGTTACAGTAATACAATCTAATTATTCTGTCAAGTAAAAATATACTTTTTTTGATTCACCCAGAAAAAACTCTATTGACATGAGGGAGAGTATGAGGAAAATAAAATTAGCCCCTTCCACCCCAGCAAACGATGACTGAGTTACACATGTAACAGAAAGACTCACGGGGGTAAATGGTGGGGGTAATAGTCAGTAACCTTGGAGGAACACTCAGGGGATATTCATTTATGCCAAAGGATCATTCCATACTCCGGCAATCTTCGTTCCGCATTTTTTACATTTCCCGTTTTCCATTCCTTCCATCATAATGCGGTACCCGAGCCGCCGGATCAACATTTCGTCACAATTCGGGCAATGCGTATTTTCCGCCGGATGACCGGGGACGTTGCCAATGTAAATATAATGCAAACCTTCCTCCCGCATGATCTTACGCAGCCGTTCGAGCGTATTGACCGGTGTGGAGGGGATGTTCTTGATTTTGTACATCGGATGGTACCGTGTCAAATGAACGGGGATATCCGGACCGAGATGTTCTTTGATCCATTTTGCCATATCCCGGTTTTCTTTATCGCTGTCATTGAGAGTTGGAATAATCAACACTACTAACTCCAACCAGACATTCATCTCCCGAATAATTTCCAACGCCTTCAAGACCGGTTTCAGTTCTCCGCTGCAGGTTTCTTCATAAAATTTTTCTGTAAAGGCCTTGAAATCAATTTTTACACCTGTCAAATGAGGCAATAATTTCCGAAAAGGCTCCTCTTGAATATAGCCATTGGAAATCATGACACTGCCGATGCCCATTTGCTTCGCTGCGACGGCTGTGTCAAACATGTATTCATAGAAAATAACCGGTTCGGAATAGGTGTATGCGATGGTTTGGCTGCGGGTTTCTTTCGCCAAC
The DNA here is from genome assembly GCA_964412555.1 of uncultured bacterium. Taxonomy (GTDB): domain Bacteria; phylum Hinthialibacterota; class Hinthialibacteria; order Hinthialibacterales; family Hinthialibacteraceae; genus CAYPPG01. The sequence continues at coordinate 37,113 of CAYPPG010000058.1, forward strand.
TGTGCCGTGGCTTTCGGCGGCAAGTCGAACATGCGAATCTGTTCGGGACGGAACTGCGAGATATCCCAATTTTGACAGAATTTACATTCCATATTGCACCCCGCCGTCGCCAGTGAAAAAGCCGATGTTCCCGGCATATAATGAAAAAGTGGTTTTTTCTCAATCGGATCGACATGCAGGCTGCACGGGCGGCCGTACACTAACGTTTTGTACACCCCATCGATATTTTCACGAACACCGCAATATCCGCGCTCGCTATCCGCGACTCGGCATTCTTTGGGGCACAGTTTGCACGTTACTTTTTTCCCTTCCATTTTCTCGTAATGCAAGGCTTCATGATCGGAAACCTCTTCCGCCATTTCCGGCATATTGGCCGCGAAAGCGGATGGAGGGAACAATGAGTTACCCAATGAAAGCGAACACCCGGCACATACCGAAGCCGCAATGAAATGTCGTCTGTCGATTTGAATATTCATGATCGTCCTTTAGAGATTATCTTATTCCACCCCTTCAGGGTGGGTTTATTTGTTTTTTCTATCTCACCAGGGGCGTTGCCCGCTGGCTTTCTTCTGTC
>CAYPPG010000058.1:37786-38978 GCA_964412555.1 uncultured bacterium
GCAAATTAAATTGTTACTTCTTTAATTTCAATCTTCGATGGATCGGCAAAGCCGACTCCTTTTTCTTCCGCCAATGGAATGTAAAGCGGTTCGCGTTCAGCTTCTTTGAAACTAGGCAATCCTTCTATCTTACGTTTTTGTTCCAAGATACGAGCCGCAACCGCATCCAATGCCACTTGATCAACAGCCATCATCAAGCCGTTATATTCCCAGGACGTTGGGGCATTAAACGCCGGCCCACGATCATACTGTGCACGAAAGGCATCGCAAATCGTCAATCGGATTTTATCCTTCACATAGGGATGCAAACATAAATCCGGCAAATACGGATCCTTGTGCACATCGAAGTGATAGCGGTTCGGATTGTGAATCAATCCGAATAGATTTTTCATCGCCACCGATGTCCCGGATAAATCGTGATCTTTTAAAATTCCGAAATTGATCAATGCATTGCATCCCTTTGAAATAATTCGGGAAAAACAAGAACCGATACTCCCACTCATTTCCGGTTCCCGCTCATACCCGACTCCTTGCGAATCCGTCGCCAAAATCACACAGCGGCCCTTTGCGGAAGTTGAATCGAATCCCGCCCGCATCAATTCACGTTCACTACGATCCCAGACGATGATTTTTTGAGGATTTACGCCTATTTTTCCAAGCCGTTCAGCGACGGTATAGACGAATTCAGGACAAGGAGAAAGCATTCGGCCGCCGAGAGTATTGACCTTGATTCCCACAGTATCGGAAGGCTTGAACAACATTTTCCATACATCCAAAGGCTCTTTTTTATCTCCGAGTGCACGTGTTGCTTGATCGAGGAGTTTTTCCATCAAGCCGACATTCAATGTATTTGGTGTTTGTAATATCTCTTCACGGCGAGCTATGACTACTCGGCTTTTCCCACCTCCTGTAGCAAATGGCTGATGTGCCGAGAAAGCGGCCGTTCTCATTCCTGCGCCGAAGCCGGCAAAAGCACCGGCCTGTTTAATAAAATCTCTTCTCACGATTCGAGTCATTCTTTGTTTTCCTTTGTCAATCCTCTGAATGTCTCTCCAAATACCTGGGCAGTAAACGTTTGAAAATGGCAATCCGATTTCCAAGCGTCTTTCTCCAACCCCGCTTTTTCACTTAAATGGCTCAATGTATCTTCGATGTTCCATCCTTGTTCTAAGGCGACTTGCGGCAAATACAA
>CAYPPG010000058.1:39078-43380 GCA_964412555.1 uncultured bacterium
GTAACAAACACTCCCTTTTTCTGTCGCAGCCGATCGGTGATTTGTTCATCCTTCGGAATAAACTCTTTCACTTCTTTCGCTTCCAATGTATCGGTCAGCGTTTTTCTCGCAATGGTTAGCAACAATTTCGTTTCTTCTTCATTTAAATACTCCTGTTGATCGCGAAACACGATTGAAGCGTAACTGACGGTTTCATCGTAATCCTTCCGCTTATCCCCCGAAGTTTCATAATGAAGAAATTCAACCTGTGTCTGCATTGGCAATGCCAACATGCTAATTTTGATCGGATTTCTTCCACAAATCGTAGCCCGTGTCGCATCCGTAAACGCCCAAAATCCGCGCACATTTAACGTCAAAATCTCGTTGATCGCGGCAAAATCCAATCGTTGTATATTTTTCCTAACGTCCTCCTTGAACGGGACGTAACCGAAACGCGGCCCCTGATGCGTGAAATCGGAGCTCATGACAAGCAACGTATTTTCATTCAGTAACGGTCGGATCAAATTCGCCATTTCGACACAATCGCTCGGCGAAATATCTCCGATCACTATGGGAATCAATGAAAACTCGCCAAGCACCCGCTGCAAAAAGGGCAACTGGATTTCCAGACTATGTTCCTGCGCATGCGCTTCCGCCAGACTTTGCAATAAGTTCGAAGACAGCAGTGCATCGCACGTTTCACGATCCAAGGGAACTTCTCCTAGCGGGGTTTCATACGCCTTCACATCCGCAATCGATCCTCCACGGAATGAAGTACGGTGTGTCGGCGCCATGACGATCACCCGTTTGTATTTCGCTCCTTGAAGCGCTTTGTACCCATACGCCGCCGTCTGTCCCGACCATTCATACCCGGCGTGAGGCGCAATCATTGCGCTGATTCGATTCCCCTTTTTCGGATCGGGTACTTTGTTCAAAAAGCGGTCCACCTGCTTCGTCAACGCGGCTTTCGATCCTTCATACCACGCCCCAGCCAGCACAGACTTGCGCACACCGGCTTTTTCCGGGGAGTCTGCTGCGATCGAGCAGGTTTGGAAGAAGATAATGATAATAAATAGAAGTGAATGAAATATTTTTCTCATGATGCGCCTCTTGGATAGCTGTTCAATATATTTTATAAATTATCCAACTTATGAAGAAATTGATCAGGTGTCAATTCGATCTCCCTTAAAATCTCTCGCAGTAAAGGGCGTGCAATATCTTTTCCCGGATGTTTTGGAGCAGAGGTTCTTCTACCATCCGGATGTTTAAAAAATACATGACTTCCTTTTTGGCGAACCGGTTGAAAACCTAGATTCAATAATACTTTTTCGAGTATTCTGTAATTGATGATTGGAAGACGGCTCATAGGGCAACTTCGATCTGTTGGAGACCAACAAATTTTGGTAAATCACTTGTATCACCTTCATATTCCTCCAAACAAAGTTCTAAAACTTCTTTGAGATTATCTTTCAGTTCATCCAAAGTATCCGCCTGGGTATGCGCTCCGGGAATTCCGGGAATCAAACCAACATATTGTTTTGTATCCGGATCCCATTCCACATAGGCAACAAAATTTTTTACCATAATGTCCACCGTTTTTCTGCAACCTGAATCAAATCATATATATTTATTTTACATGATTCCTGAAGAGTTTTAAACTGAAGAAAAAACTTGAGCCGTGGCAAGAATTAGTTTATGGTTCACCCAAAATAGGAATCACCCATATGTCAATGTTCCCCAAAAAATATCTCATCGAGTGCCTGATTGCGACGATCGTACTTATCATTCTCACTCTTGTGATGTTCCCCCGCTTTCAGAACGCACAAATTCTCGCAAAAGTGGCAAAAGCGAAACAGGATTTAGCCGATATCACGAAGGCCATGCGGGCTTATAATATCGATGAGGAAGGATATGGACTGCAATACGTATTTATTGTAGGGAATCAAGCCGGAACAAGCATTCAGTCTATGAATGTAGGTACACTTATAACGCCTGAAACCGGCTCTCACGATTTTTACGGTCTCAACTCAACCACACTTCCCCCAACCACGTTAAAGCCGTATCTGACTTCCTACCCGATTCCGAAGCTACCGCTTGAAATCATTGGAAAACATGGAAATCCCCATTTTTACCGCGTTATCCGCAAGCAAGAACGCCTAAATGAACTCAACCTGTGGGATACCCCCTCCTTGTTCCCTTGTATTCTGTTCGAACAAAGCATGGATCATGAATACCTCGGAATGGCATCCGGCCCGTTCATAGAATACACGAAAAATACAATGGAGCCTTTAAATGGATTGAAATACTACCTTCCCTACAATCCTTCAAATGGAATTATGAGTTATGGTTTGATTTTTTACCTATCGGACTGAAATCCCCTCTTTCTTCTACTCACTTAGCCGTTTCACTCGTACATTCCGGAACTGCATCTTCCCATCGTAATTTTGAAATCCGATATATCCTTCCCGAGGCCGATCCTTGAGAGGCTTCGCTTTCGTTGTGGATTCCGTGTATTCCTCCAAATCCGCATCGATGATCTTTACGCCGTTTACATATATTGTAATTTGGCTTCCCTCAGCGACAATTTGTAAACTTTGCCAAACATCCGCTTTTTTCGTCGCTCGAACGGACGGTTTCACTTCATGATAAATCGCTCCCGTCAATTGCCAATCCTGCAGTTTTCCCCAATGCGTCGCATCGTCATCGATGATCTGGATTTCCATCCCTTCGTACGCTCCGTCGCCCTTGCCCGGATGACGAATGAACACTCCGCTGTTTCCTTCATCCGGAACCTTATATTCCAAACTCAAGACAAAATCGGAATAATCGCCTGTCTTCGTTCCGATCCAGCCACCGCCGCCGCCGTTGCAAACAAGAACGCCGCTCTTGTTAATGCTCCATGCATCCTCCGGTCCAGCATGTACTTTCAGATGCTCGAATGCACTTCCCTCCCCCTCCAACAAATCAGTATATCCGATCTCTTTGATCTTGATATTCCGAAATTCGAATGATTTATTTTCCGCCTGGATGCCGATCAAACCTCTTTCCAGTTCGATCATATCCATCATATCCGTTTCCCACACTTCTTCCCCATTCAATTCCAATCGGCCGTTGATCCCATCCGCCAGGAGCCGGAATTTCATCCACTCGCCGACCGGCACCGGTTCCTTATCGGATTTCAAAATCGCCCGATAGCCGCGCACCAAAGTTCCCAACATATCATTCTTCAGATTGATTTGCAGCCCTACTTCCGGCCACGGCTCTCCTTCCAGACCAGAACGAATAAAAATCCCGCTGTCATAATTCTCAACCAACGCCTTGCATTCGAACTCCAGTACAAAATCCCCGAACACCTGTTCCGTACGCAGCCATCCCATCCCCCGCACCAGTCGCAGGTTTCCGTCATGCACATCAAATTCCACATCGTTCACTTCCGCCCAGCCGCTCAAATCTTTGCTATTGTACAACTCCATCCACTCTCCATCGGCAGCAACACCGGTCTGCAAAAAAACGAAAAACAACAAAGAAGAAAAGAATACCGTTCTCATCCGTTTACCTCACTTATAATTAACGTAACGCCGGCATTCTACCGGCCTTTTACACTCTATGCATTTAACACGAAAAGAATTCAGGAAGGTAGTCTAACCGCAGTTCAATATCATCCTTACAAAACTGGGAGCGCGGGCATCCTTGCCCGCATCTTCCAACGTATGCATTATCATTTTTCTCCCGCCCAATCACACACGATGCTTCTTGTAATATCAGCACACTATCTGCATTGAAAAGTGCCGCCGGGACGGCGTCGTTACAGTTCAACATCAAAACGGGATATGATTCACCAAATCTCGGAAAAAAATATAGAGATAATCAAGCGCTTCCTGGTTTTCATGCAACAACGGTAAAAAGACGAATTTCCCAAAAATTCCCGCCAAGATAATTTTAATCGTGCTTTTCATCGTCCTACCCCTTTCGCAAAATGATTTTCAAATTGATCGTTTGCTTTCTTTCGAGGACTTCATGGCCTGCGTCCTACACCTTACTTACTAAGGCAAAGCAAGTGCCAAAAACGGATTTCTTCAAAACCACGTGAATTGGAGCAGTTCAAGTGAAAAAAAGCAGGATTATTATGAAAGAGATAGTTTGAATATCTGGAGGAAACAAAAAATTGAATCGCAAGAATGAGATGCCCTTTTTAGTCCAAACAAGAGGCAAATTTTACTCCAACATCGGCAATAACATCCCTGGCTACTGAGCTTGTTATTCCCCACTTTTTTGCCTTACAATGGAGATCATTATCATTCTGAGAAATTCGATAGGAGATTT
>CAYPPG010000058.1:43480-48369 GCA_964412555.1 uncultured bacterium
TGGGAACGCGTGGATCGCTTCATGAAGGAACTCGAAACGAAACTGGTTCAAGTCATCTCCAATTCTCTCGAAAACCTTGAACCGGCTCGCCTTTTTCACGGACATGGTACAGCGGATTTCGCCATGAACCGCCGTCAATATAATCTCGACGGTATTAGCATCGGCCACAATCCCATCGGTCCAGTCGACCATGATGTTCCTGTGATGAAAGTTGCTGGAGAAGACGGGAAGATGAAAGCGATCGTCTTCGGCTATGCCTGTCATAACACAACCTTGAGTTTCTATAAATTCTGCGGCGATTACGCCGGCTTCGCCCAACATGATTTGGAAAAAGAATATCCCGGCACTATCGCCATGTTCTGGTCGGGCTGTGGCGCGGACCAAAATCCCGATCCTCGCCGGGAACTGCAGCACGCCATCGATCACGGCGAAGAACTCAGCCAAGCCGTTCAAACCGTGTTGAACGGTTCGATGAAAGAAATCGGCGGACCGATTCAAACGGAATTTTCGAAAACCGACATCCCCCTTACACCGGCTCCAACGCGGGAACAATTGGAAAAAGATATCCAAACCGACAATCGTTACATTCAAAGCCGCGCACAAAAATTGTTAAAAACACTCGACGAAAAAGGCAAGATACCGGAAACGTATCCTTATCCATTGCAGGTGTGGCGCTTCAGTGATGATTTACTCTGGATCGCTATGGCCGGAGAAGTGGTGGTCGATTATTCGTTACGCCTGAAACATGAACTGGGAGCCGAAAACACGTGGGTTATCGCCTACGCCAACGATGTCTTCGCCTACATCCCCTCCCTTCGCGTTCTTCGCGAAGGCGGTTATGAAGCGGATACCTCCATGATTTACTATGGTTTACACGGTCCTTGGAAACCGCAAGTGGAAAAACTAATCGTGAATGAAATCCACCGCTTGATCAAAAAGGCGCGCTCTTCTTAATCGACTGGTTTATTCTTTTTTTTAATCCATAACGGTTTCGGTGAATTTCCGATGCGGTTCTCACTAGCCAGTCCACAATGTTTGGATTGGGAAAGAATCCCCGCTTGGAAAACATGAACACTAAACACCCAATTATTAGAAATTATTGACTGTCAAGTCAACACATACTGGCGAACAATATATAAAGGTATCCCAATGAAACGTAGAACTTTCCTCCAGCAAGTCGGGCTGACATCCACAGTTATTCCAAGCATGCATTCAATCAGTAATCTCCATATTTCGCCTATCCAGCAACCGTTCATCGAGGAACCGTCCCGCAAAATCCCAGTGGTCGAAGATGTCGATGTCCTCGTCTGTGGTGCGGGTCCGGCTGGTGTAACAGCAGCGTTGGCTGCAGCGCGAATGGGAGCCAAAACCCGGCTGTTGGAAGTCAACAGTTGCCTGGGAGGCGTTTGGACCGCAGGTCAATTGGCATGGGTTTGGGATATGGGAAAACCCGGGATGTCGAGAGAAATTATCCATGAATTGGACAAACGCCATGCACGTGTCGATACCCCCATCCACCCCAATCAAAAAACATTTACCTATGACATCGAATCGTTGAAATTGCTCTTGGAAGAAATGTGCGATGAAAGCGGTGTCGCGATCCGCCTCCACACACGAGTCACTTCCGCTCTGAAAAACGAGAGAAACCAATTGACAGTAGTCATCACGGAATCGAAATCCGGCCGGGAAGCCTGGAGAGCGAAAAGCTTTGTCGATGCGACAGGCGATGGTGACCTGGGAGCGTTGGCTGGTTGTGAATTCGATATCGGTGAAGAAGGCACCGGAAAAACACAGCCAATGACTTTTATGGCGCTCATCACAGTTCAATCAGCAGAAGCGTTGCAAGAATTCATTTCATTTTGGAAAGGGATTCCTGAACATCGTAAGAAACACACAAATTTTTTACAAGAACTTCACCGAGCCGGAGTCGAGCCATCCTATGGACATCCTACCTTGTTTCAAGTAAACGGCAATCTACTGGCTCTCATGATCAACCATGAATACGGCGTGTCGGCTATCGACGCCGAACAGATCACACGGGCCACAATCCATGCTCGAGCGGAAATCCAAAACGCAGTTATCGCATTGAACCAATTGGGTGGAGCGTGGAAGGATATCCAGCTTGTTTCAACAGCAGAATATATTGGTGTGCGCGAAGGCCGCCGCATCCATGGACGCTATACGGTAACCGTCGATGATTTAATTCAAGGCCGACACCACGACGATGCGGTTTGCCGAGTTTATTTTGGTGTCGACGTACATTCCACAAATCCCAAGAAAGATAAAACTCTATCCAACAAGGGAGTGCGCATGAAACCGTACGATATCCCGATGCGCGCCTTGATCGCGAACGATGTGGACGGACTGTTGATGGCAGGACGCTGCATCAGCGGTGATTGGTTGGCGCACGCCAGTTATCGCGTTACCGGCAATGCGGTTCCCATGGGAGAAGCCGCCGGAGTCGCGGCGGCACTCGCAGCTCGATCGAGCCGTTTGTCTCATCAAATCCCTTGGACTGAAGTTCAAAGTGGTTTACAAAGAATCAATACGAATAGAAGTTAGACGAAATGCTAGTAACGTCAAAACCATTCAAGACAATGATGGAATGCTATCCCTTCGGCATACAAGAGAGAGAATCTGTTTGGCCGGGATGGGACGTTTGGGGGATGGTATGATAGGTTGAAACAAAAAAGCAAAAAACTATGATAAAATATCTATGAATCATTTGATTTTGCCTGATGCAACTGTAATGGTGTATTCATGAGAATAAAAACTTTAACCTTAGAAAATTTCCGTGGAATCAGCGATTTGAAAATCGATTTCCATGATAACATGAATATTCTTGTCGGAGTCAATGGTTCCGGGAAATCCAGTATCCTTGATGCTTTATCAATTTTGTTGAGTCAATTCACAAATACTATACATCCCAAAAACAGATTTAAACATGGTCTACAGGAAAATGATATAACCAATAAGGTACCGAGTGCAGAATTAAATGTATGTATCTATTATGCTAATCAATCATATGAATGGGCTACACGAAGAGATCGAAAAAAAAGGAAAATCAGAAGAACGCTTTTTAATAGTAATAAGCATCTTTTAATTGAAGAAATCCATAAAGAGATGGAGTTATCCGATCAATTCTCTTTACCCTTAACGATTTATTATCCTGTAACTCGTGCTGTTATAGATATTCCATTGAGAATACGTACAAAACATGAATTTAATCAATTTTCTGCTTATGAACAGGCACTGAGTGGAAAAACTATCGATTTTCGTTCGTTTTTTGAATGGTTTCGGGAGCAGGAAGACATTGAGAATGAAATGCGTTTACATAAAGAAGAATTATTTGATTGGAAAGAAGAAAATATCTTTAATTATCGTGACCCCTTATTGCAAGCAGTCCGAAAAGCTATCCATAAATTATTGCCAGAATTTGATCATTTACGAGTGAGACGTTCCCCTCTTCGCATGACGATTCAAAAAGGAAGAGAAGAATTGATCATTAACCAATTATCCGACGGTGAAAAATGCCTCATCGCGATGGTTGGCGACTTGGCTCGCCGTCTTGCTCTTGCCAATCCTTCTTTAGAAAACAAGTTGGAAGGAAAAGGAATTGTCTTGATCGATGAGATCGAACTTCATCTTCATCCCGGTTGGCAGCGTATGATCATTCCTGCGCTGGAGAAAATATTCATAAATTGCCAATTTATCGTTACGACTCATTCTCCCCAAATTTTAAGCCACGTTGAGTCCGAAAAAATATTTATGTTGGAAAGAAAGAAAAATAACGTAGTCGTTTCTCACCCGGAAGATTCATACGGCCTTGATTCAAATCGCATTTTGGAAGATATATTGGGAGTGCCGGAACGTCCAGCAGAAATAAAAAACGATCTCGGTCAATTATTCGATCGGATAGATCGCGGTGAATTGGAAGCAGCTCAACATCATTTAACTGAATTGCATGAAAAAATCGGGAATGATCCCGAATTGCTCAAAGCGGATATACTGATCAAGCGCAAGGAGCTTTTGCATAAATGAAATACATTGAAAAAGGAGAGGAACCATCCGAATTCAGTGAATGGAAGAAGCAGGAAAATGAAAATTGAAAACCGCAATGGGACCATTTATATCATGATGTAAAAGAGAAAGTTCACAAGCTTTTGTTATACGAACAAGGATATATTTGTTGTTATTGTGAAAGACGTATCGAACAAGAGAACAGTCATATTGAACATTTCAAACCAAGGAGCCGGTTCCCGGAGGAGGAATTAGTTTACAAAAACATGCTTGTTTCCTGTCAACTGGCTTTAAAACCAAAAGAACCTCGTCATTGTGGAATGTTGAAGGGAGAATGGTATGATGAGCAATGGCTGGTTTCACCACTAACTGCTGCCTGTGAAACAAGGTTTCGATATACAGCCGATGGCCGAGTTTATCCCTCCTTGGATTCCGATGAAGCGGCTTCTGTAACAATTGAAAAATTGGGATTGGATATTGACAAACTTCGCGCTTTTCGAAGAGGCGTTATCGCGGCATTGCTGGAAAATAGTGATGATTTAGAACAAGAAGATTACCAAAAAATGTATGTCAACTTCCAAAGAAAAACCAATGGCAGATTTTAGGAATTTTATACGACAATCATTTATTTCTTGCTGCAAATGTTTTAATTCTTATTTCTCACTTACCTTTTCTATACCATGCATTACTGGCAGCCAAACCGTCATTTCCGATACCCCGCGATTGCTCCAAACATGGTAAGGGATCAAACGAATGGGGAATTCCTTTAAGGGAGCGGCGGGTATTTCTTTATACAATTTCTCGCTGCCATAGGCTGACGGCCCGGTAAAAAGTCCCGTTTTGAATTTCATCTGAAATACTGTTACAGC
>CAYPPG010000059.1:0-47703 GCA_964412555.1 uncultured bacterium
TACCGTTCCTTCCCGAACATGAATGAACATTACAAACTTGACTGATATACTAAACCTTTATTCTCTAAGAATGATACAGTTACTATAGAACAGGAGCCAACTTCTTGTCAAGGTTTTTTTCATTTTTTTTATGGTCAATGATAGGAACTGTAATTAATGATTCGGTATGATATATATTACATTGTTTATCGAATTTTGCATCAGTGATGCAAAATGAAGCAGTAAAATCACTTTTATACCACAAACCACCAACACCCACCCTTTCCACGACCTGTTACCTTTATATACACATCCGTGTAAATACGTTCCCCCTCTCACCTCAGGAAACTTCAAGATAATAAATCACTTTCGTCTCATTTTTCAACAATAATCCATGTAATTCTGCATATCACAGTATGATTACCACACTGGTACAAAAATTTCTATATATTCTGTTGTGGTGCAGAACTTTGTACCCGTTTTTCAATCATACGACACTCATTAAACATCTATGGAGTGAATTAATTCTTTAATCCATAAAATGAAAAGTACTGTAGATCAATGAACGAAAACAAATCGAAGAAGCGGAAACTTGAATATGTATACGAGTTGATCAACTTTTTCAACTTGACCTCGACCTTTATGGCTGGATTATTTGTCATTCTTCCTATCATTTTGACATTTGTGGTCATTGGATGGTTCACCGGCCCTATCCAGACACTGATTGGCCCGGATAGTTTGTTCGGAAATCTGCTTCGGTTTATGGGAATCGGAGAAAATGCCAATCAAATCATTACGACATTACTCGGCTGGGGAATCATACTTGGCGGAATATGGGGATTGGGGCTTCTCGTAAAATTGGTCGGAAAAAATAAGGTCAAAAAATTGTTCAACCTGATCCTCAATCGAATTCCTATCATTAACAGTTTTTATGGAACTTTCTCGCAAGTGGTGGATATGTTCGAACGGGATACGCGGGAAGAAATGAAGGGCATGCAAGTCGTATACTGCGATTTCGGCAGTGAAAACGGAGTCGGTTTTTTAGGTTTGCTGGCCTCTGAACAAACCTATCAATTCCATGGCCAAAAATGCGGACTGGTCTATATCCCGACTTCCCCGATTCCCATGTCCGGAGGAATCCTATTCGTCCCTGTCGAGACCATTCAGAAAGTGGAAATGGAAGTGGAACAACTTCTACAAATCTATTTTTCCATCGGCGTCATGTCCCCCAAAGTCGTTCCTGGAGAATACATCACCAAAAACAATGAATAGAAGATGAGAAGAACGCATACGACCCAAAACAGTAAGAACTGGCTCAATTGTTTATCGATAATTTTAAATAATATAAAGACCAAACAGATCACAATATTCAAAAAGCAGCACCGCCATCTGAGTGCATTGAAGTGATCGGCAAAAGGGGGAACAAATGACACCTTCAGAACAAGCGAAGTCCCATGAAGAAAAAACTGTCCAAGAAACATTGGAAAGACTTCAGTCGGATCCCAAGAAAGGATTGTCTCAACAAGAAGCGATAAAACGACAAGAACAATATGGTCCGAATGCCATTGAAGAAGAAAAACAAAGTCCGATTATCAAATTCTTTTCCCATTTTTGGGGGCCGATTCCGTGGATGCTCGAAGTCGCAGTCATCCTCTCCGCCATTGCTCAACGATGGGAAGATTTCGCAGTCATTTTTATCATGTTGTTGATCAACGGTGGTGTCAGTTTTTGGCATGAAAATAAAGCCGAAAACGCTATCGAGGCGTTGAAAGAAAAACTGGCTCTCGAAGCGAAGGTCATCCGTGAAGGAAAATCACAAAAGATACAAGCAAGAGATCTTGTCCCAGGGGATATCATTCAGCTGAGTATCGGTGACATCGTTCCTGCCGACGCGAAATTGTTACAAGACCAAGATGCAAGTATCGATGAATCATCGCTGACCGGTGAATCTTTACCGGTAAGCAAAAACGAAGGCGATTCCGTTTATTCCGGAACGACCGTCAAACAAGGAGAACCAAAAGCGGTTGTCACAGCCACCGGCAATAATACGAAATTTGCCAAAACAGTGGAACTGGTGGAAACCGCCGAAGAAAAATCTCACTTTCAGCAAGCTGTTCTCCGGATCGGATATTTTCTCATTTCCATAACAGCGGTGTTGGTGCTGATCATCATCGCCAATGGATTGTGGAGAGGGGATCCCGCTTTCGAAGTGCTCATCTTCGCAATGGTTCTCACGATTGCCGGAATTCCACAAGCTCTACCTGCCGTATTGACGGTGACTATGACCGTCGGTGCAAACCGGTTAGCCCGCATGAAAACCATTGTTTCACGCCTTGCCGCGATGGAGGAAATGGCCGGCCTTGAAGTTCTCTGCGCAGATAAAACCGGTACATTGACAAAAAATGAATTGACGATGCAGGAACCAATCTTGTTCAATGATTACGACGAGCACGAATTGGTTCTGTCCGCTGCTTTGACCGCACGGCAAGACAGCGAGGATCCCATTGATAAAGCCATCCTTGCCGGCGTGGACGATCCGGATGAATTGAACCAATATGAAATTGCCGATTTCAAACCTTTCGATCCTTCCCGAAAGCGCGCTGATGCAACCGTGAAAAAGAACGGTCGTGAATTAACCGTCAGTAAAGGCGCACCGCAAAAAATTTTGGAATTGATCGAAGCGGATGAGGACAAACGAAGTCAAATTTTGGATAAAGTAAGAGACTTGGCCAATTCGGGATTTCGTGCACTAGGAGTTGCAAAAAAAGAAGACGACAATCCATGGGAATATTTGGGGATTATCTCCCTCTTGGATCCGCCGCGTGAAGATTCTAATCTTGTTTTGGTATTTCGAGACGCAGACAGATGCGAGCCAGGAAGTGATCCAAACCATCATGTTTCTCAAACTCTTAGTAGCTGGTCATCTGACTATTTTCCTTACACGGAATACCGGTGCCTTATGGCAAAAACCGTGGCCCAGCCTTCCATTATTCTTGACGTTGGAAGGTACCCAAATTATCGGTACTCTTTTTGCCGTCTATGGGTGGTTGGTTCATCCGATCGGTTGGGCGTATGCGTTAATCGTTTGGGGATATGCCATTGTTTGGATATTGATCCTCAGCGGTGTAAAAATCTTCATGTATCGCAAAGTCCTGAAGCACGTTTAACTTTTAAAAAAAAGAACAACGAACTTCGAGAATTATTGGGTTACGATATGACCAATCAGCCCAAGTAAAAATCCTAGCGAGGCTCCCAGAGGTGGCCCCCATGCATGCTTCAACTTCGCTTGAGGAGCGATGTCTTCAAATATCAGATACAAAATTCCACCCGCCGAGAAAAGCATGATCACGCCTAGGAGCGCCTTGTAATCTTGCAAAAACTGAAATCCGATCCACGCCGCGCATGGGCCGAACAACACCATCAAACAAAATGAGAGAAGCAGTTTGGAGGTTGCCGTGTTTGTCGAGGCTTTCAGTCCCCGGAACGCATTGAATCCTTCCGGCAGGTTTTGTAAAGCAATCAAGAACGCCAGCAGTAAGCCCACACTGCTTTTCGTTGCCATCATTGCCCCCAGCGCCATTGCTTCGGGGATGAAATCGAGAAGCATGGCCATCAATTGGGAGGCCGAACCACTGCGCATGGCCAGCAGCATATCGGCGAACAAGAAAACGACGCTCCCACTGATAAACGATACGGAAATACCCCACATTGGCAGATGCTTGATTCCTTCCGGCACCAGCACCAACGCAATCGCCGCGAACAACACGCCTCCACCAAAAGCGATGATCCCATGACGGAGTTCCGTCTCCAGCCATCGGGGATGGATATTTTCAAAATTGGCGATAAAACCACCAATGGGGATGGTGATTCCGGCGAGTGTGGCGTAGAGTAGGGCTTCAATGAATTCATTCATTAATAAACAGTAAGCCAATCTTCAAGATTATCAAGTTCTTTTTTCGAAATTATGACTTTCATGAGAATAATGAGTATCACCGATTGATCGGTTGTAAGAAAAAATTTACTATTACAACAACATTAATGAAATGTATAATAAGGATGAAAAAATATGCCAACGATTCTTCAAATGTTGGGATGGCGATTATTCTTTTATGCGAATGAAAGAAATGAACCGATTCATATCCATTGCCAAAAAGCAGAAATGGATGGGAAATTTTGGCTTGACAGAGAGAAATTTGACTTAATTGAAGCATATTCATATAATATGAAACCCAGGGATAAGAGGGAAATCAAAAAAATCATATTCGAACATTTTGAATACATCGAAAACCAATGGGATGAATGGCAGAGAAGGAGAGAACAATGAATAAATATCATGAAGTGGAAGACATAGAATTTTCAAAAAAGAAACTTTGCCTGACGATTGATGGAGAAAGAAAAGAATTTGATATACATGAAATCTCTCCCCGGCTGTTCCATGCAAATACGATCCAACGCTCAACATATAAGATATCCCCATCCGGATATGGTATCCATTGGCCTTTGATCGATGAAGATTTATCCATCGACGGTTTGCTGAAGTTTTCCAAACAACAAAAAATCAGCGCATAAGGGGACTTAAAAAGGTATACAAAATAAGTTCATACTAATACGTAACATAATATTCCTTCAGAAGCATCGCGCCGCAGGCCGTGGGCACTGATTCCCCCCATTTTGAATCTCGAACTCCAGCGTCGAATGCCCGATGGAAAATTCATCCTGTAAAAATGTCTTGATTTTCCTCTTCATCTCTTCCATCAATTCGAGATTCCGTTCATCGATGACCACATGTGCTTCCAATGCCCGATGTTGTTCATCCAAATCCCACACATGAACGTGATGGATTTCTTCGACATGGTCGAATTGCTCAAGTTTTGTAATTAGCTGTTCGATCTCGATCCCTGTCGGGACACTTTCCATCAAGACCAAGATTGCGCTTTTCATCATATAAAAACTTTGATACAACACATAACCGGCAATGATCAGCGAAGCGATTGTATCCAACACATACCAGCCATAGAGAATGATCAAGGCTCCGGAAATCATCGCGATAATGGAACCTAAGGCATCGCTGACATTGTGAATAAACGCCGCCCGGGCATTCAAATTCTCTTTCGAGATGGAATAGGTAAGCATCGCAGTAATGAAATCGATGACGAAGGCAAATCCGGCGACATAGACCACAATCCATCCTTCCACTTCTTCGGGATAGAGGAAACGGCCGATCGCTTCATAGATCAAATAAAAACCGATGAGAATCAAGATCGTCACGTTGATCAAAGCGCCGATCGTTTCCGCTCGCCGGTAACCGAACGTCCTTCGCGTGTCTGCAGGTCTCAAGGCAATTTTACGCGCGATCAAGGCGATACCGAGCGCGCCGGCGTCGCTGAAATTATGCAGCGCATCCGCAATGAGCGCCAAACTGCCGGACAACAACCCGCCGATGATTTGAGCGATGGTTAACAATACATTGATAAGAATGGCCCACAACAAGCGCCGGCCGCTCACATCGGCAACGGAGTGGTGACTATGATCATGAGAACTACTCATAGAAAATGACCTTCTTTTAGGGATTTAGGCTGAAGGCTGAAGGGGTTTAGGGAAAAACAAAAATCCAGCCTTTTCTTTTCCTTCAGTCTAAGCCTCTTCAGCCTAATAACCTTCTTTTATTGGTATGTCAGTAGATGAGTTTCTATCTGTTTCTTGTCTCGTTAATATTTCACAACTGTTTTTCGGTAACCACATTCGATTTCCCGAATATGGAGTATAGTAACGGTAACACCAACAACGTCAGTATAGTCGAAGTGATTACACCTCCGACAACCACCGTAGCGAGGGGCCGCTGTACTTCCGCACCAACTCCGGTCGAGATCGCCATCGGGATGAATCCGGCCGCATCCGTAATCGCCGTCGCCAGAACCGGCCTCAGCCGTTGCTGCGCCGCGTTGTACACCGCATCTTTGAGAGAGTTACCCTCTTTCAAAAACGTTTGAATGGCCGATACCAACACCTGGCCGTTCAACACAGCGATCCCGCTCAAGGCAATAAATCCGATCGCTGCGCTGACGCTGAACGGTATATCGCGAATCCACAATGCAAACACACCGCCTATGGCCGCAAACGGAATGCCCGTGTAAATAATGAGCACATCCCGCAAGCGATTCAAACTGAGATAGAGGAGGATGAAGATCAAGAGCAACGTCAATGGAACGACAATCATAAAACGTTGTTTCGAGCGTTCCAAATTCTCGAATTGTCCGCCCCAATTGACTACATACCCAGCAGGCATGTCTACATTTTCTCGAATGGTATTTCTTGCCTCTTCGACAAAAGAGGCGACATCACGATTCCGCACGTTGCACTGCACACGAATCAACCGCCGTCCCCATTCCCGGTTGATTTGCGACGGACCGCCTACCTCTTCGATATCAGTAACCGCCTGCAAGGGTAGAACCGGCCCTACATTGGTTGGAATTAACGTATTTGCCAACGCATCCACATCGGTGCGCTGCTCATCCGGAAGCCGCATCACAAGTGGAAAATTCATTTGCCCTTCATAAATCAATCCCGCTTTTCGGTACCCGACCGATTCGATAACATCCAACACGTTCTCGGCAGGAATGCCATACCGTGCGATTTGCTCTTGATCCACTTCAATGACCAAATTGGGTTGGCCGATCATTTGCTCACCGGAAACATCCGCCGCTCCCTCGATATTGGAAAGCACTTGCTGCACTTCCTCACTTAACCGTGCAAGCACTTCAAGATCTTCTCCGAATATCTTGATACCGATATCCGCGCGTATCCCCGTAATCAACTCATTGAAACGAAGTTCAATCGGCTGAGTGAATGCGGTATTCACACCGGGCATATCGGATAATTCATGTTGCAGAATCTCTACCAATTCATTTTGTGTACTTGCCCGCGTCCATCGTTCCCGCGGATACAAATCGAAATAGATATCCGTGAGTTCGATTCCCATTGGATCGGTCGCTACCTCAGCCGTTCCGATCCGGCTCCAAACATAGCGAACTTCATCGGGGAAGCGTTCAAGAAGCAATTGTTCCATACGTGTATTGGATGCCTTGGCTTCATCGATATCAATTCCCGCCAATCGGATCACATTGATGACAATCGCCCCTTCACTCAACCGCGGAATGAACTCACCCCCTAACCGATTCGCCATAAAACCGGCGAGAACAAGGACGGCGATGACAGCATATATCAAAAGCGCTTTCCATTGAAATGCTGTTCTCAATACAAATCCGTAGGTGGCATGAAGAAAACGGTCGAAAAACGTTTCTTTCTCTTTGAATTTTTTGGGCAAGAGATAATACGATAAAATGGGGGAAAGAAACAACGCGATCAACAATCCGCCGATCAACGCGAAAATGAAGGTCAATGCCATCGGCTTGAACATTTTTCCTTCAATGCCTTCCAATGTCAAAATGGGAAGAAAGACAAGGATAATAATTCCCATCCCGAACAAGATGGGCCGCGCTACTTCCTGCGTCGATTCGATAATACACGACAAACGTTCCATCGGCGTTAACGGTCTTCCTAGTTGAGCTTGTCGATGTGCAAGCCTGCGCATATTACTTTCCGTCGTCACCACTGAGCCATCCACCAAAATCCCAAAATCGATCGCCCCTAAACTCAAAAGACTGGCGGCGATTGACATTCTATACATCCCCAATACGGCAAAAATCATGGCAATCGGGATCGCAATGGCTACGAGAATTCCTGCTCGTACATTCCCCAGCAGCAAAAATAGAACGATGATGACCAAAATCGCTCCAGCCGTCAAATTGTGTTGAACCGTGTGGATCACCTCATAAACCAAATTGGTCCGGTCATACACGATCTCCGCTTCCACATCCTCCGGTAAGGATTCTTGGGTCGCCAACAACCGTTCCCGTAATCCCTGTGCGACTTCCTGGCTGTTTTCTCCCAACAACATGAATCCCAACCCCAGGATCACTTCGCCTTTCCCTTGCGCAGTCACCGCACCACGGCGGATTTCATGCCCAATGGATATTTCCGCAACATCACGCACCCGGACCGGTGAACCATCGAACGATTGGATAACGATATTGCCGATCTCTTCCACCGTATCCACTCGTCCAACTCCCCGCACGAGTTTCATTTCTCCGGAAGTGGTCACCTGACCGCCGCCGACGTTCTTATTGTTCGCTTGCAGCGCTTCGAACACATCGTCAAAGGTCAGTTTGTATTTCACCAATGCATCGGGGGAAACGATCACATGGTATTGCCGCTCCAAGCCTCCCCACGAATTGATCTCTGCCACACCGGGCACTTTACTTAGTTCCGGTTTGATGACCCAATCCTGAATGACGCGCAGTTCATCCATCGTCCGCTCCGGATCGGTCGACTGCAGCGTATAATGAAATACTTCCCCCAACCCGGTCGAAATCGGTCCTAATTTCGGTCGTTCGATCCCTTCCGGCAAATCGACACTGGCGATCCGTTCCATGATGAATTGCCGCGCGTCATATACGGACGTTTCATCCGTAAACGTAGCAACGATCTGCGAAAGTCCGAATTTGGAGATCGAACGAACCTCCACCAGACCGGGAATTCCGGAAATCGCCAATTCGACATTGATCGTAACCTGCTGCTCGATTTCCCATGGATTCAAAGCCGGCGCAACGGTGTTGACTTGTACCTGCACGGGAGTTGTATCCGGGAACGCATCGATCGGAAGGCGAAGCATTGAAATCACGCCCGCGCCGATCACCAATCCAAAAAGTAGCAGTATGACAATTCTGTTCTGTAAAGTAAATTCAACAATTCGATGTAACATTATCCCCCCTTAATCATGCGTACAACCGGCGCCGAACCGGGATTTCAAGAATTCCGATTTCATGACAAAGCTATTGGCGATGACGATTTCATCTTCCGGGGATAATCCCCCGGCGATTTCCATCTGTCCATTGGATTTGTTGCCCAGCGCGATATGCCGAAGTTCAAAAAGATCGTCACCTTGTTTCACGAACACAAACGGTTTGCCATCCACTTTCTGAACGGAACCCGAGGGAACGATCAATCGTTCTTGATTTGAATTCCGGACAATGTGAACACGGCCGAAAAGACCTTGTTTGAGTTTCCCTTCAGGATTCGGAATAACCGCTCTGGCTTTCAGCATCCGTGAATTTTCATCGATAATGGGAGAGATCCAAGTGATTTCTCCTTTCACTTCCGTCCCGGGAAGCGCATTGAATTCGGCATGGATGGGATCACCGGTCTTCACATGCGGAATTTCCGATTCCGGAATCGAGAGTTCCAACCACAAAGTGGACAAATCGGCGAGTTGAAAAACGGATTCTCCAGCCTCAACCGCTTCACCCAGCACAGCATGTTTATCTGTCAATGTACCATCAAACGGCGCTCTCACTTTGAGTGTCGAAGTGCTGTCCCGATTGTTCTTGACGAACTCGATATCTTGCTGAGTCAAACCATAATTCAACAATTGCTGCCGGCACGTCATCGATTCTGTTTTTGCCACTTGATATTCGGCTTCGGCTTGTTGAAATTCTTGTTGGGCGGAAATGTTTTTTTCAGCCAGTTCCTTTTCACGCATATAGGTGATTTCCTTCAAACGCAATTGATCTAATGATTTCAGGTAATCACTCTTGGCTTTTGCGACTTCATTCGAAGCGACTTCCAACAGTACCTGCCCTTTTTCAACCGTATCTCCCAAATTGGCATACACTTTTTGAATGACACCATCAGCCAATGGGGAAATATGGGCATATTGATTCTCGTTGAATCGGACTTCACTAAGAAACGTTTTGTTTGTTGGAAGCGATCCGAGAATTGGTTTCCCTGTCTCGATCCCCCCTTTTTGTACCGCATTCATGGAAGCCAAACGTACTTTCATGCTTTCTCCCGGCTTCAACTGTTGCGCCAATTGAGGCTGGCAGATGCCGCATTCTTTTTCTAGAAGCTGGTGCGTGCCGCAAAACAATCCTGCGGCGGTTTCTTTATGTCCATCATCTTTTTGTTTTGCTATTTCCGGATGACAGATCATACATTCATCTTCATACACATTATGCTCATTACACCACAACCGATTTGGATCACGTTTTTCCGAACTCTTTTTACTGGCTATTTCCGGATGGCAGATCACACATTCATCCTCATACACATTATGCTCATTGCACCACAACCGATTCGGGTCGCGTTTCTCCGAGCTCTTTTTAGTGGCAATTTCCGGATGGCAGATCACGCATTCATCTTCATACACATTGTGTTCATTGCACCACAATCGATTCGGATCGCGTGTGTGTTCGTCTACTTGAGTTTTCAAGTTCTGTTCTTCACTGTACTCTCCATGAGCCTGGCCATTATAGGTATCCAGAGCCGTCGTGGTATTGATCCGCATATGTTGCAGCATAAACACCAAACCGAGAGTGATGACAGCAATTCCTGCAATATTGATCAACATTCTGAATAAGGATTTCATTGTAACTCTCCTATTATTAATTGTTTGAAATTTCATAATTTGCGGAAAGATGGTTTAACCGGTTCAATGCCTGATGAAAGCGGCCTTTTGCTTCCACATGCTGAATGTTGAATTCGAACAAAGACCGCTGTGCATCCAAGACATCGATATAGGGGAATTTCCCCTGCCGGTATCCTTCTTGCGCCGCCTCGAACGCTTCCTGTGCACTTGGAAGGATTTCTGTTTCCAAGCGTTTCGCTTCTTCAAAGGCTTGTAGCAATTCCTGATAAATCGGCTGCAAAGACGTTTTCAACTCGATGCGCTGAGCCTCGAGTTCGGCTTCCGCTTGTTGCACAAATTCTTTCGCCGCTCGAATGGCGCCTTGATTTCTGTCAACGAACGGTAATGGGATGGAGAAACCAAACACAAATGAACCATCATCGACATCGGACATATAGCGCACCCCGGTCCCGATTTTGAAATCCGGTACCGCTTTCGCCTGTTCCAAATCCAATCCCGCTTCCTTTCGTTCCACCTCGGCATTCGCCAAGGCCACTCTGGGATTCTCGTCAAGTTGGTCGATCCACCGGTCTGGTTTCGGAATTTCCACCGGTAATTCAAGCGTTCCAACCGCCTTGGAGTAAGTAAGAGCATCACTCCCCCATTGTTTCGCCAAGGCATATTTCGCTTTTTCTCTCTCGCGCTGGGCGCGTTCCTGCGCAATTTGAGTCGAGGAGGCCATTACCCGCGCACGTGTTTCTTCCATCGGTGAATCGCGCCCTGCTTCCACCCCGATTTTGATTGTCTCATAAATCCGCTCGCTGATTGCCTGAAATTCTTCATACAACTCCGATTTCTTTTGAGCGGTAAGCAGTTCAATGAAAGCGGCGTTCGTCTCGAAGAGCACATCCAATTGCGCGATATTGAAGTTTTGCCGTACAAGGATTTGATCCAGTTCCGCGGTGTGCTTCCGTTTGTTTCGTTTATCCGCGGTCTCGAACAACTGGCTGAACAGCATTGTCGTTTCCATGCTGTCCACTCCTTGAAACTCACCGCTCCCCAAAATGTTTTCCGCCTCCATCTCCAATTCCGGATTGGGCGAGAGTCCGGCCTGTTCGATCAATCCGTCATGAGCGCGGATTTGCGCCGCATACGGTTTTAATTCCGGATGGTGTTTCAGCGCCAAGGAGAACGCTTGATTCAAGGTAAGATCGCCCCCGCTATTCTGCTCGGAAATATGGCTATTTTGTTTTTCCTGCGCATATGGGAACCATGGAACCATCATGAATAGGCTTATATAGAGAAAAGAAAAGAATATATAATTTCGTACCATAGATGTATCCTGTAAATAAAAAATAGTGCTGTTTTACAAGCGTTTCGAGTATGCAAAGTGCAGAGCAAGCGTTTCGCTTGTACTCTGCATGCAGGCGGGATTCCTGCTATACCCGCAACAAGAAAACCAAAGTCAAATTATTTATCAAATGTTTAGTAAGATGGTGGTAAGAGTGAGCGATGAGTTCAATTCAGCAAAATCACGCTCTTCATCAAATCGAGTGGAATTTTAATGAAGAAATGATTGTTTGTATGGAAAGAAAAAATGGAGTGTTGTTGTATCACAAAACGGAAAAAATCCGCTGTTTCAGAAACAGATTTTTGAAAGGAAAATAAGTTTCCGGTATACGATACAGGCGAAAATTGCCGATCCAGAAAAGCAATATCAAAACAGCCGCACGTAACGGTTCGCGCCGCGCAGTTCTTATAGGTTTCTGCAACATCTTTCCGCTCGGTTTCCTCAGACATACAACAGGTATGATGGCAATCATCCGTTTCAATACCGATATGCCCGTCTTCCCCCCAGCATAAAGTCAATCCGGAAGCAGGAATATGGCCGATCAGCAAAAACGGCGACAGCCATAATAACAGATAGGTTATTTTGACTCGAAACCTGTTGTTCAACATATGAACCGCTCGGTGATGCTCCTTTGTTTTTGATACCGAATATCAGTATTATAATCAAAACTCGGCGGAATGCAAATCTTTTTTGCGGAGAGTTCATACTCGCCCTCTTATTCTTGAATTCGTTACACTGGAAACTCTTTCGTGATACAATCTATCCACGACTTCTTGAATAATAATTCATGAGTGCTAAAGGGGAAAACAGTTTGTATTTACAGTATATGTATTCAGGAGAATCCCATGAATTCACGTTTTACCAATATAGGTATCCTGCTTTTGGGGATGATGCTTGTATCGTTTTCATTCTGGACTACTGCAGCCGCAGAAGAAGAACCCATTCCTTTTTCAAAAGCGGAATGGATTACAGCCGAAATGCCTGATACAGCGGAGGAGGAATTACTCTCAACCAGACTGCCTGGCAAGCACACCTTGGAAAAACAGCCCCCGCTTCCCGAAAAGAAAGAGCCTTTGCCGATTTTTCGCAAGTCCTTTATTCTGGAAGATTCTGACATCTCAAGCGCCAGTGTGGCTGTCTGTGGCCTCGGACATTTCGAATTAACGATCAACGGGCAAAAAGTCGGTGATCATTTTCTTGATCCTCCTTGGTCCGATTATGCCGATACCTGTTACTTTGTACGCTTTGACGTTTCCGGCTTTCTGCAATCCGGAGAAAATGTGCTCGGGGTAATGCTGGGTAACGGTATGTATAACGTCAAAGGCGGGCGGTACACCAAATTTACCGGCTCCTTTGGTCCCCCCAAACTCATTCTTCGTCTGGTAATTTCACAGGGCGATAAAGAACAGATCATTACCAGCGACAAAACCTGGAAAACTGATGCCGGTCCGATTACTTTCAGTTGTATCTACGGCGGAGAGGATTATGACGCACTCCAGGAACAACCCGGTTGGGATAAACCCGGTTTTGATGACAGCCATTGGAAGCCGGTAAAAGTAGTCGATGGGCCTGGCGGCACACTGCGTCCGGCCATTTCCCCACCCATCAAGATTGTACGCCATCTTGAACCGGTGTCAGTTACGAAATTGGAAGAAGGGCGATACGAAATCGACCTTGGCGAAAATCTATCGGCGCGTCCGGTAATCCAGGTCAAAGGCAAAGCCGGCAGCCGGGTGACCCTTGAAACTGCTGAACGCCAAGGGCAACCGTGGGAGGGACACCTCTATACCTATACCCTCAAGGGAGATACGGAACCGGAATTCTTTGCACCTCGCTTCACCTATTTCGGTTTTCAGTACCTATACGTAAAAGGCGTCGTTTGGGGAAATGACGCCGAGAGCACCAATGAACTACCGGAATTGATCGATGTGGGAGCAGATTTTATCAGTAGCTCCGGACCACGCATCGGCACGTTCGCCTGCAGCAATCCGCTTTTCAACGAAATCGACCAAATGATTGACCGCTCTGTGGCCAGCAACCTTCAACATGTGGTGACCGATTGTCCGCATCGGGAAAAACTGGGCTGGCTCGAAGTACCGCATCTCATGGGACCGTCAATCCTCTTCCACTACGATATGGGGGATCTTTTCCGCAAGATCTGCCGGGACACGACCGACTCGCAGTTGGAAAACGGTCTGGTTCCGGATATCGCTCCGGAGTATGTGCGTTTCAAGGATGGATTCTTTGAATCTCCCGAGTGGGGCAGCGCGTCTGTACAACTGCCGTGGCTGATCTATCAATGGTATGGCGCCAAGCAAATCCTGCTCGATCAATACCCCACAATGATTCGTTACACCGATTATCTTGCCGGTACCCGCAACGAAGCAGGACTGGTTAAAGGTGGGTTGGGTGATTGGTATGACTGGACCCCCGAAAAGGGGCATGTCGGCTATTCGCAGCTCACACCGAAAGAATTGCCCGCTACTTGCATGCTGTACGACAATGCACGTATTCTCCAGCAGGTAGCTATCATGCAAGACAAGACGGCCGAAGCGAAGAAATGGGAAGGACTGATGGAAGAGGTGCGCCGTGATTTTCTGGCAGCCTATTATGACCGGAAAAACAAGACGGTCGCCACCGGCAGCCAATGCGCACTCGCTCTCGGATTGTATTTTGACCTTGTCCCCGCCGAAGATCGGGACGTAGTTCTAGCCAACCTCGTTCACAATCTCGAAAAGAATCAATACCGGCAGAGTACGGGTGAAGTGAGTTTCCGGTTTTTAGTTTTAGCTCTTGCAGAAGCAGGCCGTTCCGATGTGGTTTACCGTATCATCAACCGTACAGACCCACCGGGCTATGGATGTATGCTCAAACAGTATGGACTGAAAACCTTATCGGAACGCTGGGACAAGCCCGGTTCGTCGTTGAATCACTGCATGTTCGGTCACATCCAGGAATGGTTCCAAAAATACTTGCTGGGTATCCGTCAAGCGCCGGGAAGCACCGGCTATGAAAAGATTCTCATCGATCCCTTCTTTCCCGACGATCTTGAATGGGCTAAAGGATCATTTGACTCACCAAACGGCTGTATTGAAGTCTCGTGGATTAGGAAAGATGGGAGGGTAGAAGTATCCATCAAAGCTGAAAAGGCAGACATTATCTTACCAACGAAGCGAAAAGACGTGCAATGGAAATTCCTATGAGAATTCCTGTTGTTCCCAAACATACAATTGATCCACATTCATAATGAGGCAGCTACGCTTCCCCTTGCAACCTATCAGCAAACTTCAATATACTCATGAAAACCTTTTCCCATCCGGAGGCTACTCGAATGTTGAAAAAATCCGCTTATAAAATTCTATCTGCCGTTATTTGCCTTATCTTCATTCATTCAACTCATGCAGCAGAGTCACAAAATGAAGGGCGCTTCCTTCGCTGCTACTGGTTCGAAAAAGGCATCGAACATGGCAATCCCCTTTTCACATCGCGTTTTCGCGTCAACGCCCCCGAATCGGTTCTCCATCCCTCATACGGGAAACGCTCCGAAACCACCGGCAACGGAATGATGCAAATCTTGATGCAGGAAGATTTATTCGAACTGGCCGGCGCAAATTTTTATATGGAAATCTGGGGCGGCCATCCCGGAACCGCCAACAAGAGACTAACAGTCAATGGGCGGTCAACATATTCCTTACCGGAAGTCGGAACACAGAACAAAAACTGCACTCATATGTACCCAACGATTCCCCTCAAGATCACCGATCTTGTACGCAGCTACAACGTCTTCCAATTCGCCTGTGATCAAGGCAATACCTTCTGGGGACATTTCATTGTCGACAACGCCTGCCTGCGCGCTCAGCTCAAAAAAGATCATCCTGACCTCGAAAAAGCCGGACTGGATGAATTCGAAGCGGCTGTAACCGCCATCCCGCCGTCCAATGGAAAAGAAGTGATGAACCTTCACTTGGAAGTTCCGGAGATGTATGCCGATTCAATCGCCACGGTTGCATTTCAAGGATTTTATGAAGGCTATGACGAAAACGGCAACACATTAACTCGCGATTGGCACGGATTCACCAAAAACCGGCAGCCGGTCGCCTATATTGGAGTGGACAGGAGCTACCCTTATGAAACGGAATGGGACTTATCGATGATTCCCGATCAACAAAACATGGCTGTACGCGCTATGATACAATTCAAAGAACCGGAAAACTTGCTTTATATCACCAAAGCGACTGAGAATCTTCAAACACCCTCCAGATCGGCTAGAGTCATGTTAAAAGCCGTAGAGAATTTACCAAATCCTTTCTGGTCGCGGGCGGACCGCAAAGAAATTTGCAGCATTACACTCGATGTAGAACCGAATCAAATCGAACGAGTTATTCATCATGTTGTCGTGTGGGATGGCGGACGCGGGACAATCTCGAATTACTACACGCTGAATGGACATCCTCTACCGGTCGCTGGGACCGGTAGGCATGATGTCATATACACACAGCGTGAAATCGATCCCATGAACTTGACGAAAGGCGAGAACCGAATTCTACTTCATTCGGATACCGATCATCACGGAATCGAATGCCTCCTCCCCGGGCCGGCATTGATGATTCGCATGAAACAATCGAGCACACAATCCCCAAATTAAAATATACTAAACCTAAAAGAAATCAGTAGAAATGAATTGTCTATTCGCGGGGTAGCAATCGTGGGTAAAGCAGGCGTCCCCGCCTGCATCAAGTGGCAAGCGACATGCTTGAATTACGCAACACAAACCTCATCGAAGATCTCTTCCTCAATCGATTCTTCTTCGAATTCTGTCTGACTCTCCTCAACAACTTCATTGATATGGAGTAAATCCACGATTCGTGCAGATTCTTTTTCCATCTCTTCGCGATTTGCGATTCGATCCAGGAAGGAAAACCGTGTCGAAAGCACTTCCTCGCAATCCATCAGTCCTTTCGTCACCACCGGCTCATTCTGAACCAATGTCAATTCAGCCATGTTGTGCAGTAACTGCGGCAGATAGGGATGCTCCAATCCCAATTTCTCGACAAAGAGTTTCAAACTTCGATCATACAATTTTTCCGCTTCGTCCAAATTGTCTTGCATAAAGTGGATCGTCGCCAGATTGTTATATTTTGTTACCATAAACTCGTAATCGTCTTCACCCGGTTCGCACTCTATTGCCAAATCCAAAGCCGCCGAGAACAAGGCCTCGGCATATTTATAGTCTTTCCGCTCATAATACTCGATGCCCAATTCTTCACACAAATCGGCATATTCTTGTAGTCTCAATACGTCCTTGTACATGAGTAGTCTCCTCTTGAACTCGCCCTCTAATTATTCACAATCTCAAAAAAATCATCATTTCATCTTGCTTAACCTTAAATATCGGCACTCGATTGAAATTATTGAATTTTTCTTACCACCTGTTTAGCGATTTTATTTTGCACTTTTTCCAATTCTTCTTGAGCAAGTTCAATTGCCATGGGCTTGATTTCTTTTTTTCAATTCAACGAGCAAGTTGTTCATTTCTGGAGTAAAATCATCCAAAATAGATATCACTTCCTCCGCTTGTTCCTCATCATACGTATGACTGGTGATGTTTCGCATCTCACGATACAGTTTGAAAGCCGGAACATTCCGAACCAAACCGGCCTCTGCCGCCGTTCGAATCAAATCCATAAATTCCATTTTCCGTAATTCTGCCGGTGAAGCGACAATTTGATCGAGTTGGCGGCGAATCATTTTGACGGCTAATTCATACGTGTACTCAAATGCATGAATCGAAGCCGCCCGGAACTGTTCGCGTAATTCTCCATCCTGCCGCGCTTGATCCGAATTCAAATAAGACACGCTACGCTCCAGCTGTCGTAACGCTTTTTCAAAGGAACTCGTATCAAGTTGCATGAATTGTTTCTTTCTGAATTAATTGGTTGAAAAATCATCTGTCAAGAACATGTTTCGAAACTGAACATAAGCCGGGTCTTCGATCAAATCGGATTTTTCTAACACCTGTTGAAAATTTTCGAATTGCTCACTGAACATCTTGTTCACTTTCAGACGTTTTGATCCTTGCTGCTTCGGCGGCCCATGAATGACGATCTCGGGAAGTGAGGATTCTTCATAGTCCATCAAATATTCATAGGCAATTTCGAACGATCGCTTGCCCTGTGCTTGAAAAAGCGGACGGCGATACAGTCCCGACCACCATAAGATCACTTCTCCCAAATTCTCATATGCTCGGATAATGCTTTCCGGATCATCATGATGCACTTCACATAAAGCGAGCGCATACTCGACATTTTCCTTGCTGATCGAGAGCGGCAAAAATCGAATCAGTACTTTCGTCAAATAATCCAACGCCAATGGATCGGGAATCCAATAATTCCGCAAAAAAGCCCGGCTCAGCAACTGCCGAAAGATTTCCATCAAATCCGGATAGGCATTGCGGTAATGAGCCTTGGCTAATGTTTCCCAACGAATGTCCATCGGATGAATTTGGCTGTGCATAAATCACCTCGCACAATTCTCTAGCAAGCCCATGCCTAACCATTGCCTGCTTTCATCTCTGCTTTATAGTGTATCAAAAAAACCACGCTTAGGCACTTTTTCCAGTGGAATAAGTCTCAATCGTTTTTATTTGATGTTACGACAAAAAGTCAGAAATTGTGGTGCGGACATCCTGTCTGCACAACATACTTTTTGCCATCGCGTCATATTCGATTATGCAACCTTTGAGGATGCTGTGCAAGAACAAAACAACTCGAAAATCCGCCTCTTGATGCTGACCACTGATTCTGAAATCTGTGGAACCGAGCGCATTATTCTCTCCCTCCTCCGCCATATGGATCGCAAACGGTTTCAACCCTCGTTGGTAACTCTTTTCGGACCGGGTGATCTTTGCCATGCAGCGGAGGAATTGGATACACCGTCTCTTAATCTCAATTTAAAACAAGTATCTTTTTTACAGGGTTTGCGCCGCTGGTGGACATTTCTTCATGAGACCAAACCGCATATGATCCAAAGCCTGCTTATTCATTCGAATTTATTAGGACGCGCGACGGTATTTCTGAAACCGGAAATCATCCTACTCTCCGGAATAAGTACTGTTTACACCGTCGAAGGATATGGCCGCCTCTATGCCTGGCTCGAACGCCTAACCCATCCTTTGGATACCCTTTACATCGTCAATTCGGAATTAGGGCAGGAAAAAGTATTCAACCTGATCGGTCTCCCCAAAACCAAAGTCGCTTTGGTTCACAACGGCATCGAAACCGAAGTGTTCCTGGATAACACAGAAGATATACGGCATCAAGTCCGTTCGGAATTCGGCTTTGAAGACCGGCACGCCGTGGTTGGAATCGTCGCCCAGTTGCGACCCGCCAAACGCCATGATTTATTGATCGGCGCGGCTGCAGAACTCATGAAACAATATCCGGATACACGCCTGTTGATTGTCGGAACCGGCGAAACCGAAGCCGCATCAAAGGAACTCGCCCGCCGTGAAGGAATTGCGGATAAAACCATCTTCACCGGCTATCGCAACGATGCCCGAAAACTGCTCTATGGAATGGACATTTTTGCATTGCCATCGGTCGTGGAAGGCGAACCGGTTTCTTTAATGGAGGCCATGGATGCCGGCTTACCTATCGCAGCAGCGGCCACTGGAGGGATCCCGGAAATCGTCGAAGAAGGCAAATCCGGTCTTCTCTCCACCCCCGGCAACCTGGAAAGTTTCCAACAAGCCCTGAAACCGCTTCTCGAAAATCCACTCATGCGAAAAGAATTGGGAATCAATGCAAAAAAGCGCGTACGGGAACGTTTCTCCGCAAAACGAATGGCGGATGAGTTTCAAGAGTGCTACATGCATTGCGCCAAGATGAAGGGACTTGCATAATTCGTAATACAATGAACGAATATCTAGTTCCCAAAGAAAACATCAGAATCGAATCGTTTGCCAAAAATTCACGCTTTATCGCCAGTGTCTCCCGGACTTCCTCTGTCGAAGAGGCCAAAAAATTCATCGAAACCATCCGCCATGAAATGCCCGATGCCACCCATCATGTCTACGCATTTCGAATCGGATTCGGCGCGAGCGTAACGGAAGGCATGAGCGACGACGGCGAACCGAGCGGAACCGCAGGACCACCGGTCTTGACGATTTTACGTGGCAGCGATATCGGCGATGTCACCCTCGTGGTCACACGGTACTTCGGCGGAACGAAACTCGGTACCGGCGGCCTAGTCTCCGCCTATTCCGGAGCGGCAAAACTCGCCTTATCGAAACTGCAAACCGAGAGAAAAATCGACAAGACACAGATACGCTTTTCGATTCCTTATTCATCCTACAATGCAGTCTCTCGAATCCTGGAAGAGAATACCGTTCATGTACTCCATGAAGATTTCGGATCGGATGTGCAAATTACCGCCGATATTCCCACATCGTCTTTCCCCACTTTCCAACAGTCTCTCAACGATTTACTGTCTTGCCAATTGGAAATAGATATTGTCGATTCTTGATGAGATAAGCCTCGTAAAATACATACATTGTCATGCAGTTTCTCCATGTCAAAAAATACAAAATTCCCTAGACAAATGATTTCTTTTATTGTCAGATAATGCAAATCGTTCAACGATGTTTTCTCTTTCACGCAAGAAAAATTGGAGGAGTAGAGAAAATGAGAACCAGCAATTTGTGCATTATCTTTTTATTCGCATTCACAACTTCATTCTCAACCGAAACCAGTGATGCCGCAATGACATTGGATCCGGGTATTTATGCGCCGGAAGACCTGACAGCCGAACCCGAACTGATAACCGTTACATCCGTCGGAACCGATGATCTCGATACGGATACTTACCGGCAACCGATGGAAGATACATATAATCCCGAAATGTATGAATTGAGACCCGGACTGTACCGATTTGTCAACAATCCGGACTCGAAAACCGATCCTGCCGCCCTGAAAGCAGAGGCAGGCGGCCTCATCGGCTATCAACTCCCCCCCAATGCACCTGAAGGACCTCTTCCCGTCACAAGCGGTGCACCGGTTGCTGTTTCCGATTGGTCGCTGTATTGATTGTCGATCCATAAAAATGATTCACCTTCCCCCTAGACAAATTCCCAACTCTGTTTTGAGATAGTTGACAAAGTGCGAGATTTTCGCAACTACGGTAACGATTTCCAAAAGGAGGATAAAGGCATGAACAACCGGATTTTTTTTATCGTTTCAATTGTCGTTTTCCTATCGGCAAGTGGAGTGATCCAATTGGAAGCGTCAATGAACTTGACGCCTGGGATTTACGCCCCCGAAGATTTCACGTCCGATCCCGAATCGGTAACGTTAACGTCTGTCGGAACAGACGACTTCGACGAAGCGACATACCGACAACCCACCGAAGAGACTTTTAATCTGGAAGTCTACGAACTCTCCCCCGGTCTCTATCACTTCGTCAACGATCCTGCCGCCAAAACAGACCAAGCCGCGATGAACTCCGACATCGGTGCATTGAATATTTCGAATTTAATCGCAGATTCCGAGGCGGACGGAATCCTCATTCGCGGCACAGGCAGCTACCCTGGCGAAACCGCGATCAGCTTCGGCCTCATCAATGAATATCCCGAAGTCCCCCGCACTGCGGACGGTGAAGTGGATTTCGACGAAGCTGCAGTCGAAATCGGTTATAAGTTTTACACCGGACGGCGTTATTTCAATGTCGACGGTGTCATCGCCGCTTTCGAAAACGTCTCCATTGGCGACCACGCCAATAACAACGTCGGCGTTGTACACACCTATGCCGGCGGCCGTACGTTCATGAACGATGTGTGGATTTACAACGTCTATGACGGCATCTTCTTCGACGATGCCGGCGATGGCTATTTCGTCAATTGCATCTTTCATCAAACCTATCAGCCATGGAACGATATCGCCGACGCCCAAGCCGACGGATATTGGACCGAAGACTGGAACGCGCTTGTCCAACCGGACGGCATGGGGGGAACTCCTTTCGCCGACGGCGTGGGATTCAGCATCGCTGAATATCCACAACTGGAAGGTGTCGTCCTCGGGAACAACACGGCCAACGGATGGAATATCAACTTAATTGAAACCGAAGGCGCCGATCCACAAAATGTATATATGAAAAACTGCACTCTCGTGCGTCACCAAATCCGCGATTCGAATCGCCTCTGGCGGCACAACGCCGGTGGCGGCCAGGGAGCCTTTGTTTTGATTGAAGACTGCATGATCATCAATGTCGATTCCGCTTTGAACCAAATTCGCATCGATGCGGACGATCCGGATATCTTCGGAACAATGTTCAACACCAAATTCTGGAACTACGCCACCGAAAATGCGCAAGTCACCGGCGTCAGTGCCATGAATTGGAACATCGATCCCGGCGACCAAGTTCTCCTCGATGACGCGAATGTCGATATCGCCACCCCGGGTGGCTTGGATATAGCCGATGTCAGCACCCTCTTCCGGCTCGATGGCCGGAACTTAACAACGTTCATGGATGGAGCTATCGAATTAACACTTGCCGGCGACGGCGGTCAGGTCGGATATCGACTGCCGGATACTGCACCGGACGGCCCGTTGCCGGTTACGACCGGTGAACCGGTACCAGTTTCAGACTGGTCGATTTATTGATAATCCGTAGGGGCGGTTCGCGAACCGCCCCTACTTTACTTATTATGCTTTGACATTTACATTTTTCCCGGTAGGAACATTAGGCTTGATTTGCGGAAAGACAATCACCCTCGCCTGCCCACCCCCTACCTGGCGCTCACCGGAACGCGGATCGATGTAACTGTGAATCGTAACGGATGTCATGACACGCCGCCCCTCAATGATCGCATCGGAAGTTTCACGGCGTACATGGGAAAGTTCATGCTGCCGAACGGCAAAAGGGGCCTGCGCCTGCGTAAACGGTGTCGCGGATTGGAAGGAAATACCGGAATCGTCCGAACCATCCTGATACGCTGTGGTCTCTCGCTGAAAAACATTGCTCCCCTCCCGATCGAGAGCATCTCCAGCCGGGGTTTCTTCATTCCCTTTTTTTGGAGCGGAGGATTGAGGTTCCTCTTCCGGTTGATTCGGATCAGCGGGATTGGTATTTTCTTCGGTTTCCTTGACTTGTTTGAGCGCTTCACGAGCGAGCCGTTGAGCATCGACGGATTTCCCATTCCCCATATATTGCTCCGCCGTCGTGAGCATCGCCAAGATCCGGGATGCCTTCGCTCCCGTCACGCGGTTCTCCATCAGCAATCGGCGCGCCTCGGCTATCGAACGCGACGTTTGTTCCTGTTGCGAACTCGAATTGGGAGTAAAGCCGGCAATCGAAACCGGCTGCACCGAAGTAACCATCCTTGCTCATTCCGGTATCGTAGCAAAATGCCTCAACCTGCAATCAACATACCGAACATTCATTGTTCAGCAACACATTCACATCTTACTATATCACAATTTCGATTCAAAGCAATGATTTTTTATTCAAAATGATACAGAAACATTGTAATATTCCTTCATTTCTGCTACTTTACATACACTTTCAAAATGAAGAATAGCGGTGGATAACCGCCAACAAACATAATCGAGAGAGGAGCAATCCAATGTCCCCAACCAATGCTCACCTCCCCTATCGCACCGAAACCTGGCAAACCTGGAACAAAACCGCATTTATCACATTGGCAGTGATCATGCTTCTCTTCTTGCCAGCTCACGGAATGGCCGCTGATGAATCACTCTCAAAAACAAAAGAACAAGCCGATCAGTTTTACAAGGAAGGAAAAGAAGCGGCAATCAAATGGAAGAGCTTGCAAGAAAATGCAAAATCATTCAATTCCGACGCATTTCCTATTCCCGACATTCCGCAATATCAATCTGATCTCCTTTCAGCAGCACAGCGAGAACATGCAAAGGCAATCGAGTTGATCTCCCAAGCAACTGATATTTACAATCAACTCCTTACTACTGATGATGGACTTTCATCCGAAGACAAAGAGGAAATTCTATATCGTATGGTCGAAGCCCCTTATTTATTACAGAATCACTCCGGCGCGATTCAAAAAGGAGAAACGCTCCTCAGGCAAACCGGTGAGTTAACAATATCACTTCAAGCCAAATTATCCTATTTGCTCGGTGATGCAGCCTGGGAACAAGCCAAAGAGAAAGAGAACTATACAAGCGTCAGGCAATATTATCAAAACGCCCTGGAAATCGACAATTTCTACCCGGAAGATACCGGAGAACGCAGTAACTTGGCAGCCATCCGTTTAGCCAATGTATTACTCCTGAAAGACAAGCAATTTAAACCGGCTATAGATCATCTTAAAAACGCGGTTGAATTATACTCTCGAACCGGTTACTCCTTCCTCAACCACTACTATTACGCGAAAGCGCTTCAAGAATATGGAGATACATTGGTGGAACAATCAAAATCAGCACAATCCAGAGCCGTTTTCCGGCAAGCTGCTGAACAGTTCAACCAAGCGATAGAAAAGCGCGATCAAAGCCAATATGTCGATACTCAAAATCAACGTTTTTTGATCGAATGTATGTTCCAACGAGGATTCTGCGCCGCAAAAGGAGGAGACCGAAAGGCAAAAACATACTTGAATGAAGCCCTCGAAAAATACCGCGACCGACCAACCGCTAAACCGTACCTTGATAAAACCAAAAAAATGCTTCAGCCTACTGAAATGAAGGATGTCCATCCTTCCTCCGAATCTCCTACCTCTATCCCCTCCGCCATGTTCCATCGGATCGACGGTACCATTGATACCCGTGGAACCAAATTATCAAGGATTGTTGAGATTCTCAAAGCAGAAAGCGGGCTGAATATCTATCTGGATGAGAACGCTGATATTCAAGTCACCTTCAAATTCATCAATCCGACAATCAAGGAATTGCTCGATTCTGTTCTACCTCCCAACAATCTCGATTACATAATTCTTAGCAACAATACTATTCGTATCGGAAAAGCATCCGTCGTTCAATCCCCAAAATACACACCCAAAGATCCCTCAAAACTGCCTCCCGCACTGTTAAAACGAATCGAAGGACCTATGGAAGCCCGTGGAGCACATCTTTCAGAAGTCCTCCGTTTGCTTCAAACCGAAAGCGGATTACAATTCGTTCTCGACCAGGGAGTCGATCCCCAAGTCACATTCCATCTGCAAAATCCTACTATACTCGAGGTTTTGAACACAAATTTACCACCACTGGGATTGGATTTTACCGTAGTGGGAAACAGTATCATCCGTATCGGCTACCCCTGAAAATTAAATTTAAACAATAATTAAAATGAAAGACCATGCCAGGAGTTGTGAAGCACATCCCCACTGCTCACCAATCCATTGGAAGGATTGTATAACTGCGTTTTGAATCCTTGCGGTGAATTCGGGCCGATCGAACCTCCCCAAATATCCTCATCCGTATCGGGTCCCAACCCGTGAAGGATCCAATGATCGATACTGCCATCCTTGGGATAGTCACTCGGGAATGAAGAATAATCATAATTCTCGGTTTTGCTGCTATAGATGGGTGTGACTTTTTTGCTGCGGAAAGGATCATGCGGTATCGTGGCGATATAATTGATCGGCGTCGTCAAGGGCCTTAATTCCATATAAGGATTCCCGCCTTGCTGCCGAAAATAACTGTTATTATCGATACGATACATATTCAACGCATCACCAAGCGCCTTCATATCCGTTTCCATACGCGCAACCGTAGCCCGCATTTGTGCATTGAGAAAATTGGGGACGGCAATCGCCGCCAAAATCCCGATAATGGCCACAACGATCAATAATTCAATCAAAGTAAACGCTGCACGATCAAACTGATTCATTCGTATTCCCCTTTTCAGATAGGGGGCGGTTCGTGAACCGCCCCTACCCCCGATTAAGCTGATTCATTCGCATTTCCTTTTGCAGCAGACTAAATATCCAGATATCTCTCTACGAATTGAAAAATCTCATTTCACCTCAATTGTCTGCGTCATTGTACCACAAAACCAATCAACACACCAAAGGAAAGCATACTATCCGCATTCTTTCTCACTCTTGCCAATAGTTTAGAAAAAGGAAACGATTAAATACATTCAACCCGATTGCGTCCCACTCTCTTCGCTTCATACACGGCTTGATCCGCATCCTTCAAAAGGGATTGAATGTCGGTTTCTCCTTTTTCATAACCCGAAATTCCGATACTGACCGTAAAAGATACTTGTTCGCCCCGAACAGGGATACGAATACTCATCGCGGCAATCCGTATTCGTTCCGCGATTCGGTAAGCACCATGCGAATCCGTTTCCGGTAAGTACAAAAAAATGGAAACCGCCTCTTTTCTTGAATGGATCATTCTCCTTTAGATTCTCCAAATAATCAACTTACAGAACAATTCATATCCATTGAAAATATTTTCTAAAATATAAATATCCGCCAACGATTGATAGAATAAATCGACACAATCATCCATGTTATTCAATGGATCGAAATTCATTAGTTTTGCAAAATAGACACTGGAATGGAATGCCGAAAAGGAACTCTTTGTGAATGATACGGAAACCAACAACGACCTTAGCCGAACCGAACGTGAGCCGTGGGATAGCGAAAATGAATCGCCAACATCAAAAAAGGCTGAACCATAAACAGTTCAGCCTTTCCGATGCTTTCATCATCTAAAATTATAATTCTATTACTCTAATTCTTTTACTCGAATATTTTTGAAGAAGGCAGCCTT
Source organism: uncultured bacterium (assembly GCA_964412555.1). GTDB lineage: Bacteria > Hinthialibacterota > Hinthialibacteria > Hinthialibacterales > Hinthialibacteraceae > CAYPPG01. The sequence goes on from CAYPPG010000059.1 coordinate 26,540, forward strand.
TTTATAATCGTTCCGCTGAATGGCAATGCGTCCTTTTTCTTTCACTTTCACGACATCGAATTGGCTCATATCCAAATTGTCATACACTTTTTCACCGTTGATGATCAAAGTGAGTTTTTCATCTGCATATTGAATTTCGACGCTGTTCCATTCTCCAATTTTTTTCATGGGATTTTTTTCGGGGGTTTTGAAGGCGCCTTTCGGAGTGAAAAGCGTACCGGTGCATTTCTCCTCCACTTTGCCGTTATCGGCAGTCAGCTGAATTTCAAAGGATTCATTCTTGAACGCATCTTTCTTCTCCGGATGAATTAGAATCCCGCTGTTTCCCCGCGCTTCCAACATCACATCGAAACGAAGAATGAAATCCCCATACTCTTTTTCCGTGATCACAGCCCAATAATCCCATCCGCCAACCTTCAATATTCCTTCTTCTTCGACTTTAGGGCCGGCTTTTTCCAGACCTTGGATGATCCACCCCTCGAGATTTTTCCCGTTGAAGATTTTTACGAAACCTTCTTCCGATTCACCAGCGGAAACCCCCATCCCGCCGATAAGAAGTGCCAGCGTGAAGATAAAACCACTTACCATAAAACGATGCTTTCTCATATCTTTATCCTCCATACGGTTTTGTTGCATAAAACAATAATTAAATCGGAAAAAACTGAAAAGCGAAGGGATTGAACACCTCTTTTTCTCCGATCCTTGAAATGTTAGACTCTCCCCGCTCTTGTTCTATTCAATTATAGTATACTCGAATTTCAAAAATAGTGCATTGTATTTATAGAAAAGAATCCATACATAGATGAATCGATTCAAATAATAGAATATCTATTTTCCCCGCCTTCCAGAGTTTATCCTTTCGGTCCCTTACTTTTTTCTACTCCCCATCCTCTCACCAAAAACCAAATCAATAACACCAATAAAATTCCACGCGCTATCACGAACGGAAATGGATTTTCGAATCGAAATTCTCCCAGCAACAGAAATTCCAAGGCGAGCACCAAAAAAACCGCCCCCAACAACAATCCCCCGTAGAACACCAGCATATCCGCTTCACTCCACTGCCCGCGCTGCATTCCGGAGCGAAGCACGTATCCGGCAATCGAACCGCACAACAGCGCAAAGAGCGTGAATACAAGAATGCCGAGATTATTCCGAACCGCAATGGTACCGACCGGACAGTACATCGAGACTCGATTGATTTCCCAATACATCCCCCCGATAAAAGCGGTACAAAAAGCGGGAATCATCACAATTTTCATGAAAGCGGAATCCGCAAGCGAAAGGGCGTCCGAAGAAGAACCACCTTGCGATTCTTGGTCTGTTCGTGATTGAACTGGAGCGTGTAAGTCACTATTCATCAATCTAAATCTTCTGCCATCTCAATGAAACTATTGTAAACAGTATAAAAAAACGGCGTAAGGTATGGGAAAAAAAGGGAGCCTTTGGAAAGTCCCTTAGAAAACTCCAATTTTTCAATGTCTTTGTTATAATAGTGCCCGGCACTACACTTTGCGAGAACGAGGAACACAATGAAAATCCTAGTCACCAACGTCGGAAGCACTTCGCTGAAATACCGCTTGTATGATTTCCCCCAGGAATCCATGTTAGCCTCAGGACGAGTTGAACGAATCGGTACGGAAAAAGGCGTTGCTTCATGGAACCATGGAGAATTTACGGGGGAAACCGAGAAAGCATTTTCCGATCATCGGGAAGCGATTGAATTTGTCCTCGAAAAACTGAAAGAAAAACCATTGAATAGTGTTTCCGATGTGGATTGTGTCGCATTCAAAACGGTAATTGCGAAGAATTACGTTGGCTGTGAATTGCTCGACGATAAAGTGTTGCAAGCGATGGAAGATTTTACATTTTTAGCGCCGGCCCATAATCCTCCCTATATCCATGCCATCCGGCTTTTCCAAGAACTCATGCCGCAAACTCCGCTGATAGGGCTTTTTGAACCGGCGTTTCACCTGACAATGCCGGATTACGCCAAAGTCTACCCTCTACCGAAAGAATGGCGGGAAACCTATGCGATCCGCCGCTATGGTTTCCATGGCGCATCTCATCGCTACGTATCGGAACGAGTCCCCCAGTTAACCGGCCGGGAGAAAGGCGAATTACGCGTGATTTCCGCTCACTTGGGCGGCAGTTCATCCTTATGCGCGATCCGAGAAGGCAAATCCGTGGACACCAGCATGGGTTTCACTCCCCAAACCGGGGTTTTCCATGCTACACGAGTTGGTGAATTGGACCCCTACGTCGCTCTCTTCATGATGCAGGAAAAAGGACTTACCATCGAGGAAGTGAACACTATCTTGACAAAACAAAGCGGTCTGCTGGGTTTATCCGGCGTTTCGGAAGATATGCGGGACATCGAAGAAGCGATGGAAGGTGGTAACGATGACGCACGCATGGCCTTCCAAGCCTTTTGTTATGGTGTAAAAAAATATATCGGTTCTTATATCGCGGTTCTGGGGGACCTGGATGTATTGGCGTTCGCCGGAGGCATCGGAGAAAAAGGAGCAAAAGTTCGATCCGAAATCTGCCGCAAGATGGAACACTTGGGAATTCGGCTCGATGAGGTTAAAAATAAAGAGTGTACGGGGGAGGAAGTCGAAATCTCTACACATGATTCTCCGGTCAAGATCTGGGTCGTGCCCACCAATGAAGAATTGATCGTGGCACGAGCCGCATTTGAAAAATTGAATCAATAATCTCTTACCATGATGCTCTTGGAAAGAGACGACAGAGAAATACCAAAGTAATTCAGGTGCAGTTGATGGTTGATCATAAACGGCACAAATAACAATATTGTGGGTAGAGCAAGCGTCCTCGCTTGCCCCCCCACGGCAGACGAGAACATCTGCTCGACCCACGTTGATTTTATAAAAACAAGGGGATGAAAACGTGCAAACGAACGGACGTGCATTGAAAGTATTCTCGGGATTGTCAAACCGTCCATTGGCGGAAGAGATCTGTGCTTTTCTTGACCTTCCGCTAGGGCAGTTGGAAATCATCGAATTCAAGAATGAAAATCTTTTCGTCAAGATCAAAGAGAATGTTCGCGAATGCGATGTATTCGTCATCCAGACTTCGACCTCACCGGTCAACACCCGCCTCATGGAACTGTTGATCATCATCGATGCGCTGAAACACGCCTCGGCGGCACGGGTCACAGCGGTTCTACCCTATTTTCCCTATGTACGTTCCGACAAGAAGGATCAACCGCGTATTTCGATCGCCGCCCGGCTGATGGCGGACTTGATCGAAGCGGCCGGGGCTGACCGAATCCTGACCATGAATCTGCACTCCTTCCAAATCCAAGGCTTTTTCCGCATCCCAACCGATCACCTACTGGCAACCCCTGTCCTCGTAGACTATTTTCGTTCGACCGATGTCAAAAATTCGGTAATCGTCGCCCCGGACGCAGGCAGTGCCAAACGGGCGGAGAAATACGCGCATCTCCTCGAACTCCCATTGGTCATCATCGACAAACGCCGAATCGGAAATCAAGATACAGCCGTCGTCAAACATATCATCGGAGAAGTGGAAGGGAAACGGGCGATTATTTTCGACGACGAAGTGAGCACAGGCGGTTCTCTGATCCGTGCAGCCGAAGTACTCGCCGAACAAGGCGTAACGGATATCCGCGCCGGCATCGTTCACCCCGTTCTCTGTGGCGAATCGATCAAGCGCCTTCAGGATTCCTGCATCAGTGAATTGGTGGTCACCAATACCATTCCTGTTTTGGGCGAAAAGAAAATCGACAAGATCAAAGTCTTGTCGGTAGCGAAAATGTTCTCCAAAGCGATCCGCAGAATCCACAACGGCGAGTCGGTCAGTGTGCTGTTTTCCCCGTTTGAAAATTATTAAAGGATTTATGTTTCTTTTTTATAAACAACGTCGTGATGTTTGAAGGCATGAAAAAGTACAATTTTATCCTCTTCTATTATTTCAAAAAGAAGAACCATGTTCCCAAGACGGCTTCTACGGCAATTTTTCAATTTATTTCGTAGTGGCTTATAATGATGAGGATTTTCTAATATTTCTTCGATCTTATTCTTCAATCGGCTTCTCAATTCAGAATTATCTTTTAACCTTTTATAGTCTTTCCTGAATTCTTTGGCGAAATCGGATGTATATTTACTCATTGTCTAACTCAGCAAAAAACGCCTCTCGTTCTTTTTTGCTTTTACAGCGAGTAAAATCACCGGTTTGATATTCTGCACGACTTTTCTCAATGATTTCTATAATTTCATCACTCAACATTTCTTCAGGCGGCATATCCTCATCCGTTTCATTTTCATCATTTTGAGGTATAAGCGTCACCGTATACAACTGATCCGGATCGACATCGACATGCTGCTGCCAAGAAGACGGCAGATCACTCCCCTTCACATTCTCTACTATCTGTGTGGACATAATAAGTCCTCCATTTCACCCGATGTTTATTCTATTATATCATAACTCTAGGAGAGAACGGATGGAATTCGCTTGAATGAACCAATACAATCAAAGGGATCATTCAATCCTCTTGAGGTAGAGGATATGTTGATTGACAAAAGAACGATCTGTTTCATTATGATTTCTTGTTTCGTGATCAGTTTCACACACGGAGTTGAAATACCGGCTTTTCCCGGTGCGGAAGGATATGGAGCTTGCACTATTGGGGGACGGGGGGGACGTGTGATTGAACGGACGAAGGCGGTGGACAAATGCTTCGAATTCGCACTCACGATGTCATCATTCGATACCTGCGGATTCGCAGCGGCGCCCATGGCACGCCGGGACGAGGCCAGATCAACGTTTCCCTAAGTCCACTGGGAGCATGCTGGGAGCGCGGCCATCCTTGGCCGCTTTTTTTTACACTCCAACTCCCCTTTCTGCACCCAATGCGGACAAGATACCCGCGCCCCGCCAGAGTTGGCACAAAACTTGCAGTATCACATTTCGGGCAACATAGATCTATGTCAGCAAGACCATCAAACCAGGGTGGACTAGGAGCGCAGGCATCTTGCCTGCCTCTTGGTGGTTCGATGGAATCCCACCCACGACTACACCGTCCGCACCGCCCCGGATCGCACATACATGCGCACCGGGTAGCAAGGGCAAGCGTAGTCTGCCCTTGCGGAAACGAGGCGGACAACCAAAAGGTTTAGAGAGCCGGTAAGTCTCCCCGGTTCGGGCTGGTGACCCGGACCGTCCCGGCGTTCCGAAAAGAAAGCTCCCTCGCAGAAAAAAAAGGGTACTGCGGCGGGAGCCATGATCACAGCGTGGTGGCTGCGATCCTCTTTTCTTGGGTGCCAGGGGCAATGCGAAATCTGCCCCTGTTCCCGTGGAACCCGGGTCAAGTGCAGGACGCGGAGGCGCAAGCTGAAACCGCCAATGCAAACGCATGGGCTTGATTGTGTACCCCATTTGCCATAATTTCAGAGGAAGGTAAGTAACTCAAATCAATATTGATATGATCTGTACCGATGGTGATTTTGTGGGTGATGTTCTCGACGATCTGGCGTTTGGATTGGAAGTCCAATTCCGGCCAGCGGGTGTGAAGATCCCTGGCTTCGTTTAATATTTGATCGCTGGAGAGGTAGGCGATCTTGATATAATCGATCTCACTTTGAAGAGTGGGGATTTCTTGTTCTAGTTGGACTCTCCTTTCGTATAAATCATTGTACTTTTTCTTGAATTCTTCAGGTTGCATTTCTCCGTTTTTCCGGAGTTCGTACAAGAAATCCATCTCGCGGTTTACTTTCTTTTCTTCTCTCTGGAGGGCTGCAAACAATTCTTCTTTTTCCTGAATCTCGCTGTTGAACTTGTTCAAGTATTCCATGATTTCAGAAGAAGAAAGGAACTGGGTTTTAATCTGTTGATAGAAAATGTTTTCCAGGTCAACGATGGGGATTTTGTTGCGGCACTTCTGGCAAACATATTTGGGCATATTGGAAGGAACATACATTTTCTGGCCGCAGTGGCAAAAAACCACACCGGAGAACAACTGAACGGCTTTTTTGGATGCCGGTTTCTTGTTTTTCTTTCTTTCCTCCAGAATGAAATTGCACTGGTTAAAGAGTTCTTCCGAGACGATGGGTTCGACATCAAGGTAAATCCATTCATCTTCCGGTTTCAGTGTCCAATGTTTTCCCTCTCCCAGGCTTTTCGTGTAGTTTGCCCGGCGTTTGCCTTTGGCTGCCGGATTCGTTAAAATCCGTTGAATTCCCTGATGACAAAACTTCATTCCTTTGCTTGTCCGGTATCCGGCCTCGTTCAACAATCTTGCGACCGTTTTCGAGCGTTTGTGTTCCAGAAACAGTTCAAAGATTTTTTTGCAGATTGGAGCTTCCTCGGGGTGATGGATAAATTTTCCATCTTGCCAGATAAAGCCGTAAGGGGCTTTTCCACCCAAGGGCTTGCCCATTTTTGCCCGGATGGGTACTGATGCCGCAACCCGGTCGGCAATCTCCTCCCGTTCCCACTGAGCCATTGCCGCAATGAGAGTGTAAAAAAGCCGTCCAGCGGGAGTGGCGGTATCAATGGATTCCTGGAGCGATGTCAGAGTCGCATCGTATTTCACAAAATAATCGGCGAATTCGAGCAGTTCCCGGGTGTTTCTGGCCAATCGAGCAAGTTTTGTGAATATGAGTCCTTTGATTCGTCCTTTTTTTACATCCTCCATCATCCGTTTCGTTTCCGGATGATCCATTACCGACTTTCCACTGACCGCTTCGAGGTGATACACTTCCACGACTTCCCATTCGCGGAGTTCGGCCTGAAGCCGGGCACGATGTTCATGATGTTCAGGACTATCCCCCCGTGCTTGATCTTCCGTAGAAACCCGAATCCAGATACCGACCCGTCTTCCTCTGTCCGTCAATTCCTGCATCTTTTCAATCATGATTGTCCCTCTTTCTCAAGATTCAATGAGTTAGAATACTGTATATTCGATCAGAAGTACAAGAGGATTTTTTGTAAAAAAAGACCCACTGGATAGTGGGCTTGTGTATTCAGAGCAATTGGAGACGTTCGAGATCATTGTGAGACCATTGAGCCTGCTCTTCGATCATGCGTTTCAAGGTGCCGATGGGAAAAGTTGCGCCGGGGTGATGGAAAGAGACGGCAACGTGACGGCCATCCGGATTCCAGTAATGGCAATGACTGCCGCGCTGCCGGTCAAGCAAAAATCTGTCCCGTTTGAGAGCCTTGATGATTTGCTGAAATGACCGGCTGGTCGGATTCCGTCACTTTGGCGGGGAGTGATTCACCATGTTCGAGAAGCGATTCCATCACCATTTGAGTGATTTCTTGAATATTCTGTAACGCTTCTTCTCTGGTGTTTCCCAAAGTCGCCGCACCTTTCTCTATCAATCCCGGCACATACGCGCTCCATTTATACTCATCCGGCTCAATCACGACAGGGAAGAGATACATTTTCATCAGTCCCACCCCTTTGTTTTTATTGATGATACCCATATTGTACTTGCTTCAACTTACCTCATTTTTTTATATCACCTAAATTTGTATATCCATCAATAACACATGAGACATGTGAAGGGAAAATATTTTTAAAACACAAAATGATTCATTGCTCGTTTACCCCAAAACCAATATTTGTACTTCGATAATCTTGGCTATGTTCTTCAAACCAACTTGGTCGAGAAAATCTTTTCCGAAGATATTCATATATGTGTTCATACAGTTTCAGTAGGTCATTTTCCTTTAATTCTATGGAAGAATCATTATTTACTACCACTGTTATGACATTATCAGTTTTTGTACAATAAAATATCAATCTCCAGCAAAGGTAGCCAGAATCGTTTAGATTATCAAATTTTATCATTATTGGAATTTGATATCGACCTTCTTCAAAATCCAGGCCTTCATGATGATATGATGTTTCAAGATGATGTTTCAAAATTAAAGTCGTCTTTGTCAGTCGTAAGTGCTACACACTTTTTATCACCAAGATATTCACCTAAATCGTCCACAATCTTTTCAGTAAATTTCGGGAAATAGACCGTTTTTTTCGATGAGTTGGCCATATTCATACTATGTATTACATCCCGATGAGGGCAAGATGCTGGTAAGAGATAGAAACGCCTCATCAATAGAATGGACTTCAATTTCAGGGGTAAATTGACTCAGTATCTGCATCCCCCTTCGAGAGAAGTCGCCGTAGAGCGCATAGTTAGAAGAAAGGTAGTGAACGTTTTTTTTGTGATGAAATAACCTTATCTTGAAGAACGGTTCTCCCATTTTGAAGCCAAGCCTTTCGCTTCTTCCGAACGCGCGATAATACATCTGTCATTGTTCGACAACACTACGAGCGGTTTTCCACTCAGTGCCGGACAAAAGATGCGTTCGCAACTGGCGTAAAAGTTGTTGCAGTCGATCAGGGCAAAGACACTTCGGTGTTTATTCAATGGTGTGCAAGGCATGAGTGACAACTCCCCAAATATAACATCTAATTTCCTCGGTGATCTTCAGAGGGGAATAGTCTTTATTTTCCGATATGAGATACCATTTTCCCTGGTATTCTCTTAGACGCTTGATCACCATGTTACCTTTGATTACCGCTATGACAACTTTGCCGGATCGGGCGGTATCGGAACAGTTCACCACGAGAATATCGCCGTTATGAATACTGGCGTTACGCATGGAATTGCCGCTTGCCCGCACAAAATAGGTGGTGGAGGGATTGGTCATGACATACTCGTTGAGGTCGAGCGGTTCCTGCAAATAATCGTCTGTGGGAGAGGGAAATCCGGCAGGCACAGTAACACTGACCATAGAAATTTTCCATTTACTCGCCTCTTCGAGTGTGCAAATGGACGTGATCCGTACATGCTCTATCATGGCAGAAGCCTCTAAAACCATGTACAAATGTTCAGTATGCGGGCGCGTTGAAAGCGGTCAAGGGATGCATTCATGCGGGATTGTCTGTTTCACATGCAGGTGGTTTTGATAATGAATCTATTTACGCCAGCGTTCAACTACGACTTCGATATTCGATTTTTGAATTGGTGACTTTAACCAACCATCAACAAACGAGACATCGTCAGACCTGGGCAACTTATCTTCCTCTAACTTGGTTATAAAGATGCGCGCCGGGACAGCTGCCGCTTCTCCAACAAAAATAGCCTCCCGCCTCGAAAGAGAGGGTAATAGTCGAGTCAAACCTGTAAGGCTATCGGGCAAGAACTTACGAATATGTTCTTGATCACTTGAATTCGTAAGCCTCATAACGATCCAAGTGTTGCATTGCGAAAGAACAGTGCTTTCAACATCAGAAGGGCGTTGAGACACAAGCATTAATCCAATTCCATATTTTCGACCCTCTTTCGCTAATCGTCTTATTGAACTTTGAGCAGATTCATATTCAGCAAGGCCGGAATCAGGAACATATCTATGCGCTTCTTCGCACACGATTAGAATCGGATCTTTCTCTCTTTCTTCCGGGGTTTGCCATACCTTATATTGGAAAAGCAAACGTGCAATAGATGCTGTTAGCGGACCAGCAACTTCGTTTGGTATGCCAGACAGGTCTACAATTCTAATATCGGCCATTTTAGAATTTTCTATTTCTCCAATAAACTGTCCAAGGATTTCTGCAAGATCGGGATCGCCCTTTTTATATTCTGACATCATGAATGATAGTCGCGGATCGTTTCTCAAAAATTCGAGCTTGTCGATAACTGAAGCATGGGATTTGAAATCACTTAAGGACATTTCTTCATATTTATTTGATTTAATGCGAATTCCTTGCTCTTTACGGATGTGTTCTGTAAATTCATCTAATGAAAATGGATCTGGTTTATCACGATTATAAGATACGATTTTTTCTTTTGTTATTTGATCATTTTTAGTAGGCCTTAGATCGCCAGGTCCACCACTTAACCCAGCACTCTTGCCTTTCCAGTCTTTTGATGGTTCAACCAGACCTTTTTGTACAAGACGGGCGTGGGTAAGGGCTTTATACACTATATTATTCTCTGAGGTTGCCTCCCATTGCGTTTTAGCAATAACGAGATCTCTGAATTCCTCTCCTGATAATAACCAATAAGGAAGAATTAGTTTATTCGTAGAATTGTTTTCATCTCCGGATATAGTACTATACGCTTGATACACGATACTTCTTGTACCGAAGGCCTTAGCATACTCCCCATGCGGATCGATTACGATGATCCTGGGCCTCATAGGTGTTTGAGGCTTTGCATCTGGATTAGGTTTATGATCCAAAACGGAATGAATGAGTGCCGCAACCGTTCCAGATTTCCCAGACCCGGTAGAACCAAGTACAGCACTGTGTAATCCGAATAGTTTGTTAAGGTTCGCATAACAAATTGTTTGTTCCGATCCTACGTATGATCCAATCGCAAGCAACGGTGAAATATCTCTCGAAGATAAATCCTCTGAAAGTCGTTTAGATTCTGCGCCCTCATATATTTTTTGAAGTTCATCTTGTGTAGTAAGGTAAGCCGATTGTCCAGGTAATGGATAGTTTCGAATACCTCTTTGGAATGCAAAACATTCACTGTTTTCTTGCCAGATACCTTCTCCGAAGAGATCCGCCTCAATTATCCGTGAATCGTCATTAGGTGATGGTTGGGCAATTCCCTCTTCTCTCACAATTTCAGATCTCATTCTAAGAAGTCGTACATAGGCTACAAGAATCAGGCGACCATAGTGAATCTTAATTACACTTGCGATCTGACCAATAGGATAGACTCGGCCACAATAAGTTCTTGTGAGTTCGGATATTTTTCCATCAAGTTCAATTCTGATTGAGGTGCCTGCCACTTCAGTAATCGTGCCAATACGTAGTTCTGGAACAACTGAAAAATTCTTCATTTCAATCCCTCAGGGCCATGTATCAAGAATTTTGTAAGTCCTTTAAATGTCCACCAACTGTACGGTGTATCACCATTAGATTTTTTCAACAGTGCTTGATTATTCAGACTTCCATGATAAACACCATGACTTCCCGCGATCACAATTCTTTCTTTCCAGGAATTCTTAGAATCTCCGAGCCATTCAGCAATGGGAGAGGGAAGACCTTCATCTGATTCTGAAATTCGTGTTTGGTCTTGATTTACAAAGGCTAGTATCGTGATTGAATTATCTCTTTGTTTCAAAGACCTTTCGATTTCTTCATTGATATGGTCATCCCCGAAACTATATCCGCATATTACAAGCAAATCGGGAGATGCGTTTGTTAAAGCATCACGAAAAGCAGAGAACAAACTAGCAAAAGGATCCTTCTGAATTACTTTATACTTATTTGCCTGAGGATATATTAGGAGATTCCCTGATTCTTCAGGTGGGTAACCTGCCCTTTCTCGCCTTCGCACAACAATATCCTCTTCACTTATAAACCAATCAATTGATCCATGCAGTTTGTAGATCCGTGCCTGGATATCTTCATATGTGCGTAAAGGATTCTTTATGGAGTAGTCGCTTCTATTTGGTTGCCAAAAAGCCATTGCACCTCCTGAGAATCCATCGGCGGTAGGTATTCGACATAGGGCCAAAGCATCTTCAAGAAGAGTATCGTAATTGATAGTGAAGAATGCCACTGGGGGGCGATTTTCCAGTCCAGATCTTCGATGCTGGTACAGTGCCCTTATAAAATCGAGATGAGGGTCGATTGAAACAATTGGCTTTTCCGATGTTCCTATAAGTTCTGGCTTATTCTCATCTTTCGGAGAATATCCCCAACGAATTATATCGCGAATAGCGTTTTGGATTTTCTTGTAAAGGTCCAAAAAATCATCAACAGTTCCTATTACTCCGCCATCAGTGAATCGTTTATCAGATTTTCTTGAAGCAAGTGCTATAAGGTCACCTATATGGCTCAATACGTGTTCTACATGAGAATCATTTGGCAAAAGCTTACGGATGGCTTTAAAATCAGTGTTATTTTTTCCTTCCAGAATATTCTCAACGCGATCTGTAAGAGGAAACATTAATGGGATTCCGGCGTCTTTGCTAATACCTGCACCTAAAAACCATATTTGCCTTGGAAGATTCAGAAGTTCATCAATTTGTTTACAGCGTTGTTCAAGTTCTGCAGACATAACTTTTAATTTCCTTTTTTCTGAGAAAATACTATTTCAAATTATATGTAAAAGACACAAAAAATCTATATGATGGCTTTATTGTTGGATTTAACTCAAGATGAGTATGAAGACTATCAAAAAGAAAAAATCCAATCATTGAAAATAAGAGAAAGAAATTTTAAGGCATTTCAAATTGAATTACTGATATTACCTTCAGGTACATTCTTGGTTCATAAAAATCATTTTTTCTTATCCCTCAAACGCTTGATCGCCTGCAAAACTACTTGCGCAATGGACTGTTTCTTGATCTCCTTCTCTTTCTCACTGACCACCTTGTAGTTCACTTTTACTTTGTATCCGGCGATGGTCTCTTCTGAACCGGCGGATTCCGCTTCCAACTCCTCGATGCGGATAAAAAGATTTTCCGGTAAGAGGCACTCGATTTTCTTCTGATCTTCTTCGAGGATTGCGTCCTTGATCTTCTCTCGGATTTTCCGAAGTTGTTTGGGTTCTGTGGAAACAATAAAAATATGATCAAATCCGGCTTGCAGGCATTTTTCGATATTGCCGATTTCTTGATCGGCGGTTGAGGTTACGGAAACCTCACAGGCAATGGTTTTTTCGCCTTTCTCCAGAGCGACATCCACGCTGCCACTGCCGTCCAGGATCGGCTTTTCGATGATCGTGCGGTAGCCCATGCCTTCCGCCCACTGCTTGATCAACTGTTGCAGATATTTATGTTCTTGACCTCCGCGTCCCATCGGTGCCGGTTCGGCAGGTTGCGTTTTCGGTTTTTCCCGGGGCTTCGGTTTGGGTTTTATCTCCAAATCGGGAAGCGGTTCCGTCTCGGCAATACTTTCTTTTTCTTCCACTGGCGGTTGTTCGATGATTTCTTTTGCTACTGGTGGCGGAGTGGTCTTCTTTTTCTCCCATTGTTCATCCAGTTCTTTTTCAATCTCTTCCCGCCGGGATGCGTATTTCTCCCGTGTACGTTGGATGATCCGTTCCCGTCTTCTCTGTGCAAGATTCTCTTCTACCGGTGGGGGAAGAGAGGTTTTCAGATTGAAATCATATTCAGCCCGTTCCATGCGTATGATGGCTTCTCCCCGGCTCAAGTTCTGCAAATCTCTGGCTTCGAAATAAGAGAATCCTTCGGAGAGTTTACGGGCATCGGAATCTCCCACCCGGAAACAGACACGGGTATAGGGATTGGAGAGAACCGCACTGGCTACACTGCTGTCGCGGCTTTCGATCTGCCGTAAATCCTGATGGGCAAGGACTAATCCCAAACGGTATTTGCGCGCGCCAGTCAGGATAGTGGCCATCGAGGGCGTGATAAAATTATGGAACTCATCGATATACAGATAAAACGCTCTCCGCTCTGATTCTTTTATCTCCTGACGGCTCAAGGCCAACTGCTGAAATTTTGATATTAAAATCGTCCCCAACAGATATGCATTCTCTTCGCCTATGAGTCCTTGCGAGAGTTTGGCAAGAAAAATCTTGCCTTCATTCATGATGTGGCCGATATCGAGTTGGCTTTGCTTTTGGGACACGATGTATCGCAGAATTTTAGGCCGAAGAAAATTGTTGAGCCGGGTCAAGATCGGTGCCTGCGGTTTGCCGGACAAGAGCGGAAACTCGTTTTCCCAATAATAAATCACTTCCTGGTCTTGGACCGTCTGCAAAAAAGAAGAGCGGAATTGGGGATCGACCAAAAATTTGCGTAAATCCGCCAAGGTTCCCCCTTGTTCGCTTTCCAGAAAAGCCAGAATGGCGTTGTCGAACACGGTGGTCATCTGATCGCCCCAACTGGTGGACAGCCTCTTGAAGGCGGAAACCAAGTCAGAGGCCAGTAAATTTTTCTCGATTTCCGAGTACGCCGTCAGGATGTTGAAACCAATGGGATATTCCTGATCGGAGGGATCGAAGATGACCACATCATCCATCCGTTCATCCGGAATACGTTCCATGATCTGATCAATGAGATCCCCGTGGGGATCAAGCACACCGATCCCTTCCCCCTGTTCAATGTTCTGCACAATCAGGTTGATTAAAAATGTCGATTTTCCCGTTCCGGAAGCGCCAATGACATGCATATGCTGGCTTCTCTGTTCTGAGCTCAAGGTGACGGAAATACTCTTGCCGTTATGGATATTTTCTCCCAAGATGAGTTTTTGATTCTGGGCGATCAGTGGAGCCGCTTTGGTATGCCGGGTCTGCCGGTCCAGCTTCTCGATGCGTATCGAGGAAGAGGGGAAATGAACGATGGAGACCAGTTCCTCCAGATTCAGGATCATGCCGCTACGATGGGATGTACGTTCCGTCAGATCGAATTCGAAATCGTAAGGGCTATGCCGGTCATCGGATAAGGGAATCAGTTCATTGCTCATTGGATTGGTAAACTGATTCAGCCCGCTGCCGATGTCTCTCACAATCTGCCAGGCGCGTTCCTTGAGCGGACTGCGAGCCGCCGCCCGGATGGTGGTGGCGAAGAGCGGAGAGGAGATTTTTTGTTTTGCGAGAGCGACCATCTCCGGCGCATCCACGAAAAAAGGACGGCCCTCCCAGTCGGTAACCGAACGATAGATGCTCTCCGCCCAGGGGAACATGACAGCCGCGAATAACACCTGAAAAATGGCGATTTCCTCTTCTTGCAGATTGCTGAGCGCTCCGATGATCCCCGTCAGGGGATCGATCTCAAAACTTCGATAACAGGTGAGGGGCCGTACGAATTCATTGGACAGGCCAAAATCCACTTGCGCGGTTTCCTGATCCTTATATTCTTCCCATTTTGGATTGAGAAAATAGGGAACTTGCGTAACGACCACTTGCGGAAAATAGGCGTGCAGTTGCTGGAATACCTGTTCCTGATCCACTTCCCGGCAGGATACTTGCACGATGATGTTATCGGCCATGCCAATAATTTCAAAAGCGATGAACGAATGGCAGTTGGCGAGCGTCAGCAGAAACCGTTCCATGCTTTCCCTGGATACCCGGAAATCCTCCGGAAGCGTGAGTTGAAATTCTACCGCCTCACTGTATTTGAACCATTCATCGAGGTACACCTCGGATATGTCCTGTTTGCTTGCAGGAACAGGTGTTTCTTCTTTGGCAGGTGTCCCCCAAAAAGCGGCTTTGAATGAATCCGCCAACTCGCTAAAAAACGTCGGCTTTCTGGCGTCATCGACCAATTGGCGGTGTGGCAGATAATGAAAGAAAGGTTCAAACGGCGGTTCGATATCCACCGGTTGATCCCAGATTAACCATCCCCGACCCCGCTTTTCCCAGTCATAGAACTGAGCGGAGTATCGTTGCATGAGTGAGGGCTGGATCGCCGCCTCGCTCTTCACAGTCAATGCATGTTCATCAGACATTCATTCTTCACCCCTGAAAGAAATCACGAGAGATCGGTTTTCTCTCCAGTTCCGTCATCTGCCGGACTCCCTTCGCCTTGGTCAACTCATCGATGACCTCGTTGACGGCTGCCCGGACGGATTCCTGAAACATGTGCGCCGTATCGATTTTGAAATAGGTCACCGGAGCGGCAACCCAATCGACCATCAGATTCAGGAATGGAATTCCCATCAGAAACGCCAGACAGCCGGACGGCGTCTCTCCCAGCCACCAGGAGAAGAAAAATCCTTTCCCAAAGGGTGCGGCGCAGATATCGTAAATATACTCCTTGCGCCGGATACGCAGATATTCTCTTTTGGCGGAAAACATCCCGCCTTCCTTGTAATCGATGCGCTCGATCTTGATGTCGGGAATCTCCCGCTTCTGGATCGCCGCTTCCACGGATTTGTAAAAATCCTGGGCGGAAGTCTGGAAATCCTCAAGCAAATAATACCAGTTTGAGATGATATTCGCCGGTGCTCGTTGTACCATAGGTTCACCTCCTTTCATTTGGATTTATAGAGCGAAAAACCGGGTGTATTTTATGATAGAATTGAAATGATATCAATGTATTCGTATTATCATTTATTCGTATTGAAACAATTTGTGCATTTATTCCGATAGGGGAGTCATGGAGGATAAAAATATTGACTTTAGTGCACATTCAATCGGGTGCTTTTCACAATAAGAATGGCTTGATCTGAAGGAAATTGTTTCTTGTGTGCGGTTGATTGGAAGCAGGAATGAAATCATACTGGATTGATCACCCATGTTCCTCTCTGATCCCATCCTCTAAAAAGTACCATAACAGATACTCACACACATCAGAGAGGATTTTTTGCCTTTCTACTCTATTCTTATTGTTTGTTGTGGGCTATCATTATCATCAATACGTGCTCGAATCATGATTTTGCCTCTCTGAGTTGTTTTTTTTCGGGGACATTCAAGGCTTGGAGGGGATTTTTTTTTCAAGTTTTCGTAATTTCTGCCGATGATGTTAACATGAATAAAAATTTTGTCCTTTTTGACGTGAACGCTTGAGCAGGCATTCCAGTGCCCTACTGTCCATGCTTCGATATTTTCTTATCTTTTTCTAATCAGACTGCCACAATCAGCAAAAAAATTATTGCTAGCGTAAGGATAACGATCAGTAATGCCCAAATCTTGCTCAGAATCTGGCTTTGATACCATGCTCCGTCATACCGAATGCCTTCGTAGGCTGCGTAAAAAGGAATAAAAAGAATCAACAAGATTCTGAGCGCACCGGCGTCGGTTTTCAGTGCGGTAAGAATGACGCGGCCATATCCTGCGATGATAAAGACCAGCGCCGGTATCCCGATAACCAGTGTCAAGAACGGTTCTTCCATGATTGTCGCTAAGAGTTCTTCTTTCATGTTTTCTCTCCCTTTTCCAATATGTTGTACACTATGAAATGATGGTGGTAAGCTTTTACTGTAGACCACATCCTTCTTTCGGTATAGCGATTTATTTATAAGTTCACTTGCAAAAAATGGGAGCCGGAACATGTTCAAAACGAAAAAGCGCTATCGTGTGCCATTGAACACAATCCATCTATCCCCTTACAGTTATTCCAATGGAAAAGAAAATCATGTTCTTTTGGAGTCATCACGAGAAGGAAATGCTTATGAGAAAGCGCAATCAGAAGAGAGAAATAAAAATAACCAGCAGAATGGAATCAAACCTCATTCAAAATGGAAGCGATTTTGGGCTGCTATCTGGTCATGGTAGTGATAGGATGCTGAGGAAGAAAAGTGGTTTTGTTCGAGTAAGTGGAATAACCATGTAAAAAAATCCCGTAATCAAAACGGGATAAAAAAGGTACAAAAGATTTTAAAGCGCCTCTACGTAAGGAAGCACTACTCGTTTTCCCAGATGGAGATATTGCGGGGATTGTCTTCGTCGCTTTTTTAAGGATTGGTTTGAGAATGGGAATTTGTCTCATTTGCTATCAAGGTGTAAGAGCCTCGATTTCATTGAATTTTTTAAAATCCATCTGATTGTAAGTGTATATCCGGTTCACATTGTTGGCTACCATGGTGGCGACAAGATGTAGGTCATGGATTTTTTGCATGGATATTTGATGTTTACGTAATAAATCCATCATGATTTCCAACGTTTTCGGGTTCGGAAATATCTTGAGAATATTTTGGGAAGATCGATATTTCTCCATCTCTTGTATGGCATCAGATTGATTGATTGTTTGATAAACTCTTTTAGGATTTGTTACAACGGCAAAGAATTCACTTAGCACTTGGATACTAACACAACAGGAAATTTCACCACGGAATCCCTTATCCCGAACGGCTACGGCTTGATGATGAAAGGGTGATTTTGTGTCAGCCGCATAAACCAGTATATTGGTATCAAGCAGGAACAGTTCATCGGTCTTCATAAATTTCACTCCGGCTCAAATTCCCCTTAACTCCAAGAGGCCAAGCACCAAATTCAATTTTTTCTTCCGTTGTTTCCGTTTTTGGCTTATCAATACGTTTGCGCAATAAATCAACCATTTGTTGAATGACCATGACGTCTTCATCCGGTAGATCATGTACATCAATCGTTTTCTCCATGTTAGTTGTTTCTCCTTTCATATAATTGACAATGGATTCGTCATAACGATATGAGAAAAATCCCGGCCTTTTAGAAATGGTACCATACTTATTATAAAAGAAAGAAAGGTGAGATGTCAATCAAGAAATTCTGTTTATTGTACCATTTATTTTTGAACAAATTGTCTCACCACTGAAAGGTGTGGTTACTTTCCCATCAATCATCATTTTGAGATAGATGTGGTAATTTGGCAGATTCACGAGATCATCCCGGGTGAAATGCGGATGGAATTCTTTCATAAGCAGTTCCGCATCGGTGAGTCCCAAGCGGAAGGAAATCAATGTGCCCACGTTTCCCAGAATGGCATCCCGGATAGAGGGATCGATCTGCGATAAATACTGATGCGCTAAAACCAATCCTACGTGGTATTTCCTCAGTTCGGAAAGCATGGAGGCAAAACTCAGGGTGGAAAAGATCTGAAACTCATCCAGGAAGAGGAAGAAATTGTTTCTATTCTTCTCTAATATATCGGCACGGCTCAAGGCGGCCAGCCCGATTTGTGAGACGAGCAGGGAGCCAAGGAGAGTAGAGGCGTCTTCACCGATCCGGCCTTTGGCAAGATTCACCAATAGAATTTTTCCCTCATCCATGACTTGGCGTAAATCGAAAGTGCTTTTGGGCTGAGTAAGAATCGAGTTCAGTAAGGGGTTGGCCAGAAACGCGCCGGCTTTGTTCTGAATAGGAGCAATCACTTCCGAACGGAAACGAGATGAATACCCCTCATATTCCTTGAGCCAGAAACGGCGTACCTGGGTATTAGCCACTCGATGGGCCGCCGTTTTCCGGTAATCTGAATCATCGAGTAACCGCAAAATGTCCGCCAAAGTCGCTTGCGGTTGCTCCAATAGGGCATAAAAAGCGTTCCGCAAAATATGCTCGGTACGCGGTCCCCAGGAATCGCTCCAGATTTTTTTGAATGCGTCAAGCAATCCGGATGCGGCCAGGGAACGTTTAGCCGTTGGAACTCGCTCCAGCGGATTCAAGCCCAGGGGATGTTCCCGATCCGAAGCATTGAAATCAATGACATCCTCTCTTCGATTCTGGGGAATATCGGAGATGATTTTTTCCACCAGATCGCCGTGGGGATCGAGAAGCGCCAGACCATTCCCGTCTTCGATATCCTGCCGGATAATGGTTTCGAGCAGAGTGGATTTCCCCGTGCCGGTTTTGCCGATGACGTACATATGCGCCAGCCGGTCTTGTTGCTTGATGCCGAAGATTTTCTTCTGGTTGCGGAAATTGGTTTGTCCAAAGAAGGTGACAAGTTCGTTTTTGTTGGAAATCATTCCTTCATCATTTCCAGATTTCTATTCCGTTCCAAGTCGGGATTTTTTACCGAATCCGACAAATCGATTTGGTGCGAAATTTGCGTTTGGCTCGATTTGCGGGATAATCACTACTTCTGTATAATACGGAGAGTACGTTAACAGGGCAAAATGATCGACTTGGAGGTAAAACTCATGAATATTGAACTCGAAATTATTGAAGGGGGATTATTAAGAGTGCAATCTCCGAAACTGCCAGTAGGGAGTAAGATTACGGTTCCTTTCGAAAAAGGAATCAGGGAACCGGAAGTCGGTGACGGAAGCTGGGAATCCATCTTGGAAGGTCTTGAAGAATTTGATAAACTCGATATTCCTCGTCGTTCACATGAGGAAATTCTCCATGAACTTCATAATTTCAGGGGAAACCAATGATATTCACCTAGATTTATCTATTCGTATATAGAAATCATCACAAGAACTGATTTTCCAGGATTGTAGATTTATACAACCGAAAGGAGTTAGTATGATGGCACTTACTGTTGAAGTGACTGAACAAGGAGTATTGCAGGTAAAATCACCAGCATTCAAACCAGGAGATGAGGTAGTACTGGAGACATGTGAAGGGGGGGTTCGCAATGCAGACAAAGGTCAGTGGTCAGAGATCAAGAAAGTATTGGAACGGATCGATAGGCTGGATTTTCCCCGCCGTACCCACGAAGAGATCCTTCGCGATCTTCATGAATTGAGAGGGTAAGTAAATGAAACGTGCTTACCTTGATTCCTCTGTGTGGATTGCTATGGCTGAGGGAATTCCAATATATCAGACAGCCGTGAGAAACGAATTGCAATTGCTAGAAGAGGATAGATGGCACTTTTGCCTCTCGGATCTGGTTATTCTTGAAGTAAAACTCAAACCTTATCGTCAAGACCGTCACGATCTGATTGACGAATACAATATGTTGTTTGCCAAAGCTATCAATTTTACACCCTTTGACACCGTATTTCATGATGCGCTTGAACATGCCAAGAAAGATAGCCTGAAAGCGACAGATGCAACTCACGCCGCGTTTGCCGTTCATTACGAATGCGAACTCTTCGTCACCACAGACCCGGATTTCCGCACCCTCCAAAGCCTTCCTCTTCACTGGATTGATTTGAGCCAAGTAGCCCCGCCGTGAAGTTCTTCAGATCACACCTACCCCCCACGCCGGTAGGCCTTTTTTTATGGGAAGGGAACATTTCATCAGTATTTTTCTCATTTTGGCTCCCGATTTCGGCCATGCCGCCAAAAATCCGATCGCCATACGCGGTCTGTGAGTGACTTTTTCGGTGTGAGCCGAGATTTTTTTCAGTCAAATTTGACGCTTTTTGCCGTTGGGTTATACTGACAGTGCACACCCGGTAGGGAAGTGCACGTTGAACGTTGACAACGAGAGGAGAAACCAAAATGTCTGAACCGCAGTCTCTCCATGAGAAATTGGAGTATTTGGTACGGGCAACTGGCCGGCGGGAAACTGAAGTAATCGCCGAAGCGCTCGAAGAAGGATTGGTCGAAATTTACCGCAAGCAAATTACTTCTGCCTATTTGGAAGAAAAAATCAATCACGAAGAAGCAGTGGCCCGGCTCGGTAAGGAACTCGTTCATGAACTTGACTACGCCCGCGAAGCGGTTATCCATGATGTAAAGTGGGGACTTGCCGGTGAGTAAGATTGCTGTTTCAGACACCGGACCCCTGTTGCACCTTGCCGAAATTGGCCCATGTCAATAGCCGGGTACCTTTGACCCCCCTGGAGTCGGTTAGGTGTGACCCGT
>CAYPPG010000060.1:0-47418 GCA_964412555.1 uncultured bacterium
CGGCTTCGAGGTTTCCCACCTTAAATGCCTGTCCAAATTTTGGGGTACATTATAAAAAAAGAGGAACTTGTAAAAATCCGTAAAATAGTTACGATTCATAAGAAAATGAAATGAAAAGACTTGCCACATGCGGCACACCTTATACTAATATATAAGAATAACTCGTTTCATGAGAACGAAAACAATATACACAAGAGGAGGAATTGGATGCACTCCAAGCAATACGGTTTTACATTGATTGAATTGTTGATCGTCGTCGCGATTATCGGAATCTTGGCAGCTATCGCAGTGCCGAATTTCATGAACGCCCAAATCCGTGCGAAGATCGCCCGTGTACAAGCCGATCAACAGGCGTATTCAACAGCGATGGACATGTATCATATGGATAACGGCAACCGTGTGCCGCCGCAGAGTGAGATTTGGCGAATTACCACTCCGGTCGCGTATATCGCCAGTCTGAATCCCGATCCGTTCGCTCCCGCCGAACCGGGCCGTTTCAATTTTATCCATCAGTACGATCCCTTTTACTTTATTACCACTCAACCCGATCCACAGGAAACGAATTGGAATCTAGTCGCTGATTTCAATATTTACACCGGCTATCCCAATCACTGGACCGGCGGACAAGACGACCCGACCTATGCCAATATCGTGCGCTATCAAATCCGCAGTATCGGTCCCAATCGCTACAACGAATATGGCATGCGTTATGATGCGACGAACGGTTTAAACAGCAATGGAGACATCAACTGGTTTGGACCGGGACATATCGACCGTGCGTACGGCGGCGGAAAGGGCGCATAATTCAAGAGATGCAGACCTCTTGTCTGCATGAGAGAATATCTCGTTGCGCCTGACTCTATTTCTTCTCAAAGTAATAGTTTATAAATGTCGAGACAATGATTTTGACCAAATCTTCGGAGACATGGCGGCAATCAAGTGTGTTATCCGAAAATGTCGGGCGAGTAAGGTGAGAGCCTAGCCATCGAATGATTTCGAACGAAGGCCAATAATAGACATCCGGGATCTCTTCTCGAATAATTTCATCCACCGCAGCCTTCAAGATCGATTTGGAGGCACAATCTGCAGTCAGACAGGAAATATTTCGAAAAGTCGTTTTCAACGGAACCGGAGAAACTGTATAAATAACAGGTTTGTGGGGAAAATGTTCACTCAAAAGCAGTGCGATTTCCCGTAAATTCTTTTTGTTTTCTTCGACCGTGGATACTCGAAAAATGTGTTTATCCGGATTGAACACATCGTCGGGAACTCCCCGCCAAAAAACACCGTTGGTTTTCTTGTCACACCAAATCTCGGCCAACCCCAGCGTCAATACAAATCCGTCGACCTGGCTGAAAGCCTTGTAATACTGCACGCGTTCATGACTCGGCTGCCATTTCACTGCTCCTCCCTGTTCTTGCGCGTCATACCAATAGGCGTCGGTGGAGGTATCCCCCGTGGCCACCCAATACAAGAATTGGCGCATGGCAAAGGTGTTGTTCAAACCCGAAGGAACCCACAAATGTTTCAACTCTTTTTGATTGTCTTCCATTGCATATTGCAGTTCGCGGGCAAAACAAGATCCGAGAGTCAGCAGTTCACCGGATTTCGGAAATAGCGGTTTGACAGGAATCCAACCATCCATGACATACTCTTCGACCAGCCGTCTCAACCCTTCTTGGGATTGATAATTGAACTTGGAATCCTCGTACTGTGTGTCATCCCTGTCAGGAAACCATTTGCAATCTCCCCGATGCCAAGAGGTGCCTCCTTCGTTACCGGGGACATATGCCATGCCGATCAAGCGATTGGGTCTATGAGCAATAGCCATTGGATATCCCTTTTCGTACTGTATTCTTTTTCATTATCGGAAAATTAAATCGAGTCCTTTAAAGGGATTGTACCAACATGATCATAAAAGGAAGAGAATTCGGGGAAATCATTCACCCAAGAAAATGAATCCATTGTTTTCCCTATTTGTCAGTCAATCTTTGTTCTTCGAAGACGATAATAGAGGGTAAATTGCATTTTTCCGACAAGATCATGCCAGGGATTCATGGACAGATACGATGATATTCACGGAAACCAACGTTAATGGTGTTTATGTTATTGAACTCGAGAAAATCGGGGATGAGAGAGGATTCTTTGCCCGAGCGTGGTGTGAACACGAGTTCGGACAGCATGGCTTGAATACAAACATCGTTCAATGCAATTCATCGTTTTGTAAGAGCAAAGGCACACTGCGTGGATTGCACTACCAACGAAAACCGCACGAAGAAGTCAAAGTAATACGATGTTTCAGAGGTGCAATTTTCGATGTCGCTCTGGATATTCGCGAAACGTCTCCAACATTTCGCCAATGGACAGCAGTGGAATTGACGGAACAAAATCGGAAAATGTTATACGTTCCCGAAGGATGCGCACACGGATATATCTCTCTAACCGATAATACGGAAATCTATTATCTCGTTTCCGAATTCTATCATCCGGAATCGGAAGGCGGCGTCCGATGGGACGATCCGGCATTTGGAATCGACTGGCCGGTTCGGCCAACGGTATTGTCCGATAAAGATCGTAATCATCCCTATTGGGACATTGAAACGCAGCAATAGGAAAACAACAATATTGAACATGGATCCAATTGAACAATTCAATAAGGAAAAACAAGAGAATATTGCCCGAATGGGAACCGATTCGGAAGTTCGGGAACTCGGACGCTTGTTCGTGGAAAAAACCTGGAACTACAAATATTCCTTCAATTTCACTTGGATGGGACGCCCCGTCATTCAATTCCCGCAAGATATCTTAGCCATGCAGGAAATTATTTGGCGTATCCAGCCGGACCTCATCATCGAGACTGGCATCGCGCACGGCGGTTCCCTCGTTTTCTATGCCTCTATGCTCGAATTGCTCGGAGGTGAAGGAGAAGTATTGGGCATCGATATCGATATCCGCGCTCACAATCGGCCCTTGATCGAAAATCACCCGATGTTCAAACGGATCACGATGATTGAAGGATCATCGATTGATGAAGAAATCGCTAAACAAGTCTACACATTTGCGGAACAAAAAAAACAAGTTCTCGTGGCGCTGGATTCCAATCACACCCATGAACATGTGTTGAAGGAACTGAAACTCTATTCTCCCTTGGTCAAAAAAGGGAGTTATATCGTGGTCTTCGATACGATAGCAGAAGATGTTCCTGAAGACTTATATGCGAACCGTCCCTGGACTCGCGGCCAAAATCCGAAAACCGCCGTTTGGGAATTTTTGCAATCGAATGACCGGTTTGTCATGGATAAGGAAATCGAAAACAAATTGTTAATTACCGTTTCCTATGACGGATATTTGCAATGTATCAAGGATTGATGAAGGAGAAAGAACCATGGAACCGATCCGCATCGCCGGTCCGTGGATTACCCAAAAAGAAATCGAGTATGTCACCGATGCCGTGACCAACGCTTGGTACGGCAATGCCGGTATGTATCATCAACGGTTGGAAAGAGCTTTTGCCGAGTATCACAGCGTTCAATATGCCCTGGCGCTCCCTTCCTGCACCTCTGCAATTCATTTGGCTCTACTGGCACTGGGAATCGGCCCCGGAGACGAGGTCATCGTACCTGATATCACCTGGACCGCCTCGGCGGCTCCGATTATGTACGTGGGCGCCAAACCTGTATTTGCAGATATCGAACCGGACACATGGTGCCTGTCGGTTGAGTCGTTCAAATCCTGCATCACTCCCCATACCAAAGCCGTCATCGCTGTCGATCTCTATGGAAACCTGCCGGATATGGACGCCTTGATTTTTGTCGCCAAACAGCATGGCATCGCCGTGATCGAAGATGCAGCCGAAGCAGTCGGATCGGAATATCATGGCCGGAAAGCGGGGAGTATGGGAAATATAGGTGTGTATAGCTTCCATGGGACAAAAACACTCACCACCGGTGAAGGAGGCATGCTTATCACCGATGAAAAAAACCTATATGACCGAGCTGTTTTTTTCGGCGATCACGGCCGAAAACCAGGAGACCGTAGTTTCCGGCATGAATCCATCGGTTATAAATATAAAATGAGCAGTCTGCAGGCCGCCTTGGGATTGGCGCAATTGGAACGGCTCGATGAATTGGTGGAACGAAAGCGGCAAATTTTTAAGTCTTATAAAGCCGAACTAGCAAGCATTGACGGCATCCAAATGAATTGTGAATTCCGTGGAATCAAAAATAGTTATTGGATGACAACTATTGTATGGGACAAAGATTATGGAATCCAGAAAGAGGAATTTATACGACAAATGAATGAAGCAGCAATGGACTGCCGGCCGTTTTTCTATCCCCTCAGTTCTCTTCCCGCCTACAAGGAATACATTGACGCGGAGCAATACCGACACCGGAACCGTTTCAGTTATGAGATCAGCCCCTATTCCGTCAATCTACCCTCCGCAATGAATGTAACCGATGATCAAATCAATAGGGTTTGCAACCGGGTACGGGAAATACTGTATAAGAAATAAAGAGATGGGAAATCGATAACAACAAAGAATCCTTAAGGAATCGAATCTATAACATTATATCGATTAGACCATGCTGAAAAAAAGTATTTACTTTCTCTGCTAAGAAAATAATACACGTACACAATTGTTCCATGTACGCTTACGGAAATATCCGATTTTATACAATTACTGTATGTAAATAGAGATGATTATACAGATTTGGATGAATATATAAATACACAAGTCATTCCTCTTTTCTGGATTTCCCTTTTGCACAAATTGTTATAATATTACTCTCCAACACTTATAATTTAACTTGACTTCGAGTATAGTATGTGGGTTAATATGTGATATTTTGGAAACCATTCAGGGACAAAAAGGAATAAGAACAAATGCCTATGAAACCGAACAAAGAAACCATCCTCGAAACGTATTCTTTGGAAGAATTGCTTGACCTAGCGTTGGAGAAGGAAAAGCAAGACCGTATGAATCGAAAGGATCAAGTGGAACGTCATCTTTCCGAACTATTAGAAATACTCGAAGGAAATGATGGTAATGAATTGAAGAGTAAACTGTCTCAATACCGAACCAGCGAAGACGACACACAGACAGAATCTTCTCAATCCACTCCCATCACTCGAATGGGAAAAGAACGAAATCTCGAAAGAAAATCCACTCCGAAGTCTACACGGAAAAGTTCACAAAAAGCCCAAAGTAAATCATCCGGAAAAACCGCTAAGAAACAACCCCTGTCTTCCTTGTTGGTCGAGTCGGTGGGGAAGAAACCAATGAGTATCGATGAAATTATGGATTCCCTATTGCAATCCGGCTGGAAATCGAAATCCTCCAACCCTCGATCCATATTAAATATCGAACTCGGAAAACAAGTGGAAAAAGGAAATCTTAAAAAAGCGGGTAGAGGGATGTATATCAAAGGGTAGAAACACAATCCGTTTGAGAATGGATACTTGAAGTAACCGACAACAGTGCAACACGGTTGAATCTCCGTTGCCAGTATCTCTATTTCCAAAATTCCTTCCTTATTCCCCCATCGTCTCCCCCTGGAATAGCATGTATGATGTCTATCTTTCCAATAGAGTACAGCAAGAATCCGTTGACAAACGCTCTTGTTTCCTATTTTTCATGGTAATATACCTATTGCGATCATTACCCATGAATCCGGTACGCTTCATCATGTTCGTTTTTCAATTCAGGAGTCACAAGGTCTATTCGGAGAAAAAATCGTGAACAAAATTTATGCATGCTTACTCATTGTTTTCTCGATAAACCGATTCAGTTTTGCCACAGAGCATTGGTTCGTTTCTATTCCTAAACTCTACAAAAACGAAACGGTCATTCAAACATGCCTGGATGATCTTAAAACCACCGGTCAAGAATATGGATTGGTGATCACGTGGGGGACGAATGTTCCTTCCCATGCCAGTCATATAATTGCCGTGGGGAATGCGAAACTTAATCCTTATACTTTCTACAAAACAAAACACGATTCCTTATCTCTTTCCAATATTGATCACGAGCAAGGTTTTGAAATCAAAACGATACATGAAAACAATGCAAAAAGGATTTTTGTATCCGGAGGTTCGCTCATTGGTGATGTTTATGGTTTATATTGGATATGGGATAGACTTTGTGTTTACCGGAAAATACCGGATATCGATGTTGTCCGAATCCCCAAATTGGAAATCCGCTTTGCCGGTGGAGAAACAGAAGACGCTATACGTCACGCGCTACGCTATACCTCCAACTGGGTTTCCGGGGGAAATATTTTGAATCTGACGCCCTGGAACTCAGAACCAGAGAAAAACGAAAATGCAAAACACCGGCAAAACATTTGTGAATTGATCGATTATGCCCATTCCCTTCACATGAAATTCTTATCCACCTGTGACGAAATAACCTATCACCCCTCACTCCTCCAAAAATATGGGGCGAAACGCTCCCCAGACAATCCGAATTTATGGTCTGCATTACAGGAAAAATACAGAATGCTCTTGAAAGACTTACCGGAACTGGATGGTGTGCGTATCCGCACGGGGGAATTAACTCGTGTTTTCGGTGATTATGAGGGATATGACGTCATGCATGATCGTGCGGAGAGCGGATGGTCTTTGGAAAAAACATATCGTACATTCGTCCAAAAACTATACGAGGTTGTTGTCGGAGAATTTGACAAAATATACTATCACCGGACTTGGGTTACGAATACAACGGAGCAACATTCTCAACCTTCTGTATACCAAAAAATCTTTACCCAGGAGATTCCCGTTAAGAATCTGTATCTTTCCCCTTATCTGAGTACAGCAGACCGATGGCTTTATCAACCCTACAATCCGACATTCAATTTGACGCCGCACAATATGGTCGTGTTATTGGCGACTCTTGATTATCATGCGGTTCACGGTGTCGATGTCTTCCCGATTTTTCCCGGTCCCTATTACCAACGTGGTTTGCAGAAGATATTGGAGCCGAAAGACAGCAATGTCATAGGCTCCAACTTCGCAATCCCATCTAACTCGACTTGGGATACCTTGAATTTGACCGCCTATACCGCCTTTCGGTTGTCGTGGGATCCGGATGAAGATCTTCGAGACATCGCGCATGATTTTGCTTCCATTCATTTCGGGCAAACCGCAGCGGAAAGTATGGCGGAAATCCTGCTTCTTTCCTATCAAGCGTACAAAGACGGTATGTATGTGAAGCCGGTTGCGGAATCCGTATCCGGGAACACACTACCACAACTACGACTTACGACTTTCCCGGTGCAGGGATTTCCGGAATTAGATCACAGCAAGGCGCATATTGAATGGTTACGGGAAACGTTCTATCAACCTTGTAAAGTAAAAATGAAGGAAGCAAAGGATTATCTGGATCGCGGACTTTCCACCGCTAAGAAAATGTGTTCTCTCTTTCAAGAATCAAAACCGTTGATCGAAGATGGAATGCTAGTTCGAAAAGTAGAACAAGCGCTCGATCTGACTCGCCTTTTAATAAAAACGAACAATCTCTATATCAAAACGATGTTTGCTTATTTCGATTACAGAGCCGATCCATCCAGTGAGAGGAAAACGGAACTTGCGAAAATCTCATCTATCCTTCAAAAAACAAAAAAAGAATTTTTGGCTGCTCCTGGCTGTGTTTACCGCACTTTCGGAATCGATCGATTGCTTCATGCCGTCGATGATGTGCTTCTTGATCGGGAAAATGCCGAAGAACGATTGGAACGCACACTGAATACTGCTGCGCTTCTTGAAGCCATTCAAAAAAAGCAAGAAATAAATCGGGAGATTTTTGAAAAACATGCAAATGATGCAGTCCATTTTCTGCACTGGGAAGGATTTGTGGATGGCAAGGATATTCTCCTTATTCGCGGCGACCATGTAGAAATACAACATATTCAAAATGATCCACCTCAACATGTCCAATATAATTTGATTCAGCCGTTACCACAAAAAGAAGTCACTGTCCTATTGAACGATCTTGAATCAAGACCAATCCATCCCTTTGTTCTGCAACAACCTTCGAAGGAGAACGACTACACGGCAAAAATCTATCTCTTCGATTCCCCCGGTGGATCGGGGTGGATAAAGTTGGATTTATTATTTCTGGCTTCGAGTCCGGAATAATAAATATACGATCACAATGCTTACATTCCAAATTCTCAAAAAAAGGAATCCCGTTATGAAAGAGGTAGCCCATCAAATACACTCTATCCTTGATACGGCTGAATTGAAATTATCGCGAATAAACGAAGAAGAAACAAAGGTCAAATCCTCCTCGAACAAGTGGTCTAAAAAGGAAATTCTGGGACACCTCATCGATTCAGCCGCGAACAATCATCAGCGCATTGTGCGAGCTGCTTATCATGTTGCCAGCCAGTTCCCGCCTTATGATCAAAATGAATGGGTTCGAATCCAGCACTATCAGGAAGCCCCTTGGTCTTCCTTGGTCGCGCTGTGGTCCGCTTACAATTCCCATTTGTGTCATGTGATCGAATGCATCCCGGTGGAAGCCGAACAATCTCCATGCAATATCGGGAAAGAGAAACCGGTTCCGTTGGATTTTGTCGTCAAGGACTATCTTCGACATTTGCAGCATCATCTCCAAAGGATTTTAAACGAATAGTCGGTAGGCAGGGCAAGACATCGAGGATTGTATTTCTGCCACCCCTTCAGGTCCGTAATTTGCAACGAATACGGGGCATACCGGCGCTACTGTCTCCCTCGTTTCCGCACCGCCTGGCTGCATGATGTTGTCACCGCGTTTGAGAAGTACGGGATTGGTTGGTGTATGTGGAATTACGACGGCGGTTTTGGTTTAGTTACAAAGAAAAATGGTAAAGCAGTGGTGGATTGGGGTGTGGCGAAAGCGTTGGGTTTAAACATTCTTGATAAATAAGCTTTGACTACATCGAACATGATGGGTTACACCTGGCTAACCCATCCTACGAAAAGTTTAATTTGTCGGATAGTTACTAAGTGGATACGTTACGACATAGGCGGGATTGGTGATCGAGCCACCGACGGTCACAATATCACCAATAGACACCAGTCCGTTGCTCGGATCATAATCAATTCCCCAGTTTCCTTCTGCATCCGTATAATGAATAATCCCTGCGCGTTGGATACCGTCCGGACCTCCGCTGGCCAACCGATAACTATACCCTCGGGTTTGCGCTCCGTTGTTTTGGGAGGATGCTGCATCGAGATAGTCATAGGTGTCATAAAAATCGGGATTGACGGCTGTCAATTGGTTGAAGAACGGATCATTGGGAATACTCGAGTAATACGAAACGGGTGTTGTTAAAGGGCTGAGCCGTTGTGTAAGACTGGTTGGATCAGGAGTTCGAAAACCGGGAATGTACGCGTTATGATCGAGTTGATATGCTTCCAAAGCGGTTTTGAGTCCCCGCATATCGGCTTCCGCCCGTGCAACTTTGGCTCGGATTTGTGCATTGAGAAAATTCGGGACTGCGATTGCAGCGAGAATGCCGATAATGGCAACGACAATCAACAATTCGATTAACGTAAAAGCCTTTGCCGGTTTCATGATAAATAATTCATCTACCCATTCATGCTTTCGTTGTGGGAAGGTGTTGAAACTTCCACCGTACAACCACGATATTACCATTATACTTTTGCACTGGCTTTATGAATGAATTCCATGAATTCATTCCGTGACAACCGGTCCGTACGGAATACTCCCCGCATGGCGCTGGTAATTGTGTTGGTATTTGTTTTTTCAACCCCCCGCATCATCATACACATATGCCGCGCTTCGGTAACGACCGCCACTCCTTGCGGTTGGATCGCGTCTTCGATCGCCAATGCAATTTGTTGCGTCAAGCGCTCTTGCAGTTGAAGCCTTCGGCTGAATACCTCGACAAGCCGAGGCATTTTCGACAACCCGATCACTTTTCCATTCGGGATATATCCGACATGCGCTTTTCCGAAGAAGGGGAGCATATGATGTTCGCACAAACTAAAAAAATCGATATCTGTTACCACAACCATCTCATCGAGATCTTCTTCGAAAATCGCTTGATTGATGATTGCATCGATATCTTGATCATAGCCTCGTGTCAAAAAACGCATTGCTCTAGCGACTCGTTTAGGCGTGCGAACAAGTCCTTCCCGATCCGGATCCTCACCGATCGCCTGCAGCATATCCCGTGTAATCTTTTCAAGCGCATCGGATGATGAGACAGCCATTTCTTCGCGGAGTTTCGACGGTGAAGAGTTTGGCTTAGTCATTTTCGTTACCATATCATTCATAATTTTGAACACTATTCCTGTTTCATATTACCTATATCAAGAGCAGACTGACGCATTGCTCTTGAGACCTGCTCTGTCATTTTTTCTATGGGTAGCAAGGGTAAGCGTAGTTTACCCTTGCCGGTTTGTACTTTATATTATAGGGCATATTGACTCTTGCCCTTAATACTTTTCCGTCTTTCAAACCATCTATCATTCGACAGGGCCGGTATACGTTGCGGAATTATTTTCCGATTCCCATAAACGGATTCGTTTCAGCATCCCATCCGGTAGATGTTTGACCAATACGTTCCAGATTGCCACAACCAGATTTTCCACTGTCGGAATCACATTTTTGGTAAATGGAACGTCATGGTTAAAATGATGATGATCCATTTTTTCGACAACTTCACGCTTAATGATTCCATCCAATTCAGACAAATTCACGATCATACCGGTTTTAGGATCGGGAACACCGGTGACAGTAACTTCCATGTAATAATTATGACCGTGTCCATAAGGATTATTGCATGGACCGTACACTCGTTCATTTTCCTCATCGCTTAAGTGCGGACTATGCAACCGATGAGCAGCGGCAAAATGAGTTCTTCGCGTCAATTCCACAAGCATATCTACTCCGGTTCTTGCGAATTAATCTTGTATGGTATCTGTTTATTGCAAAATCGGCAATGACTGCTTGGAGACATTCGCGATGCTGACCTGCTGGGCAACTGCGCTCGCGACTGTCTCAAATTCTTGGGTAATTGCCGATTCCGGTTCCGCCACAACAATCGGCTGACCGGTGTCTCCTCCTGTGGCAATCCGAGGATCGATCGGGATTTTGCCAAGCAAAGCGGTTTCATATTGACCGGCCAATTTTTGTCCCCCACCGGAACCGAAAATTTCATAATGCTTGTCATTATCGGGGCAAATGAAATAAGACATATTTTCTACGATTCCAAGAATCGGCACATTCACTTTTTTAAACATCATGATGGCGCGGCGAACGTCGGATTGCGCTACTTCCTGAGGTGTGGTTACGAGAATCGCTCCAGCCAACGGAGCCAATTGTGTCAAACTCAACTGCGCATCGCCGGTGCCTGGCGGCATATCGACAATTAAATAATCCAACTCACCCCAGTCGACCTGACGCAGAAACTGATTCACCAAACTGTGCAGCATCGGCCCACGCCATACGACCGGTTGATCGCCGGGTGCCACAAGCCCGACCGACATGACTTTCATTCCATGGGCCGTGGGTGGATAGATGCATTTCCCGTCCGATTCGGGTGGAGTATTGACACCGACCATTTGGGGAACATTCGGTCCATACGCATCCGCGTCCATGAGAGCGACTTTTGCACCCAGTTTGAGGAGTGACAAGCCCAAGTTCACGGCTACGGTCGATTTCCCCACACCGCCTTTTCCACTGGAAACTGCGATGATGTTTTTCACACCTGGAACTTCCTCTTTTTCCGGAACACCGCCGCGGGCCTTCACATTGGAGGACATATGGATATCGATTTGTGAAACGCCGGGTATTTTGGATACGGCTTCTTCACAATCGTTCTTGATTTTATCTTTCAATGGACACGCTGGTGTTGTCAATTCAACGGTAAAGGATACCTTTCCGTTATCAACTTTGACATCTTTGATCATCCCGAGGGACACCAGATCACGGTGCAAATCCGGGTCTTCGACAGTCCCCAAGGCTTTCAATACATCGTCCTGAGAAACTTGTTCGTTACTTTTGCTACCGGAAAATAATGACACGAATTCCTCTCCTTTGCTGTTCAAATTCTCGTTATATTCTATCCGGAATTCTCAACATTATAAGTTTAAAAGGTATGTCCAAGTGGAGAACCAGGACAAAACGTCAAATTCGCTTTTACGGCTTTGCGCTTCTCCGCAAGGGTAGGCTTCGCTTACCCTTGTTACCCTGCATCTATGCGGGTAACCAGGGCAAGACGTCAGGTCTGCCCTGGCGGCTTCATGTCTTTTCGCAAGGGTAGACTTCGCTTCCCCTTGCTACCCAATGCTTTAAGAGTTAGGTGCGGTGGCGGTAATCGGCGTTGATGTCTATATAGGCATGGGATAAATCAGTAGTAATATAATGATCCTCCCGGCCGCCTTGATTCAAATCGAGAATGATCTCATATTCAGGCTGCTGCATCACTGTCGCCGCATCGCTTTCTTCGTAATTCGCCCGCTCGCCGTTTTCCATTACTTTGACATGCCCAATCCATAAACTCGATTGATTGGGATCGAACGACACACCGGAATATCCTGCAGCCGTAATCAACCGTCCCCAATTCGGGTCTTGCGCATTGAATGCCGTCTTGACCAAACTGGATGTGGCCATCGACCGTGCAACCTGAACGGCGTCTTCACATGCCTTTGCACCTTTTACACGAATCGTAACTATTTTAGAAACACCTTCACCGTCTCTCGCCAACCGATAGGCTAAATCAATACACAAATCTTGCAGAGCATCCCGGAACGCATTGGCAAGTGGACTTTCATCGGGGACGATTTCGGTTGCGGAGGCCAAGCCGTTCGCCATGAGCAGAGTTGTATCGTCACAACTGGTATCCCCATCAATTGTCAGTCGATTGAAACTCATTTCTACTGCTTGTTTCAAAAAAATATGCAATCCGTTGCTGTTGATTCGTGCGTCCGTCGTCAAAAAGACAAACATCGTGGCCATATTCGGATGGATCATCCCCGAGCCTTTGGCCACACCGCCGATCGAGAAGGTTTGTCCCTCGCAAGTCACTTTTCGGGCGGAAAATTTCGGTACGGTATCCGTGGTCATGATGGCTCGGGCAAATTCTTCACCCTCATCGTCTCGGAGTTTCGAGATCAAATCTTCAATTCCTTTCCGAATCGCCGGTAAGGGTAAATATTCGCCAATGACACCGGTTGAATTGGGGAGCACATCGTGAGTCGGGATATCTTTCAGCCGACCTACCTGCCGGCACATCTCACGAGCGTCCAACATCCCGCGCTCTCCGGTGGCGGCATTGGCGTTTCCGCTATTGGCAACGATAGCCTGCGCATGCCCGTCCGATAAATGTTCACGGGAAACCAGAAGTGAAGCGCCTTTCACGACATTCGTCGTAAAGACTCCAGCCGTTGCGCATCGTACCTGTGAAACCAGTAATCCTAAATCCAATTTCCCGGATTTCTTGATCCCGCAAGCCGTTCCCGCCGCTGTAAATCCTCTCGAAGTAGTCACAGAACCATTTTCAACCGTTTCGATGTGGCAGCCCATTCTTTGGATACCTCTTTTTTACGAATGCATCGATATAATCGATCAATTTATAACTGAACATGTTTTCAGAAGGGGAAGTGATCGCTATTGAACACTACAAATTGTAAAGGATACTTGATCTGGGGAATTTTGGAAAGGAATAAGAGTGGCACCGGCATCCTGCCGGCATACTCCACAAAGCCGGCAGGATGCCGGCGTTACGAATTTCAATTTATTGAATAGGGCCGCCGCGGGTGGCGATGATATCGCCATCGGAATTCAATCCGTTCGAGGGTTGGTAAACATATTGCAGGCCGGCCATTGTGCGCTGCCCCACCCCTATGATCGCCGCATCGTTCCAGGGGAATTCCCGTGAGCGATTGGGGGCGAAGCTTAGTATAATGTAACCAGCACCGGATTCTTCATAGAATCGTTCACGCGCCGGACCACCGGAGAGGTTGGCAGACCAGGCTCCACCGCCATAATCGTAAAAAACTCGTTTATTTTGGAAATTCCCCCCTTCCGCTCCGGCTTGTCCGCTTGTAAAGGGATCACGAGTCATTTCTACTCCACTGATATATGCAATCGGAGTGGTCAATTGCCGCCAGGAACGATCTTCGACATCGGGACCGCCGTAGTCAATCAGATAACTATTGTTATCGAGACGATACATTTCGAGAGCGGAGCTCAATGCTTTGACATCGCCGCGAACACGGGCGACTTTGGCGCGCACCTGCGCGTTGAGAAAATTCGGGACGGCGATTGCGGCCAGGATGCCGATGATGGCCACGACGATAAGCAATTCGATTAAGGTGAAGGCGGATTGTTTCATGGATTATCCTTATTTATGAAAGTACCAAGGGCAGACACATCGGTCTGCCCCTACGGATGTACTTACAAACATGTTCTATGATAAAATGATCTTACACGCGTATCTAGTGCGGGCAAGGATGCCCGCGCTCCGACTCACTCATGTATCTAATGCGGGTAAGGATGACCGCGCTCCGACTTATTTACGATAGAGCGGCCATTCCTGTTCGTTGCTGTGTGCCCGTTTCATGATTGCT
The DNA here is from genome assembly GCA_964412555.1 of uncultured bacterium. Lineage (GTDB taxonomy): Bacteria > Hinthialibacterota > Hinthialibacteria > Hinthialibacterales > Hinthialibacteraceae > CAYPPG01. Next base: position 14,584 of record CAYPPG010000060.1, read on the forward strand.
TCGATTTTTGCAACGATGTGAGGGTGGCGGTAGGCGATATTTTCTATTTCGCCGATATCGGATTCTAGGTCGTATAGTTCCATATAGTCACCTTGTCTATAGACTTTAACGCCTTTCCATTTACCCATTCGGACCGCTTGTTTTTTCCCTTGTTCGTGGAATTCCCAGTATAAGTATTCATGTTGTTTTTGTTTATCTTCGTCTCCGAGAAAAGCCGGTAGGATGGAAAGACCGTCGATTTCGACAGGATGTTCGATTCCGGCCAGTTCGGTAAAGGTCGGCAAGAAATCCCAGAATGCGGAAATGTGGTCGTTGACGGAATTCGATTTGATTTTGCCGGGCCAACGGGCGATCATGGGGATTCGGATACCGCCTTCATATAAATCACGCTTGATGCCGCGCAAAGAGCCATTGCTGTCATTGAATTCGGGATCGGCTCCACCTTCTTTGTGGGGGCCATTATCGCTGGTGAAGATCACGAGAGTATCTTGATCTAAATTCAGTTCATTGAGTTTTTGCATGATGCGGCCAATGTCGCGGTCCATGCGGGCAATCATCGCCGCATGCCCTTTTTGCGGATCAGGCCATTCTTTGTCTGTGTAAATACCATAATCCGGCACTTCCATACCTTTTCTCCCGGCTTCGTTGTTGGCGTGGGGGATGGTAAACGGCAAATAGAGGAAGAAGGGATGCTTTTGGTTTTCTTCGATAAAGCGGAGTGCATCCTCGGCGAATAGATCGTGGGAATATTCTTCTCTTTTTGTAGCAACTCCAACGAGCTCTTGTTCCGCCGGGCGATAATAGTTTTCCGGATGATCGACCTCATTTTTCAACGGAATCTTTTTGCCATTGCGAAATAACACGTCGGGATAATAGTTATGGGCGTGCCACATGCTGAGATAACCGAAGAAATAATCGAAACCGTTTCGATGCGGATCTTCCGGCGGCGGTGGTGCGCCGATTCCCCATTTGCCGATGCAGCCAGTGGCGTATCCTGCTTTCTTCAGCAATTCCGCGATTGTCGTATCTTCCGGCTGCAGCAGGACATCCACGTTTCCTCGAACACGGCAATGGCCGGTATGAAGGCTGGTCATTAAACAACAACGGGAGGGAGCGCAGACGGTGCTGCCGGCGTAATGCTGGGTAAATTTCATCCCTTCGGCAGCCATACGGTCGAGGTTTGGTGTTTTGATATTCTGTTGGCCGTAGCATCCCAAATCACCATAGCCCAAGTCGTCAGCCAGGATGAAAATGATGTTCGGTTTACGGGAAACGGGAGTTTCCAGTGAGGATGCAGTTGATTGATGCAGTCCGGATAGAGTAGCTGCAGCGGCAAAGCCGGTTTGTTTCAAGAATTGACGTCGGTTTTGGGTGTTCATTGAATTGTCCTTTAAAAACACAAAAAGTGTACGCTCTATTAAACTACGATATTTTAATGCTACAAACGGGTAGAGGAAATGCAAACAGAATACTAGAAGAGTACGCCGATTTATTCAATAATGGAGGTAGAATCGAATCGCCAACAAACAGGAACATTCATGAACAATAGATATACAATCCTCGCTACAATCTCGCTTCTTATCATTTGTGTATTCATTCTGAATGTGTTTGCACAAGAGAATCAATTTCCGCAGAATGATCCAGTAATCCGGAAACAAGCCTTGAAAACAGATGGATTGCACACTACACCTCATCCTGTGGCAACTCGTATATTTTCGCCCGAACAATATGTGGCGGGGAAACCTATCGATGTCATTATTCGAATCGAGAATCCTCAAAACATTGCCGAACGAGTGACGGTGAAAGAAATATTGCCAAAAGAATGGTCTGTTAATGATATCAGTCACAATGGAGAGATTGAAAACGGCACCCTCATGTGGTCATTGGCTTTGAAACCTGGCTCTACGTTCATTTCCTATACCATCCATCCCCCTGCAAACTTGAAAAATAAAGGTACGAAAGGATTGATTAGTTTTTCCGGTTCGATTGGTTCGAATCCCATCCGGGGAACGTCCATACTCGAACCGCATAATTACGTCTTTTACGAAACATTTTTCATCGTTTTTCCTTTGGCTTTCTTTGTTGTCCACTTTTCGGTATTTGTTTTATACCCTCAGTACAAAGGAAATCTATTTTATTCTTTGTTATTATTAGCCATATCTATATCTGAATATATTTCAGCATTTCTTACCGATCCTTCTCCTCAATCATTTCCTTGGATTCAGGGGATCGCAAATTCCTTTGCAATCATTTTTACTCTTCTATTCTTTTATACTCTTGCATTTACAAAATTACCACGTTTTTTTTGGCTGATTGTCACTGGCGTTGTGATTCCATTCGTCGTTGGATATGCAGCCAATTGGAGCGCAAGCACAATTGAGTATTTTCTTATATCATTGTTTGGCATCGTGTTTCTCGAATCAGGCCGCGCATTGATTCTTGCGATACGAAATAAAGTCGATGGAATCAAAATCATTGCAGCAGGAGCAGTGGTACTGATAGTTGAAAACATTTGGCGAATTTTGGATGTGTTGAACTTCTTGCCGCCGCTTCCAATTCCATTTTATTCCTATTGGGGAGGAATTTTCTTAATTGTCAGCATGTCGATCCATTTGTCCTACCGTTTCGCGAAGACGAATAAAAACTTAGCCGTTTTAAACATGGAATTGGAGGATCGCGTAGCACAACGAACAACCGATTTGGAGAGAGCAAACCAAGAATTACGCGAACTGGACAAAATGAAATCCGCCTTCGTATCACAAGCCTCCCACGACCTCCGCACGCCGCTGGCGGCCATCAAAGGCAGCCTCGATAACCTGATGCTGGGCATTGCTGGCAACCTAAACGAAAAGCAAGAAAAAATCATGAACCGCGCCGTCAAATCCGTCAACCGTCTGACGGATTTGGTGAACGATGTACTCGATCTCTCCCGCATCGAATCGGGCCGGATGGTGTTAGAAAAGTCGAATGTGCCAATGAAAACCTTAGTCGAAAACATCGTGAACGAAAATAAACCAGCCGCAGCCCAGAAGCGAATTCAACTTTCTGCTCATCTTGAAAACGACACTACCATTCACGCCGATGCGGGCAAACTTGAACGGGTTGTGGGTGAACTGATTAGCAATGCAATCAAATACACACCGAAAAGCGGGAATGTCGATGTCACTCTCACACAAGTGAATGATCAAATCACTCTTTCCGTTAAAGATTGCGGAATCGGAATGACGCAGGAAGAATGTGAGAAGATTTGGGAACGATTTTACCGGACGAATGCTTCGAAAACCTTTGCAAAGGGGAGTGGATTGGGTTTATCTATAGCCAAAGAGTTGGTGGAGTTGCATGGAGGGATAATCCAAGTGGAGAGTGAAAAAGGAAATGGAACGACCATTACTTTGCGACTTCCATTATCACTATCGACGGACAAAACTCACACAGGTTGAATGGTCACATCTTTATCCTTGATTTTCACTTCGTCTTCTTTCCTCTTGTGAGTCAAATCCTTCGAAACCGGAACAGGCTGAATTCCCTCCGATTCGTCGATGATCTCCTGCAGTGTTTTTTTGGCTTCCGGATTTTTGTCGCTGTCACGCCGATTTTGAGTCATTTTCAAATTCCTATTTGTAATGAATTCTAGTAAATATGGAACAGGTATCGTTCCCACTCATTGTTATTATACCATTACATTGTAAAAAATGGAATCACGAATTATAGACGATGTAACCTCCTTTGATCGTCATATAAACGGATAAATCGGGATTGAGAACGACCAAGTCTGCGTCTTTCCCTACGGCAAGAATCCCTCGGCGGTATTTCCATTCCAAAATGCGGGCAGCATTGAGGCTGGCCATTTGTGCAGCGTGTTCCAGGCTGATCCCCACATCCTCAACCATGGTTTTCACGGCGTTTTCCATCGTCAACGTACTGCCTGCCAATGTACCGATAGAATCCGCCAGGTAGGCACGCCCATCGCTTACAATAACTTTGCGGTCAATGAATTCATAAATCCCGTCCGGCTGACCGGCGGCACGCATGGCATCGGTGACCAACAGGATTTTGTCGTGGTGTTTGGTTTTTACGAGCAACTGCAACACGGCAGGATGAACATGCACAGCATCGGCGATCACTTCGACAAAAAGTTCATCCCGCAGTAATGTTCCAACTAAAACACCGGGTTTGCGATGATGAACCGGTTCCATCGCGTTGAAGATATGGGTGACACCATCAAGTCCATTATCAATCGCGGCGGAAATCTGTTCATATTTGGCCTGTGAATGACCGATAGACATATGAATCGGTTGAGGCCGTTCATTGATTTGCAAATCATGATGCCAGCTGCCCATCGAAGCGTTTCGCAGAATATCCACAGCACCCGGCATTTCCGGCGCAATCGTCATATACCGGTTCCACGGGCCGCCGACTTGCATGATTTTCTGGAAGGTTTCAAGACTGGCCGGCCACATGTATTCAGGACGAATGGCACCCGGCATCTTGGGATTGATAAACGGACCTTCGAGATGAATGCCTTCGACAATACGGTCGGTCCCAGTGGATTCACAATACTGACGTAGCCGGTGAATATTTTCTAGAAAGGGATCGATCGGTTGCGGGTAAATCGTTGCTAGTAGAGAAGTCGTGCCGTGGGAAGCGTGGAAACGACCGATTTCTTCATACGCCCGGTAATCTTCATCGGTAAAATCATACCCTTTCCCACCATGAACATGTACATCGATGAAACCAGGCAGAACATAGCGTCCGTCGAGATCGATCCGGATGGCATTGGCAGGAACCTGCACCAAATCCCGGTTGCCCATCTGAGCGATTTTTCCTTTGGAAAGAACAAAGTATGACTCCGCTTCCCGTCGAAAGGGCGTAATCGCCACGGCGTTTTCCAAACAGATTGGGTCTAATTCTAGATTCATAATGGATTGAGGAATAGAGTTAACATTAACTGTTTATAAGTATTATATCCACTCATCAAAAGAACATAATCCAAAACAGAAAAGCACACAAATTTGTAACAATTCTCATGCATTTCCCGCTTTCAACTTCGGATTGGCATGAATCAGTGCTCGATTTCCACCTATTCAAATCATCCCAACTCATGTACATTATTTCTATCATTTTGTACAAAATGTGTACAAAAAAACATTGGGGAGTAGACAATCATGAACGATGAATTCACAGGATCAACAAACAAGAAAATTATACAAGGCAGGCGTGAGTTTCTCCGAAAAATCAGCGCAGGAACCGTCACCGCAGCCGGTGGAGGGATGGGTATAAAAAGGGGATATTCCGCCTCGAAGAACGAGGAATCAAAGCATTTACCAACAATCAAAATCGGTCCCTATTCGTTAAGCCGTCTGATCATGGGAAGTAATCCAATTTTAGGATATTCTCATTCCTCCCGATTGTTGACTCAGCATATGCTGGAATATTATACGCTGGAAAAGACGGTGGAAGTCATCCGCCGCAGTGAACAACTCGGGATCAATACCTGGCAAACCGGATGTTCGCAAAAAATCATCGATGCGATCCGAATTCTTCGGGAGCAAGGTTCCACGATTCATTGGATTTGCCTGTGCGCAGAGGGAGAAAATTATCCATCCCCCAAGGAACTCGCTGCGTTGAAACCGATAGCCGTGGTTCATCATGGAGGAGTGACCGACCGGTGTTTCCGAAGCCAGGAAAGTGAAAAGGTACATGATTACGTCAAGAAAATCCACGATGCCGGATTGCTGGCAGGCGTGTCAGCCCACAATCCTGCCAATATTGCTCATATCGGAGAAAAAGATTGGGAGAACGATTTCTTCATGACCTGTTTTTATTATGTGACGAGACCACGAGAAGAAATGAGGGAAAAAATGGGAACAGCCCCACTTGGAGAACCATTTCTCGAAGACGATCCGGAGGATATGACGAAAGTAGTGCGAGATATCAAGAAACCGTGCCTTGGTTTTAAAATTTTAGCAGCGGGACGATTATGCCAGAGAGAACAAACCGTGGAAGCCGCCTTTCAATATGCCTTTTCCCGTATCAAAAAAACGGATGGTGTGATTGTCGGAATGTACCCGCGTTTCAAGGATGAAATTTCGGAAAACATTCAATACACACTGAAACATGGGATGGATATATAAACCGTCTTTCAACCTATTCAAAAGGAGAAACTTATGAACAGCCAAAAATTCTGTGCCGCCTTATGCATAATAGCCGTTGTATCTTTGATGTTCACAAACCAATGTGTGTTTGGAGCAGAGCCGGAAACCCGATGTGAAACCTATGTCCCGTCCCGCGCGATCACGCAAGAACCCAGCTCGCATTGGTTCAGTTATTATGACAAACTGCAGTTTGACCATAACAACCGGTATGTATTGGGGATGGAAGTGGATTTCAACGATCGTCCGCCGAAACCGGATGATGTCATCAAACTGGGCATGGTTGATCTTCAAGAAGATGACAAATGGATCGAGTTCGGTGAAACCGTCGCCTGGAGTTGGCAACAGGGTTGTATGCTGCAGTGGGTTCCTCAATCGGAATCGGAAGTGATTTACAACATACGGAAGGACGGGAAATTCGCCTCGGTGATTCAGGATGTGTTTACGGGTGAAAAAAGAACACTCCCCCGTGCGGTTTACGCCCTTAGTCCCTGCGGCAAAAAAGCGGTCAGCGTGAACTTTGCCCGTCTCGATAACACCCGGCCAGGCTATGGGTATGCTGGGATACAGGATCCGTGGGGAGATGTATTCCAACCGGAAGATGATGGCATCTATGTAATGGATTTGGAGACAGGGGAAACTCGCTTGATCATCTCCCTCCATCAAATTGCAGTACTGTATAATCAACGGACTCGTGACGGCCGTAAAAGCTGGTTCAATCATTTATTATTCAATACCGACGGTTCACGATTTATCTTTTTACATCGCTGGTTTCGCGATGCGGACAATGAGGGCAGGTGGTACACGCGAATGTTTACCGCACGTCCGGACGGCGGTGATATTTTCACCGTTGCCGATCATGACATGGTATCCCACTTCATCTGGAAGAATCCGGAACAAATCCTCGCATGGTCAACCGAGGAGAATGGCGAAAACCATTTTCATGTGTATGATGATTTGACGGAACAACGCAAGGTGATCGGCGAGGGTATCTTAAGCCGGGACGGGCATTGCACATACTCCCCTTCCAGAGAATGGATTTTAACCGACACATATCCAGATAAAAACAGAATGCAAAACCTGATGCTTTATCGACCGTCGGATTCCAAGTTGGTTAAACTAGGAAAATTTTATTTATCCCCCGATTTCAAAGGACAAACCCGCTGTGATTTGCACGGCCGGTGGAGCCGCGATGGAAAATCCGTTTGCATCGATTCTCTCCATTCCGGCAAGCGGCAGATGTATCTATTAGACGTAAGCGAGATCGTGAAAGATTGACTGTTCCCCAAACCGGGTAGCAAGGGGAAGCGTAGTCTCCCCTTGCGGGAATGCGCAAAATCATCAGAACTATGATGGGGTAGACACATAGGTCTACCCCTACAAATGACAAACGGTAGGGGCAATCCTGCGTGATTGCCCATTTTTGTATTGCCCCCTATAGATTATTCCTCCGGCAATCCAGCAAGCAATTCACTGCTATGCACAGTCGGGCACCAATACTTCTCGATATGCTCCACAACCAATTCCGTGCCCTCGTGATGACTGACATACGGCCAATCTTTGGGATCGTACATCGTGTCGGTCAAATCGCGTACAAGCACACATTGAATACCCAATCGTGTCATATTGCGAATGCCGAACGATCTCCCCAACACGCACATATTGGTGTGAACTCCCATGATCAACATGTTGGTGATACCTTCCTGCCGGAAGAAATTATATATTTCATTCCCATTATCGGAAATCCCGTCGTATTTTCCAATTTCAATATGGGAACTTTGACGAGTCCAAGCGGAATACCACGGTTTTTCCGCCGTATCACATCCACCGTCGGAATCGTCGATGGGGAGTTTATGGGTAGGAAGATTCAACAGTTCGGGTAAAGGTACTTTTGGAGCAAGCATCATGCGTCTGCGTTGCGGCCAATCGGCATAAAAGGCCAAGGTATCCGACGGCGCATGGATGATCTGAATTCCCCGATCCCGTGCAATCTTTAAAATATCGTTCATTTTAATCGCTAGAGCTTCACAGCGTTCACTAGCGCCGCTGCACCAATGTTGATCCCACATGTCGCAGATGACTATGGCGGTCTCGGCAATTGGAAATTCACGGTGCACATAAACGGTATTCCAAATATTGCTGCCTTTGAACAATTCAATCCGGCTTCGTAGAGGCAATTGCAGAATGCCGGTTGGTTCGGATCTGCGAGCGAGCGGTTGGAGTTCTTTCGCTTCCACCTCCCGATTCGCCGCCCAAAACAGGGCATTGGCGATCATTTTCTTGAATGCACTGTTCTTAAAATCTTCAGGAGAACCCAGGGATGTGTAAAACACCCGGCCACCATTATGAACTCGCGTCCATGCAACGGGTTCCGGCTCTTCACCCGGAATTTTCCCGGTCAGCAATAACTGAGTATCGCCGGCCAATGGAGAGGCTTGGTAGAGGCTACTTCGCGATTTGAGTTTTCCGACACCGTTTAATATCGGATGCTCTTTGGCGTCAGATACGACTTCCGTATTTGTCGTAGGACCGTTTTTATAATGGCCGTGGTAGTTCCCTCCCAGAACCAATTTGTCAAATTCCAGCCAGTTTTGAAATCCATGACTTGCCGTCCGCACGGCAACAATCGGATTTCCGCTCTCACAATATTTTTTTATATGCGCCAATTGGTCACCATCAATTTCGAGCCGGCGAGTAAAGAACAATGCCACATCACATTGTTCCAAGGCTTCCAATCCCGGAAGGTCGGTTTTCCCCTTTGATTGAAGCAGTGTGCAATCCGCAAAATATCGTTCTTCGAGATGTTGCTTGAATTTTTCGAGTGAAGTGCCCGAATCGTAGAGAGGGGCTCCCGAAACAAGGCAGACCTTCAACTCAGCAGCATGAAGAGGGTAATTGAAAAAAAACATCAATACTGCAGATAAGAAGAGAATTACTATTACATCTTTTTTATGAAACATTCGATTCCTCCTCAATGAATGAATAGTATTTGTGATTTCTTTATTGTTCATCGTAGCAAAACTTTCCATAGTATTGAATCCTGGTTGATGATATGGTAAATGAATAGATAAGATACCGATAAACTTCTCAATACAGTCAGCGAACAACGATTGGAGAATCATGAATACAATCAACAGACGAAATTTTCTACGCCTAGCCGGTTGTGCTGCACCGTTTCTTTCAATGACGGCATCCATCCATGGTCGAGAGTCCAAACGTCTCCCGAACTTTGTGTTCATCCTAGTCGACGATTTGGGGTGGACCGATCTTGGCTGTTATGGCAGTTCGTTTTACGAAACGCCCAACCTCGATCGTATGGCCGCATCGGCAATGCGTTTTACCGATGCATACACCTCCTGCCCCGTTTGCTCTCCTACCCGCGCTTCGATCATGACAGGAAAATATCCGGCCCGTTTAAATATCACCGATTGGATTCCCGGCAAATCGCCGAAAGATCGAAAGTTACTGGGACCGCAGGATTTGCATCATCTTCCCTTGGAAGAAGTGACGATTGCTGAAGCCTTGAAGAAGAAGGGATATGCAACATTTTTCGCAGGCAAATGGCATTTGGGTGATGAAGGATATTTCCCTGAGGATCAAGGTTTCGACATCAACAAAGGAGGCCATCATCGTGGCTCCCCTCCCGGCGGTTACTACACTCCATATAAAAACCCAAAACTCGAGGACGGACCGGAAGGGGAATATCTCACAGACCGTTTGACCAACGAGTCTCTCCAATTTCTCGAAGCAAACAAGAACAACCCCTTCTTGCTCTATCTATCCTTCTACACGGTCCACACGCCGATTCAACCCTGCAAGCGGCATGTGGATGAATTCATCGAAAAAGCCGAAGCCTTACCGCCTATGGACGGCCCCAAGGAAATCCCGGAGCACGACGGCTTGACTAAAATGCGCCAGGACAATCCGGAGTATGCCTCGATGGTTCATGCCATGGATGAAAACGTCGGACGAGTGTTGAAGAAACTCGATGATCTAAACCTATCGGACAACACAGTCGTCATTTTCACTTCGGACAATGGAGGCTTATCCACCTTACGTAATCGGGGCTATCCCACCTCGAATTTGCCGTTGCGAGCTGGGAAGGGATGGTGTTATGAAGGGGGCATCCGCGTGCCGTTGATTATCCGCGCGCCTGGCGTTACTCATGCCGGCAGTACTTCCGGTGAGCCTGTTATCAGTACCGATTTTTATCCGACAATGCTGGAATTGGCTGGTATCGCACCCATGCCGAATCAACATTGCGACGGCCTCAGTCTGGTTCCGTTGCTGCAAGGTAAAAGAGAGTTACCGCGTGAAGCGCTCTACTGGCATTATCCCCATTATCACGGCAGCACATGGACTCCGGGAGCGACTTTGCGCGCAGGAGACTGGAAATTGATTGAGTTTTACGATAAAGAAAAAGTGGAACTCTACAATCTGAAAGAGGATATCCACGAGCGAAACGAGCTTTCAAAGTCCATGCCGCAACGTACCAAGGAATTGACCGATCAGCTGCATAAATGGCAGAAGAAGATCGGGGCAAAAATGCCAAAACCAAATCCGGACTATAAGTGATGAGAATAAGAAAGCATACTCTTTCATCAGGAAAACCATCATGAAATTAAGTTCCTTATGTATTGATCCTTTACCGGATATTCCGGACTTGACTGAGGAAGTGTATATCGGCATTGGCGCTGAGTTTTTTTTACCGGGAGAGATGCATCGCCGCTTGGGGGAGAAAGCGATGTGCATTGCGGATCCCGATACCTGGAACGCCTATTCTTCTTCCGATCCCAGGTTGTTATCAAGAGAACGCGTCTCCCTGCATCTACTTCCTCGTCACCCCCAGGCGGACAGCCAAACCGTTCGTCAACTTGTTGAAAAAGCGGAGGGAAGTACCGGATTACTCGCCATCGGCAGCGGCACGATCAACGACTTGGTCAAAATGGCAGCGTATCTGTTGGATATTCCCTATATTGTCATTGCCACAGCCGCCAGTATGAACGGATACGCCAGCGGGATTGCCGCCATTCTTGAAAACGGACTGAAAACGACACAAATCGCTCGCCCACCGCGTGTCATCTTTTTAAATACTCACATTTTGAAAATAGCGCCCTTCAAACTCACCCAAGCCGGTTTGGGTGATTTGATCAGCAAACCGGTCAGCAATGCCGACTATTGGCTTTGCGATCAAATGGAAAACAGCGGTTATAGTGAACTGCCAGGAAAAATCGTTGATCGTGCCATGCGAGAGGCATTGGAAAATCTGGCCGGTTTAACCGATAAAAATGATAGTGAAGATAGTTATGCTTCCTTTCGCCTCTTATCCAGAGCATTGACTCTCAGCGGTATCTCAATGTTTGTGGCTGGAAGCAGCAGTCCTGCCAGCGGCGGCGAACATCTCATCAGTCATCTGTGGGATATGGAAGCCCACACTGCTCAGAAGGAAACCAATCTACACGGCACACAAGTCGGGATTGCGACATGTATCACTTCGGCTCTCTACCATCAACTCCTTCGCATCGAACAACCGAATTTCAAGAATCCCGAACCGTGGGAAACGGAAGAAAAACGGATTCGACAAGAATTCGGCCCTTTATCTGACACCGTCTTAGCACAAGCCAAAAAGAAACATGAAAAAGCCGCCATGCGCGTTGAATTATTGAAGAAAAAATGGGGAAAAATACGGGAAAAATTACTTGCTATGAATATACTATCTCCTCAGACTCTCCGCTCTTACCTACTCTCTATATCCGCTCCTGCAACAATTGAGGAACTTGGATATGATCGGGAATACGCACATCGCACAATCCGTTTGGCAAAAGATATTCGCGACCGTTACACGGTTCTTGATCTGGCCTTCGAAACCGGTTTTTTCCCCGATGCAATAGAGTCGGTATTGGACGAATCCGGTGTTTCTCCTTTATAAGAATCCATTCCTGAGACGTTGACATCCCTCCATTTTTATTTCTAAATTGTGATTATAGATTCAATCAAATAGGTTTTTCGGAGGACATCCAATGAAGCGAAATGGCGGCTCAACACAACATAGCGGAATGGACCGGCGGGATTTTCTTACGACAATGGGAACAGTAGCAGGGTATATCGCGATCAGCGCTGTGAATCCCACCTCTTCAGCCGGTAAGAGTACAGCCCAAAAAGGAACTCCTACAGTGATGGGAGCGTTTATTTATCCTCCTACAGAGGAACTGGACAAAGTCGGCTATTACAGCTGGCCGGGTTCCACCTTCGATGCCGAAGGACATCAAGCACAATACATGCAGCAAATCGGAAACATCGGGCAAGAGTTGGAAATGAATATTTTCATGAAGCAAACTCCGCTCGATGAAGAAAGAAGCGTGACGGAATTCATCAATGAAGTCAAAGCGAAAAAACCGGATGGCTTACTATTGATCCCCTTCAAAAAAGGCCATTGGGGACACGTCACTCGTATTGTCAAAGAAACGAAGATTCCGTCTGTGGTTCTGGCTACACTCGGCGTACTGCTCGTCGGTCACATTCGGGAATTGCATGAAGAGCCTGGAGTCTACATGATCAGTTCCCTCGACAATTTCGATGCGGTGGAATACGGCATGCGCATGATCAAAACCGCCCGCACAATGAAAGAAAGCCGCATCATCAACATAGCCGGGGAGAGCGTTCAGGAAACTGTTGTGCCCCATTTAGGGACAAAAATTTTAACCATACCGCGTTCAAGGCTCGTTGAAGAGATCAAAAAAGTCTCCGATCAGCAATCCACACCATTGGCAAAACGGTACCTTTCTGAAGCGGAACGGATTGTCGAACCTTCGGAAGAAGATGTCTATGATGCCGCAAAGTGCTATTTCGCTTTAAAACGCGTCATTGAAGCAGAAGGCGGAGATGCGCTCATGATGGACTGCTTGCCTGGTCTCCGCCGTCCACATGTTCACGTTCCGCCCTGCATGGGATTCATGGACCTGCGCGACGAAGGTATCCCCGCCGGCTGCGAATCGGATACCGATGCCACTTTGACGATGATGTTGATTCAAAATCTATTCAATCGCCCTGGTTTCCAACACAATCCGTTCGCCGAAACGGAGAAAAACCATTATCTATGCGCCCATTGCACCGCCCCATCCAAGATGAATGGACCGGGAACTCCTTCCGAACCTTATATTTTACGTAGCCATGCCGAAGCGGGTTGGGGATGCGTTCCACGGGTGCTGTTCAAAGTCGGCCAGGAAGTCACCATTACCAAATATTTACGAAACAATGACTCGCCCCAAATGCTGATTTATACAGGAGAAATCCTCGGTTGCCCTAGTATCCCACCCACCGGCGGTTGCCGAACCAACGCCGAAACGACCCTCAATGAATTGGACGATGTTTGCAACTTAAAAGGTCATCACCTTACTCTGTTTTATGGGAACTGTGGAAAACAACTGCGCGAGTTCTGCAAGATGTACCGCATCGAACCTGTTGTTTAAATGAATAAAGGAGTTCACCATGAATACTCTAGAAATCAATGCACAACACAGTCATTCGAGAATCGCAATGGGATCGATGGAATGCGGAACGTTGGTTACTTCGCCGTATCTCTTATCTTCAACCTCTCCCAATAAGAAAAGCAATGAAACGGCCACCGTCATGGGAGCCTTTGTGTATCCGCCAACGAAAGAAGTAGAAAAAACAGGATATTACAGCTGGCCAGGCTCCTCGTTCGATCCGGAAGGACGGCAAGCACAGTATTGTAACGAAATCAAAAACATCGATCGAAAATTGGGCATGATCATTTCCATGAATCCAGTCCCATTGGATGAAGACGAGAGCGTCACCCGATTTATCAATGAAGTGAAGCAGAATAAACCGGACGGTTTGCTGCTGATCCCTTTCAAAAAATGGCATTGGGAAAAAGTGACACGAATCGTGGAAGAAACCGATATCCCAACGGTGATTTTAGCAACTCTAGGCGTTCTTTTGATCCCCCATATCCGGCAGATGCATCAAAAACCGGGCGTTTACATGATCAGTTCCCAAGACAACATGAACGCCGTCGAATATGGGATGAAAATGATCCAAACAGCTTGCCGGTTGAAAGAAAGCCGCCTCGTCAATATTGCCGGATCGGAGGTAAAAGATCAAACCGTTCCGCATCTGGGCACACACATTCGCACCGTCCCAACCCAGCGATTTGTCGATATATTCCAAAAAATCGGAGTTACGGATAACGTACGGAACCTAGCCGCTGAATACATCAATACTGCCCGCCGAATTTTGGAACCAACCCGCGAAGATATTACAGAAGCGGCGAAAACCTACTTCGTACTCAAACAGATTGTTGAAGAGGAAAAGGGGGATGCGGTAATGATGCACTGCCTAAGTGGTCTACGGCATCCACGCCAACATGTCCCCCCTTGCATGGGATTCATGAGCCTGCGCGATGAAGGCATTCCGGTCGGCTGCCAGTCAGATTTGAATTCAACGTTGACCATGATGATGGTTCAACAACTCTTCGACAAGCCCGGTTTCCAGCAAAATGCAGCAATGGATACAGCGAAAAATCTCTATTTCGGTGCACACTGCACCTGCGCTTCAAAAATGAATGGAGTAGGAACAACTCCGGAACCTCTCATTTTACGAAGTCACGCCGAAGCGGGCTGGGGATGTGTGCCGCGTGTGTTGCTGAAAGAAGGCCAAGAAGTCACAATGGCGCTCTATTTATCCGGCGAAAAACCGCAACTCCTTCTCTATTCAGGAGAAATCGTATGTTGTCCGGATATTCCCCCAACCGGCGGTTGCCGCACCAACGTCCAAATGACAATCAATGAAGTGGACGATGTTTGTGACGTGAAAGGCATGCATCAGATCATCTTTTATGGGAATCATGTAAAACAATTCAAGCAGTTTGCCCAACTATGTAATATCGAAGTAGTTGTGTAATTTTTTGTTTTAATTTTATCGTTATGGCTACCATTCCTTCGGTTTGAATTTTTCATCATTCAGAATCTTTACCGTATCCCCGCTCTGAGCAATGACAAACAGCCCTTTTTTATAGGCATATTTATCAGCATCTTCACTGATCACGATGCCGGCCACCGCTCCCACCACTTTACGATCTGCGTATTCCGGCATCAACTTTTTGAATTTATTCAATCTTTCAATATGCTCATTGACATCGTGAACTTCAAGGGTGCTTTTCGCTTCAATCAAAACCGCATATTCACCGTTCACTCCTAAAACATCGATTTCTAATCCTTCCTTGCCGTTCCTTGAAACTTTGACTCGTTGCGAGATTTGATCCAGTTCGATTCCTCGTTCCCGAAACAATTTTTGAGCCGCCGGAACAACCAAACCTTCAACAAACAGACTCCATCTCCCGATCAGATTTTCGATTTTCTTATCGGTTTCCTTGATTCTCTCGGCTGTTTCTTTAAATTTGATATCGGTCTCTTTGAATCTTTCACTCGTTTCAGCAAAGAGTCTCCATACTTCTTCAAAACCTCTTTCCATCTCCGCTTGAGTCATATTTTCTTCTCCCACCGAGATATAGTTTTAAGTAATTATATCACATTTTTTTATTGAAATAGATGGAACTGAAACGATCGAATTTACGTATAACATGACAATGCGATTTTTTCTTGAAGAAGTCGAGAAACTTTCATGAAATAGAATCGAACCAGTTTCGTAACTCATGTTTGGAGATTCATAGAAAAGGAGATCACATAATAATGATTCTCTCCCTCAATTCACTTTTCACTTCGATCGTAAAAAAAACACCTATACTTATATTGATCTTCCTATTGATTCCGCTTATTGCCCAACCATATACACTTTCCGATCGTATCGAATTCCAAGCAATTCACCGCTTTCGCTATTCTCCTGCTAGAAGAAGAAGGCTTGGTTGGACTCGACGATGACATCCGCATGTATGTGCCTGAAGTACCCGATTTTGGCAAGACGATCACCATTCGTCATTTGCTTCACCACATTAGCGGATTGCGTGATTATTATGAGCTTTTCTCGTTCAGTGGCCGAAGTATATTGGCTGATCCCGTCGATAAAGAGCAAACTTTCGCCCTTATCACCCGACAGAAGAAATTAAATTTCGATCCCGGTGAGCAGTTTATCTATAGTAATACGGGTTATTTTTTACTCGGCGAAATCGTTGCGCGCGTCAGCGGTAAATCTTTCCCTGAATTTGCCAAGGAACGAATCTTTGAGCCGCTTGGTATGAATGACACTCAGTTTCGTGATAATTACCTGGATATCGTAAAACGCTTCGCCGATCCATACTACTCCAATCCCGACGGCGGGTTTTGGCAAATGTCTATCAACACATCCGTCGTTGGCGCAGAAGGATTACTAACCACTGTCGAAGATTTGGTAAAGTGGGATCAAAATTTTTATACCCCGACCGTCGGAAGCCGCCGTCTTCTCACAAGGATGCATCAAAAACCCACATTGAATGACGGAACGCAAGTACCGTACGCCGTTGGAATCATGGTCGATGAATATAACGGCCGCAGGCTTGTTTTTCATGGCGGTGATATCAGCGGCTATCATGGAAATATTGTTCGCTTTCCCGACCAAAAACTTTCCATCGTGACATTATCCAATACTTTCGATTTGAATTCGGGCGTATTACTAGAAAAATCTCTGCAAATCGCCGATCTGTATTTTAACACACCTCAAACTCCCGTGACGAATTTCTTTCTTCACGAACCGTCCCTGAGTGGTTGGGGACTCGATCTCGATTTTTTGAAAAAATTTGATTTACAACGTTTCTCATCCCTACAAACTATCTTCAATGCTTCATGGAAAAAAGACATGGACGATATTCCGAAAACCGTCACACCGCAAATCACGGAAGATGTGGCAAAAGAATACGTCGGCAAATATTACAGCGAGGAACTCGAGGTGTTCTACACAATCACATACGAAGATGGCCTTCTCCATTTTCAATTCCCCATCACGCAGCCTAACACCGAGCTGACATCGCGAATTGTTCGACGCGATCGTATCATCTTCGTCGAATCCGAGTTGTTGAAGGGCAATTTCTTACGCAACACCAATGGGGAAGTGATCGGTTTTCAAATCAGCAATCCTCGCGTGATCGATCTCAAGTTTGACAAAGCAGAAATCATAACCATGAAATAAATATCTCAGGTAATCCGTATTCAGAAAAGAACGATTTATCACCCCCAGACATGCAAAGGTTTATAATTATGCCTCCCTCTCAAAATCGTAACATATTTCTCTTAAACAAGCAGTACACAATATCGACTCTTATAGTTTATTTCCTTCCGATCACAATACTTGTCCTTCTTTGCCTTCCCGCATCTGCCGCTAGCGATTCTGAATTCCCTCAAGCGACACCTGAAAGCCAAGGAATATCCAGTGAATCGTTAGACATCATTTCCGATACAATCCAATGGTACTACAACAACGGAATGATCGTCGGGGCGGAACTTCTTATTATCAAAAACCGTCATACGGTCCTGCATAAAGCGTATGGATGGAAAGATCGCGAAACCCGCACCAAAATGGAACCCAACACGATCTTCAATGTCCGTTCGATGACAAAACCACTTACCGGCGCGGCCGCTCAAATCCTGATCGATGAAGGAAAATTGCAATTAGACGATCCAGTATTCCTCTACATCCCCAGTTTCAACACTGGCCGCTCTAGTGAAATCACCATCCGCCAACTTCTCACTCACCGTAGCGGCCTTCCGTTATCAATATTGATGGATATCCCTATGAGCACATTCGATAACATTATCGAATTGGCTGAGGAAACCGGCCGCCGTGGCCCCCAATTCACACCGGACAGCAAATATTGGTATAGCGACGCCGGCAGCGAAGTTCTCGGAGCGGTGGTGGAGAAAGTTTCCGGAATCCCACTACATCAATTCATCACCGAACGGTTACTCGAACCACTCGCAATGACAGATTCATTTTCCTACACTCCTGATTCTTTGAATGACCCCCGCTGGAATCGCATCGCGAGCCTTTATATCGGTTCGCTCGAGAATTGGAATCGATTTTGGGGACCGCAAGACGGCGCGTTTTACCAATACACACTCGGTTCTCAATCTCTTTATAGTACTCCCATGGATTATGCCCGTTTTTTGGCCATGTGGATGGAGAAAGGTGTATTCAACGATCAAAGAATTTTATCACAAGAAGCAGTCGAGCGCACATTCACACCGGTTTCAGTGATGACGAATCTTGGCCAAAATACACGTTATCCGACAGGTTTTCCGAATATGTACGTTTATTACGGCCAAATGGCCGTAAGCTATACGGATTCAAATACGATAAATAGCCAACCGGTAGTAATTGGACACAGCGGCTCCGATGGCACATGGGCATGGGCATTACCCGAACAAGACTTGATCGTCCTTTATTTCACTCAATCCCGCGGCTTGGCATCGGGGACAACATTGGAATACCTCCTCGACCGCCTTCTTGTCGATCATTCACAAGAAGTTGAGATTCCGGAAGAGTACCAGCCCTTTGTTGGAACCTACACTGGAAACCTCTTTGGTTTATACAATGTGGAAGTGCCAGTATTTGTGCAGAATAACACACTTTCATTTATCCTCCCTGGTATTTCCGTTTTTGATCTGAAAGCTCCTACTTCATCGGGAAAATGGAGAACATCATTGAGCAACGACATAGCTGTATCTTTTGTTGAGAACGCGGATGGTGAGGTAGAACGGATGCGATATTATGAAGGGCCACAGCAGGTAATTCTCAGAAAAGTGATTGCTACCCCTGTTACTGGTTGGATTTTATTCTAAATACTCCTTAATATGATGTATCTCATGTCCCTCAACAGTTTTCGCTTTGCGAATCATCTCAGCAAACAATTTCAACCGTTCAGCATCTATATTTTCATTACCCGAATGGAAGTCCCATAATGGCTTCAATAACAATGCAGATTTCTCATACGCCTCCGCAGCTTTTAATAACGACTCATCCCCATCGGCAATTTGCTTCAGATAATCCCGTGCATAACACCGTGCCGCATAATAATGACTAATATAATAGTCAGCAAGATTCAATCATAATTTGCACTGCTTACGATTGATTCCTTGCTCCGTAAACAAAGCCCACCGCTCATAAATTCCCGCCCACAAATCAAAGCCAGGCAAGCCGTCTTGATATCCGTCACGATCATATCCCTCCCGCTGATCCGCATGGGCGACTGCGGCTTGTAAGGATTTCATAATACTTTCTTCACGACTGCGCTGATTCCTTTCACCGGGAATCGTCACCGATAAAACATCGATTCTATTTCTTCCGAGTTTTCGAAATGGAAGCGATGTGCGTTTCCCATCATTCGTGAACGTTTCATATCGTTTACGGTTTAAATCATAACCAATAATAATTCCCCATTCACAATCCGCCACATCCCACACAACTGCAGGAATCCCGCGATCGATGTTATCGATAATCATTGCCTGTGCTTCTTCTCTTTTTTGTTTCTCAAGATGATTTTCCTCCCACATCCTCTCAATATACACGCATTGATATCCCGCCTGCTCAACCGCTTCTCCATGAAACCTGCCTTTGATGGCTTTGAACTTTCTACACGGCTAAACTTCAATCCCGCTAATCCGATCATCGCGACACCTCCAAGAAACAAAATGAATCCCACTCGAGTATGCGAAATGGATGTAGAATGCTGATTTCCTCTCAACATATCCCATCGCCGGCGGATAACCAGAAAGCGTGCCATCCCTAGACCGAGAAACAACAAATCCGATGCCCCGAATGTAACACAATGCGCGCCAGCGTTTGTGAATAGGAGTCGACATTTCCAATATACCGCGCCGCTTCCAAATCAATCATGACACGATTTCCTTTCGTTTTGCGTTGCATCGATTTTCTGATTCGCAATCTTCTGCAACTCGCGAATATCATCTTCCGATAGTCTTTCGATTTTCATCAACTGCGTAATCAACGCCGCCGTCGGTCCTCCGCAAAACACATTCGCCATATGCTTCGCCCCGCGTTTCAACAACGTCTGTCGTGGAGTTTTCGCCTTATAATAATAGGCTTTCCCCTTTAACCGACGTGTGACATGTCCTTTTTCCACCAAAATTGCCAACAGCGACCGCAAGGCGGAATTCTTGATCGGCCATGGAAAATACTCTTCCATCAATACGGGCTAGAATACAACCAGGCAGGACTTTTTGAAATAACGGATTAAACGAGGAAAGACAATATCTTGTTGCAATGCCGGCTTATATCCCGTCAAGTGCTGATTGGAACATGGAAAACAATTTCACATCGGTAATAATTTCGTCAATATCCACACCCAGATAAATCCCGAAAAACTCATGATTGTCAACAATACCGTCCAGGTCTTCAAAGTCTCTTGCTCCGTCAAACCCGTCAAGCGGCTAAAAATCCAAAATCCACTGTCGTTCATCCACGAAAAACCGGAAGCCCCAAATCCGATCACACAAACCAAGTACACCGGATGAAATCCCAAATCAACAGAAACAATCGAAGGAGCGATAATCCCAGCCGTAGTAATCATCGCAACTGTCGCCGAGCCTTGGGCAATTCGAATGAGAGTAGAAGTCAAGTAGGCCAGAATCAAAAAGGAAAGCCCCCAATTCTTGGCTGCCAGAGCGATTTCCGTACCGACCCCCGTTTCCGCTAGAGTTTTCCCAAACGCTCCACCAGCGCATGTAATAAAGGCAATCACCGCTCCACTGCTGATGGAAGGCTCCAACCGTTCAAAAGTCTGCTTGAAACTCAATCTCATTTGACTGATCAAGAGTAAAATCGCAATTATCGCTCCAATGAAAAAAGCGACATTCTTATCACCAAGAAAGTTGATCCATACCAATAATGCTGTATTTTGAATAAAATTAGGAGCAATCGAGGATAGGGCTAACAGCAAAACCGGTAAAACAAACGGTAAGCAGGAAACGAATAAATTCGGAAGTTCAAAATCCGGCTTGGCCGCTGTCGCTTCCAATTCTTCTTGAGAAACTCCAAGAACATCCCCCGGAATCACAGACATTCTTCCATTGATGAAACGTGCATACAACAAGCCCCCGACAAAAACCGGGACAATCGCTGCCAAGAATCCGACAACCATTGTCCTAAAAATCGTAACAGGAACCTGGAACTCCTGAAATGTTTCCGCTACGGCAATGGGACCGGGAGTAGGCGGCACCAACGCATGTGTAATTGCACCCCCAGCGGCCGCCGCACACACAATTAACACATAATCCCTCTTCCGGCGGGCGAAAACCGCTCGAGCCAACGGTGCCAGTAAATAAAAAACCGTATCGAAAAAAACAGGGATTGCAAGAACAAAACTACTGGAAAGAAGCGAATAATTTTCTCTTCCCTCCCCAAAGAGTCTGGAAAATCCTCTAACAATTCTGTCTGCAGCCCCACTATCCATTAAACATTTCCCGATAATGGCTGCCATCACAAGCAAAATCCCGATTTTTTGCATCATATCGCCAAATCCAAATGTCACGATTGGAATGGCTTCATCCAAAGGGATTCGATCAGAAAGTAACGAAACGGCCAACGCTGCAGAAATCAAAGCCAAAAACGCATGAAAACGAAAGTAAAGAATTAACAATAATATAAGTACAACACCAACAGTCACACAAACAAAAGGTCCGAACATAATGATCCCTCTTCATTTGATTTCGAATATCATCGAATAAAAAATAGGGAGAAGTCAATGGATAGACAAGAGATTGGGAGAAAAAGAACGGAACCCTCTCTCAATTTTTTTCTCGAAACGCAAATTTTCCTCTCAAGTTTTCTATTAACCTGCCGACAATAATGACGACAACGCTGAAATTTAAGTAACAGAATCTACTTGAACATTTGCTTTGATTGAATTTGAAAAGAGACAAAAAAAAAGAAAGAGATAGGCGCAATGAAAATTTCGAAATAAAAAAAAGGGGTTAAACTAGCAGACCCGTCTACTCTTCAAGGCCTCGGAAACCTTTTATAACGGACGTCTGTAATCTAACCCGATAGTATTTTACGATAGTATTATCTAACGTTCAAGTGTAATTTCTGTTTATATTTATCGACATATCGTAACGAATCTTGAGTAGAATCATGAAAAAGGAGGTGATAGTTTTTCACAGACGATAGAGAAAAAGGGATTGAACCAGCAGACCCGTCTACTCTTTAAGGCCTCGGAAACCTTATACAAACGGAGAGAATCCTTCTCCTTGGGTCCAGTGAATACCTCCATTTCTATCCCTCATTCTCTAATTCTTGTCATGAAATGAATTGACCATGGGAAACAGTTCGTCTGATTCTCCCCGCATGCGGTCGTGGAGAGAAAACGATGAGCGATTCCCTTACTACTAATCCCGGCCCAAGTACTACAGCACTGGATGCTGAACCCAAAATTCTCAAGGAGGATTCGGACCAATGGGAATCACTCGAATCAATAACAATATCTCGGCTTTAACGGCTCAAAGAAACATAACAGCAACTGGAACGAAATTACAAACTGCAATTGAACGTCTCTCCTCAGGACTTCGAATTAACCGCGCTTCCGATGATGCTGCCGGTCTAAATGTTGCAAACCGCCTTAAAACTCAAACAGAAGGATTGAAGGTCGCCGTCGCAAATGCACAAGACGGCATCAACTTGATCAGTGTCGCGGAAGGAGCACTAGAAGAAACAAGCAATCGATTGAATCGTGTTCGAGAATTGGCGCTCCAAGCGGCAAATACCGGAACAAACGACTTCAAAGCAAGATTGGCTATTCAAGATGAGGTTTTCCAAAGCATCGAGGAAATCACCCGTATCGCAAACACCACTCAATTCGGCTCCAACTTTTTGTTGAACGGCGATTTTTCGATCCAATCCGAATTAAAAAGCGGACAAGCAGAGGTGGGAGTCAATTTAGACGCCTCCCCCGTTGCCAGTTCTCTTGCCAATGGAACTTCCTTTCTGAATATCCGGCAAACACAAATAGGCTATACTCAAATCGTTGCCGGTGATACAGTCGGAGAAACGCAAATACTCAATACCGGAATTGGAAACCAAACAGATATAGCGGTAACACTCGCACGTTTCACCCAAACTCCTACCGGTGACAATAAGCTGACAACCGGTGATGGAGTCGCTACGAATGATCTCATTGCCGGAGCAAACGGCGACAGAATGTACTTCAATGGTGTTTCCATTCATGTCAGCGACGTCTTTACCTTTTCGGGAGTTCTGGCAGACGGAGTGACAAGCTTTAACGGCACGTTGAGTATCAATGGAACTCATACCTTTGATACTGCCGTTGCCAATCAAACTTCTTTGGTGTCCGCAATTAATAGCGCGATTGATGCTGCAGAAAAAGCACTCTACGGGGTAAGCACGACTGCCAGTGTACCAACTGCGTTCCGGACAACGGTTGATCTTTCAACAACTGGCGAGAATAAAGGCCGTCTCTTTCTGTATGGGCAAGATTCAAAAATCAATTTGGCTGATTTGAACATCGGACTGATTCGGAATGGAAATCTGGTCACTCAAGCGAACGGAACTACTCGTTCTGGTACTATCGGACAAAATTCAGCCTTATCCGGCGGTGGCCAAGTTGGAAATGCAGTCACTGCAATTACAGGCTCTACGTTCAGCAGTGGTCAATTCACGATTGAAGTCGACAATATACAATCGGCTCAACAAAGAACCGTAGAAAGTACTATCGTATTTCGTGATGAGAACGGAGCGATCCTTAGCCGGACCAGTTCCCTTTCGAATCCGAATGTAACCACCTCTACTGCAGGTACAGGCACCCACGCGATGGTGTTAAACGGTACGTTTGTGGGAGGTATTTACACAGGGGGCACTACCCTGCGTGATCAAGATACCATTACTTTGAGCGGGACAAATGCCGATGGGACAACATTCCAGGGAGTCTTTACGTTCGATGCCACTCCGACTATATCCGGTACACAATATAATGCGGAAGACACCACATTGAACGATTTCAAATTTTCCTCCATATCCGGCTTGATCAATGAGTTGAATTTCCGTTCACGAGATTATGATTCAAGCGTCACGGGTGCCTCCGCAGGAACTCAAACAAGGTTTGAAGACGCACTGTTTACCTACACCACAAAAGGGGTACTTCAACTTGTGGACGACGTGGGAAGTTCCAATTCGCAAACAGCATTTACACTTACCTTTGAAAACGGCGCAAATCAATCAACTGATTTTACGTACCAGGATGATGCTATACTTTCACAAGAAGGTTATGCGGAACAAGCAACATTTCGCATTGCAGGTGGAGAAGCTGTTCGAGCAGAAGCGGGAGACCTCATCACTCTTTACGGTGAAGAATCCACAATTGAAGGTATCCCCCAACCGCAGGTCACTCTTCGCGTTGGTTCCGGATTTACAGCAGGAACAGATATCTTTGAAACGACTGCCAATGAATATGTAGGTTCCGTTAATGGAGGGGGTTCAGTAACCTTTGCCGCCGGAGATCAGAATGTTGTCTTCCAAACCAAAGCAACAGTTGGTGAACCCACCCGATATGTCACAATCGATTTCGATGCAGTCATCGACGTGACATCATCAGGACAAGCAAATGAAACTGGAACGACAGTCCTGATCTCTACCGTCAATAAAGGATTGAATTTCCAGATTGGTGCCTATGAAGGACAAAATATCAATTTTTCTCTCGGTGATTTGAAGTCTGATAATCTCGGATTCGGACGGGGCAGTGGGCAAACTGTACAAGATATCGATGTAACCTCGTTGGATGGAGCAAACGAAGCATTAAATATCATCGATGAAGCGCTGGACCAAGTCAACCGTACTCGATCCATCCTTGGTGCTGCAACAAACCGGTTACAATCTACCATATCCAACTTGAGTGTGGCTTCTGAAAACCTCACGGCTTCCGAATCTCGAATTCGTGATGCCGATATTGCAGCGGAAACATCCAAATTCACACTCAACCAAGTGCTATTGCAAGCAGGTACTTCCGTTTTGGCGCAGGCTAATTTTCAAAGTCAAGGCTTTCTAACACTCCTCGGCTAGAGAGGTGAGTATCAGGGCGAAACGGGAGAAACTTCTCGTTTCGCCCTCCTCTGAGCAAAACGGCTTCAAAAATTAATGAAAAAAGAAAGGGGTGATAACATGGAAATCGGAAATATCAGCCCGGTCAACAATTCTTCCACAAAGCAAAATCCCGGCACGTTGGTATTCGCTCTGGGACCGAATGAAGAAGCACAAGGAACCCAATCCGATATCATCAAACCCGTCAATCAGAGCGAAGCGTCAGAAGGAAATCCATCACAAACAAGCGGTAGAAGTAATCCACAAGCCAAAATTGATTTAACTGCCTAATTCAATTTCCTGAAATCCCCTTCCATAAAAGATATGGGGGGATTTTTTTGTGGACGATACAAGTCCGTTTTTTCCCGACCTAGTGTAAAGAATATCTTAGTAAAAATCACTCACTGATCTCTGAAATTGAACGGCAATCGTTGAACTGTAATCTGCCCCAAATTTGTTGTTTCTCCTTCTCTCACGGTGACGGAAGGTAACACTCCTTGTTTGATCCCCATTGTATTATCATCGCGGACATAAAAAAGCAAATCATACACTCCCAGGGGGATATCCGGCAGCATAAATTCATTCCCGCTTGCAGGAAACGATTGATAGCCAAGAACATCGATCCGTGATAGCGCCATTCCCTGAGGTGGGATAAAAATCCCCCCAATATTTCCCTTCCCTTCTTTTGCCTCCAACGGGCCATTGAGAAATTGCTCGTCCCGTGTTTCGGGAGAGCACCTCACACGGCCATCATAAGGATAATAACCGTCGGCATTAAATCGAACACGGTATTCACCTGGTTCCGTGAATCGAAGTTGGAACGTTCCATCGGAGGAATTCACCCATTTTTCTCGAAAATACTTTCTTCCCCCTTGTCCTAGCGGATTCCCTTCGATTGTTAAATGAAACTGTCGAATTGGCTCCATCGTCTCGGCATTATATACGCCGCCATTCACAAGCCATTCACTCGGTGTCAAAGCAATGTCCACATTTGTCGAACCGGCAGGAATCTGATATAAATAGCCTGATAATGGAGGATTGGTATTCAACCGAAAAGACAAATCAAATGCGCCATCCGGAAGTGAACTCAAATAATATTGCCCTATCATATCACTCCGCGTTGTTACGACACCCCCTGTAGGTAGAAAACCCGTCACTTCAACATCCGCCAGCGCACTTCCCGTATGATCCGTTACGGTTCCACTGATACCTCCCCCTCCTTGCAGCGTCAAATTTAGCGTTTGCGATCCCCCTGCTGGAATCATGATCTCACGTCGTAGCGTTCCGTATCCCTCTTTCACAACTTCAATGGAATGTGTTCCACCATATTGATCGGAAGTATCTGAAACAGTCGATATTTTTTCAAATTGAAATACTCCTTGTCCATTCGTTCTTCTTTCCCACACCTCCCCCCGCAACAAATCCCTGAGAATGATCTGAGCATCTGCGACGGCTGCTCCGGATTGATCAGTGAGTGTACCACTCAAACTCGATAAAGACTGCAAGGTAATCACAATATTTGACAAATCCGCCTGCGGATCAGCGGGAAGCGGATCACTCAATCCTGTACCATAATCAGGATGAGTAGCAAATAATTGAATGCCTTGAAAACCTCGGCCGATTGCCGCCGTGCTGGAAGAATCCAAAAAAGTGACTGGAACTCCAGAAAGTTGAAAAGTACCGTCAAAACCGGACGTAGTCTGAACCGATTGAAGCCGGGCAATTGTAATCTCGGCTCCAGCAACAGGATCACCATTCGAAGTGACGACTTTACCGTTGATTTGCTGACCAGGGACTACTTCGAAATTCACATTTTTAGCATCCCATTCGTATAAACGTACACTTTTATAGTCATCTTCAAGAGGAACAACCACATTTGAAGCAGCATTCTCTTGATTGAAACTGGAAACAATATAATTCCCTCGCTTTAAATTGTCGAATCGATATAAACCACTGCCATCGGTTGTCGTAACAAATTCTTCTTCTTCACCAACGGTGCTTTCATACTTCGCGATGAGTTTGAAGCCAGCAACTCCCTGACGCGTGTCTCTCATGACGACCGAACCGGAAATCGAAAATGCCGGCTGCTCCAATCGTAGAACGATTTCTTCCGGTGAAGGAGATTCCACTTCTCTACTCCCTCCACCGTTATCGGTAAAACCATCTTGGGACGCTGTAATCTTTACTTTTGTTTCAGGAGCATTCCCCGCTTCGAATCTTCCTTGACTGTCCGCCGTCAATTCAATCATCCATATGCCTTGTATCGCTTTCATAGAAATATTGGCAAAAGCAATCGGATTATCAAATTGATCCACGACTCGACCGGATAAAGTACCTACCTTCACCAATGTAAGCTCAAGATCTTGTGTTCCTACTTGGACTCCGGTTTTTCGTAAAGGTTGATATCCTTTATGCGTCACGATCAATGTAACATTTTGTTGCGGTAATTCACGAATTACAAAGCGTCCCCCCTCTTCGCTGTTGAATGTCTTACCACCTTCTACTTGGATCTTCACCCCGCGTATCGGCCAGCCTTTCATATCTTTTACTATTCCAGCAATAATATTTTCCCGGCTTTTTATATCCTCCTGCTGACCCCCCTCTTCAGCAGTAGCATTCGCAACAAGATCATTTTCTTGATTGAATTCACTAGAAGGTCCAGTTCTCTTCTGGATTGACTCTCTTTCTTGCTCGACTTCCGCATCCCCCTGAAGAGAAGTAGTTTTATTCTCTTCTGTTGTATCCGATTGGATATCGTCTTCGTTTTCTTTATTCACTCCATTTTGTAAGGGTGTAGATGTCTGATTCTGTGCTGAATCCACCGATACGATTTCTTTCTCTTTATTAGAATTCGTTTCGGTTCGATTTCGAATGGGTTCAGATGGCAAAAGGATAATACCGACAATAACAATCACCACAATAATCGCCAGAGCAGCCGGCAACCACAAATGTGAACGCATTATTTATGCCTCCAGATACATATTTGTGAAATTTTTTGTAGAATTCCATATGAGTCGAGATGATAGGAAATGAATGGGATACGTATCTCTAATAGACTAACGATTCTCAATCACATTAAGTTTCTCGAATCACTCAAACAAGAAGTAGATCAATATCACTCGTAACATGTTTTAGTATATTTTAGCCCTAAAATATCTTTCAACAGAGAGTTGTTTTGTGAGATTTCACATTTTCTCATTCAGGAAAGTTCATTCCCATTTGTTTGAAATAAAATATTAATAGTCCCGAGATCCGAATATCGCAGTGCCGATCCTTACCATTGTAGCACCTTCTTCAATGGCCACTTCATAATCATTTGTCATTCCCATAGATAATTCCGGTTCTCTTCCCGATCCAACCAGATCCTCTTGATAGTACTCACTCAGTTTTCTCAAATCCGAGAAATATGGCCGCGCCTCTTCCGGATCATCAAAAAAGGGGGGAAGTGTCATCAATCCACAAACACAAATATGCTCAGCATTTTTTGCCGCAGCTAATAATTTCTCAAAATTCTCTATTTCCGTTCCTGATTTCGTCTCTTCTCGGGACAAATTGAGCTGCAACAAAACATTCATTTTACAATCTTGTTTTCGGGCGTTTTTTTCAATTTCTTGAATTAGCTTTACAGAATCGACAGAATGAATCAGATGAAATAAGGGGAGGGCTTTTTTCACTTTATTCGTTTGCAAATGACCCACTAAATGCCATTCTAAATTCAATTCTTTCAATTCATTAATCTTTCCTTCTGCTTCTTGAACACGATTTTCACCAAAAACAAGTAATCCTACTGCAACAGCGGATCGAATGTCTTCTATTGGTTTTGTTTTACTTACTGCGATAATTTTGATTTCAGACGGATTTCTACCGCATTTTTCAGCTGCATTGTTTATTCTTTCTTGAACAAAACGAAGATTCTCTACAATCTCAACCATAATTAACTCCAACTTAGAAAAAACCGCATTCAAGGATTCATTTACGAAATTTTTTTGTTCCAAATCAATCTATAGAATCCTATTAAATATATTTTGTGATTGATGATCGATTATTCCGAAACATGATATCATTTTATCATAAACTCTTATAAAAAACAGTGGGGGAACACCATCCGGTGTTCCCCCTTTAAAATCACGAAATTGCGTATTGTCTTATTATTGCTCGGGATTTACATGGGGTGGATCCAAGGGCCAACTCAATTCCAAATCAACAATGAAATCGGAGTTTGGAATGTATGGCATATTGACAGCCACCGGAATGGAAGGATCGCCATCGACTACCCAATCACCACCTTCAACAGGTGCTGATGCAAAGCGGGTAGATGCGCCGCCGACGTGGAGACCACCAAATCCATCACTCATGAATGTTCCTACACGTACTTCACTAAATTCTATAGTTTCACCGGCGGAATCCAATCCATAGAATGGTGTATCACTACCTCGTATTTCTACTTCGAAGTCACGTGCGATATCCAACGGGAATCCAACCTCCAATAACCCAAACGGACCGATTGAGGCGATAAATTCCGCGTTGGCATCGGTATCCTCACCTTCAAATGGAGCGAAGTGAATCATACCGTCTCCGGTGAGCAAGCCCAGACCGATCATTCGATCACCTTCTTGTGAAGGAACGAATTCGATATCTTTGTATCCGAACGGGTGATTCGCCGGTATATCCGCGCCACTTGGCGCAGGAGCACCTTCAGGAACACGATGGATAACCCCAGCGGAATCAAGCACATAAGCCGCAACACCGGTCACATCGGCGGCATACTTGCTATTTTCTAGGTTCATGCTCCATGAATACGTACCATTTGCTTCCGTTCCACGATAGATTTCCAGATCTACTGCAGTAACACCATCCGCTAATTGAATCTGAGTATCCAGATCCTCATTGGCGGATCCTTCTGCATAAATCCTGCCATTTGCGTTCAGTACATAGAAACCATCGTTACCAGCCGGTTCAACGTCAACAAGCTGTGAAACAAATTCTTCAGGTGAATCCCCTTCAGGTGGAATATAGCCAACCTCAACAATATCACCTCGGTAGTTTCCAAAGTCAATGTTGTTGGAAGGATCGTTATCTGTATCGATACCACCACCAAATGCACTCTGACCGTCATCCGGATCCGGTCGGCTGATACTGGCTCCGAGCCGGCCATGTACTGGTGCAAATGGACCGATGTTACCACCAATCAGGAAGAATATACCTTCTGAGCCTGTTCCACCTTGATCCGATGGAAGAATATCACCAGTAAATTCCATATCCTGCGCGATGGGGAACAGATCCAAGTCGATATTTTGAGTTTCGTCCACGATCTCAAATGCCAAGTAGGGACCAAACGCTTCCATATCGGGTAGTCCATCATATATACCTCGCGCAAAGACCATCCCGTAGAACGGATCACGCGGATCAAGTACGGATAGACCGATATCAAAGTTATGAATGGCTGCACCGCGTGCAAAGGCACCACCTAATATATCGTAGGAAACCAAACCAAGGTCCGGATTGATCACCAATGCTGTCGGAGTCGGTGGCATCGGAGTCGGAGTCGGCGGTGATGTTGGAGTATGTACCGGAATCGGTCTTGTCGGCCGTTTCGTCGGTGTCACTTCAGGAACCGGTGTACCGGTTTCTGTAGGCGGAATTTCCGTCGGTACTTCCGTTGGCGGTACCGGTGTAGCGGTTTCCGTCGGCGGTACTTCAGTAGGAGGTACTGGCGTTGCGGTTTCTGTAGGTGGCACTTCTGTCGGCGGTACTTCTGTTGGTGGTACCGGGGTAGCCGTTTCTGTAGGCGGTACCTCTGTAGGTGTTTCCGTCGGTTCGGCAACGGCTTGTACCGTTACAACGCCACCGGTCACTTCAGCGTCCGCAACATCATCGATCAATTCGATGATATCAACCGAAACATCACCAGCCACAGCGCCCGTATAATTTACTCTCAGCAGAACACCGTCACCGGAAACGCTTGCATCTCCACCAACGGCACCCACACGAACCTGAATCGCACCAACGATTCCTTCAACCTGTTGAGCAGAGACACTTAAGAAGTCTTCAGTCAAGGTTCCGGCCGTATCGATGGATGCATACTCCAGCGTACCAGCCTCCAATTGACCAGCACTACTAGCAATAATAAATCCAAATGCATCAATGTCTTGCGCATTCTGGATATTGATAGCTACACTGATTTGTTCTCCAACGTTCACTGTGCCACCTTCCACCGACAAACGTAGCGGTTCACTCGGAATCGGTGTCTCGGTTGGACTTTCAGACACAGGAGTATTCGTCGGAGGCACCGGTGTATTTGTCGGAGTTTCTACCGGAACGGGTGTATCCGTCGGCGATTCCGGGGGTACAGGTGTATCCGTCGGCGATTCGGGGGGTACGGGTGTATCCGTCGGCGGTGGCGGTGGAGTCGCAGTTGGAGTTTCCTCGGGTGGAGCCACTGTCGGGGTTTCTGTGGGAGTTTCTTGCGCCCAAAGGGTATTTCCAGAACACAACCCCACAACAACACCAAAAATTAACGAAATGACGATTAGTTGCAGATGTTTCGCGCGCATTAATATGCCTCCGTTTTATTTACGCATAAGTTCAGATATACCATACGATAAAATGCATCAACGGTCTAGTTCTAAAATCAAAAAACTCACCCAAAAATAAAAAAAACTTTATGGACGAGTAATCACTTCATCTTTTGCAGCAGGAACACTGGCATTTGTTATTTCCGTCGAGGTTATGACGGTTCCTTCATCTATCGCCATTCGGTCCTCAAAACGAATTGTCGTCCCAGCGGAAATATCACCGATCACCTGAAAAGTAATATCAGCGATTCTAGCGTCACCATTAAAACCAAAATCATCCGGTATGGGATGAATTCGGGAAAGCAAAACCACTACGAGGTCTTCAATTTTGCCTCTTGTATTGCTAACTTCAGGAGATTCAAAGATTTCGACACTTTCCCGCAGTGCAGTAAAATCCAAATTCGGATTCGCTGTCCAAAATATGTTATTTTCATTGATAAAGGGAAGTACGGCTTCTATATCTTGGTAATCTACTTGCCCCTCGCTGCCTTCACTTTGGGCGCGGTCAAAATAGGAATATCCATCCTCATTTGTCAATTGATTGAACATTTCTCCCAGCACCAAAATATCGGCGATGTTCGAACGTCCATCAAAATTCAAATCGCCTCTCGCCTCATGTATGGAAACAACTTGTAATTTATCCGCTTCAAAGACTACATCACAATTGACACCGACTAAATCAACGGCCCCCCTCAACACCACTGTCGCGTCAAAAAAGATATTCCCATCCGCATCTTCATAAAACACAGGAGAAGGAGTATCATCAATCGTAGATGTGGTTTGAGTATCGGCAGATGTGGTTTGGTAATCGAATAGGAAAGTCGCATTATCATTGCGGCCTTGTGCAAAAGCAGACCCCCCATTCACTCCCATCACAATAACGCAAAAAAGAACAACCCATTTCGTATGGATTCTATCTGTTTTCATGAGAACCGCGCTCCATTGTAGAATAAGCAGAGATTCACGGGAGAAAATGGCGGGGCCGACGAGACTCGAACTCGCGACCTCCTGATCGACAGTCAGGCATTCTAACCAACTGAACTACGGCCCCGTTT
>CAYPPG010000061.1:0-27619 GCA_964412555.1 uncultured bacterium
ATTTTTGATAAGATTAAAATATACCTCTTTCAGTCTGGAGCGTATGTTCAGGAAATTCAGGCAGTTATGGAAGGTTTTGGGTAGGAATTTGAGTAGCTGGCGATAGGACTTGAACCTACGACCGGCTGATTACAAATCAGCTGCTCTACCGACTGAGCTACGCCAGCATTATATCAACATTCGCTCTCTGCTTGCAAAATAAATATTCTTATTGAAACTTCAAAAACGTCAAGGTCTTTTTCTTTGAATTGCAGATTCCGTTTGCTCCGTTTACCTTGGAAGTACTTTATCCAATACTTTGTTGACTGCTTCTTCTGTGCTTTGCGCGAGGTTAATCTGCATCATTTGCAATTCTCTGCAAACGGAAACGATTTTTTCGATCTCCTCCGGTGATTCTTGCCTGGCCCTCGCTTCTTCCACTAACGTTTCCGTTTTCCCCAACGTAGCCTGGCAGTGAGCCAGATGGTCATGGATTCCACGGATCAAATCCAAGAGAACCGGTACAAGATATTGTGAACTCTTATCTTGCACCATAACTAGTTGAGAAACAATGATTTCAAAATCTTCGAAATAGCTTGTCCCTTCCCGAAAAAAACGTTGTTTGTAATCCTTTTTCCCATTCGTCTCATTCATGAATACAATACCTCTCCTTCGGATAAATCCATAACCTACCCACTTTTCTCATCATTGTTCAAGAAGATGGAGGTTCAGTCAATAACAATCGATATGTATTTATACATAAACCTCATAAAAATGCAACTTTTACAAACCACTTTTGAGAAAGAATCAATCCTATGACTTTTCATCGAATTGCAATACAATGGACACCTACTTATTTTTTGGAAAGAGGAAAAATTCTATGAATATAACACGTCGATCATTTGCCGCTTCTGCGCTGGCCGGTCTTTCGGGTGTTGCTTTCGCTTCACAAGCAAAGAAGAATAAAGAAGAATCCAAAAAGCGAATCAAACTTGGTATTTCTACCTATTCCTATTGGCATTTTCGTCCGCCGAAAGTATCAGTGGAAACGGTTATCGAAAAAGCCGCTGAAATTGGAGTGGAAGGGGTGGACGTCTTGCATCGGCAAATGGATAGTGAGGAAAATCACTATCTCCAACGCCTCAAACGAACCGCATTTCGGAACGGTGTCGATTTGATCTGTCTTTCCATCCATCAGGATTTTGTGTCTCCGGATGCGGAAAGTCGGCAAAAAAATATCGAGCATACTCTTCATTGTATCGAATTA
Source organism: uncultured bacterium (assembly GCA_964412555.1). Taxonomy (GTDB): domain Bacteria; phylum Hinthialibacterota; class Hinthialibacteria; order Hinthialibacterales; family Hinthialibacteraceae; genus CAYPPG01. The sequence goes on from CAYPPG010000061.1 coordinate 1,247, forward strand.
GCGTATGCCATGGGAATTCCCTCAATCCGGCTCAATTCGGGGCGCTGGGGAACTGTGCGGTCATTCGACCGCTTGATGGAATTACGGGGAGAAGAGCCGCCTTTGCAAGGTTATTCCGAAGACGATGCGTTCAAGTGGTGTATCGATTCGATCGAAAAATGTTTACCTAAGGCAGAAGAATGCGGTGTAATTCTCGCCCTCGAAAATCACTGGGGATTGACCCGAAAACCGGAAGGCGTACTGCGCATTGCCGATGCAATTGATTCTCCTTGGCTTGGAGTTTTGATGGATACAGGAAATTTTCTCGAAGAACCGTATCCTAAACTGAAAAGCATGGCTCCAAAAAGTGTCTTTGTGCAAGCCAAAACATACTACGGTGGAGGAGAGTGGTACACATTGGAATTGGATTACAAGAAAATCGCAGCGATCCTATCCGAAGTGAATTACACCGGATATATTTCTCTCGAATTTGAAGGAAAAGAAGATCCGGATATTGCAGTTCCTAAAAGCATCGCAATGTTGCGCGAATGTTTTTCTTGACCCTCCTCTGCATGAGAATTGTGCGGTACCACATATTGCAATAAGGTATTCGGCGTTTTCATTCGTTAATCCAGCAAATATCCGGAAAGGTCTTCCAAGGTAGGAACATCCTTCTTTTGTTCTTCCGTTTCTGTCGTTTCACTTTTTTTCAAGGCAGCAGTATTTCGTTTTTCAACGCTGCCACAGGAGAAAAAAACCAGTATAATGCCGATAAGGATTAAAAAATACCATCGGGGAAATAAAAATTCTCTCGAAAAGAATGAAACAATAGTCATGGAATGAGTATCCTCTCACGATTCGTTAACAAACAATTCTAGTGTGGATGAAAAGAACGTAAATGAAAAGGTAGGTTGATTGATGACACGGATTTTTTTGCTTCCTTTGTTTTTTTTCACAGTGTTTCTTCTCGCCGGTAGCCAGAATTCCGATGGAGCTGTGGCAATCACAAAACATGGTTCGAGGGAAGGGCGTGTAATCGTACGGCAATTCGAAAGAGTGGTTGTGACAATTGTAACGGAAGAAAAACGCCTTTTTCAATTTTATGCCCAAGATGTGAAGATGGTGACTTCCGAAGAGAAAAACTTGATTGGAGAAAACACAATTTTGCGTGAAATGCCGTCGAATTCCGCCGATGCTGTTGTTTCATTGAATCGAGGGATGGAAGTCATCATTACGGAAAATCCGACAGATCGTGATTGGGTAAAAGTAAAAGGCTGGGGAGTTTCCGAAGGTTGGATTCCTCGTAGCGTTTTGACCGATAAGGTCGTGTTTACACCAAAAGAAAAGGGCTTGCTCATCGAGCCTTCTTTTGATGTTCAGGAGTTAGTAGAACCGGCGTCTGAAAAGGTGGATTCCACGACAGTCAAGTCATCGACGGATTCCCAAAAAACAAGAGAAGAAACCAATAACTCAAATGATGATCAGTCTGAAGAAACAGAACGCGAAGAGCCAGAAAAGAAGAATGAATTATAACACGCGAGAAACAAGAATAAGGAGTTTCAGATGAAAACACGAACATTTGGACATATGGGGTGGGAAATATCGGAAATCGGCTTCGGTGCATGGGCGATTGGCGGATGGTGGGGGGAACAGGATGATCAAGAGTCATTATCCGCTTTGCATAAATATCTGGATGCCGGCGGCAATTTTATCGATACGGCGCAGGCATATGGAGAAGGAAGAAGTGAACGGCTAATCGGTAAAATTTTAAAAGAACGAAGCGGCCAAAGAATTTACGTCGCGACCAAATTGCCTCCGAAAGACCGAGTTTGGTCGCCGCCTTCCTGGACACCTTATACAAAGTCGTTTCCGATAGACTATATCGTCAATGGTGTAGAAACAAGTTTAAAAAATCTCGATACGGATTGTTTGGATATTTATCAGTTGCACACCTGGTGTGAAACTTGGAACGGAATAGAAGAAATCTTTGAAACGGCGGAGAAACTTAAACAGCAAGGAAAAATTCAAGCATTCGGTATCTCCACGACAGAAAGTTATCCCGAGTGTGTGATCCCGGCAATCCGAACCGGAACGGTAGATTCCTTGCAGCTCATTTTCAATATTTTCGAGCAGCACCCTCGAGAGACGTTGTTGCCGATCTGTAAAGAGTATGGAACGGCCACCATCATACGGGTTCCCTTCGATGAAGGCACATTGACAGGAAAGTACAAAGGCGATGAAACATTTCCAGCGGATGATTTTCGGTCCATTTATTTTCATGGCGATAATCTGAAAGCGACGGTGCAGCGGGTCGAGAAACTGAAAGAATGGGCAAGTAAAAATATCCCGGGCATGCCAATGGCCGAATTGGCTCTTCGGTGGGTTTTAAGCCATGAGGAAATGGACGTAGTGATTCCTGGCATACGAAACGTTCGTCAAGCCGAACTCAACACTGCTCCCTCGGATGGACGCTATCTCAATGAAGAGCAATTACGAGCGCTGAAACAATTCGCTTGGCGAAGAAATCCATGGGTAGATGATTTACCGTTTTTAGACGATATTTTAAAATAAAGGTTTTGAAAGAGTTCTCTACAATTTTTTAAAAAGAGAAACGAATTCTTCTGGAGGGCAAGCGTGATGCTTGCTTTACCGTATCGTGACACTTTGTGTATAGGGAGGAACAATTATGTTCTATCATCGAATGATTTTTTTGAGTTGTATGTTGTTGATCGGTTTTTACGGTTCTTATACGGCCTTCGCTTCGGAGATCATTTCACCGGAATATCCTCAACCGGAGAAACCCGCCTTTTGGAAAAGCAAGGTTCAGGAGATAGAACAAGCTGTTAAAAAGGTTGAAAAAGGAAAAACAAAAATTATCGCGATTTCGGCAGGTGGAAGGCCGGTGTATCTCGTTCAATATGGACCGGATTTGGAGTTCGAACATCAAGCCAACTACAACTCCGCTGCCGCCGCTCGGAATCCGGGATATTATGCCCGCAAAACCGATGACATTTCGGCAACCGTGTTTCTTGTCGGTACTCCCCATGGTCATGAAGTGGAAGCCATGGCGGGAATCGTCAACTTGCTGAATGTTGCCGAAACCGGGAAAGATTTACGGGGGAAGTCCTGGCCGCGATTGTACGAAAATTTGCATCTCTGCGAGGCACTAATCGTTCCGCTAGCGAATCCGGATGGCCGTGCTCGGTGCCCATATGACAGTTTTGTAGGGATTCCGGTGAATGAAATGACAAGAGTCGGTCAGGGAACCCGAAAAGACGGGACATTATATGGATGGCCCGGCGCGAAACAACGGCATCCGATGGTAGGTGATGTTGGTATTTTGGGCGCTTATTTTAACGATAACGGCATTAATTTGATGCACGACGATTGGTTCGCGCCGATGGCGGAAGAGACAGAGGCTTTACTTCGCATTGCTCGTGAGGAAGCGCCCGATTATATTTTGAACTTGCATTCTCACGGTTCGAATCCGGTTATCCTTTCCACAAAATATGTACCTTGGTATTGCAAAGAGATTGAATTCCGCTTCGGGCAGCGATTAATGGCACGGTATACAGAAAAAGGTCTCCCCGCGGGCAATTCGCCAAAACCATCCGTCGATGGAGAAAAGTATCCACCCCCTTCCTTCAATTTGACCAGTGCTCTTCATCACTGCTGTGGAGGAGTTTCGATGCTGTTCGAGTGTCCGCACGGATTGAAGGAAACCAAATATCCTCAAGTCGATCATGATCAGATTCTGGATATACAGTTAATGCTGTATGAGGAATTGTTCTCTTTTGCCGCCGAATTTCCGCGTCCCCAGTCAGTACTCGCCAACGATTAACAATCATGATGCTTCCTGGATCACTTCGCTAGTATAGATATATTTAGTACCTGTGGTGTAGTAATCTGAGCAGCTAGGCTCCGGTGTTTGCGTACCTTTTCTTATCAGATCTGTATCACAGAATATGCTTTGGGATTTGTCTTGTTTGGCAGTATTCTTAATAACGTTTGTCGTTTTGGACTAGACTGTTTTGTTCTATTTTGTTTTCTCACTTTTTTTTCATTTTTCCTCTCTTTCATAGTTGACAAGGGTATGTAGTATTGGTAGCCTAATAAAAGTTATGATTACATAACCATCTATTCTATTAGCTAGCACTCACGATAAAAATCTTGAAAACGGTTCCCTTATCTTTGTTGAACATACAGGTAATGAAATAAAGGAATCAGATAAATATTAACATTGAGGTAAATTTGAAGAATTCATTTACGCTTATTGAACTATTGATCGTGGTTGCCATCATTGGCCTTTTAGCAGCCATTGCGGTACCGAATTTCTTACAGGCACGTATACGCGCACAAATTGCGCGTGTAACCGGTGACCTTGATGCGGTCACGAAAGCTGCTTATACGTTTCGGCTTGATCACAATCATTTTCCTCCCGCGACTGACCGGATTGGTGAAAGTTATGTAGCCGGCCGTGTTGCGCCATTGGATGCCGATGAATTCTATACATTTCAAACAAACCGTACCGGCGCGTTTGTCCCGCATCTCACCTCACCTATCCCATACATCCATTATGCGCCGATCGACATATTTTCGGGCAATCCGGTTCTTCCCTACGGATATGCCGGTGGAAAGGAGGGATTTATTTTAACCAGTTTCGGGCCGGACCGTGACCAGCATGATGGAATCAATGATTTTCAACATCGCGGCGACATTGACGAACCATCCGCTTATCTCCATGCAGGCGGCGAGGCTTCAGATGAAAGCCTGATCCAATTGTTCCAAGGCGTCAATCAGCGTTCCAAATCTCCATCACGGCTCCGGTTGTATCTACTCCCTCGAACCTACGATCCATCCAACGGACTCACGAGTAATGGGGATCTTTGGCGAAGCAACATCTAAAGGATATCACCATTCATAAAAATGACGCGGTGGCAAAAAAGTAGGAATAGTCTCCTTTTTGCCATCGTATGTTGTGCAGACAGGATGTCCGCACCACAATTTTTGACTTTTTGCCGTAGCATCATATAAATATAGAAAGGATTGTTTCATGAGATTTATCAGTATTCTCGTAAGTAGTATAATTTTTCTTTTTCTTTTCGTGCAGGCGGGGGAGGCGCAACGAGCGCTCTTCTATGAAACCTTCGATGATTTCGATGCTCGCAACGGCGGCTTGATCTTGCCGGAAGGTGTGGAACTAATTCGCATCAGTGGCCGTGCCATCGGTTCAGAAATGGAAATCGAAGCTCCGGCCGGCGGCAGTTCCTTTGCCCGCATTGTGCCGGATCCAACCGGTTTGGGTGGAAATGTTCTACAACTAGAAGATCAGGAAACAAATCCCGGTGATGGGTCCTTCGGAGCCGACGGCGGATTGACCTTGCTTGAATCCATCGTATTGGATCAAGGCGATCACGCTGGTTTCGCCATCGTTTCCTGGATGGCAATCCCCATGCAGAATGATGAACCAGGGGGCGCTATGTTCCCGGAAACAGACACGAGTATCGATTCCGGCCCGGAAGGCCTGAACTTGATCAGCTTTGGTGGAGTAACACGTGATTTCGACACCGGCGAACCGGTTCCCGGCCAGGATTTCAGCGGGCGCATCATCGGGAATCAGGAAGGCCAAGCGGTCCTTACGGATTTCGGAGTAGGATATCAAGCCGGACTCCCCACATTTTTCACTCTTTTATTTGACCTGGAACAATCCCACTATGACATTTTCATCAATGGTCTTTTGGTTCACAAAGATATGCCGTTTTTCGATATCGACGGAACCACCGGGAAAACGCTGCGGGAACTGGAATTGATTTCCACTGCCCGAGGTGTCGGCACATTTCTGTATGACAATCTGGTACAAATTGATCCCGAAGCTCCCCATACTCCTCTTCCCTTTCATACTCCAATCATTGCAGAAGATTCGGAATGGATTCCGCTTTTCGTTGAAGATTTTGACGACAATTCTCTTGGCAACCTAGCGGCACATCAAGAGGGTAACTTATACGGTACAGAATTGATCAGCAATAGCTCAATTGAAGCAGTTCCCGACCAGTCCTATTACTCACTTACCTGTTGTATGATCCCCGCTGATAGCAGTTTGCAAGGAAATTTTCATCGAACAAATCACGAAACCGATCCAATCCGCTTTTCCTGCTGCATTATTCCCCAAGCGGATTGTGATATGACTGTTTCTCTCTTCAATCAACCCGTCCTACAACTACGGGTGGGAGAACCGCTTTTCGTCAATCAAAACGGCGATACTCAACTCGATTCGACGGATATCATGATTTATGAAAATCTTCCCCATTGGTTCTCGATTGAACTCGATCCCGCGACAGGCGTAACTACTACACGTCTCTATCGTGCCACTTCGGAAACCGATGCCCAAACCGCTTTCTTTGAAATCGAAAGCACCATCCCTTATGACACAAATATGAACTCTTTCACTCTCTCCGTAGATTCTGGTTCCGCATTCGCTGATAATCTGAACCTTGCAATCGAAAACCAATCACTCACCAATGATGAAGAATATCGTTTTCATGCCGTTGTTCACAAAACATTTGAAGATACTACAAGGAATACAATATACTCGATCGATGATCAAAATATCGGAACCATCGTTCCAGATTCGAGCCAATGGAGTTTCAACGCGTTGCAGCCAATTGAAAATATTGAAATGAAAGTCGGAGAAAATCTAAATCTCTCGCGAACGGCTCAACTCAGCTGGACGGCAATTCCCCAGCAATCAAATCAAGAAGGAAGCATCTTAAAAATATCTTATCATGTGAATGGGGAGCAGAAAAAGCGAACCATTGCCGGCTTTATGCAAAGCGGACAAATTGGAGTTGATCAAACCGGAAGCGGTTCATTGCAAGCAATTGGAAAAGAGTACAACGCAGGCATGCGTTACTCATTCCAAGTGTCTTTGGACATGCCATCCAATCAATGGGAACTTTATCTGAATCGCGAGCACATAATGGGTAACAAGGGTAAGCGAAGTCTACCCTTGTTCTATAGCGCTTCTCCGCAAGGGCAGACGAAGGCTTTGCCCTTGGTACCCCATAGTCAGCCGGAAAAAATAGCAACAGGTAAGATCGCACCGGAAAGCGGCGGAACTCCCATCAGGTTGACCGATGTGTCACTGAGTGGAGCGGGTAATCATTCTTTTCTTTTCGACGATATACTCCTTACTGCCAATCCCGGTGGATCATTCTTTGAACCTTATCCCTATCAAACTCCGGAACCTCCAAGCGGTGTGAATTTACTATTTGAAGAAGATTTTGAGAACAATCCAGCCGGTTCGGAGCGAATTGTCAATGAATTTGATCCCCGGCGTTCCGGCCTTCCCATTGAAACCCGCTCTTGCGGCTTATCGGATCAATCGGAAACAGATATAGAAGGCACGAACCTGACCATCGGTGCTCCGTCCGCCGAAGCTGCCTACATTGCCGCTCCGGGTGGAAAAAGTCTCTATAGTTTGTATCTGGCAGACCGATTTTCTCCAAGTGAATTTACTGGTTTTGAAACGGCGCTTCCGTTTATCCCCATATCCACCCTGCGTACGGTTCCGTATAGTTTTATGGTTGTCGAACCGCTCCAAACTTCAAACCAACGATATGTTACCCTTCGTTGGAGTGCAACAGCACTACAGAACGATCAAACCGGTTTGGTACTTTTTCTTGCCACCCAGGAAGCGGAAATTCCACTCCCGCAATCGTCAATTCTTAGCCCCGCACCGTCCGGGAATCCGATTACTGCTTTTGGAGAAAAAGGGTGGATCATGATCGATCCGTATGGAGATGGAAACTTGGAGCCTTCAAGCGTTGCCTACGATATTGGTCAACCAATCCGGTTTGTCCTTCGGATTGATCGACAAGAAAACATGTATTCGTTGAAAGCCAATGAACAAAACCTTGCAGAAAATGTCTCTCTAACCACAAGTACGGGACCGGATGAGTTCCTGCAACGATTCGGTTGGTTTTCCACAACGGTAAACACCGGAAACGGGATAGAACTGCAGCAGTCGGATGTTGGCGGAGGCGAATATATAATTGATGGTATTCGGTTGTTTCAAAGTGACGTTAAAACAAATATTCCATACTTTTTCCTCTATCAATAAAACAAAAGACGTTCGTATTTGCCCTATCCAAATGTGAAAAAACTTGATTTCATGCAGCGAGAACGAAAAGGATGAATTCTCTAGGAGGGAAAACATTCTTATTACCCTTTTCACGATCCATCTCTATAATGATGCATGACGCATCAAAGAACATCTTGGATGTGTCAATTCATTTGTATGAATAAAGGAAAATGAATCGATCGACGTGGAAAGTGTCAAATAATGAAAATCAAAAAGGACGATTATGCCCAGGCAGCAAAACAAATCAATCAAACTTTGATCGATGAATATGTAAAATCGAATCCTCATGTCCGTAAAGAGGACGTGGTGGGAAAGACAGTCAATGGGGATTTTGTATTTGATACAATTCAAAATGTTCTCCAAAGTCTTTCCAAAGTTCAAACCAATAAATCGTTGATATCAAAAGATGAACAATTAGCAGTCCATTCGGATGAACGGTATCAGAAATGTTTAAAATCTGTTAAATCGTCAAAAACAATCATCGGTTACCTTTTCAATTGTAATTTCAAAAAGTTTGGTTTAATGGAAAAGCGGCAGGTAGAAAACAAACTCAACAGGAAGGAAAGAGAATGTGCTGCTTCCACGGCCGATTTGCATTCCATCAAGAAAACCTTCATGCAATGGCTGCAATTGGATCGTCCGAATAAATCGGAAGTCAAAACGTTAACCAAACAATATTGTCAAGCGATTCTCCGTCAGATGAAAATCCAGTATTCGATTTATCGTACAGAAATTGGATTGTCCGATACATTACGGGATTATACGGCAAAACTCATCAAGAAATATTTCCCCAATGTCAGTTCGACGGTCACTCTCCAATCCAAAACAACCATTGCAAAAGTCTATCAACTACTAAAAAAAGATCAAAAACTCCAAGTTGACGATGTCAAGAAAATGAATCGCGATTTGCTGGAAGAAACATTGAATCAATTTGAGAAACATCTGAGCAAACAACGAAAACAAACCGAATCCATTACAAGGGTGATCTCATTTCTCGAAATGGCCGTTGCGAAATTTGAAGAGGAAGAAACCGGTGAAAAACCTGGTGAAAAAGAGTCATCAGCAAATTCTGCGCCTCAATCACAACCATCCGGCCCGCGCATGGCGTTTATGTCCAAATTGAAATCTTCTTTGTGTAAAAAGAAATAATCAAATAAAGATAATCTCCCGGCTTTGTCGGAAGTGGACGACTGCTGAGAAACCGCTGAAAGGGATCGGACGTTCCATAAAAAAAGAAGGCCTAATTTTACGAGTCATGGCTTCTTTTGGAACGATAGGATGACTATCTGGCAGGAGAATTTTTATCCGTTAAATTCGTGTACCGCCTCGATCATGGCAACCACATTTTCAATCGTCGTGTTCGCCTGCACGTTATGAATCGCATTGAACACAAATCCGCCGTTTCGCGAAAAAATCTCGCATCGCTGCAACACCTCTTCCCGCACCTCAGCCGGTGTACCGAATGGCAACGTCCCCTGAGTATCGACACCGCCGCCCCAAAATGTAATACGGTCACCGAAGCGATCCTTCAACGTTTGCGGATCCATCCCTGCCGCCGAACACTGCACGGGATTCAAGATATCGAAACCGGACTCGATGAAACTGTCGATAAATTTCACCACCGATCCGCAGGAATGCTTGAAGCATTTCCATTTTGTGTTTTGATGAATCCAATTATTGACTTGCTTATAATACGGCATATACAACTCTCGAAACGTTTCATCCGAACAGAAAGTCGAGTTCTGCGTGCCGAAATCGGTTCCACATATAAATACAGCATCGATCTCATCCCCAACGACAGTGTGGATTTTTTCCATATTCTCCAATGCATACTCGCACTGTTTCTCGAAGATTTGATGAACGTAATCCCGGCGGCTTGCAGTAGACATATACCATTCCGCAATATCACGAATCCCTTTCGGATACTTTAAAAACGGCGCGGGGACAAGAGCGATATCCCCGAAGGCCGTTCCGCCAAAGGTGGCAACGACAGCCTTTCCTGTAGTCGAGGCTCGTACTGTGGATTCTTGAAGATGCCTTAAATCCTCGTCTGAAATAGGGCCGAATTCTTCCAGGTTATCCTCGACGTTCAAATGGTCATCCTCGATTGGTTCCTGCCGTACAATGGTGTCGAAAAAGTATCCTGTTTTCGGCATTTTCCCACTCGGTGGAGCGGACGTATCTCCTTCAGGATAAATCAGCGTATCGCCGTTCTCGTCAATCGTGGTTTGGAAATGCTCGGATACAAGCACTTCAAGCCCCCACGGAAGACGGTACGGTTTCCAGTTTTCATTCGGAAAGCCGAAAATTGTATTGCGTGGGCATACAGAAGCCGTATCGATGCCCATGGCCTCCTGCAAATCCTCATCGATCCAACCGAGCATTTGGTACGGCTCGTGCACTTTGACCAGCCGTTTTTCCAATCCGTAATGATCCCGCAGTGCTGCAACACAATTGACATGCATCCCCGTGGTCGCCGTGCTGACGAAATCGAGCGGGATACGGTCCGGTTCCCGATGATTCATTGCTGCTTGGACTCTCTCTTTGCTATTCATCGTTCCCCCTGTATCGCCGGCATCCTGCCGGCTCTTTCTCCATCATGCCGCCGGGTCGGCGGCGCTACGTATCGCCGGCATCCTGCCGGCTCTTTTCTCCACCGTGCCGCCGGGACGGCAGCGCTACGTTTACTCTCCCACAAAAACCTTCAGATGCGCCATTGCAGTAGTTCCGTTTGCGGAACTTCTGCGCACTGTCACAATATACAATCCCGGTTTTTCATAATAATGTGAAATCGTCGCAAATTCGTCTTTAGAACAGGTCACTCCGGTAGAACCGTCGCCGAAATCCCATTCTTCCTGTCCCCCTTCGACACGGAATGTTCTCGCTTTGAAATAAACCGTATCATTGACTTTGATTTCCTCGGTCGGATAGTACGTTGCATGGATAGAAGGAGGTAGCAAATCCAATGTGTTGTTCCCAGCCAGCACATGCACCACGGCAAAATCGACATCGACTTGTCCGCGATTGTCGGTGACTTTCATAATCTCAGAGTACACACCGGGTTCGGTATACACCCGTTTCACCTTTGGACCGGTGGCTTTTTCACCATCACAGAATTCCCATTCATAAGAAGCGATTTCGCCCCCGTCACACATCGACCTGGAGCCATCAAGAACCACTTCATCGCCGGTTTTAATAAGATGATGCGGACGCGCCACTGCGAGAACTGCGCCGGGATGTTCGTTTAAATACGCTTCCACTGCGAATGGATACGCTTCGATCAATCCTTTTTCATCTCCTTGTGTTCCATGAATGCCGAAGTGCAGATGCGACCAGCCGCCGGAAGCCCCTTCTTTTCCCAAAATACCGATCCACTCACCCATTTTCACCTTGTACCCAACTTTGATATGCGGGAGTATGGCATCGAAATGCGAATAACGGTAATACCATCCGCGATTATCGCGAATATAAATGACGTCATATCGCGGGCGAACGATCTCTCTTCCTTCCTGTGGCAATTCAGGATCGATACGGTCGGCGGCGGAAACGACCTCTCCATCTGTTGCTGCCACTACCCGGATCATCCGGTCATACCCACCGAAATCAAGCGCATAATGATAATAAATGGATTTTCTCCGTGGATCCTCACCTCCATCGACAAACGTCGGTTCGTTCGCCATCTGGGTTTGTGAAGCAAACCAGAGTTGCTTTACCGGATAACGGAAGGTTCCCGGCTCTAACAACGGTTGATCCGGATCCCAAAACCGAAGACGGACATCCGCATCGGGAGCGAGATCCCATACGTCCGGACTGCCGGAATTGCTTAAGTAGGCTTTGATCACCGGCGCGTCCAATTTCACTCCATTCACGATTTGGGGCATGGAGTAATTTGCAACTGGAAGTGTCGCCTGAGTCCCATCAACTTCCACCGTTACAGTCGCTTTGCGAACTGCATTTCTAAACTCATCGCGTTCATCGTGGCAGGAAATAACTGTGACCTTCTTTTCTTCACCGGTTTTCAGTTCGTAGGTATAAGAATCACCAACGGCAAGATCAACCGTTACCGGTTTTGCCTCCAACTCAATGAGACCAACAAATACCAAACAACAAATAAGGAAAATACGAAACCAATTCATGAATAGCCTCCATTTTATCGCTGTGAAAACATAGAGATTGTAGATGGAATGCATCCGAAAAACCAGCGTCCAATCCCGATTATTTCCTTGCCAAAGAAAGAATCCTACCTACAATCTATTGAGTTATGACTAGTACTGTTTTCGAATACCACGAAGAAACCAAACATCACCCTCGGCGTTTTGCCCGCTCTCTCGGTTATTTGGATTGGGATACTCAACCTCATCCGTTTCGGTATTACGAGGGAGCACAAACCATATCTCTCCAGTTCGACGATCCAGCGGATTCCATTGCATACAACGATCTCTATTTAGAAAATCCTAAACCTCCTGAACCGGTCAATACACAAACCATATCGACCTTTTTCCGTTATGCATTGGGATTGTCCGCTTGGAAAGAATATCGGGGGGATCGCTGGGCATTGCGAGTGAATCCGTCAAGTGGAAATCTTCACCCGACAGAAGGATACGCCATTCTCGGACCGATGGATGAATGGTGCGAAAAGGCGGGAATCTATCATTATGTTTCCGAAAATCACTCATTGGAGCTTCGGGGAAGCGTTACGGAATGCGTATGGAATGCTCTCATGCAGGGTCAGCCGAAAGACTCTTTTCTCGTTGCGTTGACCTCGATTTTCTGGCGGGAAGCGTGGAAATATGGGGAACGGGCGTTTCGGTACTGCCAGCATGATACCGGCCATGCGTTGGCGACACTGCGCCTATCCGCTGCATTGCACGGCTGGAAATTAAAAATTATTCCTTCTTGGCCGACTGATCATATTGCAACAATGATAGGAGTTGATCGTATCGATGATTTTCACGAACAGGAAGTGGAAGAACCGGAATTCATCGCCATTGTCGTCCCCGACAATCATGAAATTTCATTTCCTGATCTTTCACTGGAAACGGTTGAACAATTCCGGCAAGCCGAGTGGTTCGGGAAAGCCAATCCGCTGAGTGAAGAATATGTGGATTGGGAGATTATCCGGGAAGTGGCCTCAACCAGCAAAAATCCTGGTCAGAATCTAACATCGTCTTTCAGGAATCCCTTTCCTTCTATACCTGTAAATCATTCCAATCATCCTGAAAATAATGCAAAGCAGATCATTTTGCAACGGCGCAGTGCCGTTGCTTATCAACATTCCAAATCCACAACGTTGGAATGTTTTGTGAACATTCTTTTTAAACTTCTCCCAAGATCGTCTTGTCCTTGGGATGCATTATCTCAACCACCGCACATTCATCTGGCGATATTCGTACACAACGTCAAAAAAATTCCCCGTGGGCTATATATACTCGTGCGCGACCCGCAAAAAACGGAACTGTTAAAAGAGGCTATGCAGGATGATTTCTTGTGGGCAAAACCGAAAAAAATCCCGGATGGATTGCCACTCTATTTTTTGGCATCCGAAGATTGTCGAGACTTGGCCGCAAATATCAGTTGTGGACAGGATATTGGAGGTGACAGTTTTTTTAGCCTGGGAATGATTTCCGAGTTTGCTGAACCGATTACCCAATTAGGTGATTCTTTCTATCGTAATCTATTTTGGGAAGCGGGAATGATCGGGCAAGTACTCTATTTGGAGGCGGAGGCGGCAGGAACAAGAGGCACAGGGATCGGCTGTTATTTCGATAATCCGATGCATGAATTGTTGGGATTGGAAGGTAACCAATTGCAAGACCTTTATCATTTCACTGTGGGAATACCCATTGAGGATGAACGACTTAGCACTTTACCTCCCTATCCGGAAGAGGTCAAAAAATGATATACGCTTATTATTTGTAGAGAAAAAGTTAGACAAATCGAAAGAGCAATACAATCGATTTATCCTAAGGGGAAAAGTTCAAAAGCAACAAAATGTTACATCAATTTCAGGTAATTGTAAGGAATTTTTATTTTTTTTCTTGACTTATGTTCATTTTTTGATACAATTGCTTTAGGCTTCCAACCTCCAGGGCCGCACAGGTTATTTCGACCCAACTGATTCCCCTGTGACGGCCCCTTTTTTATGAATGATACATCACACATCAAAAAAACATAAAATATCTACAAGTAAAAAAAGCCTTCATCCAACTAAATGTCATATGGTTCACGTTTCGGTCTGTCGAGAAATGTGTTCGCTTCCGGATCGTTGACGAACATTTCCTTTTCCGGATCCCATTCCAATTTTCGTCCTAAATGACCGCAGATATTGGCGATATGACACATTGTTATGGAGCGATGGCCGATTTCCACGTCCGTAATGGGCAACTCACGCGATTTGACACAGTCCACCCAGTTTTGCATATGATTATCGCTTGTATATAACCGAATATCGTTTGCAGTTAGAGGTTCCTCTAAAATACTTTCCGGATTGGAGGACAATTTGCCGCGATTGCAGTAGATTTCCCCTTTTTCACCGTAAAATGTGACTCCATGGTTTTTGTTCTGTAGGGTAGCGGTAATACCGTTTGCATAGGTGAATTTAAAATCGAAACTGGTGAAGGTGTTATAATAGCCGGGCTTTGTTTCTGCTTTGCCTTCTATGAAACGAGGGCCGGTTCCATCCATTCCGAGTCCCCATTGGCAAATATCGCAATGATGCGCTCCCCAGTCGGTAACCATACCCCCCGAGTATTCGAAGAACCAACGGAAGGTCACATGGCAGCGAAGAGGATTGAAGGGTACCAATTGCGTTTGTCCCTGCCACATTTCCCAGTTCAAACCGGGTGGAACAGCTTCATTTGGCACACCTTCGGTCTGCGGGGCACCGCCGATACCGATATGAACATGGTTGATTTTACCAAGTCTTCCGTTTCGGACATATTCACAAGCCGTTCGAAATTCCTTAGAAGAACGTTGCTGGCTGCCCGTTTGGAAAATGCGATTGTTGGCGCGGGTGGCTCGCACCATCTTGCGTCCCTCGTTGATCGTCAGCGAAAGTGGTTTTTCTCCGTATACATCCTTCCCAGCATTCAATGCATCAATATAGGCTTTGGCGTGCCAGTGATCCGGAACGGCGATGATGACGGCATCCAAATCCTTCCGTTCAATCAAATGTCGATAGTCGAGATAGGGATCGACTGCCTGTTTGGGGAGAGAAGGACGTTTCATTCCGCTGCCACGGCCTTCAATCCATTCCCGATCTACAACATACAGGTCATCCAGAACTTTCAGCCCGTTCATGAGGAAAGGAAGATCCAAATCACAGATGGCTGCAATTTTGATGTTTTTATTGCGCATTGCACTTGGCATTAATTGCATTCCACGCCATCCCAATCCGATCATTCCCACCACAAGTTTTTCACTCGGCGCTTCTTCGGCGCTTAACACATAGTTGGGAACGATTGTAGGCATCGAAGCGATTAAGCCAAGGCTGGATGTGGTTTTTAAAAAATCACGACGGTTTCTATTATTTTTCGTACCCATCATTCCATCCTTTCATTGAGTAATGTTTTATAGGGAGAGTGTAAGCCGAATGGATGATCTCAAAAAGAGGAACAAAACCTTCTGGAGGAACTCAATCTACTTTTTTTAAAATTATTGGCGAAAAAAGTTTGTGGATTCCACCTTCTATGATATATTTATAATGATGTAGGATCATACTATATATGAGCTTAATTTTTTCATCGCTCACCCTGAAAGTAAAATACTTTTACATGTAAATGAATTCTTGTTCTTATTGTTGAAGCAGTTTCTTCCATTATATGCCGTGAATGTAACGCATTCTTCCTTCCCTATATTTGTGTGTGATTGAAACTCATCAAATAAGGAGACAGCCAATGAAAACGATGAAACGGCGCTTCTCTGTCCTCGGAGTAGTAGGATTCCTGTTTATTTTTCTATCTGAACCGTATTCGGAAGCGGAAAATACATTCTCAAGGATAAATGAGTTCCAGAGTGTGCAGCCATCCGCTGCTTCAACTGTTACTGTTGAAAATATTCAAGCGGAAGCGGACGCAACCCTAAGCGTGCCCATTCGCGTTACGCAAGGAACGAATATTCGGGCATTTTCATTCGAACTTCTCTTCGATTCCGATCGAATCGAATATGTGAATTTGGACTTGAGCGGTACCGAAACGGAGCAATTTGCAACCGTCGTCGGCACACCATTCTCTGACCGGGTGGTGATATCCGGATTTGCCGGATCGGCGGAAGCGGTCGCGGGCGATGTTGTTTTATTGAATGTAAATTTTCATGTACAATCCGGTTTTTCCGGTTCAATAACCATTACGCCGGATAATTTTCTTGATGACCTCGCCGGTGCATCCGGAACCGCCGGCGAGATTACCGTGGTAGAAGCGGAACCGCCGACTTCTACCCCCACTTCTACCTATACCTCCACACCAACCTATACATCCACATCGACTTCCACATATACACCCACCGCCACCTACACGAATACACCCACCTTGGCCCCCACGGTCAATTTGACTATTGAAGCTGGAAAAGTGGAAGGAATCATCGGAGAATCGATTTCCCTACCGATTCTCGTAAAAGAAGCTGCTGGAATTCGGGCCTTTTCCTTGGAAATTCAATTTGAACCGAATCAACTGGAGTATGTCGAAATCGAGCGGGAAGGAACAGCGACCGAGATATTCTCGTCCGTTGTTGGTGTCCCCTTATCGGACAAGGTAGTGGTTTCCGGTTTTGCCGGCGCAGCCAGTGGGATCAGCGGGGATGTGGTTTTGTTCAATATCGTCTTCAAAATCATTGCATCGGCTCCGGGTTTTTATCCGGTTACTCCAGCAAATTTTGTCGATGACATCGAAAATGCAGAAGTTACTGTTGGTTGGGTTGAGGGAAAGGAAGGAGCGCTTCCAACCGCGACCGCGACGGTATTTACTCCAATTCCCCCTTCCGCTACCCCGACTCCGACCTCCACTCCATCTCGCACGTATACTCCTACTCCACGAGGGACACCTACACCGTCCCAATATCAGAATCAGACTGTTTTCATTTATGACAATGCCGGCGATACCGCTGGTGACTTGACCGGGCAAACGGATTTCGATTCGATCGACAATCGCAATCTAACCATTGCATGGAATGTGGAACAAGGCAACGCGACGGATTGGCATATTTACATCCGAAAAGGATTTGGAGGAATGAAGTTTTTAGGGAGAACCGCTGATGGCACAGCAACGCACTTCGATTGGTTTGCCGGTGCGGAATATCTCGAAAAGGAATCCATCGGCGGACCCGATTTCAATTCCGTGTATTTCTTCCGAGTTATACGCATCGATGGTGAACTGGGAGGTGACGATTTCTTTAGCGCTTCCGCACCGGTTGGCTTCAATGCGGAAGGAGGAAATGCGGTAGCGCTTGACCGGCCGGAACTACCCAATGTAAAAGCAGGCAAAATCGCGATTTATGATGACATTCTCGGCGGTGACGACCTGGCGCCAATGGGATCGGCCGGTTCGGACACCGATCCCGACGGCTCCCGTGCACTGCACATTGCATGGAATTTCGGCATCGATTCTTCGGAAGTAAACGAATATCACATATTGATCAGTATAGATGGAGAAGATTTCGTATTTCTTGGACAGACCTATACCGGCGATCTCAATTATTTCTGGTGGACGGGAAAAAGCCGGTTTCGAACGAATCCACTTTATGCCGACGGTCCTCAAGATGGGCATACCTATCAATTTAAAGTGATTCTTATTCCCTTTCGCAGCAACCGGATCAATATGAAAAGCGGTGTGTTGTCGTATTCTGTTATTGAGGAATGAGGCTTCGGGGTATATTGATAACGGTTTCTTTTTGTCTGAATCAGGATTTCCAGGATTCAAGGATGAACAGAATTTGTCTTTTGATAGTCATGAATATTTTGAATATTTTCAATGATCCATGCAACTGATCAAGAAATCCTTCCATGTGTTTTTATTCTATAAATCTTTCAATTCTGGCCGCTCCTAATTATTCGCATTTGTGTGAATTTAAATTTGTAGCGGATCCGGCGGTTGCAGTACTGATTATAAAATACCGGTTCATAACAAGACAGTAGAAATGATTTTACATTTACAATAAAAGTAAGCCCTCCTGCTCATCACCAAAACAGTTCACATTTTTGTCATAGTCAATATAAAGGTCAATTTCCGTCCGTACTCCAATGGGGGATTTGTAAATTCCCGGTTCTATGGAAAAACAGACGCCTGGGATCAATTGGCGTTCGTCTTTGGTTTCGAGGTTATCGATATTGACGCCGATGCTGTGGACTTCGGAGCCGATGGAGTGGCCGGTGCGGTGGATGAAGTACTCGCCGTAGCCTTGTTCGATGATGTAGTCGCGGACGACTTTGTCTACTTGGTATCCGTATACCGGTGTATTATCCCGGAAGCACTCTGCAATGAAATTTTTAGCGCGGTTGCGTGCTTCGACGACGATGTTGAATAATTTGTCATACTCCTCCGGAGGATCGGTTCCGATGAAAGCACACCAAGTGATGTCGTAATAGACACCCTTGGGAGTGTCACATTTCGCCCAAAGATCGATAAGGAGGCGATCGCTTTCTTTGATGAGATACGGATTATTCGCATCGACTTCGAAATGGGGATCTGCGGCGTGTTCGTTGACGGCGACAATAGGAGCGTCTTGGCCGCTGGTTAGATTTTCCTCGGCAAAGCGTTGCAGGATGAATTGTTGGATTTCATATTCCGTTTTGTACGCTTTTTCTTTGACCGATTGGAAGATGAGGGCAAAGGCTTCGTCTTTGATGGCCTGGATAATTTCACCTGCTTTGCAATGGAGCTCCAAGCTTTCGGGATCGAGGCGGGCGAGGAAATATTGGACGAGATTGGCGGAGGAAACGATGGTGGAGCCGAATGAGCGGATGAGTTCGACCGTTCCGGCATCGACGAGAGAAATCATGGGGATGTTATTGTCGGGGGAATACTGCATGGCGATTTTTTGATGCCCCCTTACGATCTTTTTTAAATATTCGTGTAAGTCGCGCCAACTGGAATAGAAGATGGTCTCGCCGGGAAGGGATTGTAGGCGTCCGGATTCGATGTTGTGAACGATTTTTATCGGATCACCGGAGGCGGGGATAAAGTAAAACCAGCGGCGGGTGGTCATTTTGGTTGTGTCGAGGTCTAAAATGGCGTAGGCGATTTCATCGCGATAATGGTGGTCGCAGAACAACCAGCCGTCGAGATGGTATTCGATGAGTTTTTGTTGGATTTGGTGTAGATTCATGGATTATATCCATATTGTATTGCAAATGAATATGCATTAAAATGATTTTGTTGTTTATTCCAAGGAGATATTGATTTCTTGTCTAGCGAGAATGACTCTATGCAATTCCCAGGTATCGACAAAACGCATCCTAAGATGAATGTTTCTCTTTGTCCATTGATGGTATAAGTAACCATTTTCGATATCAAGCAGTGTGTTTTATGTGTATTACTAAACCTAAAAAAGTTACACGACATTGATTTCTATTTGTGGGTAAAGCAGGCGTACCCGCCTGCATCAATATGAAGAGAAACGCTTGCTTTATCCCATAAAAGTTCGATGTATCAGATAGAGATGATAGTCATTAGCCATAGCAGTGCAAAGGACATTTCAAACCATGGTGATCTGTTCATGCAGATTCTGGGGTAGAGTTTTTTTTGTCGATTCGGTAGGGGATGTGTACAATGAGGTCATCAAGCGGACGGGATCTCCGGGATTGCAATAGGGATTCAAGCAATAGATTCCCTTGGACGAGTTCTGGAATCGTTCGGGGATGGTTTTTTTGTTTAATCCTATTCCTTCCTGATTCCAGTTATTCTCAAGAGTTTCCCGATGTTGTTCATTTCAATCGGCTGTCCACTCAAGATGGCTTATCCTTCAACCATATTTCACAAATCCTTCAAGATTCACAAGGATACATATGGATTGGAACTTTAAACGGTCTGAACCGGTTCGATGGATATAGTGTTGAAACCTATTACTACGATCCTGCTTCGGGAGTGTTTACCCGATATCAACTGGATCCGCAGAATCCGAATTCGATCAGTTCCAATAAGATTACGGTTATCCAGGAAGATTCTTCGGGAAATATTTGGATTGGTACGTTGAAAGGCGGATTGAACCGATTCGATCCCAGCAATGAGAGCTTTAATCACTATCCAATCGGGAATCCAATCCATGATATCATTTCGTTCTGGATCGATCGTCACGACATTCTTTGGATTGGTACATGGGGAGGAGGGATGTTTCGACTCGATTCTCGAGACTCTTCCATGAAGCAATTCATTCCCAAAACGGATAAAGGCAATACGATTTCCAGCAGAATCATTCAGGCCATTTATGAGGATGACAGCGGTTTATTCTGGATCGGCACGCAAGAGAGTGGCATTCAACTGTTTCATCCGAAAACGGAAGCATTTCGATCTATCAAGAAAATATGGTGGGATTCCCGAAGTATAAGCAGCAACACTGTTTTGAACATCTATGCCGATCCTTCCGGTATACTTTGGTTCGGCACATCGGATGCCGGTGTATGCTGGTATGATCCGAACAATCTCTGTTTTGAACACATTCATCAAAATATGGAGCCGAACGGTCTCACTGAAAATTATGTTCGAGCACTTATTGTGGATCATTTGGGTCAATTGTGGATTGGAACCAAAGGCGGCGGATTGAATCAATACGACCCGATGAGCAAACAATACCGTCACTATATGCATGATCCAGAGAATCCCGCCAGTTTGCCAAGTAATACCGTGACGTCACTTCTAGAAACCCGGGATGGGAAACTTTGGGTTGCCTGTTTTGGCAGTGATAATAAACCGCTAAGCCAATTCGACTGGGAAACAAAACAATTCAAATCTTTTTCAGATAATCCGGAATGTCCGGATAGTTTTCATGGCAGGATCATCCGCTCTTTCTGTGAAGATCATCATGGTGAAATTTGGATCGGAACCGAAAAGTGTGGCATCAATGTTTTCAATCCTCAAACCGGCAAATTTCGTCACTACCGAAAAACGATAGGCGATCCGAACTGGTTGCATTCCGATCACATTTTATGTATCTATAACGATCGCAAGAATATCATTTGGATTGGAACAAAATACGGCGATTTTCACCGGTACAATCGCGGCCAAGATACTTTTACGGCGTATCGAATCCAACATGATGCTCCGGTTCACGATATCAAAGATGAAATCCGATGCATTCGAGATGATCTTGATGGCAACCTTTGGTTGGCAACGAATCGGGGGCTCTTTCGTTTTGATCCGGAAAAGGAATTGTTAAAACGATATACCACCGTTGACGGGCTTGCCAATGGTTCTATCCGGGGCATTGAAATCGACCGGCACGGCGCTATATGGTGCAGTACGGACCGGGGCATGTCGCGATTGGATGTTCAACGGGGGACCATTCACAATTTCGATCTGGAATCCGGAGTGCAGGGATTTTACTTTTCGAACAACTGTAATGCCGTGGGGAGAAATGGGGAGATGTATTTTGGCGGAAGCAATGGCTTCAATCGTTTCCGCCCCGAGCGATTCAGAGAAAATACCCGGATTCCTCCCATTGTGTTCACTTCCTTTCAAGTGATGGGGAAACCCCATCCATTCCGGAAAGCCTATTCTTCGGGTGAGATTATCAAATTGAATTACAAGCAAAATTTTTTGACTTTTGGCTTTGCCGCGCTGAATTTTACGCAATCCTTCAAGAACAGATATCAATACCGGTTACAGGAGATCGAAACGGATTGGAATGAGAGCAGGACGAATAGAATAGCGCATTATACCACTTTGGCTCCGGGGAAATATGTTTTTCAGGTTCGCGGTTCGAACAATCATGGAGTTTGGAATCAACAAGGCGCTTCCCTGGCATTTTTCATTCAGCCGCCTTTTTGGGGGACATGGTGGTTTCGAATTGGAATGATGGTATTGTTCATTGGTACTCTCTTTGTCCTGTTTTATTTGCGCGTTCGGCACATCCAAGCGGATAAACGGCGGCTGGCATCGGAAGTGGCATCCCGCACGAAGGAACTTCGAACGGAAAGGGACCGGTCGAATACGATCATTCGATCTTCGCCGGTCGTGATTTTCGTCTTCAATCCGCAGGGAGAGATTACGTTTTTGAATCCGGCGGGCGAATCGCTGTTAGGATGGCCGATGGAGGAAATGAGGGGGAAAAAATTCTGGGAAATCGTTGAACCGGAAAAAGAACGACGACTGTTTCAGAAAATCTATCAAGAAATTCAAATCCGCGAAAACCCTGGGGGACATGTATATGATCGAGAAATGACGCTCACCATTCGGAATGGAGAAGTCCGTACGATGGTGTGGAATTTCATCAACCATTTCGGCGAAAGCGGGCAATTATGCGATACGTTGGCTTTTGGAAATGATATCACGGAACGGCTGGCAAAAGAAATCTTGGAGGTCAGCGCGCGGGAACAGAGGAAAATCGGGCGGGAAATCCATGACAGTTTCTGTCAGTCATTAACCGGAATTACATTTATGTTTGAGACGCTTGCCCAAAAGAGTCGGGAGGCGAATTCCGACGATGCCGAGCTGAACGAACGGATTTTGGATTATTTGAAAAATATCACGGCGCAGAGCAAACGGTTGTCCCGTGGGCTGTATTTGTACGAATTGGAGAATCAGGGATTGGTGCCGGCTTTGCGTGAGTTAGCGAGTAACTTTCAAAATCTATTTGGGATTCGTTGCAATTTCGCGTGCCACGAGCAAATTGGTGTGAATGACATCAATGTGGCGACCCACATTTATCGCGTTGCCCAAGAAGCACTCAGCAATGCGATGAAATACAGCGAAGCGGATCGTACAGAATTGATTCTCAAGAAAGAGAATCAGCAATTACGGTTGATCGTGCGGGATAATGGGATTGGATTTGTCCCTTCTTCTTCACGTCAAAAAGGAATGGGGTTGCATATCATGCTTCATCGCACGCGAATGATTCATGGAAAGTTGGATATCAACAGCCAACCGGGGAAAGGGACAGAGATTATTTGTTTAGCTCCACTGCCTTCGTAACATCATCTTTGAGGTACAGCCATGAAAGAGAACCCCAACAAGAAAAAGATATTGATTGTGGACGACCATGCGATCGTCGTGGAAGGATTGACGCTTTATCTTCATCAGGAACCGGACTTCATCGTGTGCGGACATGCTAAAAATGTCATGGAGGGATTGCAAGCGGTCGAAGAAAAACGCCCCGATCTCATTATCGTGGATTTGTCGCTGCAAAACAGCAGCGGCTTGGAGTTGATTAAGAGTGTCAAAGCCGACAATCCTCAATTGCCGATCATTGTTTTGACGATGCATGATGAGACGATCTATGCCGAGCGCGCCATTCGGGCGGGAGCGCGGGGATACATCATGAAAGAGCAATCGTTCAGGAAAGTGATCGATGCCATTCGCGCTGTTTTTCGGGGAGAGCGATTTATCAGTGAGAAAGTCAAGGAACAGCTCATGATCACCGCAATCGATCCGCGAAAGGTCCAAGTGGAATCACCGGTGCATGTATTGTCCGACCGGGAATTTGAAATTTTTCAGTTGATCGGGCGCGGTCTTCGTCCACGGCATATTTCCGAGAAACTGAATGTCAGTCCGGGAACCGTCGATTCGTATTGCAAACGAATACGGGCGAAGCTGGGGTTCGTAAATATGACAGAGTTCATCGATTACGCCACGCGTTGGCTCGAACACAATCCTTCCTGATATCCATTTCCCTTACCGAAAAACCCATTTCTACAAACGAGCTGTACCGATTCCCCGGTACAACGGACGTATGGAAAACCGGTACAAAAAAATACCGATTTTTGGAGACGCGCGCCGATTTGCCATAGCCTAGAGTATTCATCAGACATCATGGGTGTTGGAAAGCCAAAATGAGGAAAGTCTGTAATCTGATGAACAAACTTCAAACATTTTTTGATTCACTGTTAAACACGTACCCGAATTGGGAAGTCAGTAACGTTCGAATTAACGAAGAGCGTCAACGAGTGGAAATTACAATTTCTTCCTGTGAAGAGACCGAACGAATGTGTCCGATATGCGGTCATCGGAATGTTGACATTCAAAAACGAGAGAACAAGGAATTTCGTTCTTTGCCCATTTTGCATTATCAGTCGTATTTCATCGTGGAGGAAGTGTGGGTGTACTGCCCTCAACATGGGCTACAGAAATACGATTTGCCAGGGGAGCAGGATTCTGGTCAATTTGCGTTGGGAGCGAGAATCTTTTGAACAAACAGAAGAAAAATGAATAAAAGAAAGGAGGTCCCGTCATCAACCGTTCTTCGTTGTATATCGGATTCGTTACGAACCGTAATCCATGAAAAAATCATGGAGTAAAATCTATTCAACTATAGGAGTATGAAACCATGAAACGTTCTACAGAACATACAAAAAACATCGCTGTATCGTTGCTCGTAGTGGTATTTTTGTGTGGCACAATTCTACAAGGCCAAACAGAATCCAATGTCGCTTATAATGATGAGGAAAATGTTACTTATAGTAATCCGAACTGGATGAGCTTTATTCGGGATAACATTTTGATTTCTGAACTCTCGGTGCCTGGAACCCATGATACCATGGCCATCTATGATTTGGGGGGGACGGGAGCCGGGAAATGCCAATCGTTGAACTTGGGAAAACAGCTCGATGCGGGGATACGTGCCCTGGATATCCGTTGTCGGCATATCGATAACATGTTCACGATTCATCATGGTCCTATTTATTTGAAAGCGTCATTTCAAGATGTATTGAAAACATGTCAGAGTTTTTTGGAAAGACAAACAAGTGAGACGATCCTCATGCGCGTACAGGAAGAACATGAGGCTGAAAAATGCACTCGTTCGTTTGATGAAACCTTTTATGAAGAAATTAAGGATTATATTTCCTTTTTCTACAACTTTGAAGGAAAGACAAACTACATCCCACCGCTAGGCGATGTGCGAGGGAAAATCGTTGTTTTGCAAGGTTTTCCTTCCGATACCGTATATGGAATTCCCTGGAGTCAATTGCGTATTCAAGATGAATATACGGTTTATGCAACTGAATCTTCCATGAACAATAAGGCAAAACTAATAACGGATCAAATTGAGGCCGCGAATCGAGGGAACTGCAACGATATTTATATTAATTTTACCAGCGCAGTCGGACCGGCCGGAATAGCACCTTTGCCGATGGAAGTGGCGAAAGGAATATCAATATTAGGGATTGACATGATCGGGATGAATATAAGAACATTCCAATATATTTCACCTCGATCTCTTCCGGGTCCCAATTCTCTTTTCCGATGCGGTGTAATCATGATGGATTTTCCCGGTGTCGGGCTAATCGATTCGATTATACAAGTGAATTATAAGCCTTATGCTGATGCGGGTGGACCGTATGTCGTGAAAATCGGTGAGACGGTCACGCTGGATGCTTCGAATTCCTGTGATAAAAAATATGTTATTGATCGTTATGAATGGGATCTGGATAATGATGGGCGAAGCGACGCCAGGGGAATCACGGTCCCCTTTTCAAAGCCGGAATATGGAGAATATACCGTGAAATTGCTTATCGGAAACAACCGTGGAGACTTCGATACCGATACCACAACCGTTCTCTGTACAAATATTGTCGCCGATGCGGGCGGCCCCTATACCGCGTGCAAAGGGCAGACGATCACTCTCGATGCCTCGAATTCCACTGACCTCGATCATCCGAATGATATATCCAAATACAAATTCGAGTGGGATTTGGATAACGATGGATACTACAATGATGCGCAAGGAGTAACGGCTTCTTTTTCACCTACCCAGTGTGGAAGATTCACGGTTCGTTTGCGAATTACCGGTCTTCATAAGATTGGTATCGATACAGTTGCGGTAACTGTAACGGATGCGGCACCGCCAACTCCCACTTCCATTCCGACATCGCTTCCGCATTTACAACCGTCTCCGACACCAACTCCCACATCGATGCAGGTTCCCATCTCTGACGCGGATGTCGCTGTTTATGATTCGCCGATTCATATGAGTATAGACTTGACGGGACAAACGGACTTCGACAGTATCGACAACGCCGGCTTGACGATTGCATGGAACGCTGAAAAAGGAAATGCAACGGGTTGGGATATCTATGTGCGTGAAGGAATGCGCGGACCAAAATTCTTGGCGCG